>SFTJ01000040.1 GCA_004563195.1 bacterium
CCGATACGCAATCATTGCAACGCCTCGTTGAGCATATTCTCCCACAAACAATTGTGCCCATACATACTGACGCCCCGAAACAATTTAGCGATATATTCGAAAATGACAATGAGAAATGCCTTGACGATAACGAGGAGGTATTGTATTTGTAATTTTAATATACGATGAAAATCCAATACGCCTCTGACCTCTATTTGGAGATGTAAGCCAACAGACGATATATGCAAAATGTCCCATTTGATGTTGTGGGCGATGTGCTTGTGCTTGGGAGCGATATTGGCTATTTGTGCGATAAAACAATTATTGCTGTCAGATAAAACTTTTTTGAGCCGGGCAAGAAAATCAGGGCTGGCACCTATTGCAGGAGTCAGCCTTGTTTGGTTACTTTGCTTTTGCCACAAAACAATCAACCATGGGCAAAAGTAATCATTTTAGCGGACAGCCGATAGCTGAACCGTATCTTCTTGCGTCTGTCAACTTTTATCGGACAGCAATAAAAAAGATTCGCCTCTTCTACCATCTCGGAGCCGATTTCACTCGGCACAAGTGTAGAAGAGGCGAATTGCTATATTTTTACCCGCAAAGCGGGATTATATCATCAGAATGTGGGATATTTACCCTTGATAGGAGTAACGCCTATACCGGGGGCGTCGCTCGGTGTTACGCGACCGTCTATTACCTTCACTCCGCTGAAGATATCGTCGGCTATGAGCACATTTCCGTCGAGGTCGGTCCAGTCGATAAGCGGACTGAGCTGTGCTGCAGCTGCTATGGCACACGATGTCTCGGTCATACATCCGCACATAATCTTCATGCCGAATGCGCGAGCCAATGTCACCATCTTGTAAGCCTCGCTCATACCGGTGCTCTTCATGAGTTTGATGTTGATACCATCGTAGTAGTCCTTTAGTTTCACTATATCGGGCAGACGGTGGAACACCTCGTCGGCAATGATTGGAATCGGGCTGCGCTCGCGTATCCATGCTGTGTCGTCGAGTTTGTCTTCCATCATAGGTTGCTCTATGAAGAGGCAATTCTTGTCGGCAAGATATTCGATAACTTCCATAGCCTGCTCTTTGGTTTTCCAACCGCGATTGGCATCCACGCAGATGGGGCGGTCGGTGCACTGGCGTATGATGTCGATCATCTCTTTATCGTTGTCGAGTCCGAGTTTTATCTTTATCACCTTATAGTCGTCGGCTTCCTTAATCTTCTGCTTCACCACTTCGGGAGTGTCGATGCCGATGGTAAACGATGATTGCGGAATCTTGTCAATCGACAATCCCCAGATTTTATACCATGGTTGACCTATGAGTTTGCCCACAAGGTCGTGAAGAGCTATGTCGACCGAAGCCTTGGCAGCGCGATTTTCGGGTTCGAGCGCGTCGACATACGCCAGGATTTCTTCCATCTTGAAGGGGTCGTTAAATTGGCTCAAATCCACTTTCGATAGGAATTTGGTTACCGATTCGATGCTTTCGCCGAGGTATGGCGGCATCGATGCTTCGCCATAGCCGGTGTATCCCTCATATTCTATCTTCACCTGCACGCCGGGAGTGGATGTGCGGCTGTACTTAGCCAAATTGAACGCATGGCGAAGTTTGAGTTCGAAGGGTGTGAATTTCAAAGTCATACGACCCGACTTGGTAGTTTTTTTGGTTGCTGCGCCCATTGCCGAGAGCGAGATGGGTGCCGAGGCGGCTATAATGCCCATGCCGGCTCCCACCAAAAATTTTCTTCTGTCCATATTATAGTTTTTTGTAGGTTTAATAAATTCTGAAGATTCTCTTAAAAATACCATGGATGGTTTCTCACAGCCACAATGCCCTTGGAGCCCACTTTGCCATTTATTCTACTAATCGACAGGAATGGTGTGGTGAGATAGTCGGGGTCGGCGGGGTCAACGCTGTTGATTTTCACCTGACCTGAGCAGTGAATATATTTTCCATCGCGCAAATAGATTGCCACATGAGTCACGCGGCCCGATTGGGTGCCAAAGAACAGCAAGTCGCCGGTCTGTGCCTTCTGCCACTCGTCGGCCTTGATGATTTCGCCGGTGAGTGCCTGCTGCGAAGCATCGCGCTGCAAGATAATGGCATTGGAGAAATAGCTCACTTTCGCCAAGCCGGAGCAGTCGGTAAGCTTGGTCGATGTGCCGCCCCACAGATAGCCCGAACCCATCATGCGGTGGGCTGTGGCTTCAATTTGAGCGGCATTGAAGTCCTGCTTGGCCCATTTGGCAAGCTCTTCCACCTCGCTCTTTTCCACATAGCCTTCGCGGCCGTCGGGAGTGGCGAGGCGCACCCATTTACCTTGTTCGCCCTTATATTCGAGTATGTTTCCCATCACCAGGTCGCTCACTGTGGCGTCGCCTTTAGGCTCGCTCACCAAGCGGGTTTGATACACGGTCACTATGTAGCGCTTAGCCTTCTTCCACTCTTCGAAACGAGCATTGTCAATGCGAATAAGCGAATTGCCGGGCACATAGGCTATATAGTCGTCGGGCATGCGCACGCGATACCAGTCATCGTCGCGGTCGAGCACCTGCAGCGGCATACCCATTATGCCCTGTGTGGCCATTTCGGCACTGTGGCGACCGGCAGTGCGCAGCGAAGCCACCGATAGCTTCACCAGTGCCCACGGTTTTTCGGGCATATTCTCAAGCACTATCAGGTTGTTGTTAAACTTCACGCCGGCGCTATTTAGCGCATTCTCAATGGCGTCGTTCAATCGGTTGCTGTCCACTTTGCCGTAGAGAGTAACCACGCCATTCTGCATGGTGGTATTCACATCCCAAATGGCGGTTCTGCCATCGGGTGCAATGGTTTTCTTCAAATCAGTCAACATATCGTCGACGCTTTGTGCCGTAGCTACACTCATCGAAAACACTGTTAACATAAGCAATGATATTTTTCTCAAAAGTCTCATCTTCGTAAAAATAATATTAAAGGTTATTTTATTGGTTCCGAACTGTTTATAGTCAAATCGTAGCTAAATTGCCCATACTCGAGGTTTCCACCGCGCCATTCCACTTCACCGGTCTGTGAGTCGACGGTTTCGCTGCGTATGAAAGTCTTTTTGGGGCTGAACTCGCCGCCAATGCCTTCGTTGGCAGCCATGCGATAGATGTCCATACCGGCTTTATAATAGTCGTGGAGCGATGTGGCAAGTGTGGAGCGGCCAAACGACTGGTCGGTGGGCACCCATCCTATGCCTTCGAAATAGGTTTCGCTCCAGTCGTGCAAATTGACTTCACCCGGGTGAAGCATCCAACCGCTTTCCCAACGCGCAGGCACTCCTATTGCGCGACAAAGCGTGATGTAGAGCAGCGACACTTGTCCGCAGTCGCCATGACCTATGTGGAGCACATATTCGGGGATATTGGGGATAGTGCTGTACTCTCTTGCTCCTGCCCACTTAAAGTTGGCTGAAATCCAGTCGTAAATCTTCGAGGCTTGAAGCACGGGATTTTTCTCAGTGCCTACTATATCGAGCGCCAAAGCTTTCATAGCAGGTGTCACCACTTGATGCGGAGCCTCCGATGCTGTGTAGCGCTGATACACTTCCTTGGCAGTGTCGTAAGGTTTCACATGCTTCAAGAGATATTCTTGAGTAAAATTGCGTTCGCCTACGTCGTAAGTATAGTTGATTTCGAAATGTGTGGGTTTACCCTTCTCAGCCACCGCTTCCATATACACGGTGTGATGCACACTACCCTGCGACATGGTAGCCGGATGCGAACTGCTGAGCAGCTTAATATTTTTTTGGCGTAAATTTTCGTATGGGATAGGCATCCACACGCGCACCACTTCGCCGGCGGGTACCATATCGGGCTTTACGTCGATGGTCATAGTTATATTGTTGCGATGCCAATTACGCACTCCGTTTTTGTCGGCTTTAGTAGCCATCGCTTCATCGTAGTATTTACGTAGCGAGGCTGCTTCGGCATCGCGGCTTGCTTGGTCGCGAACCTCAAATTCGGCATGGTTGAGCAATTTGAAATTGCCTATACCACGGCGGAACCACCATTCCTGGCCATCGATGTTCATATATTCTATGAGTTTATCGAGTTTCCACCGCTCTATCTGCTTATCGGTCACTTCGTGCCCATATATCTCCTCAATGCGAAGTTTACCCTCGGCGGGAGTAATGCTGAAATCCTTACGAATGCGCTTGATAATGGCGCGCAACGAGTCGATTTGCAGCGCCCGAGCATCTTTTTCGGTCTGTGGTAAGGCTTTGAGCATCCACTCGGCCTTGGCAAACTCGCCATCTGCAATATATCTCTCGGCTGTGGTTTTCCACTCCTGTGCATCGGCACCTACTATCGCCGTAAGCAGCGACAATGTAAAAAGTAGCTGTTTTTTCATATCTCAATTTTATAAATCTAAATTTTTGACACCTTATTTACTATACAAAGATAATTATTTCTCACTAAGAATTTATAATTTTAATATATTTTATAATTACAAACAATAATTCACACATCCTTCACACTATCGATAGATGAAATAAAAAGCTACGGTGTTCTGCCGTTTAAGCTCTGCAGAACACCGTAGTGCTATTAAGTGATTAGTTTTCGTTACTCGGCTACCACATTATATGTTTCGCCGGGCTTGGTTTCGAATGTGCAAAGGTAATATTTGCCATCGCGGGTCTTGGTGCACTTTGCTTGTGGCACATCGATGGGTTGATAGCTGCGGAGCACACATTTACCGCCTATTACGGCATCGATAGTTGCAGCCTTAAGCTTTCCGTCGGCCCACTCTATAGCCACTTGATAGTTGCCGCGAGCCTTCAAACCTCGCACATTGCCATTGCGCCATGCATCGGGAAGTGCCGGAAGCAGGAATATGTCGCCAAGTTGACTCTGGAGCAGCATTTCGGTCACACCTGCCGATGCGCCAAAGTTGCCATCGATTTGGAACGGTGGGTGCGCGTCGAACATATTAGGATAGGTGCCTCCGCCCCAAGAATTGCCCACGGGGTCGAAGAAATGCATAATTTCACGGAACATCTTATAGGCATGGTTGCCGTCGAGAAGTCGAGCAGCAAAATTTATCTTCCACGCCTTGCTCCAACCGGTGCCGCCATCGCCGCGATTGGTGAGTGTCACATCGGCTGCCTTGGCAAGTTCGGGTGTGGTCAAGGGCGAAATCGAGTGTCCCGGATGAAGGGCATACATGTGCGAGAGGTGGCGGTGTTCACGCTCCGATTCGGTGAAATCTTCGCTCCACTCTTGTAGCTGGCCTTCTTTTCCTATTTTATATGGAGGCAACTTGGCAAGTATGCCTTCGAGTTTCTTGGCATATTTCTTGTCCTTGCCGAGAATCTTGCTTGCTGCTATCACATTGCCAAACAGGTCGCGAATAATGGCATAATCCATGGTGCAACCTTCAGCCACTGCATAGCGGCGGCCGTCGAGCAGGAAGGCATTTTCGGGCGAGGTAGAGGGCGAAGTGATAAGATATCCGTCGCGCTCTATCAGCCAATCGCAGAAGAAGTCGGCAGCAAGTTTCATCACCGGATAGGCTCGCTTGGCGAGATATTCCTTATCGCCGGTGAAAGCATATCGTTCCCACAAATCCTGGCTCAGCCAGCCACTTGCAGCATACCAGTTAGCCCAAAGTGGATCGCCGTTACCGCAGTCGCCCACGGCATTAGCCAAGCACCAAATATCACTGTTTTGGTGAGTTACCCATCCACGAGTGCGATAATACTCATAGGCAGTGCGCTCGCCCACCTTCGAGAGGTTCTCTATCCAGTCGAGCATTGGTTGGTGCATCTCGCTCAGATTGGTGCTCTCGGCGAGCCAATAGTTCATCTCTGTATTGATATTTGTGGTGTAGTTAGAGCTCCAGGGTGCACGATATTCTTTGTTCCAAATGCCTTGCAAGTTAGCTGCCGAGCCACCCGGGCGTGAACATGAAATGAGCAAATATCTGCCAAACTGATAGTAGGTTTCTTCGAGCTGTGTATCGATGCCGCCATTAGAGAATCGGCGCAAGCGGTCGTCGGTGGTCATCTTCTCAAGTGCTTCGGCATCGGCGCCTCGCTCGAGGTTCAATTCCACGCGGTCGAAATACTTGGCAAAATCGGCACGATGATTGCGATGCAAGCGGTCGAAACTGCCAAATTCGAGTGGCTTCAATCGGCGAGCATTGATGGCTTTTTCGTCTTTGCCTTCGGTGTCGGGGAACTTAAACGGGCCGTTGAAACTGGTGGCTGCCGAAAGGTAAATCACCACTGCATCGGCATTGCGCACCGTGATGGCATCTACGCCGTTTGCTACATTTCCGCCCACGGCTTCCACTTTCACCACGGCTTGCCAGCGCATTCCCTTGTGGCCATACACTTCCTCGCGCTCCGGGCTGCGACCTTCCATATTATAATACACGGGGTCGAGCCACGCGGGTGCATTACCTTGTATTTTCAACTGATTGTCAACCACTTCGGTGGTGTATTTTATTTGACTTTCCATAGCCACATCGAGGTTGATTTTTCCGGGTTTATCAGCCTCAAATCGCACAACCATCACACTGTCGGGAGCCGAAACGAAAGCGGTGCGCACATATTTCACACCGTTTTTCACGAAACTCACTGTGGCAGTGGCATCGGCAAGTGAGAGTTCACGGCGATAGCGCACTGCATCACCGGCACTTGGCATGTGCTGGGCTATGCGAAGGTCGCCAAGCGGCAAAAAGCTCTGCGAATAATGGCCTTGCATCTTGCGGCAAAGGCGGTCGGCCTCGGCAAAATTTTTCTCAGCAAGGGCCTTACGCACCTGCGAAAGGTATTGATGAGCCTCTTTGTTCACCCCGGCTTGCACAGGCACGCCCGACCATAGGGTCACTTCATTAAGGCGAATCAACTCGGCATCCACTCCTCCATACATCATGGCTCCAATAAAGCCGTTGCCCAAAGGCAAAGCTTCCTCCCACACAGTGGCAGGCTTATTGTAGCTCAATTTCAAATTTTCATTAGCAGCCATCATCGGCAACGAAACCGTCAGCGACAACAGCACCGCACTCAATAGTTTTTTCATGCTTATTAATTTTTAGTTTTTTAGTGTAATCTTGTTTAGCTTCAAGCCCCAAAGCTTACATCGGGAAATTATTTCTTACAAAGTAACGCACTTCCCTCCACTTTGCCAAATATTTCGACATTGATTTGTTGCAATTCGATGATTACTTCAACTTTATAATGATTATACTAAAGCCCGACAATTGATTATTCCGAAAATTAGAATATTTGATTATTTTTCCTACCTTTGTATTATAAAGCAAATTATTAGTCATTACATAAACACAACACTTTTATGAAATATACATTTCGCAATTTTTTGACAGGCATGGTTGTGGCTATTGCTGCCTTATATATGAGCGTGCCGACCTTTGCTCTAGACGAAAATGCCAACAATCCGGAAGATTATGTGCCGGTGATTGCTTATTTCAATTTGGGCGATGTTGTTACATATCACGAGATTCGCAGCAAATTTAAGATAACAGATGGCGATACCGCTGTGACGTATCACTACGAATTCAACTATAGTTTTGAAGTAGTAGACTCTACCGAAACAAGCTACACCATAAAGTATTTGCCGGGCGAAATATTGGGTCTTGACGACCAAAATAACTTAAATGCATTTCTCGCAGCCGGCAATGATTATATGCCTGCCGAACTGCTCTTTACCACCGACGAATGTGGCGCTATAACTCACATCTTGAATTGGGAAAAGGTGAGCCAAGCCATGTGGAAGGGAGTAGAAGCCTTGTTAAACAAACTGCCAGGCGAGCAAGCCCAAAAGTTGAAGAACAATTCTATATTTAACTTTAACAGCGAAGAAGCGGTGATGAAACGCTTCACGCCTGCCGTCATTCACTTTGTTCTTCACGGAAACGCCTATAAATTAGGTATGACAGAATCGACCGACGATACCAATGGTGTGAAAAGCTTTATCCAAACCTACGCCGAATATCTCGACGAAGACGAGGCTGTGTATGAGGGCGATTATCGAGTAGTGTCTAAAACACAAAGTGAAATTCCTTCTGAATTGGCAATGAAAATTGCCGCTCCTCTGTTGAAGGAAGCTATGGGTAGTGAAAAAGACTGGGAAAATGTAGAAAAGGAGATGTCGAAAGTATCGAAAATCGACATTACCCAACTGCAAGCGTGGGACTTTTTCTTCAGCGGCTGGCCTAATGTGGTGTATAGATCAAAAAGCAGCAAGTATTTGAACTCTGAGACACTTGAAATCACCAACATAGAATGTCTGAAGGGCGACTGGTAATGCCACACTCCCCCTACCACTCACATGCAACATAACGCATTGCACGGCGACAGCTCACAAACGGCTGTCGCCGTGTTAATTTTTCGATATTTTTGCCAAAAAACATGGGCTTAGCTAATTAATTAAGGTTAATTTAAATCATTTTCACTAAATCGTTTTGCAATATCTGCCAAAATTCGTAAATTTGCAAGCTAAAATACGCGAATAATTATGAAGAAGAACCTAAATTTAATCGTTGCCCTGCTTTCGGCTGCTATTTTAAGCGGTTGTGGCGAGTACAATAAAGTGCTAAAGAGCACCGATTATAACTATAAATATGAGTATGCCAAGCGCGCTTTCGAAGAAGGCAAATACACTCAAGCATACACTATTCTCGAAGATATTGTAACAGTTTTCAAAGGCACCGACAAGGCCGAAGAGTCGCTCTTCCTTTTGGGTATGAGTTACTACGAAAACAAGGACTATTTGAGTTCGGGTTCATACTTCAGAACTTATTATCAGCATTACCCTAAAGGCAAATATGCCGAACTTGCTCGCTTCTATTGCGGCTATGGCTATTACCTCGACTCGCCCGAGACTCAGCTCGACCAGACCGGCACGGTGAAGGCCATCGAAGAGCTGCAAAACTTCCTCGAATTCTTCCCGAAGAGCGATAAGGTGTCGATTGCACAAAACGCCATCTTCGAACTCCAGGACAAACTCGTGAAGAAGGAACTCGAAAACGCCACCCTCTACTACAATCTCGGCAACTTTATGGGCAATAACTACGAGTCGGCTGTGATTGTGGCAAAGAACGCACTCAAGGATTATCCTTACAGCAAATATAAAGAACAACTCGAACTGCTCATACTCAAATCGCGCTTCCAGGAAGCCAACCAGAGTACCGATGAGAAGAAAGAAGACCGCTTCCGCGTGGTTATCGACGAATATTACTCGTTTATCAACGATTTCCCCGAGAGCGACAATCGCAACGAAGCCGAGAACATCTTCAAAATAGCTTCGAAGCACGTAAAGGACTAACATCAGCGACTATTATTCAGAAATAAAACTATAAAAAAACATATTAAGCGAAATGGACTACAAGAAGACTAATGCGCCACTCAACACTGTAACTCACGATGTAACCACATTGGCAGAGCCTACAGGCAACATCTACGAAACCGTTTGCATCATCAGCAAACGCGCCAACCAAATCGCCGCTGAAATGAAGCGCGACCTCGAGAAGAAACTTCAGGAATTCGCTTCGATGAACGACAACTTGGAAGAAATCTCTGAAAACCGCGAACAAATCGAAATCTCCAAGTACTACGAACGCTTACCTAAGCCAACCCTTATCGCCACTCAAGAATTTGAAGACGGCAAGATTGGCTTCCGCAACATGGCCAAGAACCGCGATAGCTTGGACTTGTAATAGCGCTGCCAAGTAGATATTATCACGATATTGCCCTCGCATTGGCTTCACCAATGGCGAGGGCTTTTTCTTTTATGCCATACATTGCAAGTTTTCTCGCTTTTTATCATTATATTTGTAGTTCATTTTAGTATAACAGACTTTTACAATTATGAAAAAAGACTTTTCGTTCAATAAAAAGCACCCCATTCTATTTAATTTGCTGCTGATAGCCATCACGTTTTTCGTAATCTGCTACTGCGCTCTGGTGGCAGCCGACATATTCACCGAGCACGGCAAAATGCAAGAAGTGCCCGACGTGAAAGGCAAAACCATAGCCGAAGCCCGAGAAATAATCGAAAGCGAGGGTTTGAAATGCGTGATATCCGACTCGGTATACAACAAGAACTTCAATCCCGGATGCGTGATAGAGCAAAGTCCAAAAGGCTTGTCGCTCGTAAAGTCGAAGCGCACCATCTACCTCACCGTGAGCCCATTCAACCCACGCACTGCATTGTTCCCTCGCGTTAAGGATATGTCGCAACGCCAAGGCACTTCACTGCTCAAGGGCGCGGGATTTAGCAATATCACCATTCAGACCACACCATCGCGCTATGTGGGTCTGATAGTGGGTGTCACTGTCAACGGCAAGGAGATAGAGCCCGGCACCAAAACTCCGCTATCGGCCAAGGTGGTGCTCCTCGTGGGCGAAGCACCCGTGATGAACGACAGCATCGGACAATCGGACGAAGCAGAATCAATCGACGAAAGCCTGATTTAACACGCATTATGGACAACGAATTTATCCCCGAAAACGCAAATATTGCAGAGGACATCGACTTCGAGATGCAGCCCGACTTCACCGAGAATGGTCGCGACCTTTGGGAGCACCATCACATCGAAGTAGATAAGGGACAAGTGTTGCTGCGAATCGATAAGTATCTCGTAACCCGCATCCCCAACACCTCGCGCAACCGCATTCAGCAGGCTGCTGAAGCAGAGTGCATAAGAGTGAACGGCCGCCCGGTGAAATCGAACTATCGCGTCAAGCCCGGCGACGACATTCGCATAGTGATGGACCGTCCTCGCTACGAAAACGAGATTATCCCCGAAGACATACCGCTCGATATAGTATACGAAGACGATGATTTGCTGGTGGTGAACAAACCGGCAGGGCTCGTGGTGCACCCGGGCCACGGCAACTACTCGGGCACACTGGTCAACGCCCTCGCCTATCACTTTAAGGACAACCCCGACTACGACGTGAGCGACCCGCGCATGGGCCTCGTGCATCGCATCGATAAAGACACCTCCGGGCTGCTCGTTATAGCCAAAACTCCACAAGCCAAAACCTCACTCGGATTGCAATTTTTCAACAAGACCACCAAGCGCCAATATGTGGCTGTGGTGTGGGGCGAAATGAAGGATGCCGACGGCACCGTGGAAGGCAACATTGGGCGTAGCCTCAAGGACCGCTTGCAGATGGCTGTATTTCCCGAAGGCGACCAAGGCAAACACGCCGTTACGCACTATCACACCCTCGAAAACCTCACCCATGTGGCTGTGGTGCGATGCCAACTCGAAACAGGCCGCACCCACCAGATACGCGTTCATATGAAATACATAGGCCATCCGCTATTCAACGATGCCCGTTATGGCGGCGACAAAGTGCTGCGTGGAAATACGAGCGCAAAATATGCCCAGTTCATCCAGAACTGCTTCAAGATTTGCCCTCGCCAAGCGCTCCATGCCAAGACATTGGGATTTGTGCACCCCACCACTCACCAAGAGATGAATTTCGACAGCGAAATTCCTGCCGACATGACAAACCTTATCAATAAATGGCGAGAATATAGCAATGCCATTAATCCTTAACGATTTTTAAAACGCGCTTTTGCGCAATATAAAAAGTTATTGCTATCTTTGAACCAAACATGTATATTAACTAAAGAAATGGAACAAAAAATCATTGAAACTCCACACGAATTTGCCGACATCTGCCCTATTGAAGACAAGGATGTCAACCAAAAGTTAAACCAACTTATCGAAGACCCCGGATTCAGATTCTTTATAGAATTCATTATGCCGGGCGTCGACTACGAGAAGTATTGCGAAGGATTGTCGACCATCACCTCAAAGTACGACTTCCAAGCCAAATACTCGTGTTCTTACCTTCAATTGGTGGAAAAAAGCACCACAAGCGGCATCACCTCAAATGGCGTAAAGGAGCTTAATCCTGCCACAAGCTACACGTTTATCACCAACCACCGCGACATTGTGCTCGATGCTTCGTTTCTCAACCTCGAGCTGTGGCGCAACGGTTTCCCCACATCGGAAGTGGCTATCGGCAACAACTTGTTGGCATTCAACTGGATTGAAACTCTCGTAAAACTCAACAAGAGTTTCATCGTTAAGCGCGACACCACCACCAAGGGTCGCTTGGCTGCTGCCATACAGCTCTCACACTACATTCACTTTGCCATCAATCAGAAGCACGAATCGATTTGGATTGCCCAGCGTCAAGGTCGCGCCAAGGACAGCAACGACCTCACTCAGGACAGCCTCGTGAAAATGCTTACTATAGGCGGTGAGTGCGCCAACCCTATCGAAAGCCTCAAGAAGCTTAACATTGCGCCCGTATCTTTGAGCTACGAGTTCGACCCCAACGACTACCTCAAAGCCACCGAATTCTTGATGAAGAAAAAGAACCCCGACTTCAAGAAATCGCAAAACGACGACGTGATAAGCATGCTCACAGGCATTCGTGGATTCAAAGGCAGAATACACTTCGAGTTCACTCCATGCATCAACGACCAACTCGACCAAATCCCGGCCGAACTCGAGAAGCAGGAAAAGATACATCGTGTGTGCCATATCATCGACAAGGCTATCCATGCCAACTATCACCTTTATCCTTGCAACTATATCGCTTACGATAGGATGAACGGCACAAACACCTATGCCGACATGTATACCGAAAGCGACATAGCTTACTTCAACAAGTATCTCAACCGCCGCATAGAGAAGGTGAAAGTGCATACCAACGACGAAGAGAAAGCATTTATGCGCGAACGCATCCTCGAAATGTATGCCAACCCTCTTATCAATAAGAATAAAGCCCTCGGCTTGATGTAATACTCAGTTTCCTCTCTCCTCTCTCTTTTATTTAACGCTAATATAATCAGAAACATACGATATTTGTTTAATCTGAATAATAATCAAAGATGAAAATATATGTGCTTCCGGTGATAATCATGCTTATAATCACCCTCGTTATCGACGTTTACATCTATTTTCAGATTAAGGCAAACAACAAATCTACATTAAAGCTATATCGCAGTCTGCACATAGCAGCGACTACTATTATAGGTGCATTTGCCATATTTACAGCATTTGCACCTAAATCATTATGGATTAACCATATACCCACAATGTCGCTTTTAATCTATGCCTTTATCTCGATAGTATTAGTAAAAGTGGTGTTTGTGCTCATATCGCTCACCAAGGCATTTTGGCACAGCGCCAAGGCCAAGCAGCGAGTCTGCAATGTGGCAGCACTTATAGCCATAGCAATATTGTGCTATATGTGGTATGCATCGGCTGTAACGCGCTACGACATCGAGGTTAAGCACATAGAAATTTCGCACCCGCTGGTGCCCGAGAGTTTTGATGGCTACCGAATTGCGCAGTTCTCCGATTTTCATCTCGGCTCGCTCCACAAAGATACCCCATTCGTCAACGATGTGGTGAAAGCCATCAATGCCGAAAATGCCGATATGATAGTGTTTACCGGCGACCTCGCCAACAGCACATCGAAAGATGTGGAGCCGTTTGTGGAACAACTAAGCCGACTCCATGCCCCCGACGGCGTGATTTCGATTATGGGCAATCACGACTACGGCGACTATTATGTGTGGGACTCGCCCGACAAGCAAAAAGCCGACATTGAGAACATGCATCGCCTGCAGCACAGTGCCGGTTGGCGACTCTTGCTCGACGAAACCGTGGCAGTGACTCGCGGCAACGACTCGATAATGATTATCGGCGTGGAAAACATAGGCAACAGCACTTTTCACACCTACGGCGACTTGCGAAAAGCATATAAAACACTCAACGACAATAAGTTTAAGGTTTTACTATCGCACTGCACCTATCCCTGGGATACCGACATAGTGCCTAACACCAACATAGCCCTCACCCTATCGGGGCACACCCATGCCATGCAGACCGAAATATCGCTTTTCGGCAAAAAATATTCACCGGCATCGCTAATGTACACTCAGTGGGCGGGACTATACAGCAAAGGCGACCAACACATATATGTGAACATTGGCGTGGGTAGCATAGGCATACCTGCCCGATTCGGCGCTCGCCCCGAAATAACCATCTTTACACTCCGTCACAAAGAATGAACCACGACAACAACGCTACTATAGCAAAACTCATAGCCCAAGAGTTGGCAATAGCGCTACACTCGGTGGAGAAAACCATAGCACTGCTTGCCGATGGTGCCACCGTGCCATTCATAGCGCGCTATCGCAAGGAAGCCACCGGAGCCCTCGACGAAACTCAGATACAAGACATAAAAACCTCACTCGAGCGTTACCACGAGCTGGCGAACCGCAAGGAAACCATCATCTCCACCATCAAGGCTCAGGAGCGGCTCACACCCGAACTCGAGAAAGCCATCGAGGACTGTTGGGACAGCACTACCCTCGAGGATTTGTATCTACCCTATAAACCCAAGCGTCGCACCCGTGCCGAAGTGGCTCGTGCCCGCGGCCTTGAACCCTTGGCGCGAATCATTATGGCGCAAAATGAGCGCAACATCGAGCGTCGCGCCGCAGCATTTGTCAGCGACGAAGTACCCGACACCGACCAAGCCATTGCCGGCGCTGCCGACATCATTGCCGAATGGATTTCAGAAAACAAACGCGTGCGCAACACCGTGCGCTCCATGTTTCGCCGCGAGGCTGTGATTTCGTCATCGGTGACGCGCGGCAAGGAAAAAGAAGGAGAAACCTACAGCACATATTTCGATTTCAGCGAACCGCTCCGGCGCAGTTCGTCGCACCATATCCTCGCCATGCTTCGCGGCGAGAAAGAAGGCTTTCTGAAAGTAAACATTGCCATCGATGCCGATAAAGCCATCGATAGCATAGCCCGAACCGTGGTAAAAGGCTATGGCGAAGCCTCCGACATAGTGGCAGAAGCAGTTGCCGACAGCTACAAACGCCTCATCAAACCATCGATAGAAACCGAATTTCGCAACGAGGCAAAAGCCGTTGCCGACGATCAAGCCATCGAAGTGTTTGCACAAAATGCTCGTCAACTGCTATTTGCAGCGCCTCTGGGCGAGAAAGCCGTGATGGCAATCGACCCGGGCTTTCGCACCGGTTGCAAGGTGGTATGCCTCGACGCCCGGGGCAACCTGCTTCACCACGATGTGATATTCCCCACAGCACCCCGCAACGACATTGCCGGTGCATCGGCCAAAGTCACTTCGCTCGTCAAAAAATACGGCATTCAAGCCATTGCTATTGGCAACGGCACGGCAAGCCGCGAAACCACCCGATTTGTAAAATCGCTCACCTTCGACACTCCCGTCAACACATTTGTGGTGAACGAAAGCGGGGCTTCAATCTACTCGGCATCGAAGGTGGCTCGCGACGAATTTCCCGACCAGGATGTTACTGTGCGTGGTGCCGTTTCGATAGGTCGCCGACTCATCGACCCGCTTGCCGAACTCGTAAAAATCGACCCTAAATCGATAGGCGTAGGCCAATATCAACACGATGTAGACCAAAACAAACTCAAGACATCGCTCGACTTTGTGGTGGAGAGTTGCGTCAACAGTGTGGGCGTGAATGTGAACACGGCATCGAAGGAACTGCTGTCGTATGTGGCAGGCATAGGGCCCTCGTTGGCGCTCAACATAGTGAATTATCGTCGCGAAAACGGCAGTTTTGCCTCGCGTAAAGATATTATGAAAGTGCCTCGAATGGGTGCAAAGGCATTTGAGCAATGCGCCGGATTTTTGCGCATCGCCGGTGCCAATCCGCTCGACAATTCGTCGATTCACCCCGAGCGCTATCGTCTCGTGGAGCAGATGGCTCGCGACTGCAAGTGTTCCGTTGCCGACCTCTTCGCCTCGGCTGAAATACGCAAGTCAATCGATTTGAAGCGATATATAAGCGATGAAGTGGGCGAACCCACGTTGCGCGACATTCTTCGCGAACTCGAAGCACCGGGTCGCGACCCGCGCACCGATTCGCAGGATATTGCCTTCGACGACTCGATAGAAAGCATCGACGACTTGCGCGAAGGCATGGAATTGAACGGCATAGTGTCAAACATCACCCAATTCGGCGCTTTTGTCGACATAGGTGTGCACATAAGCGGCTTGGTGCACATTTCCGAAATCAGCGACCGTTTCGTTCGCTCGGCTTCCGAAGTCGTGAAACTCAATCAGGCTGTGCGTGTGCGCGTGAAAGCCATCGATTACGACCGCAAACGCATTGCCCTATCGATGAAAGGAGTGAAGCAATGACTCAGAACCCCGTTTCGACAGCCGTACTAAGCATAGGCAGCAATGCCCCAAACCGCCATGACATGATGGCATGCTGCAAGCAATGGCTCGAGCGCACGTTCGAGCTAACTGCTTGTGCCTCGGCATACTCCACACCTGCCATCAATGGCAAAGATGCCGATTATCTCAACACCGTGGCTGTCATCACCACCACTTTGCCGATGGCGGAACTCTCTGACGTGCTCAAGGACTACGAAAAGCAATGCGGTCGCACACCGGAGAGCAAACTGCTCGGAGTAATTCCCATCGACCTCGACATAGTGATGTGGAACGGCACCGTGGTGCGCCCCAACGACTACAAACAAGAATATTTTCAAAAAGGGTGGCGCGAAATAGCCTCTAAAACCATGTAATACAAAACATTAAATATCAAAAAATCCTATGAATTTCGTTAACAGAACGCTTCACGCCTATGTCAATTCCAATCTGATGATGCGCATTCTTATGGGCCTCATCATAGGCGCTTCGTTGGCATTGTTGGTGCCAAATATCACAGTGATGACAATTCTTGGCCGACTCTTCATCGGCGCCCTTAAAGCCATTGCTCCCGTTTTGGTGGCTCTGCTTGTGACCTCAGCCATTGCCAAATCGCGCACCGGACTCGGCAAACGCTTTCGCACCGTCATCGCACTCTACATCACCAGCACACTGATAGCCGCCGTGGCGGCTGTGCTCGCCTCTCGAGCATTTCCCATTGCCATAACTCTGCCCGATACGGGAAGCTACGATGGCGAAGCACCGGGCACCCTCGCCGATGTGTTTCTCAAAATTGTAGGCGACATAATGTGCAACCCGATTACCGCCATTGCCAATGCTTCATACCTTAGCATACTCATGTGGGCTATTATACTCGGTTTTGCACTTAAAAAAATGGCGTCGGCTGCCACCATCGATTTCTTTCAAGACCTTGCTTCAACAGTGACTTTGATAGTGAACTGGATAATACAATGTGCCCCCATAGGTATTATGGGACTTGTATACACCTCTGTGAGCGAGAGCGGTATGAGCATCTTCACCACCTACGGCAAACTCGTGGCTTTGCTTGTGGGCTGCATGATTACCGTTTCCGTCATCATCAACCCCGTCATCAGCTCGGTTCTGCTACGTCGCAACATGTGGCCTCTATTGTGGAAATGCCTCAAAGGCAGCGCATTAAGCGCATTTTTTACTCGTTCATCGGCTGCAAACATACCCGTAAATATGAGTTTGTGCCAACGCTTGGGACTTGACAAAGATTTCTACGCCGTCTCCATACCTCTCGGCAGCACCATCAATATGGACGGAGCCGCCATCACCATCACCGTGATGACCCTCGCCACTTGCTACACACTTGGCATCAACATCGACCTCGGAAGCGCAATTATGCTGAGCATAATTGCCACTTTCTCGGCATGCGGTGCTTCGGGAGTGGCTGGCGGTTCGTTGTTGCTCATCCCGCTGGCGTGCTCACTGTTCGGCATTTCGCAAGATATATCGATGCAAGTGGTGGCTGTGGGATTTATTATCGGCGTGATTCAGGATTCGGTAGAAACAGCTCTCAATTCGAGCAGCGACGTATTCTTCACCGCCACCGCCGATTATCTCGACCGCAAAAACAAGTGACTTTTTTACCTTACTACCGCTATCTTTCCCTTAATGCAGTAATTCCTGACAGTTCGTTCGGCGAGTCCATGCGAAGCTGCATATTCTTTAACTGAAACCATTTCCATAGTTCTGCGGCATGAAATTTGATTAATTTTGATGCAAATATAGCATTTTCTTGCCGACATCGGCAAGAAAACATGGCGATAATCATCATTATTATTGCCATAAACGAAAAAAAATCCGAGGAAACGGCTGTTTCCCCGGATTTTTTGTATTATAAGTCAGCTTGCTGATTATACTTCTTCGAATGGAACATCGGTAACATTGTCACCATTGTTGTTGCCACCTTGCTGAGCGCCCTGATTAGCACCCGGTTGAGGACCTTGTTGCTGAGCACCTGCTTGCTGCTGAGCATTGTAGATGTCCTGACTTGCAGCGTGGAAGGCTGTTTCGAGTTCCTTCATTGTGGCATCGATGGCGTCGATGTCTTGATTCTTGTGAGCTTCCTTGAGCTTAGTCAAAGCGCTTTCTATCTGGCTCTTCTTGTCGGCAGGAATCTTATCGCCAAGATCCTTGAGGCTCTTCTCTACTTGGAAAATCATAGAGTCGGCTTGGTTAATCTTGTCGATTCTTTCCTTTTCCTTAGCATCGGCAGCAGCGTTAGCAGCAGCTTCTTCCTTCATACGATTGATTTCTTCGTCAGAAAGACCGCTCGATGCTTCGATGCGGATGCTTTGTTCCTTACCGGTAGCCTTATCCTTAGCCGATACGTTCAATATACCGTTGGCGTCAACTTCGAAAGTAACTTCGATTTGAGGCACACCACGTGGAGCAGGAGCAATTCCATCGAGGTGGAACTTGCCGAGGGTCTTGTCGTCCTTAGCCATTGGGCGTTCGCCTTGAAGCACGTGGATTTCTACCGAAGGCTGATTGTCGGCTGCAGTAGAGAACACTTGGCTCTTGCGAGTAGGAATAGTGGTGTTGGCGTCGATAAGCTTGGTCATCACACCGCCGAGGGTTTCGATACCTACCGACAATGGAACAACATCGAGCAAAAGCACATCCTTAACATCGCCGCTGAGCACGCCACCTTGAATAGCAGCACCCACAGCTACCACTTCATCGGGGTTAACACCCTTAGATGGAGTCTTGCCGAAGAATTTCTTAACGATTTCCTGTACGGCAGGTATACGAGTAGAACCACCTACGAGGATTACATCATCGATATCCGATGCAGTGAGACCTGCGTCGGCAAGAGCACGACGGCATGGCTCGATAGTGGCTTGAATCAAGTGGTCGCAAAGTTGCTCAAACTTAGCACGAGTGAGTGTGCGAACCAAGTGCTTTGGAATACCGTTAACCGGCATAAGATATGGCAAGTTGATTTCTGAAGATGTAGAGCTCGAAAGTTCTATTTTTGCCTTTTCGGCAGCTTCCTTCAAGCGTTGCAATGCCATAGGGTCTTTGCGAACGTCTACGCCTTCATCGTTCATAAATTCTTGTGCGAGCCAGTCGATGATGCAGTGGTCGAAGTCATCACCACCAAGGTGAGTATCACCGTTGGTCGACTTCACTTCGAATACACCGTCGCCCAATTCGAGGATTGAGATATCGAATGTACCGCCACCGAGGTCGAATACGGCAATCTTCTTATCACTGTCGCTCTTGTCCAAACCGTAAGCAAGCGCTGCTGCAGTAGGCTCATTCACGATACGGCGTACGGTGAGACCTGCTATTTCGCCGGCTTCCTTAGTAGCCTGACGTTGTGAATCGTTGAAGTAAGCAGGCACTGTGATAACAGCTTCAGTAACCTGTTGTCCGAGATAATCTTCAGCTGTCTTCTTCATCTTCTGGAGGATAACAGCAGAGATTTCTTGCGGAGTGAATTCACGACCGTCGATCTTAACACGAGGTTGACCGTTGGTATTGCACACCTCATAAGGCACGCGAGAGATTTCCTTCACTACCTGGTCGTAAGATTCGCCCATGAAACGCTTGATTGAGAACACGGTGCGAGTAGGATTGGTGATAGCCTGACGCTTAGCCGGGTCGCCCACCTTGCGCTCGCCGCCGTCTACAAATGCCACAATCGATGGTGTGGTGTTTCTACCTTCGCTGTTAGGAATTACCACAGGGTCGTTTCCTTCAAGAACAGCTACACATGAGTTGGTTGTACCTAAGTCGATACCAATAATTTTTCCCATAGTTTTTTATTTCTTTATTTTTTTGTTTTCGTTATTAATAAAATAAGTTTTTCGAAGTCCTCCGACGCTTTGTCGTCGACTTCACCAACCATATTTGCAAATCCCGTGCCAAAACCATATTACTTGAATATTTTTTTACGATATTGGTCATTTTCACCACTAAATTATTCATTCGAGCACCATCGGCGACATCGGCGCCAAAAAGGGCGTTTTACTACTTTTTACACTTAACCGAAATTCTGTGAATAATCCCTTAAAATGCCAATTATTTTAAGAAAATAAGACTTCAATTCAATAATAATTTGTAATTTTGTAACGATTATGCCCAAGTAGGTATACATTATTAATTAACATAAAACTAACAAACTATATATAAATCATACTAACAGATTTTTTGATATGAATATTTCACACATCGAACACGTCGGTATAGCTGTAACCAGCCTCGACGAAGCAATTCCTTTCTACGAAAACATGCTTGGCCTCAAGTGCTTTGCAATCGAAGAAGTAGCAGACCAGAAAGTACGCACCGCATTCTTTAAGGTGGGTCAAACCAAGATTGAGCTTTTGGAAGCAACAGCCGACGACAGCGCTATCGCTAAATTCATCGCCAACAACGGTGGCCGTGGTGGCGTGCAGCACATAGCTTTCGCTATCGAAGACGGCGTAGCCAATGCTTTGGCTGAAGTGGAATCGAAGGGTGGCCGTCTCATCGACAAGGCTCCTCGCAAGGGCGCTGAAGGCCTTAACATCGCATTCCTTCACCCCAAGACTTCGGCAGGTACTCTCGTGGAATTCTGCGAAGACCCCAACAAGAAGTAACTTTTTCGCTACAAATTCTTGAAAAAAACTGAATGTTTATTTTTGAAAACAATATAGAATTTACCAATGAGCAGTCAAATTGAAAAAATCCAAGAGCTTATCGCAAAACGTGAAGAGGCTCGTTTGGGCGGTGGCGAAAAGGCTATCGCAAAGCAACACGAAAAAGGCAAATACACCGCACGCGAACGCATCAAGATGCTTCTCGACGAAGGTAGTTTCGAAGAACTCGACATGTTTGTCACTCACCGTTGCACCAACTTCGGTATGGACAAGAAGCACTACCTCGGCGACGGCGTAGTTACCGGTTACGGTACTATCGAAGGCCGTTTGGTATACGTATTTGCTCAAGACTTCACCGTTTCGGCAGGCTCGCTTTCTGAAACTCTTGCTCTCAAGATATGCAAGGTGATGGATATGGCTATGAAGAACGGTGCTCCCGTTATCGGTCTTAACGACTCGGGTGGTGCCCGCATTCAAGAAGGTATCAACGCTCTCGCAGGATATGCCGAAATTTTCCAACGCAACATCAACGCTTCGGGTGTAATTCCTCAAATCTCGGGTATCCTCGGTCCTTGCGCAGGTGGTGCTGTTTACTCTCCTGCCCTCACCGACTTTACCGTTATGGCTAAGGGAATCTCTTACATGTTCCTCACCGGCCCGAAGGTAGTGAAGACCGTTACCGGCGAAGACGTTACTCAAGAAGCTCTCGGTGGTGCCGAAATCCACTCTACCAAGTCGGGCGTGGCTCACTTCGCTGCCGAAACCGACGAAGAAGCTATCGCTATCATCCGCAAGCTCCTCAGCTACATTCCTCAAAACAACTTGGAAAACGCTCCTCGTGTGGAATGCAACGACCCAATCAACCGTCTTGAAGACAGCTTGAACGAAATCATCCCGGAAAGCGCCAACATGCCTTACAACATGTACGATGTTATCTCGGCTATCGTCGACAACGGCGAATTCTTGGAAGTTTCAGCCAACTATGCCAAGAACATCATCATCGGTTTCGCCCGCTTCAACGGCCAGTCGGTGGGTATCGTAGCCAACCAGCCTAAGTATCTTGCCGGTGTGCTCGACTGCAACGCTTCGCGCAAGGGTGCTCGCTTCGTTCGCTTCTGCGATGCTTTCAACATTCCTTTGGTTACTCTCGTCGACGTTCCGGGCTTCCTCCCAGGTACAGGACAGGAATACAATGCTGTTATCCTTCACGGTGCAAAGCTTCTCTACGCTTATGGCGAAGCTACAGTGCCTAAGGTTACCGTTACACTCCGCAAGAGCTACGGTGGTAGCCACATCGTGATGAGCTGTAAGCAACTTCGCGGCGACATGAACTACGCATGGCCAACTGCCGAAATTGCAGTTATGGGTGCATCGGGTGCTGCCGAAGTGCTCTACGCTAAGGAAGCTAAGGCTGCCAAAGTGGCCGCTCAAGAAGCTAAAGCTGCAGGCGACGACGCTAAGGCCGCTCAAATTATGGAAGACTACAAGAAGTTCTATCAAGAAAAACTTGACGAATACAACAAGCTCTTCTGCAATCCTTACAATGCAGCCAAGTATGGCTACATCGACGACGTTATCGAGCCACGAAACACTCGTTTCCGCGTAATCAGAGCGCTTCAACAACTCGAAAACAAGAAGGTTGTTAACCCTGCTCGCAAGCACGGTAATATACCATTGTAATTTTTTTGAACTCTACTATAAACAATGAACAAGAAAGGATTAATTCTATTTCTACTTGTCGTTGTTTGTGCCATCGGCGTTAATGCGCAAAGCCACAAGGGCTTGCGCATTAACGAGGTGATGGTTCAGAACGACATAAACCTTTTAGACGAATACGGCAATCGCAGCGCTTGGATAGAGCTCTTCAACAGCACTCGCCGCACCATGAACGTGTCGAGCGTGTATCTCACCACTCAACGTGTGGCTGAAGGCGAAATCCCTAACCGCGACGACATGTATCTCATCCCTCGCGGCGACAAGAAGACAAGCATTGCCCACCTTCAGTCGGTAGTTATCTTTGCCGACGGAATGCCCGAATCGGGTACGCTACACGCAAGCATCAGGCTCATTCCCGGCACCGAAAACTACATCGCCATCTACGATTCCGACGGTATAACCAAGCTCGATGAAGTGATAGTGCCTGCCGACCTCCCTGCAGGTTGCTCTTATGCTCGCACTGCTACTCTCGCCGAAATAAGCCTACTAAAGGGTAACACCTATGTGGCCGACCAATGGACTGTGAAAACCGGCATGCCGGGTTACGAAATCACTCCGGGCGAAAACAACTATGTGATTGGAGCCAACGACAAAATCGAAAAGTTCATCAAGAACGACTCTCACGGCTTCATCCTAACCATTATGGCTATGGCCATCGTCTTTAGTGCACTTATCCTGCTCAGCATCTGCTTCTTTATCTTCGGCACTGTCAACAAGCGAATCAACGAACGCGAAAAAGCCGAAAAAGCAGCCAAGCGCGGCAAACCCATGCCAAAACCCGAGCAAGAAGAAGCCAATACCGACGACGAAATCGTGGCTGCTATTGCTATGGCGCTTTATCAACATCTCAACGCTCACGACGAAGAAAGCAATGTGCTCACATTCAAACGCCGTCACTCCGACTGGAACTCGAAGATTGCTATGCTTTCCGACCGCTCGAGCCTTCGTTAATAATCAGAAATTTCAACATTTGAATAGATACATTATTATATATGAAAGAATATAAGTATAAAATCAATGGCAACGAGTACACCGTAGGTATCGGCGATATCGACAACAACATTGTTGAGGTTGAAGTTAACGGCAACTCCTACTCCGTAGAACTCGAAAAGACCGAGACCCCGGCTCCCGTAGTAGCTGCCGTTCGTCCGGCTGCTCCTGTAGCTGCTACCACTCCGGTGGCTCGTCCGGCTGCTCCAAGCGCCGGCGCCGGTGTTGTGAAGGCTCCGCTCCCCGGAACTATTGTCGACATCAAGGTTAGCGTGGGCGATAAGGTGGAACCTAACACCGTGGTGGCTATTCTCGAAGCTATGAAAATGGAAAACAACATCAACGCAGGTCGCGCCGGTGTGGTTAAATCCATCAATGTTAACAAGGGAGACTCTGTTCTCGACGGCACAGATATCCTCGTAATCGAATAATACAATGGGCGAATTAGTATCATTTTTCGGCGAAAACCTTCAACAATTTTGGGAATTCACCGGTTTCTATAATGTCACAACGCCTCACTTGATTATGCTGCTCGTGGGTTTGTTCTTCATTTATCTTGCGATAAAACACGAGTTCGAACCTATGTTGCTTGTGCCAATTGGCTTCGGTATCCTTTTGGGTAACATTCCTTTCCAACTTGGCAACGAAATCGGCATCTATGAAGAAGGCTCTGTGCTCAACATCCTCTACAATGGTGTTGGTGCCGGATGGTATCCACCTCTCATCTTCTTGGGAATAGGCGCTATGACTGACTTCTCGGCTCTGCTCGCCAACCCTAAGTTGATGCTCGTGGGTGCTTCGGCTCAGTTTGGTATTTTTGGCGCTTATATGGTGGCTTTGGCCTTGGGCTTTGCTCCCGACCAAGCCGGTGCTATTGCTATCATCGGCGGTGCCGACGGCCCTACTGCCATCTTCCTTTCGTCGAAGTTGGCTCCTAACATGATGGGTGCTATCGCCGTGTCGGCTTACTCTTATATGGCTTTGGTGCCACTCATCCAGCCGCCTATCATGCGATTGCTCACCACCAAGAAGGAACGTCTCATCAAGATGAAGCCTGCTCGCACCGTGAGCCAGACCGAAAAGATTATTTTCCCTATCTTCGGTCTTATCCTCACTTGCTTCTTTGTGCCTTCGGCAATTCCATTGCTCGGTATGCTATTCTTCGGCAACCTCTTGCGCGAAAGCGGCGTTACCACTCGTTTGGCCAAGACTGCAAGCAACGCACTCACCGACATCGTTACCATACTTCTCGGTCTCACCGTGGGTGCTTCCACTCAGGCTTCGGAGTTCTTGACTCTCGACACCATCAAGATTTTTGCCCTTGGCGCTATGGCATTCATCATCGCCTCGGCTTCGGGTGTGCTCTTCGTCAAGTTCTTCAACCTTTTCTTGCCTAAGAACAAGAAAATCAACCCGCTCATCGGCAACGCCGGCGTTTCGGCTGTGCCTATGGCTGCCCGCATCTCTAACAATATGGGCCTCAAGTACGACCCATCTAACTACCTCTTGATGCACGCTATGGGTCCGAATGTGGCAGGTGTTATCGGTTCGGCTGTTGCCGCCGGTGTCCTCCTCGGTTTCTTGGGCTAATTACGGAGCTCGCTTTTATTAGCAATTATCCAAAATAACATCGGTCGATGGCAGGTTTTCGCAACAAAGCGATACCTGCCATCGCTGTTTGTTTGATTTTGCCTTATATGACATTTTAGTAGTCGAAACCGGGCTATTATGACAATTATGGGTAGTGTTTCACTGAGTGTGTCTGAGGCGAGTTCACTCAAGCCTGTAGACCTCAGATGACGATGCAAATTTAACGATTATCTTTCATATTTTTTCTGT
>SFTJ01000104.1 GCA_004563195.1 bacterium
CTATTAAAATAATTAACAAATGGAACTTTTTGGAAAATTGAACGGCCTTGAGCCGGTGAAATTCGGCCGGAGTCAGCACACCGGCAAGGAGTGGCAGGCTCAGCGCTTCGAATTGCGAGCAACTTACAACGGCAAGGAAAACATCCTACCTCTAAGCGCGTGGGGCAACACTGTGGAACAACTAAAAGCCTTGCAGATTGGCGACCTAATCAAGTGTTATTGCGAGCTTCGCGGCGAGGAGTACAATGGGAAGCGCTATGTGACTATCGAGTGCTCATTCGTCGAGCGCGTCCAGATCTGAGCATCGACCTTCATCGAGGCGCTGCTCTTTAATGGCTGTGTCGTGAATGGCTACTGTTATGCAGAGATTGCGAAAGCATCGGATAAATGCCTCGATAAGCACCTCGCGCGGCGCTGTGTGTGGAGTGTCGGAAGTGGAAGCACTCGGTGCCGGGGATGTGGACACGATCCATGCACGCCTTCCGCAGCGCCTCAAGGTTAGAAAACGCGAATTCGGCAAGCCTTACATTGTAGGGCTTGCTCTCATATAGGTGGCGGTATCTTCTATAACGGTCAGTCGCCATTGATGAGAGTTTGGAGTCCTTTACTTGTGAGTGCTCGCGCCACGTTGTTAGGCGATGTGCCGAGCTTAGCGGCGAGTTTTTTTAATTCCATTTCATCGCTGATGGACAAACGGAAGCTAATAGGATCTTTTGCGCGTTTACGATTTAGTTCTGCCATAACATTAAGTTTTTTGTTATACAAATATACGAAAAAATAATCATAAATTGCAGTATGCCAACGATTTATAAAATTAAAAAAACTAAAAAGCCGCATGTAATCGACCTTAAGCGCAAAGAGCGGCAAAAAATCTACCAAGATGTCAGGTGGCAGCGCCTCCGAGTGGCTTACCTCGCCGACCATCCATTGTGCGAGGAGTGCCTCACCCATGGCGTGACTCGCGAGGCCGTTGATGTCCACCATGTCGTATCTTTTATGTCAGCCGAAGGAGTGGAGCGCATCGAGTTGGCGCTTAACTACGATAATCTCAAGGCATTGTGCAAAGAATGCCACCAGGCGCTACACAATAAGCGCTGATGTATACAATTTTTGTCTTTTAGATATATGGCGAAGATTCATAGAATACTACATAACGGGATGTACATCCTGCCCGAGACAGTCACCGACGCGGTGCTTGACAATCAGATGCAGCGCACTCTCACCGAGCTGCTGAATGATAAGTTGAGCGCCGTGGATGATGATACCGCCCAGGGCGAGATAACCTTTGAGGCTGGATTGACCGCCAATGGCAAGGGAGTGGTCGCAAGCAAAGTAGTCTCGGATTTTCTCGTGAGCATAGGCTTCACTCCGAATTTCGGCGGCTCGGGCTTTTCCTTGCAGATAGTCGATGGTAAGAGTTATCTCACTGTCGACAATGCCTATATAAGGAATAAAGCCACCTTCGACGAGTTGGAGATAAGGGAGGTAACTCACACCGGAGGGGTCGAAATAAAGTCACCGGCATCGTGTAAGATAGCCAATGTAGCCGACTATTATCCGCATATTGCATGGGTTGACGCCGATGGGCAAGAAATTATCGACAAGGATGGCAATGCGTTCATGGTGATGAGCGCTGAGAGCACGGGGGGTAAGTGCTATTTCCGCGCGTCAGATGGCGAAAGAACGATATACAATGATTGGCGCGTAGGTGACCAAGCGTTGTGCCAGTCGTTTAATGTTCAAAGTGGCAGCCGCTACTATTGGAGGCGCGTTGTTGATGTTAGTGAAGCGCCCGAAAATGGCTACCACTGGGTGGCGCTGAGCCTCACCGATGGCGAAGGGGACACACCCATGAGCGGCGATACTATTGTCTGCTTTGGATCTTCGTTGATGGATAGACAAGCGGCTATAATAATGGCAGCCAACGGCACCGACGCACCGTGCTTCGTTCAGCTCAAGGGTATAAGCGGCTATTTGGTGGATGAAAGCAATGTTGTTACGCTTTTGTCGCCGACAAAAAATATCATTAAGGGACATCAAATTGTGATGATGTCAGAAGATGGAGAAAAGGATGTGGCGGCTGAGTTTAGAGTTCAGAGCGACATGATTTCATCCGTTGTCGAAGCTACGAGTGCCGAATTTGGGGAGGTTAGGAGCGAAATCACGCAGACCGCCGACAACATTCGCTTACAAGTCGGCGAAGCGGGCATAAACCTCGATAATAAAAACATCACTCTGACGGCTAGTAAGACTACGATTAATGGTGACCTTGCAGTAAGCGTTGTAAAGTGCTACTACGATGAAGCAAAAACACAACTACGGAGCGCATACAACGGCAATGGAGATGGCACGATTGTGTATTACTATCCCAACGGACAAGTGATGCGCCAAGATAGTTTTGTCACGGACACCTCGGGCAATGTCCTTGGTATGCGAACTACATACTACAAAGCAGATGGCTCGGTGGCTTGGGTGTTGAGCGAGGGCGGTATTCAGACAACGCTCGCTTAGCACTACAACGATGATGGATATTTGTAAGCAGTACCTTGGAGAGGCTATGCGATACTTTAGCAGTTCTCAGTTCTCTCGCTTTGTTTCGCAGAGCGGTAACTTCAAGGCATATAACGGCAAGGTGGCGAAAGGTCTTAAATCAAGCGAAATCCCGACATCGGTTACACTTTATTCGGGTGTGTTGGTGTATAGCATTGAACTTGTAGAAGATGGAGTGATGCCCGTCTATCAAGTAGCATACGAGCAAGTTAACGACCAAGTTACGACTGAATTTGGTCAGGTGAGCGCAATATTGACTAAAAAATTTAATTCATTTGGAGAAATTAATTAAAAACGAGAATATATGGCATATAATTCAAAATTTACCGGGGCGCAAATTGATGCGCTGCTCGACGCATCAGAAGCGATGCGGACGAGCAAAGAAGATGTCGCCAATAAGGTGACAAGCATCAACGCAGACGCAGATGACACGCATTATCCGAGCGCTAAGGCGGTGTGGAACGCAATAGAGGACAAGTTCTGGTACGGAATCGAAAAGGATACAACTGTGTCTACACCTACTTGCACACGAATCGGCAATATGGACTATCATCGGACACTGCCCGTGCATTCGTTGATGCGTGGCTGTCTGCTTGCCGACGATGGCAGCGTGAATAAATACCTTGACCCCGACGATTGGACTAACGAGGTTAGAGATGGCAGCCAAGGACAAGTGATGATGGAGATTCCTCGCCATTTCCGCAAGTGCGAAACGGATGGCAACATCATCCGTGTGAAGCTCTCTTTACTGCCATTATACGGCTTCATTGAGATTCCGAAGATGTATGTGTCGGCATATGAAGCGAGCATTGAACGCTCAACGGGCAAGCTCTGCTCTGTTGTGAATGAGGCGACAGACTACAGAGGCGGCAACAACAACGCCAACTATGACGGCACATATCGCTCATTCTTGGGTCGCCCCGCGACTTCGATCAGCCGCACGGCGTTCCGCACAGCAGCCCGAAAGCGCAAGAGCGGAAGCAGCGAATGGAACTGTTACCTGTATCAGGTTCACAAAGCCCTTTTTTGGCTCTTCACGGTTGAATACGCCACACTCAACTCTCAGGCGGCTTTCAACGCCGAACTGACCTCTGAGGGCTACCGTCAAGGCGGTCTCGGAGCAGGCGTGTCTGATTGGTCAAGCTCAGACTGGTCAAACTTCAACGGTTATTACCCGTTCGTCCCTTGCGGTCACACAGACACCCTCGGCAACAGCACAGGCGTTGTGGCTTATACCGCCTATAACGCAGACGGTTCAGAGTTGAAGACCTCAAACATTCCCCGTTACAGAGGCGTTGAGAACCCGTTCGGTCATATTTGGAAATGGACTGACGGTATCAACGTGCGTATCAGCCCAACAGAAGCAAACGGCGGCGACAACCTCTCAAAGGTCTTTGTTTGTGAAGACCCGTCAAAGCTGAACGACACCAACTATAACGGCTATAAGCACGTTGGCAATGGAGCACGCACAGAGGGCTTTGTGAAAGAAATCATCTTCGGCGAAGAGGGCGAAATCATGCCGTCTCTTGTCGGCGGCGGTTCGACTCAGTTCTTCTGTGACTATCACTACACGAACATTCCAACAACAGAAACGTTGCGTGGCGTGCTGTTAGGCGGTCTTGCTGATAGCGGTGCGGTTGGCGGTCTCGCCTTTGCGAGCTCGGCTGCCGCACCCTCGTATTCGTTTACGTCCTTCGGGTCTCGCCTTTGCTTTATCCCCTCGGAATTCGAAATGATTAAAAATGAATTATATGAAAACATATTACGATGAAAAACCTGCCATTATTGAGGCAGTTGGGAACGGTGGTTGGCACTACCGCTGGGCAATAAAAGAGATACAGTTTGAGAGTGAGGATGCACCACGCACCCAATGGGAGTGTGAGCAAGTGATTGTCTATGCTCCGCTTACGAGCAACAAGATTGTGCAAGTGGTCATTGCCGAGGTGTGGGGGTTGGACATTGAAAACAAGATGCTCAACGAATACAACGGGGCAAACTTGGGTGTCTACGATGAAGCTACGGCAGCAGATAAGATTGCCAAGTACAAGGCATTCCTCAAGGAGCGCAATGCACTTAAAGCACAAGTAGACAGCGACTGCAAGGAGGCAGGCATCAAATGAGCGACAGCACTAAGCATCTATTAGTCTGTGCCACCACATCGGCATTAGCATCATTAGGCATTGCACTCTTGGTGTGGGTGTCACTTGTGGTAACATCTTGTCAAGAACTGATGGAGCATTTGCTTGCGCCCGTGTGGTTTGCTGGACTCGCTTGTGCTTTGGCAATGGGCATCGGTAAAGAATATGGTGACGAATGTGCCGAAGGCAATGAGTGGTCTTGGGATGATATTGCAGCCGACATTGTCGGTGCTATAATTGGTTCAAGTCTAATTTGTGGAATTATAAAAATTATATTAGTATGTTAGCGAAAATTAAAAAAATCGTTTACAAAGCACTACCCTATGCTATGGGTGCTTGTGCTGTTGCGTTAATTGGAGTATTTTTACTTTGCATTTGGTCATTGATATTTGAATAAAATGGAGCATTTGATTTCAATGACCTACGATTTTGTGAACCAACACTTAATGGCGCACATCTTGCTCATCACATTGGCTTCTGCAATGATGATAGTGGCAATGACAGTCGATTTGGTGTTTGGAGTGTATAAGGCAAAGCAACTTGGCGAGGCAACAACAAGCACAGGACTCAAGAAAACTTGCGAGAAAGCACGCAAGTATTTTTCGCCATTTATGGTGCTGGTGTGCATCGATTTGCTTTCCTCGGTTATCAGTCCTGCTCCTGCGTTCTCGCTCTTGTGGGCGAGTTATTGCATTTTTTGTGAGTTCATTTCCGTTCGCGAAAAGGCTTGGAAAAAAGCAGAGTTGCGTAAGCAAGAGCGCACGATGAGCATCATTCTTGAGAACAAGGATGACATTGCGAAGATGATTGCAGAGTTGATAAAAAAGCAGTCCGATGGAAATGCTTGACTATTAATTATAGTAAGAACCGACTTTCGCAAGCCAGCCCTTTCAGTTGTTCGTTTTTGCACAAGTGTGCTTTACAAAATTAATCAAATAAAACGATATAACAATGACATATTTTACAATATCTGAGTTAATAGCCTCCGACACCGCCAAAACGAAAGGCATAGACAATTCGCCAACAACTGCGGTGCGTGCTAATCTTGTGGCTCTCATAGAAACCCTTTTAGACCCATTAAGGGAGGCGTGGAAAAGTCCTATCAAGGTGACAAGTGGTTACCGATGCGGCGTGCTTAATAGAGCGGTGGGTGGTTCAAGCACATCAGCACACCTATACGGATGCGCTGCGGACATCGTGCCGCTCAATGGTAAGATTGCCGAGTTCAAGGCGTTTTGCAAAAACTATTTCAATACTCGCCGACATTTGTTCGACCAAGTTATATTGGAAGATGATGGCAAGAGAGAATGGGTGCATATTGGACTCAAAACGAAAGACGGAAGAAAGCGAGGTCAACTGATGGAGTATAAAAATAATCGTTACACCTACCTATGAGATTGCTCGACGACATATTGATAGGCTTGATGATTGCCGCCTATGTGGTGCTTATCGGCATCGTGTGGGGCATCGACAAGGTGCGTGCGCTCCTTGGCAAGGAGTCGCTGCTTGATAGGTGGACTAATACTTGGTAAAGATGGCTAAAAAAAAGGAAATTGGCATTATATGCCTGATTATGCTTATTTTTGTGTCGTGTAGGACGGCGAAGCACACCGTCGAGCATTATGAAGCTCGCGATAGTGTAGTATCTCAAAAAAAAGAAAATAGATCTACAACAATCGAGTGGCTCAAGGCTGACACAATGAGCATTGCCATCGTGATAGAGCAGCTCGACACAGTGGGAAGGGTGACGACAAGAGCAGTAGTCACCAAGCAGAGGAAAATCGACAATTATGCAACAAAAATAGGTAGTATAAGTGTTTCAAGTGAAGGTAAACAAATCTCTCAAAAATTGGTACAAAAGGAGTCAAAACCCGTGAGGGCGTCAAGCTCCTTAATTTGGATTTCTTTCGCACTGGGATTAATTATATTGGTTATCTTTTTGGTTATCACATGGTTACGGCGCTGAGAAGTGCCGTAATTTTCCCCGTATACATTTTGTGTCTTATATGTAGAAATTAATTTTTTGGAAATATATATGAAAACATTACAAGAATTGAAGGAAGAGCGCAAGGCGCTCAACGACCGCAATCAAGCCATTTACGCAGCTGTAGAAGCTGAAGGCCGCGCTATAACCGACGAAGAATTGGCAGAGGTACAAAGCAACATTGTTAAGCGCGCGCGCTTAGCTGATGAGATAAGCGACCTGATGGTCGAGCTTGGCCAGGAGCCAAAGCAGAGCCGCAGCAATGGCTTTGATTATGCCAAGGCCATACTTGAGGCGCGTAATAGTGTTAATAAGACCTTTGAGCTCGGAGAGCAGCGCGCTATCATGACCGCCACCTCAGGTGCCGGTGCTATCGCCACCGATGTCTACACCATTATGGACGCAATCAGAGACAACATGGTGCTCACACAAGCCGGCGCTACAATGTTGACCGGCCTAAAGGGCGACCTAAAGTTGCCAAAGCTCGGCGCTACTACAGCACAGTGGGAAGGCGAGAACGACGAAGCAGCCGACGGCGCTCCTACTCTCACATCTGTGACAATGAGTCCAAAACGCTTGTCGTGCTATGTTGATTTGTCGAACAAGTTGCTTGAACAGAGTTCGCAAGACATCAACGCTCTTATCCAACGTGATATTGTTAATGCTATCTCTCAGGCACTCCAAAAGACAGTGCTCGGTGGCGCAACCGGTTCGACAACTCAACCGGCCGGTATCTTCTACGGCGCTGG
>SFTJ01000041.1 GCA_004563195.1 bacterium
ATAAGATCTCCATAAAAGGGTCGTCAAAGACGATGACGTTGATAGGCTGCAGGTGTAATCATGGCGACATGTTCAGCCGAGCAGTACTAATTACCCGAATGCTTTCCTAAGGACGCAAGTCCGAAAAGAAAAAAGAAAAGGGGGAAAAGTCGCAAAGACAAGCCTACCCCCGCGCCGGAGCCCCTCGAAAGAGTCGGCGCTACTCGAAAAAAGGCAACGAAAGTAAAAGTTATTAAGTAAAAACCTAACAGTCATTCGCGGCTTGTCCGTCGATGCATCTCCGAAGATACACGGCCCCCCGAGCTGCAAAGCGCAGTGAAAAAGAAAGGGGAGCGGCCGCAAACGCATTAAGGTGGTAATAGCGTGAGGGATCCACCTCTTCCCATTCCGAACAGAGAAGTTAAGCCTCACCACGCCACAGAAAAAGAACCGCCACCCAAGCGCCGAAAAACCGCCCGCCGCGAGGCGAGAAAATGAAGTTAGTGGGCAGAGATGACGCAAAAATGCGGGCGATGATGAAATGCAAATAGCTAAGAATGAGAGAGCTGGTAATGATGCGGCGATGCGGTTATGATTAAAGAAATTCGATTCGACGATGATGAATGAGTTGATTGCACGTGAGATTTGCTCTGATAAAAGTGCATTTGGTGGGGTAAAATGCGAGCAATAGTTGAATGGAATTATGGGTGAAAAAAATCCGAGAGCGTCGATGGGTTTGCTCTCGGATGGTGGATGAAATGTTATATTTGTGAGTGCTTTACGGAATTATTTGCAGCACTTTTTGTTGCATTTTAGCTCTATTGTGATGAATTGAGGTATGTGATCGGAAGCTATGGTGCCTGTAATGGCTTTGGCTTCGGTCACTTTGATTTCTTTGGCATGAGCTTTGTCGATGAGAATGTAATCGATAAGGTCTTGCGGCTTATCGCTTGGATGAGTTGGAGTCTCGGTTTGGCTGATGATGACGAATGACTTGTTGAGAGCATCGATAGTAGTTGAAGGAATTTCGGTGTTAAGGTCACCGGCGAGGATGAATGGTTTGCTCCACTGTTCAGCTTCTTTTTCGATAATAGGGATTGAAAGGAGTTGGTCGTCGGGTGTCAGTGAGAAGTGAGTGCATGCAATAACATATTCAGGGAATTCTGCAATAAGCAGTGTTCGAGCTTCTTCACGTCCTGGGAGAGGCACAATTTTAGTGCTGATTGGTTTTGTACGAGAAAGAATTCCGATGCCATATTTTCCGTCCATAAAGTCGATGGCCGGAGCAAAAGATGGATGCATATTGAGAGAGTCGGCGAGTTCGCCAAGCACATATCGTTGATTCATACGGCCGGTTACACTATCGAGTTCTTGCAGGCAAACTATTTCGGGCGATGTGCTTCGTAATGTGCTGATGGTGCGACTTAAGTTGTTTACATTGTCGATTCCGATTCCGTTGCGAACGTTGTAAGAAACGATGTTTAGCGATTTGCAGCAATGGTCGGCGGCTTGAATATAGAGTGCCGATGTAGCCAGGCAAGCGATTGTGAAGATTTTTTTGATTGACATTGATATAAAAATTTGGTTATTCTAAAAAAATGGTTGATTATAATAGTTTGTTACAAAGGTAAGCAATTGTGGTGGTAAAACCAAGCTATGAGGGAAAGACGGAAGGTTAGAAAAACAAAAAAGATATGCTCGTGAGAACATATCTTTTGGGGAGGTCACAGGCGGATTCGAACCGCCGTGCACGGTTTTGCAGACCGCTGACTAAGCCACTCATCCATGCGACCATTTTCGTATTGCAAAGGTACTATTATTTTGCGAATGTACCAAATATTTACTGCTTAATTTCGAAATAAAGTTGAAAAAATGGTTCGAATAATAGTATTTTGACTTGATAAGGTAGATAATTATACTAATAGATGTGGATTCTCGGAGAGAGCGAGAGATAGTTTTGCAAATTCCATTTCGAAATTGGGTGTAAGTATGCCTTTGCCGATGGCGTCGTTGATTTCTTGCAACGACCAGAACTTGCCATCGTCGACTTCTTCGGGGTCGTAGGCAAACGAATCGAGAGTAGTGGTAGTGACAAAAGCATTAATCATCTCGCGTTCGCGATCGCTCTCGAAGATGTATGAGAATAGGTGGTGAGGAGTAAAGTTGGTAAAATCCAATTCCTCGCGGGCTTCGCGAAGGAGGGCGTGGTGCACATCTTCGCCGTAGTCGATGTGTCCACCAACGGCAGTGTCCCATTTGCCCGGTTGGATATCTTTATTGAGCGAGCGTTTTTGCAGATAAAGTTCGCCACGAGCGTTAAAAATGTGCAAGTGCACCACAGGATGCAGCAGCTTGCTTCCACTGTGACATTCATGGCGAGTGGCTTTGCCGATAACCTCGCCCTGCTCGTTGATGATGGGGAAAAGTTCGTTGTTATTCATTGCTTTGATTGAATGATTGAGAGATTAATTTGCTCAGTTCGTCGGGAGAAATATCGGCGGGAAATTGGTCGAAATTCAGGCGAAGCGAGCACCCGTTACGGAAGTTGCTGCATCCGTAGGCGGTGTGCCCCTTGAGCAAATGCCCGGTTTTGCATAGGGGGCATGCTATGAGGCTTATGTCGGTAATTTTGCTTGTTGCAGTATTGTCTTGCGAGGCCTCGCTTGTTGCCGAATTGTTTGTTGCCGAATCCTTGCGACGCGATGTTTTGGGCTTGGCAGATGACGCCGATTTACGCGATTTTTTGGCTTTTTCTTCTTCCACCTCGATGGCAATAGCCGGATTGCCGTTGTCGCGAAGCACATTGATTACTATATCGTTGATTAGCACCTTCAGTTCATCGATAAACTGATTTGCCGAAAATTCGCCGCGCTCAATTTTTCGGAGTTTGTTTTCCCAGAGGCCGGTGAGTTCAGCCGACTTCAAGAGCGGCTCTTGAATGGTGTCGATAAGCTGAATACCCGCCAAAGTGGGGAACAGACTTTTGCGTTCTTTGCGGATATAGTGACGCTTGAAAAGCGTTTCGATGATGGCGGCGCGAGTAGAAGGTCGCCCAATGCCATTCTCCTTCATGGCTTCGCGCAGGAGTTCGTCGTCGACAAATTTGCCGGCAGTTTCCATGGCACGCAGCAGCGTACCCTCGTTGTATGGCTTGGGAGGTTGGGTGGTTTTTTTGAGCAACGACGGCTCGTGCGGACCCGATTCGCCTTCGGTGAAAATGGGCATAATGGCATTGTTGTCATCGCTGTTGCCGGCATCGGCAGCGAGGGCCTCTTTGCTGTAGACAGCTCGCCAACCATCGCTCAAAATTTGCTTACCGGTAGCTTTGAAGGGGATGCCATTGATGTCGGCGAGAACAGTGGTGGTAGAGAACTCGCAGTCGGGGTAGAAAGCAGCGATGAAGCGTTTGGCTATCATATCATAGACCAGCTTCTCGTCGCGCGTGAGAGCAGCTTTCTGCGGCTCCATATTGGTGGGAATAATGGCGTGGTGGTCGGTGACTTTAGAGTCGTCGAACACTTTTTTCGACTTCGGAATCTTGTGTGCCAAAACCGGAGCTGTGAGTGCAGCATAAGGCGTAAGAGCTTTCAGCACTCCCGGAATGGTGGGGTAGATGTCCTCGCTAAGATATGTGGTGTCAACACGAGGGTAGGTGGTGACCTTTTTCTCGTAGAGCGACTGAATGAGTTTCAGCGTTTCGTCGGCAGAGAACGAAAATTTCTTGTTGCACTCCACCTGCAAGGAAGTGAGGTCGAAAAGACGCGGTGGCGCTTCCTTGCCCTTCTTCGAAGACGAAGAAATGATGGTGAGCGGCGCCGACTTTATCTTTTCGATTACTTCAAGAGCATCGGCTTCTACTTTATAGCGGCCCTTTGTGCTATTGAATGTGGTGTCGCGGTAGAGAGTTTTAATTTCCCAAAAATCTTCAGGGACGAAATTTTCGATTTCGCGGTGACGAGCCACAATGAGCGCCAGTGTGGGTGTTTGCACACGACCAATGGAAAGCACATTGCGGTTCTGGGCATATTTTTTGGTGTAAAGACGCGTAGCATTCATGCCCAGAATCCAGTCGCCTATAGCGCGTGACAATCCGGCATGATAAAGATTGTTGTAATCGTCCTGCGGGCGGAGTTTGGCGAAACCTTCGCGTATTTTTTCTTCGGTAAGCGAAGAAATCCAGAGACGTTTCACCGGTTTGTTGCAGCCGGCTTTTTGCATCACCCATCGTTGAATCAATTCGCCTTCCTGGCCGGCATCACCGCAGTTAATCACCTCGTCGGCTTGATTAATAAGGCTTTCGATGGTTTTGAACTGAGCAATGATGCCCTTGTCGTCGATAAGTTTGATGCCGAAACGCTGCGGAATCATAGGCAAAGAGCCAAGACTCCACGATTTCCACTGTTCGCAATAGTCGTTAGGTTCTTTGAGGCAACAAAGGTGTCCGAAGGTCCAAGTAACATTATAACCGTTGCCTTCGAAGTAGCCATCGCGGCGAACGTTAGCGCCCAAAATATTGGCGATGTCTTTAGCAACAGAAGGTTTCTCGGTTATACATACTATCATGATGTGAAAATCTTTATTAGAGTTAGTAAATAAAATAGTATCTCTGCTCAAATGTGTGTTATAGGGGCATAAGAAATATGCTTAGATAGGCAGATTCTTAGCCTCGTTCCATAAAGCATCCATTTCGGCGAGAGAGAGTTCGTTAATTTTTTTGCCCATATCGAGCGCACGCTGTTCGATGTGATTGAAGCGTGTGATAAACTTATTGTTGGTGAGTTCGAGAGCATTATCGGCACGCACGCCATAGAGTCGAGCGGCATTGATTACACTGAAAAGCAAGTCGCCAAACTCCTTTTCCATGTTGTCGCGATTTCCCGCTTTGAGTTCGGTTTCCACTTCAGCAATTTCCTCTTTCACCTTATCCCATACGTCTTCAGGTTTGTCCCAATCGAAACCCACGTTAGCCGATTTTTCCTGAATGCGCTCCGCCTTGATGACCGAAGGCAGAGATTTTGGCACACCCGAGAGCACGGTTTTGTTGCCGCCTTTCTCTTTGAGTTTAAGTGCTTCCCAATTTTGCAGCACCTGCTCAGCATTGTCGACCTTAGTGTCGCCAAAGATGTGCGGGTGACGGAAAATAAGTTTGTTGCGAAGAGCATCGCATACATCGGCAATATCGAATTGTTGCTTTTCGTCGGCAATTTTTGCGTAGAACAAGATGTGCAAAAGCACATCGCCAAGTTCCTTTTTTATTTCGCTCACGTTGTTCTTGATTAGAGCATCGCAGAGTTCCATAGTTTCTTCAATGGTATTGGGACGCAACGACTCGTTGGTCTGTTTTGCGTCCCAAGGGCATTGAATTCGCAAAATGTCGAGAACGTCGAGCAATTCGCCAAATGCTTTAAGTTTTGCTTCTTTGTTGTTCGACATTGTGAACCGGAATTATTTTTTGTAAGCGTTAACGCCTGTTTTCATAAAGTTGATGAATTTTTCTACATTTTCCTCATAAACGAATGGGCCTGATAGTTGTTTGCCTTGATTGTCGAGCACCACATAGTAGGGCTGAGCATTGGCATGGAATTTATAGCGTTGCAAGTAGCTCCACTTGTCGCCCACGGTGTAGAGTTTCACCTCTTTGCCGTTTTCGTTAACTACAATCGGTTCGGGAAGGTTAGCCTTTTCGTCGACCATGAGCTGAATCATCACGAAGTTGTCTTCGATGGTGGTTTTCACTTGCTCATTGTCGAGAACAGCAGCTTCCATCTTGCGGCAGTTGACGCAACCATAGCCTGAGAAGTCGATGAGCACCGGTTTGCCTTCGCGTTCGGCAGCTTTCATGCCTTCTTCGTAATCGTTGTAGATAGTGGTTTCACCGCCATATAGGTTGAAATCCTGAGTATACAAAGGTGGAACGAAAGCGCTTGCGCTCTTGAGCGGAGCACCCCAAAGACCCGGAAGGAGGTAAGCCACATAGGCGAAAGAAATCAAAGCGAGGAAGAAGCGGAAAACACCGATACCACCCTTTGTGGGGCCGTAGTGAGCAAAATCGAACTTGCCTAGTAAGTAAAGACCCAATAGACCGAAAATTGCAATCCAAAGAGCTATGAAAGTTTCGCGATCGAGAATATGCCATCCGTAGGCGAGGTCGGCCACCGAAAGGAACTTGAGTGATAGAGCCAATTCGATGAAACCAAGCACCACCTTCACAGTGTTCATCCAGCCGCCCGACTTGGGAAGACCCTTGAGGAGCGAAGGGAACATAGCGAAAATGCAGAACGGAATAGCGAGAGCCAAAGCGAATGCAAACATGCCGATAGCAGGACCGAGAATATTGCCATCGCTGGCAGCTTCAACGAGCAAAGTGCCGATGATGGGGCCTGTGCAAGAGAACGAAACCAAAGCCAGCGTGAAAGCCATGAAGAAAATGCTGAGCAAACCGGTGGTTTTCTCAGCAGCCGAGTCCATCTTGTTGCTCCACGATTCAGGCAGAGTGATTTCGAAAGCGCCGAAGAACGAGATGGCAAACACTACGAGCAACAAGAAGAAGATGATGTTGCACACAGCGCTTGTGGCAAGAGCATTGAGTGAGCTGGCGCCGAAAATCATGGTGATGAGCACACCCAGGAACACATATATAAATATGATAGAGAGGCCATAAGTTACGGCATCGCGAATTGACTTGGCACGGTTGCCGCTTTTCTTCAAGAAGAAACTTACGGTGAGCGGAATCATAGGCCAAACACAAGGGGTGAGAAGAGCAATAAGACCGCCTATAAAGCAAGTGATGATAATATACCAAAGAGAACCGCTGCTCGACTGCGAAGAATCGTCGGATGCAGAGCCATTAGCGTCGACCGGAGCCCAAAGAGCATTATCGGCGAGCGCGCCCGGGGCAACAGAATCGGCTGCGGGAGCTACCTCAGTAGCCACAGAGTCGGCAGATGCTTCCATAGCAGGCGTTAGTGGAGTGGCGGGAATTACTTCCTCAGCTTTATTGTCGGTGGTTGTTGCGATTTTTGCTGTACCAATAAATTTGAAATCCTCGTTGGTGGGAGGAATGCAATTTTCGTCGTTGCAGAGCATATATTTCAGATAGCCTTCGATGACGAAACTCTCCTTGGTGGCAACAAATTTTTGAGTGAGGGTTACGCTTTCAGTCCACCAACTGAGTTCGGCTTCAAAGGTGTCGTCGTATTGCTTAATCGGAGTTTTGCTTGGAGTGGGCTTGCCCACGAGTTTAACTCCGTCAAGTTTGGTCCAATTGAAGGAAAGAGGCGTAGGTCCGTCGGTAACGTTCATATCATACATGTGATAGCCCGGCTCAATTTTCGCAGTGAAAGTCATAACGCCTTCGCTGTCGGAAGTCATTTTTTTACTTGAAGACCAAGAGACAGCTTTCACTATCTGGGCATGCATCGAGCATACTGTGAATAGTGTGAGCAACAAAAATGCGATTCTACGTGTCATAAAAAGATTATTTGTGTTTGGTTAAATAGTAAATAGATTGCAAAAATACTAAAAAATACCCTAATTTGCTTAATAAGTTCGTTAATATTTTTTGAGTGAGCTGAAAATAGGAATATTCTTTTTATCTTTGTAGTGGCAAAAAAGAATTGACGACGATGATAAAAAATATATTTAAAGATGGGCAAATAGCCGAGCTGAAGTCGATAATCGACAGCAGCCGTAATGTTGTGCTCACCTGTCACAAGTCGCCCGACGGCGATGCAGTGGGGTCGACGATGGGATTTTGCCAGGTGCTCAAGCAGATGGGAAAGAACGCACGCGTGGCAGTGCCAAACACGCCACCCGACAATCTGCGTTTCTTGCCCCAGACTGACACGATGCTATGTGCCGATGTGGCGGAAGAGCAAGAACTTACTCGCTTGTTTGATGAAGCCGACTTGTTGCTATGCATGGACTACAACGATGTGAAGCGCATACAGAGCCTGACTTCGTATGTGGAGCAGAGCGCAGCCAAGAAAGTGCTTATCGACCACCATATGTATCCCAAGCATTTTTGCGATTTGGAGTTCTCGTTTCCCGAGATGTCGTCGACTTGCGAACTGGCATATCGCTTGGTGATGGCAATGAATCTTGAGGACAAAGTGGGAAAACTCGGGGCATCGTATTTCTATATGGGATTGGTGACCGATACCGGCAATTTTGCCTATAATTCGAGCAATCCCGAAACCTTCGAGATAGCAGCAGCATTGCTGGGATATGGCATCGATAAGAACGGGATTTACAACAGAGCCTTCAATACTCAGAAAGAAAACAGCATAAGATTGCAAAGCTACGCATTGCAGCATTCGATGAAAGTGAAGCGCGAATATGGCGTGGCGCTGATAACCATCTCGCAAGAGACACTACGGCGCTACTATTACACCAACGGCGACACCGAAGGGCTGGTGAATGTGCCCCTGAAGATACCCGAAGTGTTCTGCTCGGTGTTTATGCGCGAAGATGAGAGTTGCATCAAGATATCGATGCGTTCGCAAGGCGAATTTTCGGTTCGCGACCTGTGTGAGCGCTATTTTGGCGGAGGCGGCCACTTGAATGCATCGGCAGGCGAGTTTTATGGTACACTCGAAGAAGCCGTGAACATGTTTTATGCCATGCTATTGAAGGAGAAGAACAACTTTTTGGAATATAAAGAAAAATATATAAACAGAAAATGAACATTAAAGGAAAAATGATGATGCTCTTCGGAGCAATGGTGTGCGTGATGAGTGCATCGTCGTGCAGCGATTCGAAGAGTTATGCCGAGCAGTTGGCCGACGAGCGAGTGGCCACCAACTTGTTTCTATCGCAGCAACGCGTGGTGAATGAGATTCCTGCCGATACCATATTCGAAACAGGACCCGACGCACCATACTACCGACTCGATGAAGACGGCAATGTGTATATGCAAGTAATCACCAACACCGGAAAGGAAAATCGCCCGAAAACCGATGATATAATATATTTCCGCTATATGCGCTACAATATCATCTCATGGTGCGTGACCGGTGGAGATGTCGACCCCGTGGGCAATGCCAACAATATGGTGAATGCATCGACCTACTTTATGTATAACAACTATCAAGTGGATGCATCACTACAATATGGACAGGGCATACAGCTGCCTATGCAATTTGTGGGCGTGGGCTCGGAAGTAAATTTGGTGATAAAGTCGCAAATGGGGCTCAGCGATGAGATTGCCGACGTGCAGCCATATCACTGGAACATACGATACATAAAGAGCAAGCTATAAAAAACCAATTACATAAAACTGAAAAAACTTACTGAAAAAATGTCGTTAATCAAATCAATCTCCGGAATTAGAGGAACTATAGGCGGTCCGGCAGGCGACGCCCTTACTCCTCTCGATCTTGTGAAATTTACATCGGCTTATGCCACATTTATTCGCCGCACCACTACCAAGACATCGAATGTGATAGTAGTGGGTCGCGACTCACGCCTTTCGGGCGATATGGTGTGCCGTCTGGTTGTGGGCACACTCAATGGCATGGGCTTTGATGTAGTGAATATTGGCCAAGCCACAACCCCGACCACCGAATTGGCAGTGGTGGCAGAGAATGCATGCGGAGGTATCATACTCACAGCATCGCACAACCCCAAGCAATGGAATGCGCTTAAATTGCTTAACAGCGACGGCGAATTTCTCAACGATGCACAAGGCAAAGAAGTGCTTCGCATAGCCGAAGCTGAAGATTTCTGCTACGCCGAAGTGGATGAACTCGGAAAGGAGTATGTCAACACCACATATATGCGCCGCCACATCGATAGCGTGCTTGCACTCGACCTCGTGGATGTGGAAGCTATCAGCAAGGCCAACTTTACAGTAGCCGTAGATGCAGTTAACTCGATAGGCGGTGTGGTAATACCCGAACTTTTGCACCGACTTGGCGTGAAGAATGTGATAGAACTCTTCTGCGACCCGACAGGAAAATTCGGTCACACACCCGAACCTATTCCATCTAATCTCACAGCCATATCATCGCTGATGAAGGAAGGAAAGGCCGATGTGGCATTTGTGGTAGACCCCGATGTGGATCGCTTGGCTATCATTATGGAAAACGGCGAGTTCTTCGTGGAAGAATACACCCTTGTGGCAGTGGCAGATTATGTGCTGCAGCACACCCCGGGCTCTACGGTAAGCAACTTGTCGTCGTCGCGAGCACTGCGCGATGTAACTCGCAAGCATGGTTGCACCTACACCGCTTCGGCAGTGGGCGAAGTGAATGTGGTGACCGAAATGAAGCGTACCGGTGCAGTGATAGGAGGTGAAGGCAATGGTGGCGTAATCTATCCCGAACTTCACTATGGCCGCGATGCCCTTGTGGGCGTGGCATTGTTCCTGACATTGCTGGCTAAGAGCGGTAAGAAAGTGAGCGAACTGAAGAAGACCTATCCGGCCTACGAAATAGCTAAGGATAAGGTTCAACTTACACCCGAAATAGATGTCGACAAGATATTGGAAGGCTTGAAGGAGCACTTCAAGAACGAAACAATCACCGATATCGACGGCGTGAAGATAGACTTCGAAGACAGTTGGGTGCACTTCCGCAAGAGCAACACCGAGCCTATAGTGCGCATCTATGCCGAGGCAAGCACTATGGAAAAGGCAGAGGCTTTGATTGCCGAGATGAAGAAAGTGATGGCTGAAATTTGATGATGTTATAGAAACGAAATCGATAGAATAACACACTATTCAGCCCTATGATATGAGTGCCGTGTCGTGACATGCGATGCGGCACTTTTTGCACAATTAGACGAGATGATTTTCAGCCATATATGGCACAAAATAGAGAGCAATGAGCAAAATGAAATGAAAAACAGCCCAAAACACACTTTTAACCTGCATTGTGGGAGTAAAAAAGCACAATTACTCGGGATAAATTGCGAAAAAAATTATAACTTTGTAATTTAAGAGTGGTGGGGACTTATCGCACCCGAGCTCTCAGGCGAAAATCATCGCAATAATCGACAAAAATATGCTTTACGGGCACAAATCGTCGGTTGGAAACAGGTTAGACAAAAAACAGATAAAGATATGTTGAAAAAATTTTTTATCACAGCATTGGGATCATTTGTGGGCACATGGCTCGCATTGATTATTTCATCGGTAATGTCGATATTGATTAGTTTTGCGATGCTTGGAGCATTGGCAAAAAGCAATATTAGTTCAACTTCTAAAATCAATGACAATTCGGTGCTATTGCTCGACCTAGGAATGTCGGTAAGCGACCGCAGTTCGCAGGACGATATTTTCGGCGACATTTATGGGGAGTCGAAAACTGTAGGACTAATCGATTTGTTGCGCCGAATAGATGCCGCTTCGGAGAAGAATGAAATAAAAGGCATGGTAATCTCATGCAAGGGCATCAGCGCCGGTATGTCGTCGCTTTACGAAATACGCGAGGCGATAGCCCGATTTAGAGAAAGCGGTAAGTTTGTATATGCTTACGGTTATCAAGCCATATCGCAAGCCGACTATTACTTGGCATCGCAAGCCGACAGTATCTTTATCAACCCCGAAGCTGTGGTAGACATACACGGACTTGCTTCGCAAAACCTGATGTTTAAGCGCTTGCTCGACAAGGTGGGCGTGGAGATGCAAGTGCTACGCGTGGGCACCTACAAGAGTGCGGTAGAGCCATATATGCTTAGCGAGATAAGTGAGGCTAACCGACGCCAACAAGAACACTATATGGGAAGTATATGGTCGACAATAGCCAAACAGATGGCCATAAGCCGACACATCAGCGAGGCTCGCATCAACGAGTTGGCCGACAGCATGACAGTAGCCAAAGGTTCGGACTATATGCTTAGTGTGGGATTGGTCGACGGTATCTGCTATCGCCAAGAGATGGAAGACAAGCTAAAGCAACTGGTGGACGAAGATTATGAATTTGTTGAGCCCGGAAGCATTTCTCTTCCCAATGAGATAAGCGGAGACAATGAAGTGGCAGTGGTGTACTGCGAAGGCGAAATTGATGGCAGTGAAGATGCCGGCATAATCTCCGACGAAGTGTGCGAGACCATCTACGATTTGGCAGAAAATGACGATGTGTGCGCCATGGTGTTGCGCGTCAACTCGCCCGGCGGCAGCGCATTCGGCTCAGAGCAAATATGGAAGGCAGTGGCCGACTTTAAGGCAAAAGACAAGAAAGTGGTGGTGTCGATGGGCGACTTGGCAGCATCGGGCGGCTATTACATATCATGCGGAGCCGATTATATCTTTGCCGAGCCAACCACATTGACCGGTTCGATAGGCATTTTCGGCGTAATACCTTGCGTAAAGCAATTGTCGGAAGAAACACTTGGCATCAACACCGATGTGGTAAAGACCAATGCCAACGGCGAATTTGGCTCGCTGCTCATTCCGCTTAGCGACTATCAGCGCGAGGCAATGCAGCAATACATCAATCGTGGCTACGACCTCTTTACACGCCGCTGTGCCGACGGCCGCGGTGTGAGTCAGGATTCGATAAAAGCTATTGCCGAGGGACGCGTATGGGATGGCCGTACAGCCAAGTATATAGGCCTTATCGACGACTTCGGTTCGCTCAGCGATGCCATCGAAATGGCAGCATCGCTCCAAGAACTTGGCGAGGACTACTATGTGGCAGAATATCCCGAGGTGAAGAATCGCTGGCAACGTATGATGGAGCGCTACATGAACGAACAAGCCGAGGCTAAGATGCGAAGCGAACTCGGAGTGCTCTATGAGTATCACAAAGTGCTCAAGCAAGTGCTCGGTCGCCAACATGTGCTGTGCCTCATGGAGCCATTGAAGATAGAATAAGAGAGAGGCTAACGCCCAATCGGGCCTATGCCGAAAAAAGCAACGAAACAAGAATAAAAAAGAGCCATAATTTAGCACAAGAGTTATGACAAAGGAACAAAAACAAGCAATAATAGATGCCATCATGACACCGTTCTCCTACATCTACGGAGCGGTGATGGGAGTGCGCAATTTCTTGTATAACCTTGGAGTGCTAAAGACACACAAATTTGATGTTCCGGTGGTGAGCGTGGGAAATATCACCGTGGGAGGCACAGGAAAAACACCCCATGTGGAATTTCTCATCGAGGCCCTATGCTCACGCTATAAGATAGGCGTGCTGAGTAGGGGATATAAACGCACCAGCAAGGGATTTGTGCTTGCCAACGACATACTTTCGCCCAAGGACCTCGGCGACGAACCCTATCAGATATATCGCAAATATGGCAATATAGTGACACTCGCCGTGTGTGAAGACCGCGCCACAGGCATACGTGAAATGCTGAAAGTCGACCCGTTGATAACACTGTTTTTGCTCGACGACGCCTATCAACATCGCCGCGTTACGCCCAAGGTGAGCATAGCACTTGTGGATTTTAACCGACCGCCATTCCGCGACCGATTGTTGCCATTGGGACGACTTCGCGAACCACTTCGAGCCTTGCTGCGCAGCGATATGGTCATCGTCACCAAATGCCCGAGCGATATGAAGCCCGTAGACTATAGAGTGATGGTGTCGGGGCTTGATTTATATCCTGCCAACGACCTCTTTTTCTCGGAGTTCCGCTATGCCGACCCGTTGCCGGTGTTCCCGCTGCGTAATCCGCGTTTGCACTCCTTGTCGCTACTTTCGCAGCGCGACTCTGTGCTGTGCGTGACAGGTATAGCCCAGCCAAAAACCTTTGTGAAGTATATTAGAGCTTATCAACCTAATGTGAAAGTGATGCGCTTTGCCGACCATCATTATTTCTCACGCAAGGATTTTGCCTATATCAAAGATTACTTTATGAAGATGCAAGGCGAACAAAAGTATATTCTCACCACCGAAAAAGATTCGGTGAGAATACTCAATAATCCATATTTCCCGCCCGAATTGAGAGAATACATTTATTACATTCCCATCAAAGTGCAGTTCTTGCCCTATGAAAACAAGGATTTCGTGTCGCGACTGATGAAATTGATAAATGCTTGATTTTATATACATTTTACACAAAACAAATCAAAAAAAACACCAAAAGGTAGAAAATTATGTTGAAAAAAATACAAGAGACTGCTGCATATTTGGCAGCAAAAGTTAAAGTGATGCCCAAGACCGCCATCATACTTGGCACCGGACTTGGCGAACTTGTGAATCACATCGACATCGAGACATCGATACCGTATAACGAAATTCCTAATTTTCCCGTGTCTACCGTTGAAGGCCATAGCGGTAAGCTCATTTTCGGCAAGTTGGGCAACAAGAACATTATGGCTATGCAAGGTCGCTTTCACTACTACGAAGGTTATGACATGAAGACCGTGACTTTTCCCGTGAGAGTGATGCGCGAGCTGGGTATCAAGACCCTGTTTGTGTCGAATGCCGCAGGAGCCATGAACCCCGATTTTCGCATTGGCGACCTGATGATTATCACCGATCATATCAATCTTTTCCCCGAAAATCCACTTCGGGGAAAGAATTACAACGAACTTGGTCCGCGATTCCCCGATATGAGTGAGCCATATTCGCACCGATTGATAGCACAGGCCAAGAAAATAGCCGCCGAGAACAATATTCGCCTTGTGGAGGGTGTGTATGTGGGTACACAGGGACCTACATTTGAGACACCTGCCGAGTATCGCTACTTCCGTCGCATAGGTGGCGACTGCGTGGGCATGAGCACTGTGCCCGAAGCCATCGTGGCACGCCATGGCGGAATGGAAGTGTTCGGTATGTCGGTGGTTACCGACCTCGGTGTGGAAGGCATAGTGGAAAAAGTGTCGCACGAGGAAGTGCAGAAAGCAGCAGCTAAGGCCGAACCCGTTATGACTTTCGTGATGAAGGAAATCATCAACCAATTTGAAGAACTTTAATTGTAACATATCTACACATTATTATATATAAATGTCAGAAAAAGAAACGGAAATATCCACTCTGGGCGAGTTTGGTCTGATAGATCGCATCACCGAGAGTTTCAAACTCAATAACGAATCGAGCATTGTGGGCGTAGGCGACGATGCTGCAGTGCTCGATTACAAGAATAAAAAAACACTTGTTACCACCGACCTCCTGCTTGAGGGTATACATTTCGACTTGCGCTATGTGGCGCTGAAGCATCTCGGCTATAAAGCTGCCGTAGTGAATTTCAGCGACATCTATGCCATGAACGGCCGCCCCAAGCAGATAACCGTGTCGCTCGGAATATCGAAGCGCTTCACCATCGAACACATAGAGCAAATCTATGAAGGCATCAAGGTGGCGTGCGAGCACTATGGCGTGGACCTCGTGGGTGGCGACACCTCGGCATCGGTTACCGGGCTCATTATCAGCATCACATGCATTGGTGAGGGCGAAGATGGCAAGATAGTGTATCGCAATGGCGCCAAGGATACCGATTTGATATGCGTAAGCGGCGATTTGGGTGCAGCATATATGGGTCTGCAGCTGCTCGAACGCGAGCTGAAGGTGAGCCGCGATGTGGGCGAAGGTTTTGAACCTGCATTTCAGGGCAGAGAATATCTGCTTGAGCGCCAGCTTAAACCCGAAGCACGACGCGATGTGATAGAAGAACTTGCCGAGATGGGCATTACACCCACAGCAATGATGGATGTGAGCGACGGACTTTCGTCGGAACTGATGCATATATGCAAGCATAGTGGCACCGGATGCCGAATCTACGAAGACCGAATCCCCATCGACTATCAGACAGCCATTATGGCAGAGGAATTCAATATGAACCTCGTGACTGCAGCGCTTAATGGCGGCGAGGACTATGAATTGCTCTTCACCGTACCTCTTGTGGATCATGAGAAAGTGGCAGCAATGAAATCGGCGAAAATCATAGGTCGCATCACCAAGCCCGAACTTGGCTGCTATATGGTTACTCGCGACGATAACGAGATAGAACTCCAGGCCCAAGGTTGGAATGCATTCGCGCAAAAGTGATAGCGGGCGATGCCCGCGAGGGCTGATGATAGGTCGGCTTGGAGAATGATGATTTCGATAGGGTAGGAAGATAAACAAATCAAGATTGTTAAACCAAAAATTTTTTTAGGTAAATAAAGATATGTGGAAAGCTTTAATCAGCATTGCTATGGTAGTGATAATGGCGCTGCCAATGGTGTCGTGTGGCGACGATGAAGAATTGGGTTTCGATAAAGTGTCGCAAAGTTATGCCGACAATGGCATAACCTTCGATGCCGCCGGAGGCACTGTGTCGCTGACATTCCTGCATCCAGAAGGCAAGACCATAAGCGTGGAAACCATGGCATCGGGAGGCGACAATAGTTGGATATCATTGGCGGCAACACCCGGCTCTAAATCTACCCGAATAGTGGTGGGTGTGACAAAGAACAATACCGGCAAAGACCGCCGTGGCGGCGTGATAGTGCGCCTCGATGGCAGCGTGTGGAGTGTGGCAGTGCTACAAATGGCACAATAAATAAGTAAAAGCGAATCCTAAAGGGTTCGCTTTTTGCACACTTCGATGAGAAATAATGCCAAATTTACAAAATGTTACGATTATTTGGCGATTGGTTAAGTTTTAGAAGATAAAACGGCAAATTGTTTTCTAAAAAAAACTTAATTAGGCAAATTGATTAATATAAACATTGTAAATTTGCATTCTAAAAAAAATGCGAATAGATTCGTATTCCATTTTTTAACGATATTTTCACTCAATTTAAGAATTATTTTGTACCTTTGCACCGAGCAAAGTGTGTGATTATATTCGAAATAAAGAACAAGTTATTAATACAATTAAGCTAATTTACAATGAGTTTATTAAGCGAAAAATTGGGCCAATACCAAGAGCCACAGAAGTATAAAGCATTGGGAGTATACCCATACTTTAGAGCAATATCAAGTGAACAGAATACAGAAGTGCTGATAGATGGCAAGAAAGTGTTGATGTTCGGCTCGAATTGCTATTCAGGCTTGGTAGATGACCCACGCGTGCACGAAGCTGCAATCGAAGCAATCAAGAAATATGGCACGGGATGTGCGGGATCACCTTTCTTGAATGGAACGCTCGATATTCACAAGGAATTGGAAGCAAAGATAGCCAATTATATAGGAAAGGAAGATGTGCTAATCTACTCTACCGGTTTTGAAGTAAATTTGGGTGTAGTGTCTACACTAACCGGCCGACAGGATTACATATTATGGGATGAGCAAGATCACGCATCTATTATCGAAGGTCGCCGTCTCTCGTTCTCCAACTCATTGAAGTATAAGCACAACGATATGGCATCGCTCGAAGAGCAATTGCAGAAGTGCGAGCCCGACAAGGTGAAGCTCATCGTTACCGACGGTGTGTTCTCGATGGAAGGCGATGTGGCCAATTTGCCTGAGATAGTGCGCTTGGCAAAGCAATACAATGCAAGCGTAATGGTGGATGAGGCACACAGTATCGGCGTGTTTGGTAAAGGTGGCCGAGGCACTTGCGACCATTTCGGCGTAACCAAGGATGTGGATTTGATTATGGGTACATTCAGCAAATCGTTTGCATCGCTTGGTGGCTTTATAGCTTGCGATAAGGAAGTGGCAAACTTCTTGCGTCACCACTCACGCAGCTACATCTTCACAGCAAGTATCACACCGGCATCTACAGCAGCTGCAAGTAAGGCACTCGATATTATGATAGAAGAGCCCGAACGCCAGGAAAATCTCTGGAAGGTGACAAACTTTGCTCTCGAAGGCTTCCGCAATATGGGTTGCGAAATAGGTAATACATCTACACCTATTATCCCGCTTTACATTCGCGACAATGCCAAGACATTTATGGTGACCACCGAACTCCTAAAGGAAGGTATCTTCGTAAATCCGGTGGTTTCGCCCGCAGTAGCACCGCACGATACACTCATCCGATTCAGCCTAATGGCTACTCACACTCGTGCCCAAGTGGAAACAGCTCTCGAAAAGATTGAAAAAGTATTTAAGAAATACGAAATCTTGAAGTAAGAAACCCGGTTTTTCCGGACGAAAATATCATTTACGCCCATCGTAAAAGCGATGGGCGTTTATTTTTGCTGTGCTATAAAAAATATATTGTATTTGGCAATAAAAATAATTGTGTTTTTATTGTATGAATTAATTTTTTGTTATTAATTTCGCAGTAGTTTATAAGAAAAGGAAAATAATATATGCTATACAAATTTCGTATTGTTTCGGATGAAGTTGAAAACTTCAAGTTGGAAATATTGATTGATTCCGACGACACTTTTATGAGATTGAGAAATGCCATTCTCGACGCAGTAGGATATGACAGAAACCAACTGGATTCGTTCTTTATCTGCGAAGACGATTGGACAAAGCGTACAGAAGTCACTCAGATGGAGATGGACGATGACAGCGAAGACGATGTTTGGCTTATGGAGGACACATTGTTGAGCGATTTGATTGAAGATGAGGGCCAGAAGTTGACCTTTATGTTTGATTATGTTACAGGTCGTCAATTCTACATGGAGATGAAGGAAATTATCACCAACAAAATATTGCACGACCCATTGTGCCAACGCAAGGAAGGCAAAGCTCCGGCTCAGCTTATCGACATCGATGTATACGACCAGAAGATGGATGCTGCAACTGCCGACTTGGGCGACTTGGGCGAAGACTTCTATGGTGACCAAAGTTACGATGATGAAGAATTGTCGTCGCTTGAGGGTATCGAAGGCGTTGATGATTGATGACAAAATCAATCTCTATTAATAGATAAAATTAGAAACTGACATATTTAGATTAATCACTAAGGACCCGCACCCCATATCCGGAGTGTGGGTTTGCTTTTTTTCTGATGCAATCATTTTTCCCCAATAAAAACACAGCAAATAAATTTTTCTTGTGCCATTTTGGCGAATTGTCGACAAAATCGCTATTTTTGTGATACAATAAGGTTTAATCTAATAAAAGAGATAATAACATGAAAAAACTGATATCTTTAGCAGTGATGCTGATAGTTGCATCTGGAGCTGTGTATGCTCAAAGTGAAGCCAAGCAAGAATTGAAGGACATATTTATTCGCGATCCGTATATCTTGCCGGTAGAAGATAATCACACATATTATATGTATGCATCGAGCACCACTATCGGAGCCGATGGCGAGAAAATAGGTGGCGTGAAGGTGTATAAGAGCCGGGATTTGCAGCACTGGACCGAGCCTGTGCAGGTGTGCGTGATACCTGAAGGCAATTGGAGTCGTGGTGTGGTGTGGGCACCCGAGGTGCATGCATACGAGGGAAAATATTATCTGTTTGCCACTATCAATAGCGGAGTGGAGTGGAAGGCACAGAAGAAAGATTGGGTGAAATATACATGGCGCGCCACCCAGATATTCCGAGCCGATAGCCCCGAAGGACCCTTTGAACCGTTAACCAACGAACCATCTACTCCAGCCGACCAAATGGCACTCGATGGCACCTTGTGGGTGGAAGATGGGAAGCCCTATATGATATATTGCCACGAGTGGGTGGAACTGGGCGATGGCGCCATGAATGTGGTGGAGCTCACGCCCGACCTTTCGGCAAGAGTTTCGCAGCCGCAGAAACTCTTTCATGCCTCGGCAGCATCGTGGTCTACCGGTGAGGAAACGCGTAGTGGCGACCGCTATTATGTTACCGACGGATGTTTTCTTTATCGAAGCAAGACGGGTAAGTTGCTGATGATTTGGTCGAGCTTCTACAACGGGCAGTATGCAGTGGGAGTGGCAGAGTCGCTTACCGGACGCGTGCGCGGCCCGTGGCGCCAACAGCAAGAACCCATTTTTAGCAGCCATGGTGGTCATGCTATGATATTCAAGACATTCGACGGTCGCCTTTGTTTAACTCTGCATCAACCTAACTCGCCGGCAGGCAAGGAGAGAGCCAAGATTTTTGAATTGGAAGATTTGGGCAAGACACTGAAAATAAAGGAGTGAACACAATTTGCATAAAACAACGACAACGCCACTTGCAGATATGCAAGTGGCGTTGCGTTTTTTTGTTATTATGTAGGGTGTAATTTCTGAGGAAATTATTGCTTCTTCAAATCGAGGCGAGATAGTTTTGCCACAACGTTGCCTTTTTTGTCGAGAAGTTCGATGCTGCTATTCCCGGCTTGGCGCATAGCCACGGTTTCCTCGAGGGCAATAAGCAAGGCAGTTTCGCGGTTGATGTTATAACCCATCTTGCGAGTGGAGATAATGTTTTCGAATTGTATGCCGCCGGTTCGCTCGTAGTCGAGCACAACATCGCCGTTAATAACGTTGCAACCGGTGTTGCCATGCACTTTCAGTTGGTCGGTGTCGATGACGATGCGCAATTCCTGCGAAAGAGTAGGTTCGCCCTCGATGTCGGTTACAATCCATGGCCCGCAAATGGAATCGTAGTTTTTGCGAACCAAAGTAAGCAGATTGTGCGAATTTTTATTCATAAGGTGAAGATGCTCCACACCGTCAATTTCTTCGATACTGAGACTATGAACTTCGGATAGAGCTTTAAGAATGCCACGGCTTCCCGAATTGTGGCTACATTCGCGACTGGTGGTGGCAATGTCGGCAAATGATATGAGGTTGCCTTCGAGACGGAACGATGCGTTAATCACATTGCAACCATTATTGCCGTAGAGACGGCTGCTTTTTATTTCGAAGTTGAGAAACGGACGTTCTTCGGTAGAAACTTTTTTGTTTTTCAGTCGAATAATGGTCCATTCGCCCGATAGCTGCTTTATGGGGTCGGATAGAGTGAAAGTTTTGGGTGCTTCCTCCTTGGGTTTCTGCACCACCACCTGCTCAACAGGTTGTTTGGTTTTGCGTTTTTGCGATTTCTTTTTTGAGCCGAAAATGCCTGCCGAAGCCATAGCCGGCATCATAGCCAGACATAGAAAAGCTGATATTATAGCGGTTTTATTCATTTCGATAATTATTAGGTGATATTTCAATCTTCAAATTTCGCCATTTTTTTTCATTTTTCGGGCATGAAACACGCTTAAGAAGGCTATTTTGCGACAATATGGTAGTTAAACTTTATTAAAGGTAAGCCAATAAGGCATAGTGGGTGGGCTTAAAGCAATATCTTTGCATAATAAATAATAAGCATACATCAATAATGAGATAAATAGATGCAACGAATAGAATACGCAATAAAGAGAATGATAATACTGGCTGCGGCGCTATTGTCGATGGTGCGCGTGGAAGCTCAGATCAACACCGAGCAGATGCTCAACATAGGACGCAACGCACTTTATTTTGAGGACTATGTGCTGTCGATACAGTATTTCAACCAAGTGATAAAGGCAAAACCCTATCTTGCCATGCCATATTTCTATCGCGCAGTGGCTAAAATCAACCTCGACGACTATAGCGGAGCCGAGGCCGACTGCGACAAGGCGCTCGAAATCAATCCGTTTATAGTAGATGCATATCAAGTGCGAGGCATAGCGCGACAGACATTGAAGAAAAATCGCGAAGCCATAGCCGACTACGATATGGGATTGAAATATATGCCCGAGGAAAAAGTGTTTATGGTGAATAAGGCAATTTGCCAGGAGGACCTCAAAGACTACGACGGGTCGGAAGCCACATATTCGCAATTGCTGAAGCTTTATCCCAATTACGATAGGGGTTATCTGGCACGAGCCCAGCTGATGTTGGCTAAAGGCGACACCCTGCGTGCGCTCGACGATGTGAACAAGTGCATTTCGCTCACCAAGGGATTGGCATCGGCTTATGTAATACGCTCGCAGATAGAGATGAATCATCAGAAGGACTATAATGCGGCACTTGCCGACATGAATGAGGCTATAAAACTCGAACCGCATTTTGCCGGATATTTCATCAATCGTGCATTTATGAAATACAACCTCGATGACTATTTCGGGGCTATGGCCGACTACGATTATGCGCTCGAACTCGACCCCACCAGCGTGGCAGCGCACTTCAATCGCGGTTTGCTCAATGTGGAAGTGAGCGAAAACGATAAAGCCATCAAGGACTTTACCTATGTGCTCAATAGCGACCCCAATAACTTCTTGGCGCGTTATAATAGAGCTTTGCTTTATGCCAAAACCGGTCAGTACGATAAGGCAATACCCGACTACGATGCCGTGCTCGAGAAGTATCCCGACTTCGAAGCCGGCTTGTTTGCCCGAAGTGAGTGCAAACGCCGCATGGGCGATATGGCAGGAGGCGAACGCGATTATAATCGCTCGCGAGAATTGCAGAAACAGAAGAAACGCATCGAGGAATACGACCCCGAAAAAGACGAAAATCAGACAGAGCCTGAAGAGGAGAGCGCATCGGCTGTGATGAACAAGTTTAACACACTGCTCACCGTAGAAACCGATAGCAAAATCACGCCGAAATACGAAAACAAGAGCCGTGGACGTGTGCAAGACCGCAATTTCCAAATCGACCCCGAACCGATGTTCTTCTTGTCGTATTACGACGTGAACAATAAATTGCGCGAGACTACAAATTATGTGAAAGAACTCACCGAAATCAACGAGAGTCGCTTGTTGCCGTTTACATTGGTGCTTACCAATGCCACGGCGAATTTGCAAGAGCAGGATATCGACAAGCATTTCAGTTCGATAGAGTATTACACCGGTCTGCTTGCAGCATCGCAGCCGCGTTCGGTCGATTACTTCGCTCGTGCCATCGATTTCTTGATGGTGAAGAATCCCGAAGCCGCAATCTCCGACCTCGACAAAGCCATAGGAATGAGCGAAAAGTTTGCCTTGGCATATTTTGCTCGAGCATATGCCCGATATGTGCAACACACCATGCAAAGCCTTTCGGCAACTGCAACCGACACACCCACCAAGAGTTCCGATGCCAAGAATATGGCTATGCTCGCCGGACGCAAAGATGCAATGGCATTGGGCGAAATAATTGCCGACCTCGACCTGGTGCTCAAATATTCGCCGAAAAATGTGTATGCCATGTACGACAAGGGCTACATATATATGATTATGCAAGATAATACGGCAGCCGTGAGCGCCTATAGCAATGCCATAGAGGCAAAACCCGACTTCGGCGAGGCTTATTACAACCGCGGTTTGGTGTATTTGCGCTTGGGAAATAAGGAAAAAGGACTTGCCGACTTGAGTAAGGCAGGCGAATTGGGCATTTTGCCTTCGTATAATGTGCTTAAGCGTATGCAGCGATAGGGCGGACTTTGTGCTCTGAGAGGGAAAGCGAAAATCAAGGATTTTGATATAAACAATAAAAGCGATGACCCGAGTGGGATCATCGCTTTTATTGTTGTGCCTGTGTTGGAAAAATCAGTGGCAATACAACCCCTCAGTGGGTAGCACATTGCCACGGCTATCGGTAACGGTGAGTTGAAGAATGCCGCCGTTGTGGTCGAAGTATTTCACGCAAATCGGGTGCAAACCCTTGCTGAGAGCCATTTCGCCGGCAAGTTGAAGGGCTGAATGCTCCTTGTCGTTGTCAACTACCAAACGGCTGTCGATGGTGAGCACGCTGCCATCATCGCTCAGGAGCGAGAAGGTGTAGACATCGTTGGCAGGAATGTTGATGTAGCCGGTTATTACCAGACCTATGTTGTTCTTGGCGCCATCGGGGATAGTTACATCGTTGACAATGAACTGCTTCATGAATTTAGCCGACTCAATGTCGCTGCAGATGGGGCCGCGATAGTCGTACCACTGCGCTTTGAGACCCGGTTTTTCGTTTCCCGAAGGCAAGAATGACAAGCCATATTCCTGGCGCTCATAGCGAGTGCGATAGCAGTCGCCCGGATGGCCGTTGGCGTGATAATTGCGGAAGGTGAAGAGCGTGTTTTCGGTAACGGTGATTGCGCCGGTGTAGAGGGGCGAATTTTCGTTAGGAATAGAGCCATCGGTGGTGTAGCGAGTGACAGCAGTGGCATCGAGACTCGAGAGATTGACTTCGGCTTTGTCGACAAAAGCACGCAAAACCTTAAAATTGTCGTAGTTGGGAATGCGATAATTGATGCCGAGGCTGTTGAGGCGAACCATCTGACCCGCTACGCGCTGCTTGAATGCATCGAAATCGCTATTCTGCTTGCGCCAAGCTATTTCGGCTATGGCAAAAGCGCGAGGAAATGCCTGATAGAACAGACGCTCGATGGTGGGTATGCGTTCCGACCAAAGTGCGCCCTGAACACCGAATACGAGACTCGGGTCGGCGGCATGTTCGGCTACATCGTAGGTGTAGATGTTTTGCAAGTCGGCTTGGTCCTCATCGTTGTCGAGATAGAAGCGGTGGTTGGGCATCACTATTACCTTATTACCTTGCTTGGTGGCAATGGTAGGCGCATCTTTAGCCCAACTGCGCCACCACGAGATGGTGGTGGTCTTGGAGATGCCGCCTTCTATACATTCGTCCCAACCAATCATCTTCTTGCCGTTTTGGGTGAAGAAATGCTCCATTTGATCGATAAACCACGACTGTAGTTCGTGTTCGTTTTTCAAGCCGAGAGCCTTGATGCGCGCTTGGCAGTCGGGGCACTTTTCCCAATTCTCTTTAGCCACCTCGTCGCCGCCAATGTGCACATATTCATAAGGGAATAGTGGGATAATCTCCTTGTAGATGTTTTTGCAAAATTCGAGAGCCGAGTCCTTGCCCGGGCATACGGGCGAAGAGAAAGTGTTTCCCCAGCCGGTTTCGGCGAAGCAAGCCACGCCGTCGTAGTTGCTCACGGCAGCCAGCATGTGGCCCGGCATATCTATTTCGGGAATCACATCAATGCCACGTTCACCGGCATAAGCCACCACATCTTTTATTTGTTCTTGAGTGTAGAATCCGCCGTACATCTTTTTGCCATCTATTTCGCGATAGCGGTCGGCAGGCATCACCATATCGGCATTGTCCCATGCTTTGGCGCGAGCGAGGCAAATGCGGTCCTGCTCATTGTGAGTACGCCAAGCGCCTTTCTCGGTGAGAAGAGGGTAGCGCTTGATTTCGATGCGCCATCCCTGGTCGTCGGTGAGATGCCAGTGGAGTTTATTGAATTTGTAAGAAGCAATTACGTCGATAACGCGCTTCACCTCGTCTACAGTGAGGAAGTGACGCGAAACATCGATGTGCATACCGCGCCACTGATAGGCCGGGGCATCGGTGATGGTTGCGTTTTCGATGGTGTTGGTCTTGGGGTCGAACATCTGCAGCAAGGTGGCAATGCCGTTGATTACACCGTTGTAGCCATCGCCGGCTATTGATGCTTTGTTGCTCTTCACAGAGAGCGTGTAGGCACCTTCTACCGTTGTTTTTTTGTTTAGTCGGAGGGTGACTGAGCCCGAGCCTTTCACGGCACGGAATTTCACACCGGTAACATCAGAAAGCGCATGGGCAGCATATTCGGCAGCGGCTTTAAGTTCCGGTCGGCTATATCCCACGGTGCTGCCGTCGGCAAATGTCGACACGCCGTTTTGCACCACCACCTTTTGCGGCTGTGGTACGAAATTGTTTACATTGGCACCGGCAAATAGCAAATAACGGACAGAGTGCCAAAATTAATAGCAATCGTTTAATCATCTTTTGAGGTTGGTTTTTTATTACTTGGTTATAATAATATAATTGTATTGCAAGGTTTATGTTGAGAAATCGGTGCGGGCATATAAGTATTGAGATTTATGCCGCAACGAGAAGTTTTTTTCATTACAAAGAAAGAAAATTTTCGCCTGTTTTGCAAGCCCCGGCGCAAGTGATTGCCATGAAAATATTTCGGAATAAAATATATATAATATATTGTATTGCATTTTTCGAGTAAAATGCGTAAATTTAACCACAAAATCAAGACCTTATGACAGCCATGGTGAGAAATATAGTTGTGATTTGCTTCATCGCATTTGTGCTGAACACCGCAATTCTTGCGCATGCCGATGCAGGTTATTTGGCTGATAATAAGAAGAAAATCAAGGAATATATAGCAAGCGACACACTGCACTACTACATTAAAGATTATCAAGGCAATGTGCGCAGCGTAGTGCGCCAAGACGGCGCAGTGGTGGAGAGCAACGAATACTACCCATATGGCGGTCTATTCGCTGCCACCGCCTCTGTGCAGCCCAATAAATACGGAGCAAAAGAACTCGACCGCACCCATGGCCTCGACCTATACGACTCCGAAGCCCGATGGTATACTCGCAGAGAAATACTACAGCCTCAGCCCCTACACTTGGTGCGCCGGAAATCCAGTGAAATACGTTGACCCGAGTGGAAAGGTTATTTATCTTCCAAATGGTTCGATTTATGAATATAATATGCCTGAATTAGATTTAGATGACATTTCTAAAAAGATGGCTAAGGCACTAAACGTTGTTTACGAAAATGGTAATGGGCTAATTACTGACTTAATTAATTCTTCTCAATCGTACTATTTTACATTTAATGATAGCAAGAGCTCAGTAGTGAAAGATTCCGAGTCGGAATACACTGTTAATATAGAATTGACAAATGATATTAAAGCTGATGTTTCGCATGAGTCATTTCATTGTGCACAGTATTTAAATGGCAGAGGTGGAAGAACTATATATAATGAAGCGGAGGCTTATGCATTTGAGTATTATATTGTACCAAGGTCCATTGCAGAACAATATGATCCACCGAATTTGGCAGAAATTGCTTTTAATAAAGCATTTAAGACGTTAACAGAAGGCTATAATAAGGAAGCTTTTGAAACGGTGATTGCAAATTTTAAGTCTGGTTCATATTTCAATTATCCTAATGGTGCGAATTCCTTGTATTCATCTTATAAATTGGGAAGTACCCCAACGTCAGACTCATTGTTAAAGAAATATTTACTTAAAAAGAAATGAAACGTATGCTGTTGAAATATTTGGCGTTAAGTATGATGCTGTTCGTTGCCATGAATATTGCTTCTCAAAACAGCTATATGATTCCACAACTCACGATTGGAAGTGTGGATTTCATAGATAGTGTTATGATTGAAGATTTTGTTATGTTTAAAGCATTTGGCGATTTGCGCGCCATATCAAATAACGAGGATTCCCATTTTAAGAAGTGTTATTTTACCGGTGATTTTGGTCGCCCAAACTGGAAGCCTATTATAATAAAAAGCAAAGCCCTCAAGAGGGATGCACTAATCTGCGTGGAATACACGGAAACAAAGAACGATAAAGATACCTGGTATAATGTTGATATTTATCGGTATGTTACAGGTAAAGAGCGTGGTGATACTTTGGCAATTTTCCGAATTGAGGATTTAGGCGAATTGTGTGACAAAATTGGCAAAAAACATAAGCATTTGCGAGTTATATATGATGATATTATGTATATGAATAAATGGTATCACTCGCATCTATCAGAGCAATTGCTATACTATCCGTCGGTGGTAATGACGTCGGATGGAGTTCGGAATATTGCGGGAACGAAATCTTATGGTTTTATAATCATATATACATCAGATGATTACACTCCGTTGCCCACGCGTTATCGCAGAATGATATTGTAACTCACAAAGCATTTAAGATATGAAACGAATATATGCACTAATACTTGTTTTGGTATCGGTATCAACAGCTTTATGTCAAACAAGTTATGATTATGACCATAATAATTGGGTCTATCAATTAAAAAATAGCAATTTTTCTGCCTTGTTTGATTCTGATTTTATGCTATTTCGCTCATTTGAATCGATTAGCGAAGTGCTAAATAAACGCTATTATTTGAAGAACCGTGAGGGAAAGCCAACAGCTAAACCAATAATATTACACGATAAAAGGGTTAAAGACGATGAGTTGGTGGTGGTACAATATGCAGAAGCAAAGCCGAGAGCGGAGAATGCGGTAGGTGTAAAAACCATATATATTGATTATTATAAGGCAGGCGATGACTTTAGCTATCAATCGAAGAAGTATCGCACAGTAGCTGAACTCAGCAAAGATGATGATTGGACGGCAAGAAAAGCGAGCGTTAGCATTTTCACGGTACGCAACTGGCTGGTTGAGAATGTAGCGGAATCAAATATATATCACGACCTTACAATAAGAACTGACTATGGCTATAGGGTATATGGGCAAGGCTTTTTTATAACAATCGTTTTTACAAACAAAAAGTATACACCACTACCAGAACGCATAAGAGCACAATTATTGTTTTATTGAGCATATATTTTGCCAATTATACTGATTTTGATATATTTGTGAGACATAATATCATAAATCTCATCGATGAAACGATACCTTTGCATATTATTCTTGTTGTTCGGTTACTTCATATTTCGGGGTGACTGCGTGTTGGCATCTGGCGTCGCCCGACTTGTGAAGGTGGTTTATTACGGCGCAAGCGATTTTTCAACCGCTTATGCCTACGATGCCAATGGCAATATGACAAAGGACCTTAACCATGGCATCGAAAGCATCACCTACGATTGGAACAATATGCCGAGGGAAATCACATTCACTTCAGGCGCAAAGACACGCTACACCTACGATGCTGCAGGACGAAAGTTGCGTGCCGAATACATCACGCCATTAGCAGCGAGTGCAAATTATGCCACTCGTCCAACACCACCGAGACCGCTCGAACCGCCTACGCAACCTACAAAGCCGTCGGGTCCGCCTTCTCCACCTCCTACAATTTCCATAGTTAGCTATCATGGCGATTGCGTGCTTCGCGACGACTCACTTGAGCGAGTTCTGACGCCAAATGGCTATATTGGAGATGACACATTGCACTATTACATTAAAGACTATCAAGGCAATGTGCGCAGCGTAGTGCGCCAAGATGGTGCAGAGGTGGAGAGCACCGACTATTACCCCTACGGCACACCATTCACCACCGCAGGAGCAGTGCAGCCCTATAAATACGGCACAAAAGTTCTATAGATAGTTTCACTATAGAAGAGATTGAAAACATTATTAATAGTATACTTAAATCAGAATCAAAATAATTGCTTAATATGAAACAATTGCAAATTTTTATATTATTATTAGTTTTGTTCATAGGAAGTTGTAATTTTCCCTTAAAAAAAACAGAAACTTGTACTGTGTCTAAAGAGCAGTATTTAAATGACAAGAAGCAAATAGCTGATTATATATTGAAAAATGTTGAGTTTTATCGTTTAAATCCTGAAGCAAATTCGATTTCTTGTTATCCAGACTATGCGAATGATTTTTTTCCTTATTCAAGAATGACTGAAATTGCTTCAGATACCAGAGTTACGTCACCTATACCGGCATCGCAATATTTATCTGTATTTGTTGACACAATTGTGTATAATCAACATGGAACTAAATGTTTTATATTTTGTGCGGTAGAAACAAAAGTAATCAAATCGAAACGTTATAGAACGAGACGCAAAAATCGGAATATAGATGCTAAGGCTTATGTCGGGGTTAGGGATACTATTTCAGACTCCCTAATGATTTATCCATTTAAGAAGTATCAGGTGCTGTTTAATGGTGACAGAAAAGCCTGTAAGTATGTAGAGTTCTATTATTTTCATTGGTTAAAAGGAGACTACTTAAGTGGCAGTCATTATGAAGGATTTTGGGCTTTCAAGCAAAATGTGGACGATCCTGATTTCTTTGAAAAATCGATAATTTTTCAAAGGTATGATGACAGCACTTTCAATTATCAGTATCACTATATGGATTTGATGAAATATCCTTTTCTGAGATAATAGGCAAGAAAGGGGAACAACAACGCTCAATGTGATAATCTTCGTAATACAGAAATATTAATATAAAATCTTCTCAATGGAAGATTTTTTCATTACATTTTTTACAGTTATTAAAAAAATAAATTTGATATCATATTAATATCATATTACCAGCGAG
>SFTJ01000042.1 GCA_004563195.1 bacterium
GGCTCGGGCGCTCATATTGAGGCGCGTCATGGCATCTTTCAGTTTGGCAAGTCCGGCTTGGTCGGGCGAGGCGAATTGGCGTATCATGGCGGGCGTCATCTGGGCATTGCAATGCACGTCGGGGTATGCGGCGAAGCGCATATTCTGAATGGCGCGCGCAGCCACCACGCGTTCGCGTATGGCTTCGCTCGGCTCGCCGTTGGCGGTCGACGACATTTGGTCGAAATCCACCGGTTGCACATCGATGTGGAGGTCAATTCGGTCGAAGAAAAGAGGCGCCAGTGCGCTGTGGATATGGAGGTCAATATGAGCGATAGCCTTTCTGTTTCCATTCATCGTGGTCGATGTAGTCGTATTCTGGCCAGTACTCTTGAGGTGTACTTAAACCCTTAATCTGATCTTCATCAAGCACAGTTTGGCGCAACCATGGTGTGGAAGAGCTCTGATTATTCGGGTTTTCGTAGTACATAGTCACCACTACTTTTTCTACTTCTGTAAGAATGTTGTGTTTTACCAAGAAAATAGATTTAATGGTGCCGGACTGTGTTTTGCCAGTTTTGTATTCATATGTATGAGTGTAAACATTCTGCCCATAAGTGTCAAGGAACTCAACTTTCACATACACATATTTCACCTGGTTGATTTCGAAGGAGTATTGGCCGGTAAAGGCAAATCCGGTCAGAGTTTTATCCATCTCTATGTATTGCGATGAATTAGTTATGTTGAGCGGCTGCATCTCGGTAATTCTACCCCAGTCGCCACGCACTTGATATCGCTGTGGGCGGCAGAAGTAATCCACGCTGCCGTCCATGCTCTGATAGCATGGAACTGCGTAGAAGTACGTGCTGTGACCAAGTTCGCCATTGATATACATATCCAACGGTTCGAATTTGTAAGTCGTTTTAGGGTCGTAATTCGTTGGATTGCTTTCAAGCGGGCTTACTTCCTTTAGGAATTTATATTTTTCATCGTAGATTAGCAGACGAATATTCTTAAAATCGGTGTGTTTTACGGCACGGTTTGCTTCCTGCTTAACCGTAACGCCATAACGTGCCACTTCGCTGTTGGTATTCTTCTTGTCGAAAGTTAATGAGGCTGTTAATTGCGGGAATGGAGAATAGTGGAATGGTATAACCTTAGGCTTGGTTTCGTCATTGAAGAAGTTCTTGGTTAAATCTATAATTTTCCATTCTCTTAGGAAGTCAGCCACTGCACCAGTAATGGCTATATCCTGAGCGAATTGCACATCGAATGACAAATCGCCATCGGAACGCGATTTATCGGTGGCATACATGGTATTTCCGTTACCGTCTTTGAGTGTAAGTGGGTTTGACGAATTAAAATCGGTCTCTTCTACATATTTATAGTTGGAATCCAGATTGAATTTCGCCGGTATTACGTCAATTCCTGCCACAGTTATGTCATCCTTTGAAATCTCTGCCCCAACCACAAGCGCCACATCGGCATGCAGATTAAGTCTAAAGCCCGTTTTTTTCGAATAGGATGATGGAATAGTCACTGTCGTGTTCTTTTTGATTGTTCCATGTGGAAGTAAATTGATAGGTGATGATATCAAATCGATAACGAACGTCCAAACATACGGTTCCCACTCATAACTTTCTTCGTATTTAAATGGCTCTTTTGATTCTAATTTTCCTGCAATGTCGGCAGTAAAGGCGAGGTTAAACGCTAAGCCCATCTTGAAAGGCAAATTTTTACCTACTCCCACAAAAACCTCATTGCCTTGAACCAAAAAATCTCTCGCTGTCAAATAGGTTTGTTTTGGGAAAATGCCATCCTTATTTGTTGACATGCCTGTAGTAGCGAAAATAGGTATCGACACATAACTGCTAAATTCCTTAAACTGATATCCATACCCATAGTTGGCATTAAGGCGGATATCACCTTTTAGGAACTCCTTTAAGCCGTAAGAACATTTCACTATCGCCTTGGCTTTGAAGAAGCAATAAGCCGACATATCCGACTTTACACCGAATCGAATTTTTCCGAAACCGGTGGTTGTTGGATTTATTTTAACAAGGCTTGAAAACAAATAGTCGGCAGCAGTATTCAATTCATAGGGTTTGAAATGGGCATTTACACCATTAAAGAGATCAACCTTAATGTTGCAAAACTCATGAGTAATGTCAGTGTCCCAATCGTTGCCGCGCACCATATTAGAGCCTAACCCCACGGCACGAAGCACCTTCTTGCCCTCACCTGCTTCGCTGCGGGTATCGGGGTCTTCGACTTCAACAATGGCTGCTTCTACATCGAAATTTAGCACTTTATACACATCTTCGAGCGAAACGACGTGCGAAGACACCACGATGGTGCCATTCTGACCGTTTTCCACCACATCTACTTTGTCGTTCAACAATCCGGTATAGATGTCGTGGAGCGTGGTAGCCAACATTTCGCCTTGCGCTGGCAGCAAGTCGGCTGGTATGGTTTTGAGAAAATACGTTTTTGTGACGCCGGTCTCGGTGTCGGTTTGGGCACCGATGAGGTATGGTCGATATCTTTTGTCTATCAGTTTCACGTTATCATTAAACTGGTAGGATGTGGTACCAAACTCATTGACTTCGGTCTTCGGAGCAGAAAATCCGTCGCCGTTGCTCACTTCGGGCTCCTCAGTTTCCGATGCTTCAGGCTCGTCGAGCATGAGGGTGCAGGCATTCATCACCAGGGCTATAGCCAAAAGCCACAAAATATCGAATCTACGTTTCATAATCAGAAGTAAATGGTGTTAATATTGATTGGATACAAGTCGGAAAGAGTTCCGAGTGTGGTGTAGGCGTCGAATTCGATGTCGTTGAGCGACACATATAGGCGGCGGTTTCGGCGGTCGTAGCAACGCAGCTGCACATTGCCCACGTGCTGATCGTCGATAGCCCAAATGCGCAGTTCGGCATAGGTCACGCCGTGGTCTTGGCGCTTAACCGCCACGCCAGCCAATTCCTCGCGCACAAATGCGCCCACTATCATCGTTGCGTCGTCCCAAGGCTCGTTATCCACCTGGATATTGGCATATAAAACCATATCGCTGGGGTGAAGCGAGGAGAAGTCCTCTACAATCCAACGGTCGATTACCTTCACCTGTATGGTGTCGCACAGGCGACCGGCAGCGCCAAGCGCTGTAAGGTTCACTTTGCCAGGAGCGAGAGCCACGAGGGTGTCGTTGTTCACCTTAGCTGAGGTCGATTCGTTCATCATCCAGAACACCGGGCTGCCGTTGGGGTTAATCGGCAGAAATTCGCACTGCAAGGCAAGCGAGTCGCCCACCATAATGCAAGCCGAATCGTTGAGCGCATGCATAGTCACGCCTTCCCACTCATCGGGGTCTTCTTCGAAGTTGAAGAATTCGCCACACGAGGAGAGCATCATGCTTAGCGCCATCGTTATCCATATCAATCTCTTCATGCCAAATCGATTTTGAGATTATTTGTTGTCGTTTTGAGCCTTAGGCACTGTCACCGTCAGAGTCTCCGAATCGAGAGTCTCGCGGCCGTCCCTGAAATGCAGTTTCACATAATATTCCACCGTTTCGCCGGGTGTCACGCCATAATCTACATAGTAGCTGCGTTCGCTCGGTATGTCGGTGAGATATCTGAAGCGCGAGCTGTCGCCACTCTTGCGATATAGACACACATAGTAAGGCGCTTGCTGAGCGCTCTTGTCGATTTCCCAAGCCAGGCGCACTGCCTTGTCGCTTTCGCGATAGCTGCCTTGCAGCTTAATGGGCACGTCGATTACAGCATCATATTTGAGTTTGGCAGAGAACACCGGAGTGAGTCCTGAGCTGATGTCCCAGAAGCTCATGGTCTCAACGGCATATTCATATCGCTGGTTCACCGAGCCGCCGGGAGCGTCGTCCACCTGCATATAGAATCCGTTGGCACGCACCGAATCGCCATCGAACACGCGCAGCAGATTCCAGTCGTTGGCGCCGGCTTTGCGGCTATACACGTTGTAGTGCGAGATGATTTCGTCGCTTGCGCCCACCCATCGGGTGTGAATCATCTGCTTGTCGACCCATGCCGAGTCGAGATAGGCTCGCGTTGGGATGCCTACATTCGGGCGAAGCACGGCAATAGTGTCGGAAAATTCGCCTCGGTTGTCGTCCCAGTCAACTGCCTGCACGGTGTAGTAGATATATCGTTCGTTGAGCTTAACATCTACGGTGTCGGTAAACGATTTTGCGCTCAAGTGTCGAGCATTGGCTTGCGTGAATGGGTGCGTGAGCGAGTTGGCATAGAACACATCGTAGTAATGCACATCGTAGTCCTCTTCCATATCCCAAGTGAGGGCAATTTCGCCAGTGATAATAGGCAAAGCCTTTACGTTGACAGGAGCTTTAGGCGGCTTCATATCGCCCACACGCAGCTGTCGTGGTATGGAATAGCCCATATTGTCGGCAGTATCTACAGCGGCGAAGGTTATCATACCGGTAGAGATGTTGGTAACGTCGATTCGCGCCAAAGTGTCGGTTGGGGCGATGTATTGGTTGGAGAGCAGTCGCCACTGCATCGACGAGTCGCGAGTGCTGTGATACATGGGCACATAACGCACAAAGTCGGGTTCGAATTCCGATTTGTGGAAGTGGATATTGGCATATACTGTGTCCCAAGGATTCTTGCCGGGGCGTTCTATCTCGATAAGAGTGATTTCGGGGCCCTTAGGAGGCATCATGTCGGGGAAATAGACGCGCTTCACGGCACTCAGGGGCGTTACGTCGCCAAATGCGTCGTAGGCTTGCACGGTATATTCATAAAAGCCCACATTGCCGTGTTCGTGATTGAAAACCACATCTTCCTCGTTGCCGTCGAACTTCAATGGTGGCACATAGGGGCGTTCGTTCACCTTTTTCCATTCTTTAGTGCCCGCTTTGCGGAAGAAAATGTCGAATGTGCCGTTGGTGTGGTCGTTCCAAGTGAGAGTAACCAGTCCGTGACCGCTTACCGAGTCGGTGATGGTGATGTCGTAGGGTTTGGGCTTATATTTCTCGTTCTTCACATCTTCGATAACAGCGTTGTGAATCACAAATTGGCCAGTGGTGTCCTCGCGCGAAGGCGACACAAAATAGTGGTAGGTGTGTCCACGCTTGGCGGTTCGGTCCACGAAGCGCAGAGCCAGCGCCGCAGCGAGGTCGGGACGCCATTCGGCAGCCAGATAAGCAGCCATGAGACGAGTCTTCTGATCTTGCTCGAGTTCGGCAAATGCGCCAGGCGACCCCGGTTCGTAGCCGGTTTCCTCGAATGTCATGTCGCCCGTGCCATATACTGCACCCATAGCCATATAGGCAAGCGAGTCGATGGTGTCGGGGTAACATTCGCGGAATCGCTCGAGCGGCATTGGGCGCAAGCGTGTGGCGAGCGTGTCGAAGTGGGTAAACTTCTCGTTAGCGTCGTAGCGCAGCACATCGTAGCCAGTGCTGTTGAGATAGGTCCATTCGGGATACTGGTCCACCACCCAACGCAGCACCACGCTATCGCCGTAGGTGCGATAGGTAGCCACAATGTTAGCCCACATTCCCTCGCCCGAGGTAGTATCCACAGAAAGTGAACCCATGGGGTGCGTGCCGGGCAGGCGATCGAGATAGTTGCCATAGTCCACATTCTTTTGCGAATCGACCTCGGCGAGAATATCTTCAACATCTCGCTTATCGGTCTTCACCACTTGGGCGTCAACCATGCCGCTAACCACGGGTGCGACCATCAGGCTAATCAATATCCACAGAATATTTTTCATATCGCGTTATTTCTTTATATTGTTTCGTTTACTTATTTCTTGTTATCGAATTCTCAACCCATACTCCCTAACCAAATCAAGGAACAACTTATTGTAGGTATAGGTGTATTTACTATTGTGGTTGAAAATGCTGGTTGGCGACGTTGGCACTGGCATCCATACGGTGTAGTACTTTTTGTTGCTCTTAAAGTTCCAAGCATTCACACGATAGCGGGTGAAATTCATGATATAGTTGTTATAATGTGCCACCACATCAGGATTGAATTTAACCACTTCCCAACCTTCACGCAGATTCTCGTCAACCCAGTCGATTTTTTCTACTGCAGTAAAGTAGATTCTGCGACCTACATAAACGCCACTGGCGCCCGAAATACGTGGGTGCTTATCTTTACCCTTCACTTCCACTATGTTGTCGTCGATATCCAAGCGTGCGCGTTGTGCAGCATTGTGTACCAAATAGTATTGGAAAACCGGGAAAGTAACTTGTGGAAAATATTGGTGTTTCTCCACATTATAAGAATTACCAGTGAAAGTTTTCCACCTGTACTTAATTTGCGAGAAGAGCGCCTTCAAAGTAGGACGGTCAGCTTTCCAAATATATGGAGCAAGATTTCCGCAATAATTTATAATATTTTGGTTTAGCTCATAGCAGATGCGATAGTAGTCGGCAAGCACTTGCGCATAATCCTTTTCGGTAAGCTGGTGAGCGGTCACAAAACCGTTCTGCTTGAATGGGAATTCCGAGTCGTAGCTACTATTTTTGGTGTACAGCGGATATGGCGAAGAGTATCTGCCGTATGCCATCTTGCTGCTGAACACAGCCATATCTCTGATTTCCTGATAACCGTTGCCAAGCATGTGATCGAGAATGCCGTTGGTCCATTCGCCATAAGGCGATGTGATTTCCAACGAGCGAGTAGAGATATCCTCATGCTCGAGATATCCAGGCTTCCAGTGCACACCGCCAATAAAGAATGCCTTGGCGAGGTATGTCAGATAGAAGAATGGGTTCTGAGTCACAAGTCGCTCATTTCTATTATTGTTATATGAAGTCCATGGCAACTTAGTGGTTTTCGTCTTCAGTGCATTCAGATAAGTGTTGTCCTCGTCAACCCATTCGTGGTCGCTGCCCGAAGTCAACGAATTCAACTTACGGCCTGCCAAGGTTTGCCACAATGGCGGGCGTGAGGTCTCTGCGAACAACTGTTCGGCAGTCCAATCCTTATAGGTTGGAGTGATGTCCATTTCATAGAGGTCCTTCACGTGGGTCACAGTCACCAAGCCGCTCTTGAGCTGCATGATGGTCACCGTAAACGTCAAGTTGTTGTTTTGCGTGCCGTAGGTGTTCGAAGAACCATAATGGAAGTCAATCTCCTGCGTAGTGCTCGACGAGCTGCTTGTAGATGTCAGCCCGGTAAGCTGCCTGCCCACTCTCGCAGTAGTAGTCTGACTGCTGAGTTGCTCAGAGGTCGGCAAATCGGTTTCGTCGGTTTCGTCGTTGAGATAGTTGGCTTGCTGAACCACAACACGATACTTACTTGCACGGCTTCCGTAGCGTGCAATGAGGTCTTTAGCATACTTCTTCTGTATCTCCTCGCGAGAGCTGCCTTGAACAGTGTAGGTGTTGATTGGCACCCAAGTGGCATCGCTCTGCACTTGTTCTTGCCACTCGTAGCGCAGACGCACACGGCTGGTCTTTTCATACGCCATACCCGGCAATTTCGACGACGGCATGATTACCGACACAGAGTCGTTTTCAAACCAAGCCACATTTCTGGTGCCTTGCAGCTGACCATCGCGCCATACATACCACTTCAGAGTGCCCTTGTTGTAGGCCTTACCCTTCATTGGTTCGAACAGCGAGATTGAAGGCATCTGTGCGTCGTCCATAGTGGCATTCACGCTGTAGAGTTCGCCCTTCTCGTTTTTCGAGCACAAGCGCACACCGAAAGCAGGGATTGCCACAGCCACGTGAGGCTGCAAGTCTTCGTCGTCGGCAAATGTGCGTTCCTTGTTGTTGGTCACAAAGTAGAAGTCCTTGGTTTGCACCCATGGGGTGTGATAGTATTTCTTCGCGATGGTGTCGAAGGTCCAAGGATCTTGCCACTTCATCTGATGATACTCCTTAGAGCAGCCCTTCATACGCAAACGATAGTAGCGGTTAGGGTTAAAACGAGTCAACTTAATCTTCAGTTTATTGCCGTTTTGGCTATGCTCCACTTCCATATTTTTACCGTTGCGGTCGTTCTTGAAGTCGGATTCGGTGCTATATTCAGTGAGCACAGGCACATCGGTCATGATGAACTTGAACGAACGTGAGCTCCATTCGTCGAAGCTTTCTTCGCCCTCATCGGTGTTCGAATCGGTTTTGCCTTGAGCATCGGCTTCGAGGCGTGCTTTTTCGGTAGGGTCAACCACGCGAATCACGTTGCCCAAAATCGGTTGCGTTTCCACTTCCGGGAAGCTCTGGCGCTCCCAGTCGATTGGGTTAGAGAGAGCCTCATCGGGAGTATCGACGCCGATGTTGCACTTTTCAAACAGCTTATAGTCGTCGAGCGCGTTGCCATAGAAGAATTGGCACTTGTCGCCGCACTCAAACGAGAATTTCTTGTTCAAGTTAACCAAACCGCCGAGCAGGCGAATCTTCACGCGCGCCTTGCCGGTGAAGTAGTTCGGGTTAGGCATACCGCACTGCAGCACGCCGCCGATGCCAGCGTCGATAAGGTCGATTTTCTTCTTGAAGAATCCAAGGTTGATGCGCAAGCCGAATTTTGCATAAAGGTAAGCATAGAGCTGACCTTCGCCATACCAGCCATTGCGTCCAGGACCGCCCGGCAAGTTCACGCACATCACCTTGCTGCCAAGGTTGCGCACCGAGATATCGAAACCGGCTTCTGCACCGAGGTCGCCGTAGAACAAGCCCAAATCGACAGAGATGTAGCCCCAAACCGATGCTCCGAGCATCACACCGCCCGACACTTCAGAGGCTCCGTTCTTGAAGAACAAGTCTTTTGCCTTTTGACGAGCGTTTTCGGCAGCCTTGATGTCATCACTATCTACGCCGCCCTTCGATCCTCCATCGAGGAACTTACGAATCTTTTCGGGGATAGGAGGCAATGCGCCATCGCCTGGCAATTCGTTGCCGAGGCAGAAGTAGGCGTCGGCACCCACGCTCACCGATACAATCTTGCTCTTGAAATCGACAAGAATAAACTGGCATCGCTTCGATTTCTCGGGCTCGCCGAGATATACGTGCCACTTGTTAGGACCGTTGGTCACCACCTTGTTGCCGTCAGGACCTTCGGTAACGGTCTTTTTGTGTCCTACGCGAATGTCGAGTTGAATCTTCAAGCCGGGACCTTGGGCACTTACGCCTTCGCTCTTTTCGGTGTCGGCATTCTTCTTCTTATCATATTTCTCCATGTTGGCCTCGTAGTCGCTGCCCTTTCCGCGTTCGGCACTTTCGTCCTTCATTGCGCCTTGGAATCCGGCTTCAGGATCCTTATAATCGCCTTCGAGCGACGATGCCCATTCGCCTATGAGGTCGTTGATTCCACCGTCGAGCGATGCATCTACCGTGACATTGAGTTGGAAGTAGCGTTCTGTGTCGTTGTCCTCATACACCAGTTTAACCGTAGAGTTTACGATGCCGCCTACCGCTTTCACACCACCGCTGAAGATGAATGTGGTAAGCTTCTTAATCTTGTAGTTGTAAGCCACAGTAATCTCAAGGTTGCCGCTGAGTGTAACCTTGTCGATGGTGCTGATGCCCATGCCGAAGATTATACCTATGGCGCCCTTCTTAGGCTTTGGAGCAAAAGGATTGTCTTTATTGTATTGGCAGTTGAAATATACGCCGCCATGTATGTTGTCGAGAGTGATTGGCGGGATTGGCAAGCCGCATTTGCCGCCAGCCTGAACATCGAAGAAGCCCCATGAGAAGTTATTATCCTCTTCTTTGTGCTCGTAGTAACCGCCCTGCACTTTAAGTTCGAACAATCCGCCAGCTATTGAGAGGTCAATCAAGCCTTTATAGCCCTTATCGGTGCCACCGGCACTGCCGCCTTCTCCGTCGATGGAAAGAACGCCTTTGAACTTAAATGCAGCATTTTCCATGCCGAATCGGGCTTCGTGGAATTTCACTTCCTTGAAACCAATCGATATGTTAGAGAGGTCGTCGATATTTTGTAGAGTAGATACAAATTCTAGCGTTGTTCCGGCAGTGATGCTGAGTTCGTCGCAGAATGTGATGTCGCCGCCAAGCTTTATGCCCAATTCGGCTGTCTTGCCATTTTTCCTGAATTCGAAGTCCCAATCGGTGAGAGCAAACTTAAATGGACCGATGCCCTTTGCAGGCGAGGCAGCACCCCACTGACCGAAGTTCAGCCAGCAGTCTTCGCCAAGCTGCATATCCTCCTCTTCGTTCCACTTGCCAGAGAACAATGCGCCGCTACTGTCGTATTGCGCCATCATCTCCTCGATAGCATCGAGCGATGCTTGCTGCATTTCGCGTTCATATACCGACTCAAACGACTTGTTGTTGGCAATACGCATCTTGCAGAACTTAATATTCGGCAACTTGAGGTTGAATGGCAGATTAGCCGCCTTCTTGTTGACCATTTCGGTGCCGGCAATAGTCACCTCGCCACCCACGCATAGCTCTACGTTGGTCTTGAGTTCACCCTGTTCGTCGGGCAGTGCCTCTACGAGGAAGTAGGTAAGTTCCTTGGTAAGCGTGAGGTCGCCCAGCATAAAGTCGAAGTTGAGATCCTCGATTTGCGAGGTCTTGAATACGTAGGCATAACCCTTGCCGGTGCCCTTCTTGGTGAAGGTCTGGTTGTAGATGCTGCACGAATAGTCGATTTTACCGTCGAACAGAGGAATAGCAAGTTTGCCGTCGAATCCGAACTTGTTGAAATTGTTCTGGATAACCGATACATAGATGTGGTCGAGCGAGAACTTAAATCCGCCTATTGTGCCTTCCTCGCCGGCGCTATAGTTGATGGCGTTCACGATGCCGCAGTCGGCAGTGAAGCCCGATTTGTCGATAAATGCGTTGGTCAAAGCCACCTTCATGCGTTCCGACCCGTTGCCGAGCTTAATCGACGATGGGAACTGCATCGAGAGTTCCTTCATATACAAGCCTTCCCACTCGCCAAGCACTGCCTTGTTCAAGCCGCTCTTGGCATAGTCGTAACCTTCGGGGAATTTAGCCATGTCCTGATGATTCTTGCGCGAAGCAAGGTCCACAACCACATCTTGGGCAGTGAATACATAACCAGGCAGATCTACGTGCTCAAATGGGTCCATCGACGCCGTGGCGATGAAGTCTTCCCAGAACTGAATCTGAGTGGTGACGTGAAGTTTAGGATTTTCTTCGGTGCGCTTGCCGTTGTCGTCCACCTTCTTCAGGTCGTCGGGCATCGTCATATCGATGTCGAGGTTGAGCCATTCAAATTTGTCGTTGCTCCACGACACGAAGCAGCCGTTGTTTGGCTCCATCACGTCTTCAGGCGCCTTAAACTTGCACTTGAAGCCCGATTTTGGTTCCTGAACCTCGAAATCCTTCAAGAGCGCCACCGTGCCGCCTTCTGGAATAAGGCTCTGAGGGCTGATACACATGCGCGGCGAGCCGAACACGAGTATCTGATTCTTGGTAGCCTCGGTTTCGGGCACTACAAATGTGCCGAAGAGGTCCATAGTGGCATAGGTAGGCGCAAATTTCATCTTCGAGATGGTGAGGTTGACCGGAGTCGGGTTGATGGATTCCGGAATCTCAAGCGGGAAGGTCACATTTTCCACATTTCCGCTAAGCAATCCGAGCACCTTAGCCTTGCCATCGATGTAATCTTGATAATATTGCGCTATGTCGAGACTTTCTGCCAAGCCTTTAGCCTTTCCGTCGGCCATCGCTTGCAGTTTGTCGGCGTATGGCAAACCTGTGTCGCCTATGATGTTGTCGATGCCCCAGTCGGAGAACAGTTTGTCAACCACTTCGGAGCTCTGCATCTTGTTTTCGGGGCCTCCCCAAGTTTCTACATTACCTTCGTACACTTGGTCGTCGGTATTCACCGCTATGTCGTCAAACTTCACGGCGAGCTTCCAAGTGAGCTTGAGAGGTTCCCATATTACGTGGCCATTGCCCTTAAAGTGACCCGGCTTGTCGTCGATTGCTTTCAATTCGCCGTCGAGCACAAGTTGGTATTCGCCTATACGGATGCTCTTGCCCTTGAGGTCATCTACGGTGCGCGATGTGGGGGTCTCATTGGAGATATCCACCTGGTTGGCGCACTGGAAGTAGCGGTGGGTGAAGAGCTCCGACATGCCGAAGTCAATCACATTGAGCGAGTCGCCAACAAACGCCACTGTGGTGTCGTTAACCGCCTTTGGCTTAATGCGAAGCATCATATAGTCGCCCTTATTCACCAGCGACTCAATCTTGTCCCAACGGATGGTGTCGGCAATCGATTTTACGTCCTTAATCGAGTAGATAGGCTCTTTCTCGAGCATTTCCTTGCGCGAGATGTATTCCTTGTTGCTATAAAGCTCGATGTCGTAGGCAAACTGTATGGTGTCGGGCTCGACGCCTCCGCCGCCCAAATATTCAGGCTTACGCCATTCTACCTCGATATCGTTGCCCAAAAATTCCTTGCGGGCGCCCTCGTCGGGGTCATAGCGCGGCGATATGATTTCGGGTGTTGTGAAGTTATACACCGAATCGTCGTAAATCACATTTCCGTCCGATAGGTCTTCGACATCGGCATCGGTCAATGCAAACAACGTAGGAATGGAGAATCCGTAATTCTTATATTTATAGTTTTTACCCACCGATGCAGTGTCGGGGACGGCACGCAATCGTGCTACATAGATTGCCCCCTTTCGCATAGTCTTAAGTATCGAATCGGGCAAAGTATAGCTTGTGGATTTGGCGATACTTACCTCGTGCAGCGACTCAAGTTCGGCAATGGCTTTTTTAGCGCCATCGAGGGTTGGTTCGTATTCTTCCTCATCCTCGGCATCCGATGGCGACACAATCTTGAGGTTGTAGGTAAATTTCACCGCTTCGGCCTTCTCACCGGTCATTTCCGGCTCATTCCATGTGAATTTGGGGTTGTTGATCGACATGAAAGCCGTTCTCTCGTTGAAGAGTTCGGTGCATGGCTTGGGTGATATGAATTCGGCGGTGCCGTAGGTGGTAGGCTCTGAACCTTGTGAGAATGCCACAATGGCTGCTTCGCTCTTGCCATCATTGGCTATCGCCACCTGACCGAGTTTTTCCTTGCTGCCACTGATGCGTGCTGTGACGCGCATCAAGTAGCCCTGACCTTGCTCAAGAGTGCTAAAAGCACTTTCCGGCAAGGTAAAGCTGGTGGCGGTGATGTCTGTCTTTTCATATACAGCATCGAGTTCGTCGAGAGCTCGCGACATCGATGCCTTGTTGATATCATAGTCGCCGGTAGGTTTCACTATCTTCAGGTCATAGACGAACTCCATCGAAGGGTCGAGGTCGCCTTGCACCTTGGGGGCAGTCCACTTGATGGTAGCATTGTCCTTATAAATGCGTTCTGCCACCTTGCTCAGGTCCATACCGTCATAGTAGTCAATCTGAGAGAATGGCTTAGGCACTTCAAATCGAGGAGCCGACACAAAAGCCGTCTGACAAGCGAAAATCGAAGGCAAACTTCTGCCGCCGTCGGCAAATTCAAATTGCTCGTAGGCTCCGTAGGTGGTATCGGGATGTGCTATTACCTCGAGCAGATATTTTTGACTCGGGTCGAGTTTTTTTACCGTTTCGTCGGGGAGGCTATACTTCAGATGACGCACTCTATCTATCTCAAACACAGGCTTGAGTTCGTCGAGCGCACGGCGTATGCCTTCGGTGGTGTTTTCATACTCCGGAGTAGGCTCCACTATGCGAATGCTGTAAGAGAACGCAACGCTGCGGCCCATGAATCCGGTGCGCTTGGGCTCGGTCCATTCCACCACAGGCATCGACGGGTCTAAAGTAGCAAATTTGCTTACTCCACCCGTGCGAACAGGGCTTATCAGCTCGGGTACAGAATATTTGGTGATTTCTTTCTCATGACCAGCATAATCTTTCACTTTGAATAGCAGCAAATCGCTCTTGCCATTGTTCATCAGCTCGATGTAGTCGAGTGCGCCCACTTGGGTGGCATTGGAGTGTGCTGTGATTTGAGCCACATAGGTTTCGAGTGGCGAGATATTGTTAATAACCGAGATAGGAATCATGCACTGCGGCATGGTAAGCGATGGGGCTTGATATACCACAGGGTTGCGCTCGATGGCTTCTTCGGGCGATTGCAGTGGCATGAGCTGAACTATCTTCAGATCGTAGGTAAAGGTGCGCGGCTGCGACGAGCAGTTCACCACCGGAGCCATCCACATAAAGAGAGGAGTTTGCGCCGAGAGTGAGGCAATACCCACTCCGTAGTCGCCCATATCCACCGGCGAAGTCCATTGCGGAGCATTACCTTGATAACATACCCTGAAGAGAGCCTTGCTCATCGTAGGGTTGCTGATGAGCACCGGCGACTTGAGCGAAGGATCCCACTTATATGCCGATATCACTATCTCGTATTCGCCTTCGGCCAGATTGCCGAACGAATTAGATGTGGCTGATTCGAAGATGCTCTGAGGCATCACCACGTCGCTCATCTGCACATGGTTGAACATGGTGCGCATCTCGGCGGCAGTCATCATCTTCGAGCCCCCTGCAGGCACTTCCACAGGCACGCGCGGCATAGTCTTGCCCGGCACGATTATCTCGATGTCGGATGCCGGGGTGAGCTGACGAATTTCTGCGCCGAAGTAGATGTTTTGCACTTCGTCGGTAGTGTTTTGCACCGATAGGCTGAAATATTGCCCCGGGTTGGAGATGTAGAGCATCACTTGCGGCGGCAATATCGGGCGCATCGGCGTTACCGTTACTATTACTTCCTCGGCTAAGGCTGCTACTACTGCAACGATAGCAAAAAGTAGTGTAGTGAAATATCTTTTGAGTCTCATCGGTATGATATCTAAGTTATTACTTATGTCTTATTCGTTAGGTTGGTTAGGTTGAGCGGCGGAAGCTACCTTAAAAAGCAGTAGCGCGCTACGGCCTCCGTCTATCAGTTGCACATTCTGTCCTCCAGGCGGTAATTTTACCCTCACTTGCGCCACATAGGTGGCTTCGGGGTCGAAGGCGCTCATCACCTGCTTGGGCAGTAGGCATTGCGGCGTCATCAGCGACTTAATCTCATACACCTTGGGATTGCGGTGTATGGCTTGGTCGGGAGCCTGGTCGGGCATCAATCGAACGATACACAGGTGGTAGGTAATGCCAGCCATCGCCACGCCTTCAGCCACCACAGGCAGCCATTGCAGCATTGGCAACTCGGCATTCAGGGTAGCCACCTCGAGGTCGCTATAGTCGGCTACGCGAATGGGCTGAATCCATTCGGGAGCCTTCACCCTGGTATTCACCGTGGCGGGATGGTGCGGTTGCCCCATATTTGTGCCAAAGCCCATATTCTGAGCCGTGGCTGCTATCGATGCTATCATCATTATTATATAGGCTGTGTATCGTTTCATTTCTTATTTCCTTTCTTTTTTGAGATGTTTAGGAGAGTGAAAGTGTAGAGGTAGTTGAGCGAGAGCCTAATGTCGGTGGCATCGAGTCCGCTGCGGGTTTTTGAGATGTTCACATCGCCATATTTGCTCACCGATCCGCTAAGCGAGAAGGTGTGATACTTCTTGAGCGTATATCCAGCCGAGAGGTCGATGCCCATCGAGAGACTTTTCGACATATGCTCCACTTCGTTGTAGCAGAGCGACACAGTGGCTGAAGCACTCAGATTTTTATCCTTCAAGAACGAGCGCCCGGTGCTGAGCGATGCCACATCGGAGCGGTAGCACGAATTAAAGCCCTTAGTCTCTTGGTGGCTGAGCGAGAGGGTGAAACTTGTTTCCCAAGGCTTCACATTCATCACATATGATGCGCCAAGAGCCATAGTGTTGACGTCGCTTTGCCCCACCGAGAAGCGGTTGAGGTCCTTATTTATGGTGTAATTGCCCGAAAGCGACACCGAGTGGTCGAGGTCGGTGCCCGAGAAGGAATATGACGGCATAAGGCTCATGCTATGCAGCACACGATGCACCTCGATGGTGTCGTTGACAGGCGCTGTACCGTCGCTTTGCGCTTGCAGATAGCCGTTATACATCGCCGATACGGAGAAATTGCCCTTGTTCCAAGCAGCCATGGCGTTATACACATATCCCTTGGTGGTGTAGAGTTTCTGTTTACTCAAGTTGTCCGACTGTCCGGAGAATGAGCCGGAGAGCAGAATTTCCCTGAATAGCGTGGTAGAGAGGCTCACGCCGAGGCTGTGATAATTGTTGGTGGTGTAATAAGTGCCCAGCGACACATAGTCGGGCTGAATCATCTTATAAGTAACCGATGCATTGACCCACGGCAGAGAGAGCGAGAGCGAGGCATCACCGGCAAATCGCACTCGCGAGGTGTATTTAGCTTCAAACACCTTGTCGAAGCGCGTTGCCTCGCCGGCAGTAACTTTTGGCGAATTTTTGTCGGCGGTGAAAGCCGATGTTGCCACATTGGCTGTAAGCGACAAGCGGTTTTTATAGCTCACGCGGCCCTTTACGCCAAGCACGAGGTTTTCTTGCGATTGCAGCTGCTCGCGCCATATTTCGTTGAGCGAACTTTCGGAATCGTAGGCTCGGAGTAAGTAGATGTCGATGGAATTGGCACCGCTGCCATATCCGGTAGAGAACCCCCAACCATATCGGCGGTATTGCGGACGGCGAGGATTAGGATCTTCGGGGTCGTCGTTGATGGCACGGCGCAGCACACCGAAGAATGCCGCTGCACGGTATTTGCTCGCCTTATATTCGAGGCCTACACCGTTGAACGACATGTTTAGCACATAATTGGAGAAAGGTATGGTGGATTGGCCCAAGTGTGCTGTGAAATTCTTGTAGCTTGGGCTCAAACTGAATGAAAATTGCGGATAGGTGAAATTCAGGTTATCGTTGGAGAAATAAATCGAAAAAGGCAACGAGAACCCGTAGACGTTAATGTTGAGGTTAGCAAAAATGCTGTTGCTCAACGGCGACATATAGCCACTGCCGCCCGTGCTGTGGTAATAGGTGTTGTTAGTACCTATCGAACCGGTAATAATCAGCGGGTCGCTATCGGCTATCTGCGAAATATTCTGTGCGAAAGCTGACACAATGCCCATCGCACAGGCCATGACTATGGCCGAAAATCTATGTGGCAATCTTTGAATAAACCTTGGCATGTTACGACTCATTGTGTTTCGCTGTTTTTTTTGAAAATTATTATCAATATTAGTAAATATGTTATTTGGTTGCGCCATCTCTTAGAGGAGGCTTTTTTTATCCTCAATCACCACGTCCCCAAAGCTTTACAGCCTTTGAGGACGCAGGATTGCGGAGTATTGTTTACGCTATGAGTGAGCGTATTGACTAATGATTACTTCTTAATAATCTTTTTGGTTACTACGCCTTGAGGAGTGTTGACCTTAACAAGATATACACCCGATGAGATGCCTGTAGCGGGTGCTTGCATACCGCAAGCGTTGTAAACCTTAACATCGCCTTCTTCAGCACCGCAAACCACGATGTTGTCGCCATCGATGCTTACTGCCACGCCACCATCGGCATTCACGCCGTTGATGCCGGATACGTTGTTGGTATCGATTGGGTATGGTTGGCTATAGGTACCTGCACTGCTTGCAAAGTTCAATACATTAGCAAGGTCGATTATCTCGTTGGCGATCTTATCGTAGAGCTTCAATTCAATCTTGTCGCCGGTTGCTCCGTGAACGGTGATGTAGAAGCGTTCGCCTACCATCTTGCCTTCGCCACGACATTCACCTGCCACGAATGCGCCGATGCTGTAGCGGTTTGGTTCGAGGGCTGAAGTACCCTTAGCGATGATGCTCATGTTGTCGGCGAAACGCGAACCATCGTATTCCCATACCGATTTTGTGTTGCCGTAGATTTCTTCTTGCTGTCCGCTTACTTCCGACGTAGAAGTCTGAGCGAAACTGTTTTCTGCTGGCAATGAGGCTGACACTTGTTCGCCTGCATTATAGATAAGGTAAGTTTCTCCTGGTTCGATAGTGGTGAGCGAGCCTTCCCATCCGGTTCCGGTGTAAGTAGCAAAACCGTTGTTCTTACTGCGAATTTCAGAATCTGCAGCGAGAGTTACGCCGCCAAACACATCCGAGAGGCTGTGAGCGAAGCAATATGGATTGGCCACCCAGTTCCAAAGTGGATCTAAGGTAATCGAACGCTCTGCGCTATTTGTATAGCTGCCATCGTTTGGCACCAAAACATTAAGGGTGCTGCCATCCTTGATTTGCATCTTATAGCCCTGGTCGGTGGTCATGGTTTTGAGTTTGCCGAAGAAACCATAATTCGGGTCGTTGTAAGTGATTTCAGAGCGAGAACGAACTGCCTGAACATCATCTCTAAATAATGTGATGAAAGTCTGTTCGTCGATGCCGCCTGCATAGAGCGATGGCCAGCTCCAACCATCTTTGAGTATAAGGCGTTGAGTGATAATCACCTTAGCAGTATCTACCTGCACATCCTTGTCGCTGTATTCCAATCCAATAACTGCATTGTTGCAGATGCGAAGTGGAGTTACGTTCCATTCATTCTTGCCTTCTACACGGGTGCCAAGTTCAAATACTGGTCCGTCATTCAGATTGTTTTGGTCTGATAAGTTCCATGCGATATCCTCTTCTTTAAGAATTATATTCTCAGGATTAGTAACAAGCTTGAGAACCACGTCGCCATCGTTCAGACCGGCTACTACGCCTAATACATCGATGCTGTTTAGGCCTTCCACGATATTGAGGGCATAAGAGATGGTGGCTACGTATGGTGCTCCCTCGTTGAGCGTTGTGCCGGCAGTTTCAGATGTTTCCAACTTAGCTGCCTTTACGCTATATGTCCACTTAACTGTGGTCGAGCCGTAAGCTTTAGCAGTAATGCCAGATGTTGTAGTTGCCGATTGCTCAAGAATTGAGGTTTCGTTTTCTTCAGCGAACGTGAATGCTGAAGGGAAAGAAACTTTCATGAATGCTGAGATGAGACTCACATTGCTTGTCAAAGCGTTTGTCAAATCTAAGGCGCTCAATTCTGATGATTTGAGAGAAATCGACAATGGGTCGGCTATGATAGCGTAATCATCAGCTTTTGGGAAATCTTTCACATTAATAGTCACTTGGTAAGTACTCTCCAAGTCGGCGTGCTTAATATTTATAGTAGCCGTACCAGCAGCCTTAGCAGTGATAGTGCCATCTCCATTATCCACAAGATAGTTGTCGGTAGTACCCTCCGGGATTTCATAAGTTACATAATCGAACTGATGAGAGGCATCCTCTGGTGAAATAGTGAATGTGTAAGGCAGATATTGAGTCACTTCGTCGCCTACAATCACATTGAGTTCAGTTATTGATTGAATCAACCTCATTGCTGGTTTCAATACAATCACCGTTACGTCAACTGGAGTTACATTTGGAGCAGAAGCCTGCATTTTATATGTGCCTTTAGTCAGTGGATTCCACTTGCCGTTTTCGAGTACAAGGCCTGCTGCGTTGCCTTCGGTCAACTTCCATTCCACACTTTCAGTGGCATCACTTGGAGTAATCTCCACGACATCAGCAAGTTGAGCGTTAAGCTCCTCAATCTCGCCTTCATTCACGGTGATTGTGGCATCTGGATAATCGGTGGTGTTGATGGCAATGCCGGTAATAGGCTGATGCACATACACGGTGAAACCACCATTTATACTATTCGCACCAGTTGAGAAGCTGTAGCCAAGATATCTGCCTTCTATATTTGGCTTAACCGGATTGAGCACATTGTTTTCAACAGTGAAATATTCGCTCGAATTCGAGAAATCCCAATTGATGGCATCAGGCATAGTAGCAACAGCACCAGCTTCTTTGCCCACAAACTTCATCACGGTCTTCAAATCAAGGGTTTCGCCCATATTAATGTCGATACGTTCACTTGCCGATACACTTTCCACAGGGTTGAAAGTTACTAAGTAAGGATTTGATGGAAAATTTCCGGCGAGAGTGCCTTCGCTACCGGTAAGTGTTAGATCCGTTTCAAACGTGTACTCAGCGTCATCACACTTGAGTGCCAAAGTCACTGTTTTGTCAGCATCAGCATCGGTAACACCTATGCTCAATGTAAACAAATAGACCGCTGTGGTAGTGCCAGCCATTTCTTGCTCAGCCACTGCACGACATTCGCCATCGACGAACGCTCCGAGTTTTGGCGTTGAATACTGGCCATTGACACTGCCCAATAAATTGCCCGAGGGCAGCTTAAATGCCACGTACACTACTTCGTGCGCTTCATAAGCATTACCCGGATCCGTAAAATCTCGCGCGTGCATACTAAATACACTCGCCAGAAAAACGGCAGTTAATAGTAAGTACTTTTTCATGTTTTTCTTTTTAAAGTGGGTTAATCGTTAATATTACTTTTATATAATCTCATTTTATGCTAATCGTTATGCTGCAAGCCTCTGCTTTGCTTTCGCCTACCCTTAAACTATAAGAGTGGTTACCTGTAAGCTTCTGCAGTGCTTTGCGCTTGCCTGAGAAAACCAGCGAAAAGCGCTCGCCGGGCGGCACTTTAGCTGGAATCACTTCAGTTTCGATGCCCGGCACTTCGCCAAGTACCCGGGGTGATAAAACAGCATCGCCCTGATTGACGCACGGCAGCGAAACCGAAATCTTGCTGCGAGCGTCGTTGGCGCCGAGGTCGATGGCGAGCGTGTCGCTGCTGATTCGCGACTGCCCTACCTCGATGGGGAAATCGCGCCGAATTCGCATCTGCGATGTGAGGATTCTGCCCTTCACAAACAGATAATTGGCGGCTGGTTGCGACTCGAAGCGCACTGTGACGCGCTGCTTGAACTCGCCAACCTTATCCTTTGGGTCGAAAGTCACCACCACGCTCGATGTGTCGGCTGCCTGAACTGCCGCGGTGGCAAATGTGGCGGTGGTGCAGCTGCACTTGCCGGTTGCCGTAAGCACGCTCATTGCTTCGCTGCTCATATTGCGCCATGTGAATCGGTGACTAACTGCCCCATCACTCTCCACGATTTCGCCAAAATCGTAAACCGTTCCGTCCAACCACTCTACATCGCTCTTAGCTACAGCTTCGAAGCAGCAGCCAAGCACCATTATTATTACCAATATGAGATTGCATCTTTTGGGGATCATGATTATTGCGATTAGACTTGGTTCAAGCGGGTTTGATTAGTTAAAAAATTTTTCTCAAGTGTTACAAAATTATTAGCAATGTGCATTTTAGCAGTTGTAAAAATCTTACAAACTTTTGATAAAATCATTATATTTTTGCGATGTCATCGCTGATTTTTTCAAATTTATCATTTATCACCTCATTGTAAAATCTACAAGACTGCCTATTTTCGCGAAAATGCATCGGCGACATGCCGCTCCACTTCTTAAATGCGTGCGAAAAAAAGCTCGTTTCTTCAAATCCGCAACTGAGCGCCACATCGCGAATCATGATGTGCGGTTCCTCGAGCAGAAGCCGCGATGCTTCGTGCATCTGTATGGCTAAAATCAGCTGTTTGGGCGATTTCCCTGTGGCACGATGCACTCGGCGGCGAAATGTCTGCTCGCCTAAGCCCAATCGCAACGCCAAGGCGGTTACACTATGCTCCCGCGTTGGCATCGACGTCTTGACAAGATGCACAAGGTGAAGCACAAACTGCAGTTGATCTTCGCCCAGGTCGTGGACTGCTCCAAGAATATTAGCAAGGGAATGTAGTTGGTGGCGTTTCATATCGATAGGTTTTAAGGATTTTGCGCGTCGCTCCATGGTGAAGAAGCAGGAGCTGCATAGGCAAAATTATCGTCACACCACACTTTTACTCTTGTAAAAATCTTACAATAGTTTGTAAAAAACTATCACATTTGTGAAAAGACACCGATATAAGCGTCACAGCCGCGAGAAAACATCGATAAACGGCAAAAAATTACCGCCATCCTGAGAAAGACGACGGTAAACCGGGAAAAATATTGTCAAACTATGTCATTGCTGCTTTAGAGCATTGGCACGATATTCGGTAGGTGCACAGCCGAAAGCTCGCTTGAACGAATGAGAGAATGCGCTCTGCTCCTCGAATCCGCACTCTCGAGCCACCTCGCCTATGGTCAGATTCCTGTCGGAAAGCAAAGAGGCAGCGCGACCCATCTGAATGGCAGAAATAAAACTCTTGGGCTGACGACCTGTGGCCTCAACGAAGCGGCGGCGGAAGGTCTGTTCGCCCATATTCAGGCGATTGGCTATCTGCGCCACACTAATCTCGCAATTTGCCATGCCTTCGTTGACGGCTTGCACCACCATTCGCTCAAGATGCGACGCCGAGCCGGCAGTGTCGGCAGTTTTGTCTTGCTCGAGTTCGGACGGAGCAGCAGTTTCGGCAGGAACATCATCAACAGGAGTCGCTGTAGTGGCTGCTGCGCCTTGCTGAGTCATCGAAGCATTGATTTCAGCGATTTCAGCCATCAATAGCTTCATCTCGGCACGATAACTACGAAGTTTGCGGCGATAGCACACCAGGCTGCCCACCACCACCAGAATTATCAGCACAGCCGCCAGCATCCAATCGCGCTTGCGGGCAAAGCTGTGTTTTGCCACCTCATCCTTTAGACGGTCGGTGTCGAACTCCACGTTATATCGCGCCAGCGCATCGGCAGAAGCCTGATGATAGAGCGAATCCTTAAGTTCATTGAAGCGTTCGAGTGCTATTCGCGCGCTATCGCGGTCGAGTTCCCAGTAACTCTCATAGAGTCCTTTCTGGGCATGCACTTGGTTATAGAGGTCGCCCATAGCAGCAAACAGACGGCTTGCCTCCTTAAAATAAGGCACAGCGTCGCTGTGGCGGTGCTGCTTGAGCATCATAAATCCTAAATGATTGTAGTCGATGGCAAGCGAATGATAATTGTTGGCATCGCGCAGCAGCGGAAACGCCTTTTCGAATGTCGCCTCAGCCTCGGCATATCGTTCCATGCCGATGAGCGCAGTGGCTTTCTGCGACAGGCGTATGGCAGCACGAGGCCATCGCGCAGCCACCGAATCGAGGCGATAAGCCTGCTCGGCAAAGTTGAGCGCCTTGGTATAGTCGCCCATTTTATAGTTCACCTCCGACGCCATACCGAGCAAAATGGTCTGCCGAAGGGTGTTTTTGCCATTTGCTGCATATTCAAGCCCCATCATGATGTATTTCTCGGCATCTTTAGGCTTGTCGGCGGCAATGTATGTTCCAGCCAATGTGCTAAGGCTCAGGGCAATTCGATCGTTATCGCCGCTCCGCATATCGATATCCACACACTGCTTGGTGTAGCTCACGCCGCTGGCGAAGTCGCCAAGGCGCACGCTCACCACGCCCAAGAGATTGAGGCAATATGCCTTCTCGTCATTATTATATTTATATAGTTCAAGAGCCTTTAAGCCATATTGGCGTGCGCGCTCATATTCTTGTCACTCGTTAAGCCACTCGCCAGCCCAATAGTAAAACTCCTGGCACACCGAGTCGATGGGCGTGGCATCGCCAAGCACATATTTCTCGTCCATGATATCTTCCTCGAGCATCGCCTTGAAAAACTTATTGGCAATAGCCACCGAAGGCTTGCTATCGAAATCGGCAATCAAGCTATCATACTTATTCACAGCAGCATAGCTCAGCGACGTAGTCATCGCCAAGCATACAACTATGCACCATTCAGCAAATCCAGTTACTCTATTATTGAATAATGCAAAACCCTTCTTAATTATTGCAACATTCGACATTTGGCATACGATATAAGCAAATATTTACTAACTGATTGCAAATATAACCCTTAATTCCGCAACACTATTACAAATATAACTTTTTAAGCACCTGAGCAACAAAAAGTTGCCCAGAATTTTACCTTGTCAGATTTTTTCACCTATCTTAGTGTTGCAAATCAAAATATGTATCAAACCCGACAGACATAGTAAAGGTAGCAATAAAATCTGAGAATCTCTCTCCTTTTGGAGGAGTTTTTTCAATAATGGAGCAATTTGACTCCAAGCTCTCATCTGTAATCGACTCAACCCTCGGTATGAGATGCAGGCTGTATGGTTATCAATACAGCGAAATCACCCGTTCGCTTATGAGCGTTTATCTCTGTGCCAGCCAAATGGGTCAGGACATCAAGGCAGTATGTGCTGAATATCTATTCATGCAACAACGCTTATGCTGATGTGTTCCAGAATGACTTTGGATGACACCAACAACTTATGGTCGTGATTTTGCGTATTGCCTCAAGTCGCATGGTGGGGTGAGGGGCATTTATATGTCTTTATGGTAACAATCGATGCACTGTGCCCCCTTTTTACTAACGATGCAGATTCTTTTCGCTTCTGTATCATATTAGGCGCGTAGTTGCGGATTTGAGGCATTTGAATTATTTGATCAATATTTATCTCTCCGCCCAGTCGGTGCGGTCGAGGTTGCGATAGCTTATGGCTTCCTGTATGTGACGGGCGAGTACGTTGTCGCTACCATCAAGGTCGGCTATGGTGCGTGCCACCTTGAGGATGCGGTCGTAGGCTCGGGCGCTCATATTGAGGCGCGTCATGGCATCTTTCAGTTTGGCAAGTCCGGCTTGGTCGGGCGAGGCGAAT
>SFTJ01000043.1 GCA_004563195.1 bacterium
TATCATTTCGCTTGGCCTTCACCCGATATTTACAATCCGTTCAGTTTGCTAAACGCTTTTCAAGACAGGACATTGAATAGTTATTGGTTTGAAAGCGGCACACCAACATTTCTTATCGAAAAGCTTCGAGAATTTCATGTTTCGCCGTCAGATATAACACGAATAGAGGTGATGTCATCGGCATTTGATGCGCCGACTGAAAGCATGCGCACCATCACGCCTCTGTTATACCAAAGCGGATATGTTACAATCAAAGATTATGACAGGATATCGCGCCTCTATGTGCTCGATATACCTGATGGAGAGTCTGTTGCCCAACTATGTAGATGCATATTGGGAAACCGGTTTAAGCACGGTGGCTCGAATGTATTTGGCTCTACGCATGGATAATCTCGACGAGATGTTGCGCTTGCTGCAGGCATATTTGCGCACCATTCCGCAGTGCGATAACACCAATTATGAGGGGCATTATCAGCAATTGCTCTATGTGATATTCTCGCTGATGGGCAGATATGTCGATGTAGAAGTGCGCACAGCTAACGGTCGCGTGGATATGGTGATGAACAGCGGTAAAGCGCTGTGCCTATTTGAGTTGAAACTCAACAAATCGGCAGAAGCCGCCATGAATCAGATAAATCTGAAAGACTATCCCGCCCGATTTGCACTCACCAACCTGCCAATCATAAAAATCGGCATCAATTTCGACACCGCCACCCACACCATCGAAGATTGGAAGATAGAGCGGTGACACAATATTATTACATCTCAACAACAATATTTTTACCTCGATAATTGTTTATGGGGAAATATTGCCAAACAATTCTGCTAAATAGCTAAATACCACACAAAATATTTGGACTAATTTTGCGGCGTTGCAAATAATAGTTTGTAGCAGAATTATAGCATTAATAAAGACAATAACACTAAACGGGCTGATTATTACGTTGAGATGGATTATTTTCATAACCAAGGAAAACCTAAAATAGGTGTACCATAGCTATATTCAAGCATTGATATTTTTTTCCTCCGAAAAACGAAGGAAAGGTTGATTTTTGCCGTCAATATAAAATTGACACATAATAACGACAACAAAGGATAAACCGAAAAGACTTACAAACACAAAAATTTATAACAGACAATTTTTATGAACGATTTGCAAACTAATTTGTTCAAATTGTGCATAGCTCTTGCTGTATCCTGTGGAGTTACAATGTCGGCAATAGCAGCCGATGTAACATCGGGTTCGGCAACACCCGTAGCGCAGCAAAAGAGCGATGGCACAATTACCGGACAAGTGCTCGACCAGAATGGCGAGCCGATAATCGGTGCCACAGTAACAATTGAAGGAACCTCAAAAGCCACAGCCACAGGCATCGATGGCGATTTTGTGCTTAAGGCTCCTACCGGAAGCGTAGTGGTGGTGAAATATCTCGGCTACGACGATGCTAAGGCTGTGTATAATGGAGAGCCACTTACCATTGTACTCAAAGAGTCGAAATTCCAACTCGAAGAGGTGGTTGTGACCGCCTTAGGCATCAAGCGCTCGGAGAAGGCGCTTAGTTATAATGTGCAAAAGGTGGGAGGCGAAGAGCTCACTACCGTAAAGAGCACCAACTTTATGAACTCGCTCGCCGGCAAGGTGGCAGGCGTAAACATCAATGCCTCATCGGCAGGTATGGGTGGTGCCACTCGCGTGGTGATGCGTGGTCCGAAATCTATCAACCAAAGCAACCAAGCCTTGTATGTAGTAGACGGTGTTCCCATCAACAACCGCAACAACGGTTCGTCGGAAGGTATGTATGCCGAGCAACCTGGCGGTGAAGGAATCGCCGACCTCAACCCCGAAGATATCGAATCGATAAGCGTGCTCAGCGGTCCGTCGGCTGCTGCGCTCTATGGCTCGTCGGCTGCACAAGGTGTGATAATGATTACCACCAAGAAAGGCGCTGAAGGCAAAGTGAGCGTGTCGATTTCAAACAGCACACAATTCTCTTCGCCATTCAAGATGCCGGAATTCCAGAACATCTATCCCAACCGTCCCGGCGAAATACGCTCATGGGGCGAACCGGGTACTTCGGAATACACCGGTTTTGAGCCAAAAGACTTCTTCAACACCGGCTCAAACGTGCAAAACAACGTGTCGCTCACTATCGGCAACAACAAGAACCAATCGTATGTGTCGATAGGCACAACCAATGCCGCCGGTATCATTCCTAACAATAAATATAATCGCTACAATTTCACATTCCGCAACACCACCACATTCCTCAACGACAAGTTGACCCTTGATGTGGGTGTAAACTATGTGAACCAGAACGATTGCAACTTGATGTCACAGGGTCAGTATTTCAACCCTCTCGTGCCATTATATCTCTTCCCGCGCGGCGAAAGCTTCGACGCCATACGCACATTTGAAGTATATGACCAAGCACGCGGCATCTACGTTCAAAACTGGAACTTTGGCGACGCATTGCAGATGCAAAACCCATATTGGGTGGCTAATCGCATGAATCGCACCAACAACAAGCATCGCTACATGGCTAACGCAAGCTTGAAATACAACATCCTCGACTGGCTCGACGTGGCAGGCCGAATCCGTTTCGACCGCACCAACAACAAGGCAGAGGACAAGCGCTATGCTTCGACCATCAACCTCTTCGCTCACTCCGACTATGGCTTCTATCGCTACTCCAACTATGCCGATCAGAGCCTCTACGGCGACTTGATGCTCAATGCCAACAAGACATTCGAAAACTTCTCGATTGGTGCCAACGTGGGCGGTTCGTTCTCGCGCACTCAATACGATGAAGCCGGTTTTCAAGGCGGTTTGAGAGCCCCGTCGAACATTTTCACTCCTAATGCCATCGACTATGCTTCGGCTACCAACGACAACCGACCCATCTACTCGCTCAAAAAGCACTACATCAACTCATTGCTTGCCAACATAGAACTCGGCTGGCGCAGCATGCTATACCTCACCCTCACCGGACGTAACGACTGGGATTCAGCCCTCGATGGTACAAGCAACGAATCGTTCTTCTACCCATCGGTGGGCGTGTCGGGCATCATCTCGCAGATGGTGAAATTGCCAAAGCAAATCAACTACCTCAAAGTGCGTGGCTCATGGGCATCGGTTGGTTCGGCTATCAGCCCCAACATCACTTCGGCTTGGCGCTACGGTTATAACCCCGCTTCGCAGAGCTACGAAACAGTTACCTATAAGTTCCCCGAAACATTCTATCCCGAACGCACCGACTCGTGGGAAGCCGGTATCACAGCTCGCTTCTTCGACAATTCGCTCACATTCGATTTGACATTCTACCAGTCGAACACCCGCAAGCAGACATTCCTTCGCCCCATTACCGTGGCTGAAGGTTACAGCAACGAATATGTGCAGACCGGTAATGTGCGCAACCGCGGTCTCGAACTCTCTATCGGTTACAACAAGACCTGGGGCGACTTCTCTTGGAGCAGCAGCTTCACCTATAGCATGAACCGCAATAAGATTATCGAACTCCTTGACGACGAAGACGAAGTAATCAATGTGGGCGGTCTTAACGGCGCAAACGTGATACTTAAGAAAGGTGGCACAATGGGCGATGTATACATCTACACCGACTTTGCTCGCGACCGCGAAGGCAACATCGCTCTCGATGCAAGCGGCAACGTGATACGCACCACTCTCACCAACCCTATCTATCGCGGCAGCGTGCTCCCAAAGGGCAACTTCGGCTTCTCTAACGACTTCACCTGGAAGGGCATCAACCTCGGTTTCTTGCTCACAGCCCGTGTGGGTGGTATAGTAATGAGCCAAACTCAAGCCATCCTCGACTACTACGGCGTATCGCAAGCTACAGCCGATGCACGCTTGGCAGGTGGCATTCCGGTCAACACCGGCAAGATTTCGGCAGAGCAATACTATAGCGTGGTAGGTGGCGACAACCCTATCTGGTCGGAATACATCTACAGCGGCACCAATGTGCGTCTGCAAGAGGCTCACATCAGCTACACTTTACCTCGCCACATTCTCGGCGGTAAAAATCTAACTCTTGGAGTTACAGCCAACAACCTCTTTATGATTTACTGCAAAGCACCATTCGACCCCGAATCGACTGGTTCTACCGGTACTTTCTACCAAGGTTTCGACTACTTTATGCAGCCAAGCCTTCGTTCACTTGGTTTCAACGTAAAACTCCAATTCTAACAAGCCAAAAAAGAAAACAACAGACATGAAAAAGAATCATTATATAAAATATTTCGCCTACACAGCCATAGCCGCAGCTGCATTTGCTATGACGGCTTGCACTGCCGGTTTCGAAGAAGCTAACCGCCCGGGCGAAGACTTGTCGAGTGAGGAACTATCTCGCGACAACTACAACACAGGCTCGTTTTTGGTGCAAATGCAAAACGAAGCCTTCCCTGAGCAGGAAAACTCCTATCAGATGAACCAAGACTTGATAGGCAACTATCTCGGTCGCTATATGACTTATGCCAACAACGGTTTCTCGGGCAACAACTTTGCCAAGATGAATGCTCCGGTGGGATGGGTGCGATACCCCTTTGCCGACAGCATGCCTAAGACCGTTTCGGCTTTCAATGAGATTCTTCGTCTCACAGGCACCGAAAGCCTCAGCTATGCTTGGGCTCTCATTCTTCGAGCTCAGTCGTTCTTGCGACTCACCGATATGTATGGCCCTATGCCCATCGGCGCCGAGGAAGATGCCAATGCCTACTCTTCGCAAGAAAAAATCTACACCACACTTATCGACGATCTCAACAAGGCTGTGGCTATCATCGATGCCATGATTTCAGCCAACAACGGCACTCTCGTGCAGTTTAAGGACAGCGATAAGGTATATGGCGGCAACTTTGTGCAGTGGCTTAAGTTTGCCAACTCGCTCAAATTGCGCATGGCAGTGCGTATGCGCTTCGTGGCACCCGACCTTGCCAAGCAAGTGGGCGAAGAAGCTGTGGCAGCAGGCGTAATCACCAGCAACGCCGACAACTGCGCCATCGCTTACACTCCCAACGGACAATGGAAAACCTCGGTAGAATGGGGCGACAGCCGCGCATGTGCCGACATCGACAGCTATATGAACGGCTATGGCGACAACCGCATCACCAAGTACTTCCTGGCAACAGCCACTGCAGGCGACCGCACAGTGATAGGCTGCCGCGCCGGAGCTAATGTGGGCAACAAGACCGTGGCCGATGCCATCTACTCGGCTGCCAATGTAGAAAACAACACCCCGGGCATTTGGATGACCGCTGCCGAAATGACTTTCTGCCGCGCCGAAGGTGCTCTCGCCGGATGGAGCGGTATGGGTGGCTCGGTAGAATCGCTCTACAACGAAGCTATATCTCTTTCTTTCGAGCAATGGGGCGCAAGTGGTGCTTCCGACTATATCAACAACAGCACCGCCACTCCGGCCGACTATAGCGATGCCAATAATGGCTATGGTGGCTCGCACAGCAAGATGTCGTCGATCACCATCAAGTGGGACGAATCGGCAAGCCAGGAGGAGAAACTCGAACGCCTCATAGTGCAAAAGTGGATTGCTCTCTTCCCCGATGGTCAGGAAGCTTGGTGCGAAATACGCCGCACCGGCTATCCTAAGGTGTTCCCTGTGGCTCAGAGCACTACTTACGACATCGAGGTGCCTAACCGCATCCCGTTCGACTACACCGAACCGGTGAACAATCCCGCCAACTATGCCAAGGCAGTGGCTCTGCTCGGCGGCGAGGACAACTATGCTACTCCTCTCTGGTGGCAAAGAAAGTGAATCAGATAATCTAACGATAACTAAGGATATACATTGAAAATGAAAAATATAATAAAATCTTTGCTGGCTATAGCAGGGGCAACGATGCTGATATCGGCATGCAGCACCGATGTGGAAATAAAAGATCCCGCCAACCTCACCGACCCCGCCCGCTCTGAGGAATATTATGCCGCTCTTCGCGAATACAAGAAGACCGACCACGAAGTGGCTTTCGGCTGGTTTGGCAATTGGGTTGGAGCAGGCGCTTCGCTCGAAAATTCGCTCCGCGCACTCCCCGACAGTGTCGATTTTGTGTCGATTTGGGGCAACTGGAAGAACCCCTCTGATGAAAAGAAAGCCGACCTCGAGTTTGTTCAAAACAAAAAAGGCACTCGTGCTCTCGTTTGCTTCATAGTGCAAAGTGTGGGCGACCAATTAACCCCGTCCGATGTCACTCCCGAGCAATTCTGGGGCTACACAGCCGACGATGAGGCAAGTTTGCTCAACGCTATCGAGAAATATGCCAACGCCATCTGCGATTCAATCGACGCTTATGGCTACGACGGTTTCGACTACGACTACGAGCCTAATTATGGCCATAGTGGCAACATCTCGGGCAATCCTACCGCCGAAAAGAAGTTTGTGGAAACCCTCGCCAAGCGCCTTGGCCCATCGTCGGGCTCCGACAAGATGCTCGTTATCGACGGCGAACCGCAAACCATAGCAAGCGAACTCGGCAAACACTTCAATTACTTCATAGTGCAAGCCTACAGCTGTAGCGGCGATGCCAATCTCGACAGCCGATTGGCAAGCACCATCAGCAATTTCGATGGCGTGCTGTCGGCTGAAGAAGTGGCTAAGAAATATATTGTCACCGAGAACTTCGAAAACTATGCAGCAGCAGGCGGTGTGGTCTATCGCGACCGCTACGGCAACTCTATGATGAGCCTCGAAGGTATGGCTCGCTGGACACCGATTATCGATGGCAAGAAGGTACGTAAAGGCGGCGTAGGTTCTTATCACATGGAGTATGAGTACAACGCCGGCAAGCAGCCGTCATATCCCGCTCTGCGCAAATGCATTCAAATCATGAATCCATCAGTTAAATAACTTCAATTCATAGAAAAATGAGAAAACTAACAAAAATATATATTTTCGGAAGTATGCTTTTGGGCGCAATGGCATTGAGCAGCTGCGAAGATGCCAAATACGACACGCTCACCAATCAAGCCTACATTCTGCAGACCAACACCGATGCCAACTCTTCGCAGAAGTTAACTATTGGCAACGACCCTATCGTGACGAGCATCAATGTGCGCCTCTCGGATAAGGCTTTGGAATCGAGCAGCTATCGCATCGTTTACGATGCTGCAGCACTCGAAAAGTACAACCTAAAGAACGAAACTTCCTACACAGCATTGCCCGAAAGCGCATTCAGCTTGTCGAGCGCCGAAACCACCATCGAAGCCGGCACTTCGGTTTCGTCGAGCATTGCATTAACCATCAATCCTCTCACCGATGAGATGAAAAACTCAGGCAAGAAATATGCCATGGCATTCCGCCTCGAAAGCATCGACGGCAAAGCCAATATCCTTTCGTCGGGCAGCGTGATGGTGTATGTTCTCGACCAAGTGGTGATACAACCTGTAGTGGTGCTAAACAACAACAACTATATCAAGCAGAATTTCCCCGAACGAGAATTTGAGGTCAACGAATGGACCGTGGAATTCAACATCTATAAGGAAATCCTCGGCACCGCAGTGGGTCAGTATAACAACCAAAACATCTTCGGCGCTTATCCGGGCGAAATCTACGTACGCTTCGGCGATGCTCCTATCGAAGGCAACCGCTTGCAAATCAAGACCCAAGGCACTCAGATGAACAGCCAGATGCTATTCAACACCAACACCTGGTATCACATCGCTTTCGTCTGCACCGGCACAAAACTCTATCTCTATGTCAACGGCATCCTCGACAACTCGATGGATCTGCCGGGCACCTCAATGTCGATAAACGAATTCTTCATCAACGACCAAAGCTCATACAATAAAGGCGACACTCGCTACAGCGAATTCCGTTTCTGGAACACTGCCCGCACTCAAAACGAGATTTTGAACAATATGTATGTTTGCGACCCCGCAACACCGGGATTCATCTTCTACTACAAGATGAATGAAGGCTCTGGCAACACCCTTCACGATGTTTCAGGAGGATTTGGCGACATCGAAATAGGTGGCAACGGCTCGCCTACATGGATTCAAGACGTTCGCATCGACGGCAAAAATTAAACCCCAATCAAGTAAACTCAAGAACAGTTTTTCAGAAAACAAGTCATGAAATCAATAATATTAAAATCGTTACCATTGATGGCGGCATTGCTACTTCCGCTCGCTTCATGCGATGACGAGCCCGAAGTGGGTTCCACTCTCTATCCCGAGAGCCCGGAAAACTACGACGCCAAGCTATATATCAACGAGACCGCTCTCCCGGGCAATCAGACATCGCTCGAAGTGGTGCAGACTCCGGTGTCTCTCATTATTCCGGACAACGAAATATCATTCTACGTGCGTCTCACCAAGCCGGTGACCACCGACGTAACAGTGAATGTAACCGAGAACCCCCAACTCGCCGCGGCTTACCTCAGCGATGCCGAAGCTCTGCCCGAAGGCTCTGTGCAGTTAGCCAACACCAGCGTTACCATCAAAGCAGGCTCTACCGTGTCGGAACAACCCATCACACTGAAAGTGACGGAAAACGAAGCAGTGAAAAATATCGCTTCTACCGGCGTGGCTGCCATATCGCTCGCAAGCAACTCGGCCGATATTGCCACCGGTGCAAACAACAACACCTACTATGTGGTAATCAACAAAAAAGTCACCAACTTTAAGGGACAATCGACCGGCGAATTGGCTTCGCTCAACTTGATTCCTTACACCGGTTTCCAAGCCACAGTCGATGGCTATGATGCAAGCGATATTGCCGACGGCTCTACAAAAACCGAATTCTGGTATTGGAACTCGGGCGGCTACGACGTAATATTCAGCTTCAACGAAGCCACACCGGTCAAAGCCCTCGGATACTACTTCGCAAGCTATGCCGGATACTGCCCCGATGTAGTGGAAATATTAACAAGCGACGACGGCAACACATGGACAAGCCAAACCGGCGGCAAAGTCACCACTTCGGTTGTGCCAAGCAGGAAAACCGACATTGTGCCCTTTGAGTTCTACTCAGCCATCACATGTCAATATGTGATGCTCCGCGTCTACTCTTGCTTCTGGACATCCTACGGTTCAGACTACGACTGGCCAGCCATTTCTGAAGTTAATCTCTATAACTAATAGAAGATATAACAACACCCTCGGCGGGAGACATTTGCCCCTCGGCAAATGCCTCCCGCCCATTTTTTTACATCAAGGTAATCTGTGTTTATTATTGCGGCTAAGGTATCCAACCTGAAAGGTTGAATGCCGAGGGCGATAGCCCGAGTGCTATTAGCCGGGGGTTAAGCGTCAGTGCAACCCCCGGGACTCGTGGCACCACGGGAAAAGTAGGATTCGAGTTGGAGCGACTTTTGACAACTGCAAATTTCCCGCTTAGCATCTCTCACATATAAGTGTGTTAACCATTATTGGCATTTTAGCTTTACATAGTTAATAGATATGCATTGATAATTCTTAAATCCAAATAGAGCAAAGGGATTAGTAACAAACCTGAGAGAAACATTTCGCAACCTAATATAAGCCTATTCTTAAATCTGGATTTTTGTTTCCATCCTCTTTCTATTAATTGTTTTCTACCACCTTTTTCATATACGATTATATTAAAATACGTATCAATCCACGCCACTACAAATATTACCCCAACCCATAAATATGTATCATACTCCACTACAAAATACTTATAAAAATCTTTTGCAATTAAGAATACTAGTATTTTTATCAGTATAAAAATCAATCGTGCAACAAGCGAATAACTGAACGCGTCGCCCATATTTTTATTAGCTGGTTTTGCATAAAACCTTACTGCATATCTAAAATCTAATATTCTCCGAATTGTTCTTTTAAATCTTGTTGAATTTGCCTCCATTTTTTATCTAATAATTTATGTTATTATATAATAGTTCTCCATATTTATTCTCTATCAGAGATGGTGAATATCCAAGTATGATTTTAATAATCGGTTGTTTCGGTAGACTTATTTATTTGCAAATTCAACTAATAAGCCAATTAACAATCTCACACTGATTACTACGTTTACAATTGGAAAAATAGAAAAGAATACCAACAAGAAACACAAATAAACATTATGCGAGAAAAAAAATAGACAGCCGAGAATATCCATAACAACTATTGATGTACACGACAATAGTATAATAAATATCGAAATACATCTTATACTTGATATTTTTGTAAATCTATTAACTAACAAAGCAGCCAATAAAAGCGCCCATTGAAAAGGGAATATTGAGGTGATTGGGACAACAACAATATTCAATATGGACATCGCAGTAAAAATTGTATATATATTCTTTTTTAACATGGTGTCTATGTTTATCTGTTTTTTCGAGGCTATGCGTTAGGGATAGTCAGTCCTTAAAACCTATAGGAATATTATTCAAGTAAATATGCCCTACATTTATTCATCCAATGTCTATCTATTATTATGCCTGATACCACCATTTTAGAATTAGCAACACAATATTTACAATCATGATAAATGTAAGCACTAAAGCAAGCATAGGTTTTGGGCTGGCAACCAGATTACCTAATGTACCAAAAAATGCAAAAAATATAGAATATACCCACAAAAAGCAAATCGCAATTTTTCTAACTAAATTATTATTTACAATAACACTTATTGATGATAGAAGTATTAAACACCCCAATGCAAACATTTCATAGAATTTGAAACCATTATAATAGTATAAGTATATCGGCCAAAAGAACATAAATACGGCTTGTAACGAGAACCAAATGAGAATCAAATATCTAATTAGTTTTGTTTTATTATTTATTTCCATTTTATTTAATATTAATAATTTTACCATTTGGATAGTTGTATTGAATTGCTTTAAAAGTACTTATTGGCATATATGGTATAGACTCTGATGGAGTATAATCATCAAAATACAGAAAGTCCATCATTGTTGTTTTGACACCTCCAACATTTAAGGCTTTTTGAACAACCTGTGCACATCGGGCACAGCCGCAGCCGACAGTGATATAATGCAGCCGAACAGCAGCAAAAGAGCAATTATGTAATGCCTAATGTTCATACGCTCCGATGTTAAGGTTCGTTTTCGTAAAGATAGATGGTATTTTTTATAATCGCAATAAAATTCAGTTAAAAATTCAGCCTCTCCGCCATCGGTGGGGCGTTTTAACATGGATTTGCATAAAACGGTGCTTATTTAAACACAGATTTGCACAAATTATTTAGAATACGGATTCACACAATGCTGTGTTTATCCGTGCTATGTTTGTGATAATCTCTGTTTTTTATTACCGCGGCAGTCGCGATGGTATCCAACCTGAAAGGTTGAATGCCGAGGGCGAAGCCCGAGTGCTTTTAGCCGGGGGTTAAGCGATAGCGCAACCTCCGGAATATATGCCATCAAAAGAAAAGCGTCTGAAAGACGCGAAAGCAGCCGCCGAGGAAGCCGATTTTCGCGTCTTTCAGACGCATCATGGTGGGAGCCACGATACCGAGGGTTTCGCTTCGCTACACCCCCGGCTACGAGCCACTCGCTCCGCTCGGGCTTTCGACCTTTCAGGTCGTGCCGGTGGGAGGGGTTATGTATATTGCTCGAGGGTGGCTTTTAGTTTTTCTACTATTGCTGCTTTCAGTTCTCGGGGCTCTACTACTTCTATTTCCGGGCCGTAGGAGAGGAGTTGCTGGGTGAGGTCGTAGGTGATATACATCTTGTAGTGAAACAGGCTGTATTGCTCGTGCACTTCCTCGGTTTGGGAGTGGTGGAGGGGAAGTGCACGGAAATACTTGGCTTGTTTGGGCTTCACGCGCAGGGTGATGTTTTTGGCTTCGCCTTGCGAGGTGGTGATGCCGAACGAATTGGCGAAATATTGCTCACCGCTGAAGCCTTCGGGGATGGCATAATCCGCATCGGTGATGTGCAGTTGGCTCATACGGTCGAGGGCATAGGTCTTGATTTTGTTGTCCTTGGTGTCGAGACCTATCACATACCATAACTGTTTGAAAATGCGCAGGAAATACGGCTCAAGCACTACTTTGTGTGCCTGAATGCGGTCGTAGCTCTGATAGAGAAATTCCACGCGTTTGCCTTGGCGCAGCGAGTCGACTATCACGGGCAGGTGTTCGCGAGCCGAGGGCACATTCTCCACCATTATGAGGTTGGCTATGTCCTGCGAGTCGCGCATCATACCGTTGAGAGCCATCGAGTCGAGAAGCCAGTCGCGGACGCGTGCTTCGCTTTCTTGGCTATGCGATTCGTCGATATAATACTCATAGGTGGAGGCATCGTAACCGATAGTTACCTTAAACATCTCCTCGGCGCCGTTGCGATAGTTCAGGAATGTGCGGCGTGACATCTCTTCACCTCGAGAGAAACTCGAGTTGATCCATGCCCTATTCACTTCTTCGCGTGTGATGCGGCCTCGGCGCTTAATCAGGTCGATGAGCCAGATATATTTATTGATTAGCGAACCTGCCATAGTAGTATCCGGGGGTGAATTATTTGTTCAACGATTTTCCTTTGCTGAATATCAAGAGTCCTAACATGGTCACTGCGGCGTTGAGCAGCAGCAATTCGAAGCTCATGGTGTAGCCATAGGCTTTCTGCAACCAATCTTGCACGAAATAGCATATCACGGGAGCGCCGATGCACACTGCGGGCACCATGCGGTCGCGCACGTTCACCTTGGTGGCCATACCGAATGCAAAGAGACCGAGAATAGGTCCGTAGGTGTAGCTTGCCACGGTGTATACGGCGCTGATGGCGTCGCTGTTGCTGATGAGGTAGAACACTATTATCACGGCGCCCATAATGGCTGCCATGCTCACGTGCACTATCTCGCGGGTGGTGGAGAGTGCTTTGTCGTCTTGCTTCTTATTGGCTTTGAGGATGTCGACGGTAAACGAGGTGGTGAGCGCCGTAAGTGCGCTGCCGGCTGCCGAATAGGCTGCTGAGATAAGTCCCAAGATGAACAATATTCCCACTATTGCGGGCATTGTGGGGTGCGATGCCACGAGTCCGAAGAGGTCGTCGCTCTTCTCGGGCATTGCTATGCCTTGTGCGCCTGAGTAGAGCACGAGCAGTGTACCCAAAATCAAGAACAGGGCTATCACGAAAAATTGGCTCACGGCGTTAACCACCATACTCTTCTGCGACTCTTTGGGGTTTTTGCAAGCCAAGTTGCGTTGCATCATGTCCTGGTCGAGTCCGCAGGTGGCTATTACCATGAAAATACCGGCTATAAATTGCTTCCAGAAGTAGGTGCCTGCCTTGGGATCGTCGAAGTAGAACATGCGGCAAGTTTCGTGGCTCGAAACGGCGGCATACATCTCGCTGAAACTATATCCCAAACCCTTGGCTATGAACACAATGCAAAGCACCACCGACATGATGAGGCAGAAACTCTTGAGCGTGTCGGTCCAGATTACGGTTTTCACGCCGCCCTGCTTGGTGTAGAGCCAGATGAGTGCTATGGTGATGATTACATTCACTATAAATGGTATGCCAAGCGGGCCGAACACGAGGCTCTGCAGCACCACGCACACCACATAGAAGCGCACCGAGGCTCCCAGCATCTTGGAGATGAAGAAGAACCACGCGCCGCTCTTGTAGGTCGAAGCGCCGAAGCGCTGCTCGAGATAGCCGTAGATGGAGATGAGGTTGCGGCGATAGAATAGCGGTATGAGCACATAAGCCACGGCTATGTATCCGAAAATGAAGCCCAGCACCATCTGCAGGTAGGAGTAGCCTTTAGCCACCACCATACCCGGCACCGACACGAAGGTGACTCCCGATATGGCGGCTCCGATGGTGGCAAATGCCACTACCGGCCACGGAGCTTGGCGATTGCCGGTGAAAAAACTTGCATTGTCGCTTTTGCGGCTTGCAAACCACGACACTATGTAGAGTAATACGAAGTAGCCAACTATTGTGGCCATAACTGTCCAGGGTGACATAATGTGATATCTTGTTTTAGGGGTTTGGTTAATGTTATTCGGCGTAGATGAGGTAGCGACGGCGCAGTTCCTTAAATTTCTCGAGAGCGGGCTGCCATGTGGCTTTGATTTCGGCGGCGCTCTTGCCTTCGATAATCATGCGACGCACATTGGCATCGCCTGTAAGCTTCTCGAAGAAACTTGTGAAGAACTTATCGCCCAAGCCCGAATTGCGATAGGCATCGATTACGTATTCCAGATTCATGCCTTCGGCTATAATGGCTTCGTCAGAAAGCTTCGATAGGTCGCGGCCGTAGCATTTCTCATTGAGCAACGGCGGATTCTTGGCTCCGGGCACGCTCTTGGGCTTGAATGAGAATTTATATCCTTTGCCTTTCAAACTCGGGTGACCATACACCTGGAACGGTTTCTTGGTGCCGCGGCCCAAGCTGGCTACGGTGCCTTCGAAGAGGCAGGTGCTGGGGTAGAGATAGATTGAAGTCATATTGGGCAGGTTGGGCGACGGTGCTATGGGCAGACGATAACGGGTCTGGTGGTCGTAGTTGAGGCATTTCACCACTGTGAGGTGCTTCACCTTCAATCCGTCGTCGAGCCAGCCTTCGCCGTTAGCCATCAGGGCTATTTCGCCCATGGTGAGTCCATGAACGGCGGGTATGGGCAGTCGGCCCACGCCAGAGCGATATTTCATATCGAGCATCGGTCCGTCTACATACATTCCGTTGGGATTGGGGCGGTCGAACACCACCACATCCTTATCGTATTTTGCTGCCGCTTCCATCAGATTGACCATAGTGATGTAGTAGGTGTAGAAACGCAGTCCCACGTCTTGAATGTCGACCACTATCACATCAAATTTGCTCATGGTTTCCTTGCTCGGATGGTGGGTTTTGCCCTCGTAGAGCGAGGCGATGGGTATTCCGGTGGCGGGGTCGATGCTGCTGCTCACCTTTTCGCCGGCATCGGCAGTGCCGCGAAATCCGTGTTCGGGCGAGAAAATGGTGGTTACGTTAAGTCCGTTGTCGAGCATCACATCGAGGGTGTGCTTTTTGCCCACCATTCCGGTCATATTGCTTAGAATGGCTATGCGTTTGCCTTTGAGTAGTGGCACATAAGTGTCGGTGCGAGCTGCTCCCGGCACCACTTCGGTATTCTTGGCTTGAGCACTCGATGCTACGCCAAGCAGTATCATTACTGCTGCTAATAATTGTGCTAAATGTTTCATTTTTTTGCAGATAAACAGTTTATTTTATTAACAATTTTTCTTCTCTACACTTGCTTGCAATATCTCATTGAGGCATCACTCCACAAGCACTTTGCCTATGAGTTTCCTTATTTCGCCGGTGCCTATGACGGGTGCGTGGGGGTCTTCGGGCCACACTATAAGCACATCGCCGGGGGTCATGTCAACGTAGGCAGTGGGGCGGTCGTCCGATAGCATATAGTCGCCTTCGGCATCGTATTGGCGGGTGAAATTCTCTATTTTGTCGAGCGGTTTCCAACCTATGGTTTCGCTGCCGGCAAGCAGTATGTGCACATCGATGTAGCGGCGATGCATTTCGAGCACTTGCTCGTCCTTACTAAGGGCTTTGGCGAGCGAATTGTTGATAAACAGGCGGTCGCCATCGATTTCGATTCGTCCCAAGGGTGCATTCAGAAGGTCGTGAGTCCTTACGTAGTCGAATAGTGCCTTGAAGAGCGGATGAAGCGATTCGTAGCGATGGCTGTCGTTAATGGTAGTCAGTATCATAGTGCTGTGTAGTAGGGTTTTGGGTTTATTGTTTTTGTTTTTTTTCGAGAATAATTCGCGTCACTTCGGGGGCACGAATGCCGGGCTTCGATTCTCCGCCCACGCACCATGTTTGCAGTTCGTGCACGGGCGTTGGAGCATTGCTTCCCACCTTCACCGCGGGGCGTTGGCTACCCACAGCTATGGCAGCTCCGGCACGAGCCAGCGAGGGATATGCGCCGTGGTCGGTCCACTGTCCGGTGGTGATGTCGAATGTGAGCAGATGGGCGTTAAATCGATACCATTCGACCGGTTGCAGCAGATATTTATCCTTTTCCACAAGTGCATATTGTCCGCTTATGGCGTCGGTAAATATTTCGCGATTCACACCGCCAAAAGCCATGATGGTGTGCTCGTTGAGCGCAGCCATACTGCCTCCGGCGAGGGTTATCTCTTTGCCATCAATCGTGGGAGCAGCCACTTCGCTCCATTCGCCGGTGGCGAGGTCGAACACCAGTCCATCGGTATGCACCACAGCCTGGCAGGAGTCGCCGGCAGGTGTAAATCCGCCCCATACCAAGAGTTTGCCGTCGAGAGCGGCGCACACGGGCTGCACGCGAGCCTGAGGCATATCAGTCAGTTCTTTCCACTCGGAGCGGCGCTTGAGGAGGTCGCGCCAATAAATTTTTGCCGAAGGCTTGCCGTCAACATTGCCGCCCACAAGATATGCTTTGTGGTCGAGACAGCATCCGGCGGCATTGTCGATAGCCACCGGCAGCGATGTCAATTCGCGCAAAAAAGCTCTGTTATACTCCACATGTATGCTGTAGCAGCGTTTCGACGGGCCGTAGGCATTGCAGCCGCCTATTACCATCAGGCTATCGGCATTGCTTATTGCCACGCCGTAGGCGAGCGGCTCGGGCAGCGACCCGAATCGTTCCCATCGGAGCGAATCGCCGTTGCAGCGGGCGCCGTAGATGCCGCTGTAGTAGCATTTGGCGCCGCCTTCGGCTGCCGGAGTGTTGGCAAAGTTGGCACCGCCTGCCATCACCAGGTTGTTAGCTATCTGAGCGGCAAAGCAAGCCGACACGCCTTGCTCGTAGCCCGGCTCATAGGCGGGAAATCCCTTCACCACCTTCACTCCGGGCTCGGGCGTACATGCGCTGAGCAATATTATGGCTGCGAAGCCTATTGTAGCTGATATTTTGCTTATCGACATATCTTGTGGATGTTGTTTCCGAAATCTTTTTTTACAGTTATTCCATATTATCGGTTTTGGGTCGAAGCACTGCCAACTGGAGCACTATGGCTATAGTCACCACTATGCCCATAAAGGCGAAGCACACGCCCAAGTCCATTCCGCTGTCCTTGAGGCGACCGAGCAGCTGTGTTACCACTGCGCCAGCCACCACGCCGGTCATGTTCATTATGCCATAGGCAGTGGCGCGGTATCGGCTCGATACGAATTGGCACAAGATAGGCATATTGTTGGTGTCGAACATGCCGTAGCCCAATCCGAAGAGCAAACCTGCGCTCACCACGCCAACCACATTGTGCGAGGTGCCCAAGAGCACCAGCGAGGGGATAATAAGAGCCAAACCCATGGCGCTGGTGTAGACGCGACCTTTGATGTTGCGCTTAACCCAGCGGTCCGACATGGTGCCGCCCACTATCACGCCCAGGAACGACGATGCCGCTATGGTGATGGTCGACAATGGTCCTGCTTCCGACATCTCTATACCGAGACTGTTGGCAAACAGTGTGGGGAGCCAGTTTTTAGTGGCCCAACCCGGCAAACTGAGCACAGCGAAGTAGAACAAAATCACGCCGAAAGCCACGCTGCCAAACAGCACCGGGAATGCTTTCCAAATGCTTTCCTTGGCGGGGGCATCGGTTTTGTCGATTGGAGCTGCAGGTTGGCGGCGTTTTTCGTGCAGGAACACTATGAGAATCAGCGCATACACCACGCCTATCAAGCCGAAGCTGAAGAATGCTGTGTGCCACGAGAAGGCGGCAGCCACCGTAGCGCCAAATCCGCCTATTGCCTGTCCCACATAGAGTCCGGTCATGTGTATGCCCACTGCCAGCGAGCACGATTTGCCTTGATGATAATCGGCTATCAACGACAATCCGGCGGGCATATACAGCGCCTCGCTCACGCCCATCAGGGCACGAAGCACCATCACCTCATTATAGGTGGTGGCAAATCCCATAAGCAGTGTCACACTCGACCACACGAAGAGGCTGCCCACTATGAGCCATTTGCGATTCAAGCGGTCGCCTATGATGCCCGAGATGGGGCTCATTATGGCATATATCCACAGGAATACGCTCATCAGCACGCCGAATGCCTCAGCGCTTTGCAGTTCCACTATGTCGATGCCCATGGCGCTTTGCATGGTCGATAGCATCTGGCGGTCCATATAGTTGAGAAGTGCCACCACCCACAACAGGGTTACCACTACCCACGGATAGAATTTCTTGTCTTTTATACTCATGCCTTAATGGTTGTATTAGAGTTAATAAAGGTTGATGATAAATAATATGGCATAGGTGCATTACTGCATCTTCTCGAGGATTTCGCAGCAGAGCATATACGACTTGATGAGCATTCGCGGCACATGGAACGGGCCCTTGAAGATATTACCCTTAGCGGGCTGTGCCACGGTTCCGTCGCGGTGCAGATAGCCGTACCATTCGCCGTATTCCTTATCGGGGAAGTGGGCGTAGGTCCATTCGCTTATAGTGCGGTGCTTCTCGAGATATTCTTCCTTGCCGGTTGCCAAATAAGCATAGAGGGTGGAGATGATGGTCTCGCATTGAGGCCACCAGAACTTCATATCCTGCGAGTAGTCCTGACAAGGCTTGTTGAGCGCGTCGCGGAAGTTGATGATGCCGCCATACTGCTCATCCCAGCCCCAATCCCAGCTCCAATCGAAGATTTCGAGAGCCATACGGGTGATTTCGGCATCCCAATTGCGATGCTTGGCTTCTTCGAGCAAGAACCACACCGACTCGATGCAGTGTCCGGGGTTGATGGTGCGGCCGGCTATGGTGTCGATAAATTCGCCGTTCGGTCCTACACATTCCAGCAGTGCCTTCAACTCGGGGTGAACGAAATATTTCTTCAATGCCTCAATCGACCGTGTAATTTGTGCATCGAGCGCCTCGTCGGCTATGGCTGCACGTATGCGCGAAGCGGTGTTGATGAGAATCATGGTGAGCGAGTGGCCTTGGGTGGTCACCGATTCGCAATACTTGGCGGGCAGTATGCCGGGAGTGGTCACGAAGCGATGTATGTCGTTAAACACCTTCAGCGCCTTGAGCGCATATTCCTTGTTGCCCGAAGCGATGGAGTATTCCGACATGGCTATTGCTGCGAAGCACTCCGAGAACACATATCGGCGCATGCGTATGGGTGTGCCGTCGGCTTCCACCTCGAAGTACATGCGTCCGCGCTCGTCGGTGCAGTGCTGTTCTATGAAGTCAATGCAGCTCCTTGATGCGGCGAGCCAGTCGGGGTTACGCTCTATATTGTTGTAGGCAAAGGCGGTTACGAAGCCAAATCGGCCTTGAAACCACACCGACTTGGTGGTGTCGTACACCGAGCCGTCGCGATCGAGGCAGGTGTAGACGCCGCCGTTCTTGCGGTCCCATCCGTTTTTTATCCAGAAGGGCATGATGTTGTTCACAAGTTCGTCGCGATAAGCATCGCGCCAGTGTTCGATATATTGCTTTATGTTGTCCATAATGAATGATTTTTGTGATGCTTAACGGTGCTGATTTAGAACTTGTTGCAGCGAGCGAAGAAGTCTATTGCTTCGAGTTCTTGCTTCATGGCTGCTTCTTCTTCATCGGTCATGTTGCGGAACGGGGTGCGGTTGGGACCCAGGTCGAGACCTATCAACTTCATAATGCGCTTGCCGCCAACGATGTTGCCGCGATAATGGCATATTACGTTGATTACGGCTTGCGAGAAGTTTTGCTTTTCGCGTGCTGTTTCGATGTCGCCCTTTTCCCATGCTTCGATTATGCCCACGAGTTCGCGGCCGTTATAGTTGGTGGTGCCACCTATGCCGCCCTGTGCGCCGCCTTGTGCCAAACTTGGCAATATGGTTTCGTCCTGGCCGTGCAGCATATCATATTTGCCACCCTTGTAGAGTCGGCACTGATTGTATTCGTAAAGGCTTTCGAAGGTGTACTTTATGCCGGCGAAATTAGGTATTCTGCCGTCTACAGCCTCGAGCAGCTCGGTCATGGGCAAGAATGCGCCGTTGAATGCCGGAATGTGATAGTAGTAGAATGGCAGATTGGGTGCTGCTGCCGCTATGGTTTCGCAGTATTTCACAAGTTCTTCTATGCGACCGATTTTTGGGAATGGAGGAGCCATCGATCCTATGCCCCATACGCCGAGTTTCGAGGCATGCTCAGCGAGGCGAACACTGTCGCGAAGGCAGCAACTGCCCACGTGCACTATCACCTTAAATCCTTCGGGCACTGCTGCCACCCATGCCTCGGCAAGACGCATGCGCTCTTCGGTGGTGAGCATATAGCCTTCGCCCGATGAACCGTTGATAAACACGCCTTTCAAGCCGTTCTTTGCAAGCATTGCTGCATATTGTGGTATTGGTTCGTAGTTTACGTCGCCATTGGCATAGAATGGGGTAAATGGCGCGTCGATAAGTCCTTTAATCTTTTCCATATTTTTACAATATTTAGTATGTGATTTTCTATAAGGTTTGCTTCAAACAAAGATAACCCTTTTTTGCCTTTTATATGTGTTTTTTCGATATATTTTTTTCAAGAAAAATATATTCTGTTGGCGCTCATGCGCCATATTTTTGATATATATAGAATGAAAACTATCCTATAAATCTAATCGCAATCGGGTGTTTTTTGAAACGATTCGTTCTTTTTAAGCATTACGTTGGCGCTTAAATAGTTGATTATCAGTGTTTTTTTTGAAGCTTATTTTCGGTTGATTGCCATGGCACACCGCAACGGCAGTTGGGCTCACTTTGTGTGGTGCTTACCAAAACTAAGCCTCCGGCGATGCCGGGCGCATCTTCTAGTTTCCCCCAAGCAGCGCGGCGGCAGTGTATGGTTGATTGTGAAAAAAGTTTTATTTGATAACTTTTTTTTCATGCGCAATTAAACTTTTTCAATTTTAATGCATCTTAAACACGAAACACTAACAATGTAACATTAAATACTCTAAGTAAGACTCCCGAGCAAAGCCGTGAGGCATGGCTCGGGTTTTTCGTTTTTGGCAATGCGCTGTCAAGGTGATTATATATGTCAACCGGGAGAAAATGATGCGTGCGTTTCCGCTCATTTTCTCCCGGTTTTTCTGTAATTTACGATGCTACGGCGCTATATGTCAGCTCAGTCCTTCCACTTCACCGTTGATATAGTCTATTCGGCGTGCTTGAGGGTCTTTGGGCAGTCCCGGCATACGCATTATGTCGCCCATTATTGCCACTATCATCTCGGCGCCGGCGTTTATCACCACTTCGCGCACGGTCATCTCAAACCCTTCGAGCACATTGAGTGCCTTGGGGTCGGCTGAGAACGAATATTGCGTTTTGGCTATGCACACGGGGAATCGACTCATGCCGAGTTGGTCGATTTGCGCCATCATTCTCTTGGCGGCGGGGCTGTAGACCACCGATGCTGCTCCGTAGATGGTTTTTGCCACCTTTTCTATCTTGGTTTTTATCGAATCGTCGTCGGCATACATCAGTTGGAGGGACTCCGAAGGGTGGCTCGCGATGGTGTCTACCACCAGGTGTGCCAGTTCTTCGCCGCCTTTGCCTCCGTCGGCAAACACGCTGTTCATGGCAAATCCCACGCCTATCTCGCGGCAATGCTCTTTCACGAGGGCTATCTCGGCATCGGTGTCGCAGGCGTAGCGGTTGAAGGTCACCACCACTTGCTGACCGAATTTCTTCATATTTGCCACATGCTTATCGAGGTTTTCGAAGCCGCGACGCAGTCCGTCGAGGTTTTCTTGCTTGATGTCGGTTTCGGGTACGCCGCCGTGCAATTTCAGACTTTGTGCCGTGGCTACTATCACGGTCAGTTTGGGTTGCAATCCGGCTTTGCGGCACTTGATGTCGAAAAATTTCTCGGCGCCGAGGTCGGCACCGAAGCCGGCTTCGGTCACCACATAGTCGGCATAGGTGAGTGCCATTTTGGTGGCTAACACCGAGTTACAGCCGTGTGCTATGTTGGCAAAGGGGCCTCCGTGCACAAATGCGGGATTGTTTTCGGTGGTCTGCACCAAATTGGGCTGCAAGGCATCTTTGAGCAATACGGTGATGGCACCGGTCACGCCGAGGTCGTTGACGGTGAATGGCTCGCCTTCGTAGGTGTAGCCAAGTAGTATGTTGCCCACGCGGCGGCGCAGGTCGTCAACGTCGTTAGCCAAGCACATAATAGCCATAATCTCGCTTGCCGGGGTGATGTCGAAGCCCGATTGGCCCGGCACACCGTCCACGCGGTTGCCCAAGCCGGTCACCACATTGCGCAGATTGCGGTCGTTCACGTCGAGCACGCGTTTCCAGGTCACTTGGCGTAGTCCTATGCCGTTGTTGCGGTTTTGATAGATATAATTATCGAGCAGGGCTGTAATCATGTTGTGTGCCGAAGTAATGGCATGAAAGTCGCCGGTGAAGTGGAGGTTGATATTCTCCATAGGCAACACTTGCGAGTAGCCGCCGCCTGCCGCACCACCTTTGAGTCCGAAGCATGGCCCGAGCGACGGCTCGCGTAGCGCTGCTATGGCATTTTTGCCTATGTGGTTGAGGGCTTGCACCAAGCCCACGCTCACTGTGGTTTTGCCTATACCTGCTTTGGTGGGGGTGATGGCGGTGACGAGTATCAGATTGTGTTGTGCTATTTTCTCTTCGTCGATGAGGCGCAACGGAATTTTTGCCATATATGGCCCGTAGTTGTAAACATCATCGGCGGGAATGCCGAGCGATTCGGCTATTGTGTTGATTTTTATAAGTTTAGCCTCTTTTGCTATCTGTATGTCGCTTTTCATCAAAGTTTTAATAATAAGATTTTGTTATTTGAGAATGAGCAAAAAACATAGAGCGGAGGCGCACCAAGGGAAGGGTATATTATTGTGTTTCCTTTGGTACGCCTCCACTCCGGTATGAGAGTGGATGGCGGATTGTGCGTTACTTATCTGTTGTGTATAGGTAACCCGCGCTGTGTAATTATTTTTATTTCACTTGAGCGCCCGGCTTCACTTCTCCGTGCGGACCTATCACCACCAATCGGCCATCGGCATTCTCTGCGCTGAGAATCATGCCCTGCGATTCGATGCCTTTGAGCTTGCGCGGTGCAAAGTTTGCCACGAAGCACACTTCCTTGCCCACGAGGTCTTCGGGAGCATAATATTTGGCGATGCCCGACACTATGGTGCGGCCACCCATACCATCGTCGATACGGAATTGCAGCAATTTGTCGGCCTTAGGCACCTTGGCACATTCCAGCACCTTGCCCACGCGTATGTCGAGCTTCATGAAGTCGTCGAACGGTATGTTTTCCTGCACCGGAGCGGGCTCGAAATTGGCTATTTCGTTGGCCTTCTTGATGTCCTGCAAACGCTTGATTTGTGCTTCGATTGTCTCGTCTTCTATCTTCTCGAAGAGTAGTTCGGGCTTTGCCAACTCGGTGCCGGCGGCTATGATGTCGGTTGCTCCGAGCTTGTTCCAATCGAGTTGTGTCAAGCCTATCATATTGCGAAGTTTTTCGGCGCTGAATGGCAAGAACGGCTCGAATGCAATGGCGAGGTTGGCTGTGATTTGCATAGCCAGATTCATGATGGTAGCCACGCGTGCCATATCGGTCTTGGCGAGCTTCCATGGCTCAGTGTCGGCAAGATATTTGTTACCGATGCGTGCCAGGTTCATGGCTTCTTTCTGTGCTTCGCGGAAGTGGAAGTTGTTGAGGTTGTTCTCAAGCACTTCTTTCACGTTCATAAATTCGGCTATTGTGTTGCGGTCGTAGTCGGTGAGTTCGCCGGCTTGGGGCACCTTGCCTTCGAAGTATTTGTGTGTGAGCACGAGCGTGCGGTTAACGAAGTTGCCGAGTATTGCCACCAATTCGCTGTTGTTGCGGGCTTGGAAGTCCTTCCAGGTAAAGTCGTTGTCCTTGGTTTCGGGAGCATTGGCTGTGAGCACATAGCGAAGCACATCTTGCTTGCCGGGGAAATCGTTGAGATATTCGTGAAGCCATACCGCCCAGTTCTTCGAGGTGGAAATCTTATCGCCTTCGAGGTTGAGGAATTCGTTGCTCGGCACGTTGTCGGGCAGGATGTAGGTGCCTTCGGCTTTAAGCATTGTGGGGAACACTATGCAGTGGAACACGATGTTGTCCTTGCCAATGAAGTGAATCAGGCGGGTCGACTCGTCCTTCCACCATGTTTCCCATGTGTCGGGCAGCAGTTCCTTGGTGTTGCTGATGTAGCCGATAGGAGCATCAAACCACACATATAGCACTTTGCCCTTGGCGCCTTCTACCGGCACGGGGATACCCCAATCGAGGTCGCGAGTCACGGCGCGTGGCTGCAAACCATTGTCGAGCCAACTCTTGCACTGGCCGTATACATTGCTGCGCCACTCTTTGTGGTCCTCGAGAATCCACTTTTCGAGCCATTGCTGATAATCGTTGAGTGGCAGATACCAGTGTGTGGTGGGCTTCTTCACCAGCGGATTGCCTGTGAGCTTGTTCTTGGGATTGATAAGTTCGTCGGGCGAGAGTGTGCTTCCGCACTTTTCGCACTGGTCGCCATAAGCGCCTTGTGCATGGCAGCGAGGACATTCGCCTTCAATA
>SFTJ01000105.1 GCA_004563195.1 bacterium
ACACACCGTTATCAGCGTGGCCACCACCAATCCTATCACCAGCCATCGGCCTATGCTCTTCATCATATCTATAAATCCGTAATGCAATGCCTCTGCCACCTTGCCTACAAATGTGTAGGCGCGCGGAGCGGTGCTGCATCCGCAATCATCGTCATCGCAGCAGCACGCATCATTACCGCCGTCGCAGTGGCAATAGTGGTCATCGCTATGGTTCACCTCATCGGTTCGCTCCACTCGAGCCACAAGCATTCCGCCTAAAAGTGCCGTAACCAATGCCGCCACAGGTCTTATTACCGCAAATGCCAATCCCAACAACGAATAGGTGGCCGCTATACTATCCACTCCGGTTTGTGGCGTGGCTATCAGAAACGAGGTAGATGAGGCTCGCGATGCCCCGTTGTTGCGCAGCGATACTGCTGTAGGCAGCACTCCACACGAGCATAGCGGCAAGGGTATGCCAAACAATGCCGCCTTTGCCACCGAACGCCAATCGCTACTTGCCAAATGCTTGGCATAGATGCTTTGAGGCACAAATGTGTGCAATATCCCCGCCGCCAAAAAGCCCAATAGCAAATATGGCGACATCTCGTTGAGCAACAATTTCACACTGCTAAGTTACTGCGCTTTTCTCATGCTCTTATTACACAATTCGCACTATCTGTTGCACTTTTTTTCTTCAGAGTGAATCGGTGTGCCACCAGGCTTGGTCACACTTCGGTAAGGCCTTTTCGCTCGCCGGGTTGTTGTTTATATTGGGTGGGCGTAACACCGGTTACTTGCTTAAACTGACGCGACAGATGCGCTGTGCTCGAATAGCCCAACTGATAGGCTATCTCCTTGAGCGACAATTCGCCGTAAGCGAGAAGTTCTTTCACACGCTCTATGCGGTGAGAGATGTAGTAATTTTCCACTGTTCGCCCCTCATGCGCCGTAAACAGCCGCGAAATTTGCTTATAGTCCATTCCCATCGATGCCGAAAGTTCTTTGCTGAGGCTTTCGTTTCCTCCTCGTCTCGCCATCTCCATCACCAGCATCTTCACTCGCTCCACCACGTCGTCGTTGTGGTCGCACATCAACTCAAAGCCCACTTCTCGCAAGCGCCTACCGAGCTCCGAAATGGTGTCCTTGCCAAGCTCATTTTCGGTTTCCACTCTGCCCAATGACACCGATTTCACCGCTATCTGCATCGCTTGCAGCACATCGCGCACCACCATTATGCATCGTGGACACACCATATTCTTCACCTTCAGTTCCATTTCTTTGCTCTATTGTTATTTCAATTCTATCAAACGCTTTTCATTGCCCACTATCCATATCACATCGTGAGCGGCAAACACTTCGGTTCCGGTGGGCTTAATATATTCCTGACCTCGCTGTATGGCTACAAGCAGCGATGCATAACGGTCGCGCAAACCCGCCTCTGCCACCGTCTTACCCAAAATAGGCGATGTCTCGCTCAACTCGAAGTGCACAAACTCCATATCGTTCTTGTCGAACGGAGCCACTATGTCCTCTCCTTTCTGCTCCACTATCGGAAGCAATGCTTGTATCTGCTCATCGGTGCCCACCACTGCCATGTGGTCGCCGGGGAAGATGCGCATCTCGCCGTTTGGCACGGGATAATAGTTGGCTCCGCGGGTGATGCTCGCTATGTTCACTCCATACACCTTGCGCAGATTGGAGTTTTTGAGCTTTTCGCCCACAAACGGGCAATCATAGCCCACCGTCATATATGCCATGCTTCGGTGCAACTCGCGCTCATTAAGATTCTTAAGAAAATGTTGCTCCATCGACCGCAATCGGCGGCGTAGTCGGCGAGAAAAACTAAATATGGTCATCCCGAGTATCACTATCGACACAAGTGTCACTCCTGTGCGGCCGAAGATGCTATGCAGATACACCAACAGTATCACACTCGCCATCACTATTCGCAATATTGCCATCACCACCAGCGGCACATCGTTGCGGCGTCCGCTTATCTCATTGAGCTTTTCATATTCACTCCTATCACCGACACCATGCGACCTGTGCTTTCGCCCAACCAATCGAGCACCACCGGCTCCACATAGCGCCGCGACAGGAGCATTATGGCTATCAATAGCGACACATAAAGCACTATGCGCCACAACGACCTAACGGCTATGGCGCGCCATATCACAGCGCTCTCGCTCTCCGACTGCTTGCGGCTATATCGTTCAAGCAGAAAATTCAGTCGGGCGGGAAGATGACGCACCACAAAGTTGTAGCACGGATCGGACGCCTTGATAAAATATGGCGTGAAAAATGTGGTTATCACCGATACTGCCACCACTATTGGATATATCACTGCATCGAGCACGCCAAGCGACATACCCAACGAAGCTATAATAAACGCAAATTCGCCTATCTGGGTCAGGCTGAAGCCCGATTGGATGGCTATCTTCAACGGTTGACCGGTGATGAGCATTCCGGCTGTGCCAAACACTATCATTCCCACTATCACCACCACGGCAAGAAATGCTACCGTGCCTCGATACTCTATGATTATCTCGGGATTTACCATCATTCCCACCGAAATGAAGAATACGGCTCCAAACAGGTCCTTCACGGGCTTCATCACATGCTCTATGCGCTCGGCTTGCACTGTGCCTGCCAATATCGAACCCATCACAAAGGCTCCAAGCGCCATCGAGAACCCGCTCTTGGCAGAAAACACTGCCATTGCCAAGCACAATCCCATAGATATCACAAGAAGCATCTCCTCGGTGATGGCTCGCGACACGCGCTTGAAGAACGTGGGCAAAACCCACACTCCCACCGTAAACCATATCACCAGGAAAAATCCAAGTCGTAGCATACTCATCAGCATCTCTCCGCTCTCCACACTGTTATTGATGGCTACCGACGATAGCAACACCATCATCACCACCGCAAACAGGTCCTCGCATATCAGCACCGCCAACACCAGCGAGGCAAAGCGCTTGTGCTTCACTCCCAAGTCGCTAAATGCTTTGATGATTATAGTGGTCGACGACATCGATAACATACCGCCCAAAAACAAACTGTCGATGTTCCCAAATCCCAGCACTTTGCCGGTCACGAAGCCTAACGTCATCATGCCGGCCACTATCACAAGCGCCGTTACCACTGCCGACCCGCCCACATTCATCAGTTTCTTGAAACTGAATTCCAGTCCGAGCGTGAACAGAAGCACCACTATACCTATCTGTGCCCAAAACTCTATATTTGCCTCCGATGTCACCGAGGGTAGCAGCCACATGTGCGGACTCGCAAGAAATCCTGCCACTATGTAGCCAAGCACTATTGGCTGTCGCAAACGCTTGAATATAAGCGTGGATATGGCACCAAGCACCAATATCAGAGCCAAGTCGGATATCAAACTCTCCACCGTGAGCTCGTTTATCGCTGTCATCACATCGGCTTCACCGTCAGCCGCCACACTTGCTGTTGCCAATAACATTATATTTAGTATGGTTCCTGTCATCGTTTCCTTTTTTTCTTCGTTTTCGAGGCTTTCAATAGGGGTATGATTTGCCTCGGTGATTCCTTTTTTCTCCTCTCGGTTTCTTATCTCTGCAAATATAACAATTTATATCTACTCATTTCATCATTTTATTCCTTCATAACCTTTTTTAATTCTTGCCTATGCCATTTTTTTAGAGTATTTTTGCACAAAATTTATACATTATGGCAAGAACCGACCAAGAACTTCAAGGCGTTACACTTTTGGGCAATCAAGGCACCGTTTATGCCGACAACTACGCTCCTCAAGTGCTCGAAACTTTCCCTAACAAGCACCCCGAGAACGAATATCTCGTCACTTTCAATTGCCCGGAATTCACCACTCTTTGTCCTAAAACCGGACAACCCGACTTCGGAAAAATCATCATCAACTACATCCCGCGCGAGCGCATGGTGGAAAGCAAGAGCCTGAAACTCTATCTTTTCAGCTTCCGCAATCACGGCGATTTTCATGAGGACTGCGTGAACATCATCATGAAGGATTTGGTGAAACTTATGGACCCCAAGTATCTCGAGGTGGTGGGCGTGTTTATGCCTCGCGGTGGTATTTCCATCTATCCTTTCGCCAATTATGGCGACCCCGAACACCAGGATTTGGTGCGACAACGCCTTCTCGCCATGTTTCGTAATCAATAATTATTTGTAGTCTTTACTTCATCCTATGTGGAAAATTCATAAAATATATTATTCTCTCATTGGCGAGGGTTTCTTCACAGGCACTCCTGCTGTGTTTATCTGCTTCGCCGGTTGCAATCTCCGATGCTCGTTCTGCGATGCTGCCAATCTCGAGGGCTCTAATATGTCGCTCTATCAAATTGTAAATGAGATTAAAAAATATCCCAACGCTCACCACATAGTGCTCACCGGTGGCGAACCCGCTATCTTTATCGACCAGGACTTCGTGGATGCCATTAAACGCACCGGCAAGCGCATTATCATCGAAACCAACGGCACCAAAGCGCTGCCCGATGGCATCGATTGGATAACTCTTTCGCCTAAATACAGTTTTGCCGGAGGCGATGCTGCTCCGCTTTTGCTCAAGGAGTGCAACGAACTCCGTGTGGTGTATCTCGGGCAGGACATATCTCAATACGAGGGCATAAAGGCCGATTATCGATATCTGCAGCCGTGCTTCTGCGAAGAGGAGGAAATGAGCAAATACATCCTTCACTCTTGCATCAATGCCGTGCTTTCAAACGACGGTTGGGCCCTTTCCCTCCAGACTCAGCGACTCATCGGCAATATATAACTCTTTGCCTCGCGCGCTCTCCTCTCTTTTCTCTACTGAAAACAAGAAAATATTTAACTGAAAACTATATTATAACTCTAAAAAGCATTCACTCCCTATGAAACAAGACATGATTGTTATCTTAGACTTGGGTAGTCACGAGAACACCGTTTTGGCTCGCGCCATCAGAGCACTCGGCGTCTACAGCGAAATCTATCCTCACGACATTACCGTCGACCAACTAAAGGCTCTGCCTAACGTGAAAGGCGTTATCATCAATGGCGGCCCTAACAATGTTATCGACGGCGTGGCTATCGACGTTAATCACGAAATCTATAGCGCCGGTATCCCCGTTATGGCTGCCGGTCACGAAAAGGCGCTTTGCGATGTGAAGCTCCCGCAATTCGACAACGATGAGCAAGCCATCAAAGACGCTGTGAAAGGTTTCATCTTCGATACTTGCAAGGCCGAAGCAAACTGGAACATGACCAACTTCGTTAACGACCAAATCGAACTCGTGCGCCGTCAGGTGGGCGACAAGAAGGTGCTTTTGGCTCTCTCGGGCGGTGTCGACAGCTCGGTGGTGGCTGCGCTGCTTCTCAAAGCTATCGGAGACAATCTTGTTTGCGTTCACGTCAACCACGGCCTTATGCGCAAAGGCGAGTCGGAAGATGTTATCGAGGTATTCCGCAATCAACTTAACGCTAATCTTATTTATGTGGATGCCACCGAACGCTTCCTCGGCAAACTCGCCGGTGTGGCCGACCCTGAGCAAAAACGCAAAATCATTGGCAGCGAATTTATTCGCGTCTTCGAAGAAGAAGCTCGCAAACTCAATGGCATCGAATTCCTGGGTCAAGGCACCATCTACCCCGACATCGTGGAAAGTGGCACCAAAACTGCTAAGATGGTGAAATCGCACCACAATGTGGGCGGTCTCCCCGAAGACCTTCAGTTTAGCCTCGTTGAACCTCTAAAGCAGCTGTTTAAAGATGAAGTGCGCGCTTGTGGTCTCGAACTCGGCTTGCCTTACAATATGGTTTATCGTCAACCGTTCCCCGGTCCGGGTCTCGGCGTACGTTGCCTCGGCGCCATCACTCGCGACCGCCTCGAAGCCGTGCGCGAATCCGATGCTATCCTTCGCGAGGAATTCCGAAATGCCGGTCTCGACAAGAAGGTTTGGCAATACTTCACCATAGTCCCCGATTTCAAGTCGGTGGGCGTGAGAGACAATGCTCGCTCGTTTGAATATCCTGTCATCATCCGCGCTGTCAACACCGTTGATGCCATGACTGCCACCATCGAACACGTCGATTGGGCTATTCTCGACCGCATCACTGCTCGCATTCTTGCCGAAGTGAAGAACGTCAACCGCGTTTGCTTCGACATGTCGCCTAAGCCCAACGCTACCATCGAGTGGGAATAACTCACCATATAAGATACTAATTATCGAGGCGCTTGGAGAGAACTCCAAGCGCCTCGATTTTTTCTATATCTCGAAATATTCTTTGTATCGGTCGTATAAGTTTCCGGCTTGGATATATGCCGACTGCGGACTCATAAAATGGCTGAACTCAAATGTGATGGCCTTGTCATATCCTGCTCGCTTGGCTGCCTCGAGCTTCAAGCGCAGTTTCTCAAATTTTATCGGTAGAAACTTTATGGGCATATCGCGGTCGAAGGTCTCGGCATTGGTCCAGCACTGCATACCATAGCGGTCGGCAAGCCGCTTGTTTACTTCGAAAAATGCATCAAGCTCATCATAGTCGATATGTCCGTCTTGAAAGGCGCACGCATCCACCACATCGTGTATGCCGTCGAATATCTCATCCCATTCTTTCTCGTGCTGAGCCACGCTCACTGCTTCTTCTTTGGTAAGCGCACTACC
>SFTJ01000044.1 GCA_004563195.1 bacterium
ACGTTGATAGGCTGCAGGTGTAATCATGGCGACATGTTCAGCCGAGCAGTACTAATTACCCGAACGCTTTCCTAAGGACGCAAGTCCGAAAAGAAAAAAAGAAAAGGGGGAAAAGTCAAAAAAGACAAGCCTACCCCCGCGCCGGAGCCCCTCGAAAGAGTCGGCGCCACTCGAAAAAAGGCAATGAAAGTAAAAGTTATCGAGAAACAGTCATTCGCAGCTTGTCCGTCGATGCATCTCCGAAAATACACGGCCCCCCGAGCTGCAAAGCGCAGTGAAGACGATGGGGAGCGGCCGCAAACGCATTAAGGTGGTAATAGCGTGAGGGATCCACCTCTTCCCATTCCGAACAGAGAAGTTGAGGCGAGAAAATGATGCAAGTGGTAGAATATTAGATAATTAAAGCTGATAGTTAAGACGAATGTTTACAATAATATTGATGATGCTCGGCGGCATAGCATTAGGTTATATTTGTCGCAATCGGGCTATGGGATGGGTGAAACATCTCATAACCGGCCTTATATGGCTGCTATTGCTCGTGCTTGGACTCGAGGTGGGCTCCAACGCCCGCGTTATGGATAGCCTGCTCACGCTTGGCGGCGAATCGTTGCTGCTTGCTGTGGGTGCCACTTTGGGCAGTGTATTGTTGGCAAAAGCACTTTGGCAGTGGGTGAACCGCGTGGAGAAGCGAAAGAACGATGATGCCACTGAGAATGTGGAAATAGATGCTTCGGGCACCTTGTCGGCATTGAAAGGAAGTGCCGTGATAGTGGCGTTTTTCGTGTTGGGAGTGATTCTGAGCCGTTTTGGATTGGTGACAATGCACCCCGATGAGAATAATATAGGATATTTGGCATTGGCATCGCTGATGACAGCCGTAGGACTCAGCATAGGCAGCGACCCAAACACCATGAAGCGATTTGCCACTATCAATCGTAGACTTGCACTGTTGCCGCTGCTCACCATTGCAGGCACATTGGCAGGTACGGCTATAGTTAGCCTCGTATTGCCCCATCGCACGCTCAGCGACTGCATGGCTGTGGGCTCGGGAATGGCTTATTACTCGCTATCGAGCATTTTCATTACCGAATATCGTGGAGCAGAATTGGGCACCGTGGCGTTGCTATCTAATATAGCGCGCGAAATAATAGCGCTACTGATGGCGCCGCTGCTCGTGAGGTGGTTTGGACGGTTGGCAGCCATTGCGGCAGGCGGAGCCACCACTATGGACACCACATTGCCCGTAATAACTCGCGTATCGGGCAAAGAAATGGTGGTGGTTTCGATATTCCATGGGTTTATTACCGACTTCAGTGTGCCCTTTTTGGTTACTTTCTGGTGCTCGCTGTGATGCATAGCGAGATGATTTGCCGAGAAAACCATTGTCGGATTGCGTAGATTTCGCTATTTTTGTGATATGAAACACAAAATAGGGCTACCACATATTGCGAAGATGATGTTTACGGCACTGATGGCACTGCTAATCGGTGAGATGACGGCGCGCGACAACGCCCGATGGGTGAATGCTATGATAGGCACCGACCTGAGCGATGCGCCCACCATGTGGGGCAACTATGGCGGCACCTATCCCGGCGCAGTGGCGCCATGGGGAATGATGCAAATCAGTCCCGAGACCTCCACTCGACCCGATGAACGCGGTTATTACTATCGCGACAGCAAGATACTTTATTTCAGTCTATACGACCATAAGAGCGGCTATCCCAATGGTTCGGCTGGCACAATGAAGATAGCATTAGTGCGCGGCACATTAGACTCGATACCGCAAGGCTACGAAGGGCGAGCATTTAATCATAACAACGAAGTAGCGCGCCCCGGCTACTACTCCGTGCAGATGGACGACGGCGATATGGTAGAAGCCACGGCAGCGCCCCATTCCGGAATGTTGCGTTACAGCACCTCGAGCGCAGCCACTACGGTGGTGATAATAGACCGCGGACTGGCTGTGGAAGACCGATGTACAGTCATTGCTCCACGCTACCACAGCGTGATGCGTTTTTCGCAAAAATTCAATGGTTTTTGCCACTGCGGTGACACCCTTTTTCTGCATTTCGGCACTTGTGAACCATTGCTCATCGAAGCCATGTGCTCAGCCACCAATCGCGCCGGCAGCGAGAAGAACGGCGCAAAAGAATTGCAAGGCGGCGACTTCGATGCCGTGAGTCGCGCCACCTATCAACTATGGAACGACGAACTGGCATGCGTGGATGTGGAAACGGCAGATGCCGACCATAAGACCATGTTCTACACCGCGCTCTATCACGCCATGCTCATGCCCCGCAATGTGGCAGATGCAGGCGAGGAACCACGCTACGCGGGTTTTTCGGCTTGGGATACCTTTCGAACCCTCCATCCACTGCTGGCATTGCTCAAACCAAGCCGCCAAACAGCCATGACCCGAAGCCTCTATGACGAATACGAACAACGAGGCATGCTGCATCAAGGTCCGATGACCGGATATCATGTGCTCGCAATACTACTCGATTCCTACGAAAAGCAAGCAACCGACCTCACCATCGAAGAGATATATGCCGCAGCAGAGACATCGTATGAGCGATATCTCAAGCGCAACGGGTTGCAGCCATTCGACACCCAAGGTTATATAGATGCCCGACAAGCCGAATCGGTGAGTCTGACCACCGAACTTGCTTATAATCATTGGCTGATGAGCAGAATAGCACAAGAATCCCACCATGCCGACCAAGCCGCGCGATGGCTTGCCGGAGCGCATAATTACCGCAATCTGTGGGATGCAAGCACCGAGTTTCTGCTTCCGCGCCTTGGCGATGAAGTGCTGCGCAACAGCGGCGAATTCGGTTATCAAGAGAGCACCAAGTGGACTGCAAGCTATTTTGTGCCCCACGATGTGCAAGATTTGATAAACCTACACGGTGGGCGAGAGCACTTTGCCGACCGATTGCATCGAGCATTTGTCGAGGGCGAAATAGTGTTCGACAACGAGCCCGTACTACACTATCCCACGCTGTTTGTGAGCGCCGACCGCCCCGATTTGGCACTGGAGCACACCCGCAAAGTGATGAATAGCAGCTACGGCAACACCCCCGGCGGCATACCCGGAAACGATGACCTTGGGTCGATGTCGAGTTGGTGGGCACTGGCATCGCTCGGACTAATGCCCGCGTGCCCCGGAACCGGCGAATATGTGCTTCTGCCCACGATTTTCGACCGCGCAACGCTTCATCTCGAGTCGGGCAAGACACTCATCATAGAAAGAAAAGGCTCGGAGAAACCGCAACAAACACCCTGCGTGAGCGTCGACGGTAAAGTATGGCTGGGTTGGTGTCTCAGTCACGCCGAACTGCTTGAAGCAGGCGAGATATGCTACGATTGGACCCACCAGGCAGTGCCCATAACTCGCCGCCCCTATTCGTTGACCCGCGAAGAGCCCGAAATAACTGTAAAAGTAGCGAAAGTCAAGACCAAAAGCGTGCTTCCCGACAGCCCGATAGCCATAGCCTACACCGCCACCAACCACAGCCACACCGTAGGCGCAAAACGAGTGGAAGTTACCGAAGGCGATAAGATTTTGGCACAACGGCTCACCACGGTTCCGGCTCAAAGCACCGTGGTCGACACCATAAGTTTCGCCCTATATGCCCACGGCAAACACATCGTGCAAGTAGCTGGCAAGAGCATAGCGATAGATGTGAAAGAAGTGGAAAACAGCCATCCGATGCGCTGCGAGCGGCTTCAAGTGCCCGCATTGATTAAGCAAGGCGCTAAAAATGAGATAGAGATGACGCTGAAAAACGCCGGCTGCAAGAAATATGAAGGCAAAGAACCCGTTATGCTCAACGGAAAAGCGATAATGCACATCAGCAGCCACCATAGGTGTGCTCGGTAAAGAGCAACGTGTGAAAGTGTATGCCGATGCGCTCGATGCGTGCGTGCTCGATGCCACGTTTAGCGATAAAGGCACAGCCACCGACCGTTCAGGCTTCGAAAATCACGGCGAGAGTCACGGCCCTCTGCAGTGGGGCGAGAACTATGTGCAGACCACTCGTGATGCATATATAGAGTTTCCGGCAACGCCAAGCCTGATGCAAAGCACCGGTGCAATAAGTCTGATGGCATGGATAAAGCCCCTGAAAGTGCCTCGTGGCTATGCCGACTTCTTCAGCAAAGGCGATTACACCGTGATGAAGTTGCAAGGTCGCCAAATAGCCTTCTTTGCCGGAGGTTGGGGCAGAGGCACATGCGAAGTGACGCTGCCCGAAGACTGGTTCGGCAAGTGGCATCTTGTGACAGGCGTAGGCACAGGCGAGCATTTGGCCCTCTACATCGATGGCGAACCCGTGCAACGCATAGCAGTGAGCGGCACCATCAAAGCCACCGAACTGCCTTGGAACCTCGGTCGCAATGCCGAGATGCCATTTAGCCGATTTGCCGATATGCAAATAGGTTCGATGCGAATTTTTGGGGCAGAATTGAACGAAAAGCAAGTGAAAAGCGTATACGATAGAGAGAAATCACAATATCAACACTAATCATTAAAAACAACAACGAAATGGAAACAAAAGAACAAGTATTGAACGCAATGCGCGAAGCAGGTAAGCCCGTATCGGCAGGCGAAGTTGCAAAGATTACAGGCATCGACCGCAAGGAAGTGGACAAGGCATTTGCTGCCTTGAAGAAGGAAGAAGCCATCGTATCGCCCGTGCGCTGCAAGTGGCAACCTGCATAAGGCATAAGCCCGAGGCAAAAACAAAATGCGGCATCGCGAAAAATTATAAATCGTGATGCCGCATTAGTTGTTTTTCTGTTGCTTATCTGAATAAACTATAGCTTATAGTTCGAGGTCGCAATTGAAAATTTCGTGCCAGGGGAGGCCTTGCTTGTTGAGCACATCGAGGAATGGATCGGGGTCGAATTCTTCCACATTGTGAACGCCCGGTTTGTTCCAGATGCCCTTGAGGAACATCATAGCACCTGTCATAGCAGGCACACCGGTGGTGTAGCTCACGCCCTGCATACCGGTTTCTTTGTAAGCAGCCTCGTGCGAGCAGTTGTTGTAGATATAGTAGGTAAGTTCCTTGCCATCGTTACCGATACCGCGAATGCGGCAGCCGATGCTTGTTTGGCCGTCGTAGTTCGAGCCGAGGTCTTGCGGGTTGGGCAACACAGCTTTGAGGAATTGCAGCGGCACAATCTTCACCTTCACAGTCTTATCAGGATTGTCGGCAAGCGGAGCCGAGTATTCGATTTCGTCTATGCGGCTCATGCCAAGATTTTGGATACAATCGAGATAAGTGAGATATTGCTGACCGAAAGTCATCCAGAAACGAGCGCGCTTGATGGTAGGATAGTTGAGCACCAAGCTTTCGATTTCCTCGTGGTGAAGCAAGTAGCTTTCGCGAGGACCTATTTCGGGATAGGTGAGTGGTTGGTGAATTTCGAGCGGTTCGGTTTCCACCCACTTGCCGTTTTCCCAATACAATCCCTTTTGAGTAATCTCACGGATATTTATTTCGGGGTTGAAGTTAGTGGCGAACGCCTTGTGGTGGTTACCCGCGTTGCAGTCGACGATATCGAGATATTGAATTTCCTTGAAGTGATGCTTTGCGGCATAAGCAGTGTATACACTTGTCACACCCGGGTCGAAACCGCAGCCGAGGATAGCAGTAAGGCCGGCTTTTTCGAAACGTTCGCGATAAGCCCATTGCCAGCTATATTCGAAGTGCGCCTCGTCGCGAGGTTCGTAGTTAGCAGTGTCGAGATAGTTGACGCCACATTCCAGACAAGCGTCCATGATAGTCAAGTCCTGATAAGGCAACGCCACGTTAATAACGATGTCGGGACGATGCTTTTTGAAGAGTTCAACCAATTGCGGCACGCTATCGGCGTCGACAGCGTCGGTGGTGATGTTAGGAGCGCCAATAGCCTTAGCCACGGCGTCGCATTTGCTTTTGGTGCGAGAAGCGATGACGATTTGTTCAAACACGTCGGGATTTTGGGCACACTTGTGAGCCACAACGGTTCCTACACCTCCACAACCGATAATCAATACTTTACCCATTTTTTTCTTGTAAAAAAGTAATAAATAAAAAAGTGAATAAAAACCATTGCTATTGCGCTCGCTTGTGCGCATCATAGCAAACTTACCACAAATTTAGTGAAAATATTGGCAAAATTGTGCATTATAGGAGGCAAATTATTGCTATGTTGCGAATTATTGTTGTGATGCGCCCGGATGATTAGTTGTACGGCAGAGAAAGAAAAGCAAAATTTTATGATTTTGTTACAAAAAGGGCGGCAGAAAAGTCGAAAAAAATCGGGATAAAATGACGAATTGTGGTGAAATTTACCTAACTTTGCCGAGCGCAAGTGAACCCCCTTGTGCGGAATGTGAATTTCGCAAGCTAATCGAAGAAAAAAGAGGAGCGAACGACAAACGGAAAGTTAAACGACAAACTCAATCTTAGCTATGCTGGCATTTTGGAACATCAATAAGGGCATAAATGAGATGGAAGAATGGAAGCCATCTTGTTGGGTTCAGGTAACATGCCCCACCGACGAAGACATTAAGTATTTGAACGAGAACTTGCAGTTGCCCGACTATTTCTTATCGGATATAGCGGATAACGATGAGCGAGCGCGTTATGACTACGATGATGGCTGGCTGATGATTATCTTGCGTATACCACAATTAAAGAAGACCAATAGCAGGTCGCCTTACACCACCATCCCGTTGGGTATAGTGATAAAGAAGGATGTGATAATCACCATCTGCCATCAAGAGACAGGCATGATGCAAGACTTTGTGAATCATCATCGCCGCAAAAACGTTGGCTTCAGCGATGCTGCCGACTTGGTGTTCTGCATCTTCCTTTCGGCTTCGGTGTGGTATTTGAAGTACCTGAAGCAGGTAAATGCATTGATAGAAAAATTCAAGCGCAATCTCGACAAAGAGATTGATAATAGCGACCTTGTGAGCCTCTCGCGCTTGCAAGACAGTTTGACATATTTTGCAACGTCGATTCGTGGCAACGAGACCCTTCTGTCGAAGATTAAGTTCCGTCTGCCGGTCGATGAACTTGATGCCGAGTTGATCGAAGACGTGAACATCGAGATGAACCAGGCGCGTGAGACCACAGCCATCTATATCAACATCTTGAATTCCACTATGGACACCTATGCCAATGTTATCAACAACAACATGAATAAAGTGATGCGCCGCTTGACGTCGCTAAATATGATAATCATGTTCCCGACATTGGTAGCGAGCCTTTTCGGTATGAACTTGATAAATGGCATGGAGCAGTGGAAATGGGGCTTTTTTGTGGCGCTTGCCATATCGGCGTTGACCACTATTTGTTCGCTACTGTTCTTTAAGAATCGCAAGTGGCTGTGATGGCCTGATGTTGCGATTTTTTTACCACTTTTTGTAATGATTTTTTTGTGGTAATTTTAACCACAGATTTTCACTGATATAGGCACGGATTTTCACAATATTGTGATGATTCGTGCTTTGTTCTTGTGTTATTGGGGTTTTATTTTGGGTTAGCGGATTTTTCTGTGGAATCGGTGTGAGATGCTAATGTTATAGTTGTTTTTGCCTTGGGTGCAACTTTTGGGGTGTTTGGGTGCGTCTAATGGGTGAAAATGGGTGCTTTTGGGCTTGTAATTGGGTTGAAAACCGGTTTTCGGTTCTGTAGGCGCGTTTTTTCGGAGGAAAAAGGTGGGGTTTTATATTTTAATTCCGTATCTTTGTATGTTTTAGATGATTATAAACAGGATTCAAATATGATAAAAATAAATAAGGCAGTGATAATGATGGTGGCGGTGCTTGTGATGCCGCTTATGGCGGGTTGTGGCGGCGGAGTCTTGAATAAGACTGTTCGCGCCATGCTTCTGCAAGGCGATACCACCGAGACGAGTTTCAACCAATTGTGTGAATTAATCAGAGCCGATGAGCGTAGCTATGGCGAATATATTGATGCCCAGGGTGAGGTGAATGTGGAGGCTCTGAACGAGATGATAAACACGATAGGTGCGGGCTTGCGTCCGCCTTGCAGTTGGGATGTGACCGCTTATGGAGAGAAGCAACTGTCGCTAAGTGTGTATCTCGAGCGAAGTGGCTCGATGACGCCTTATGATACTCAGGGCGGTGGCGGCGAACTGAAGAAGTGCGTAAACGACCTTATAAATTTCTTCCCCGATGCCAATCCAAAAATATATATCGTGAACGATGGCGTGTATGACTACGCCGGCAGTGTGGATGAATTTTTGAAGGATAAAAACATATATGCCACAACGGCAAAGACGGGTAATGCCGCCTACACCGACTTTGGTGCAATATTTGAGAGTGTGCTCAGCAACCAGAAAGCCAATGAGGTGAGCGTGCTGATAACCGATATGATTTATTCGCCGCGCGATGCTCGCAATGTGAGTGCCGACAAGATATTTAACGAGGAAAACAGCCTCGCCACCAGTGTGTTTCGCCAATATCCCCAAAAGGCTGTGACAGTGTCGAAACTCACCGGCTCGTACCACGGACAATATTATACCTACAACGAAGGGCAATATCGCTACGACGGCCCGCGACCATTTTATGTGTTTGTGATAGCCGACAGCAAGGTGATGGACAGAATGATGTCATCGGCCGATTATTCAAGATTTATCACTATCGATGCCGCCGAGCACAGCTATCGCTTCAATCAACCCGAACGCGAGGTGGAGGCTGCATTATTGCCCAATTGGGAGGGCAGCAAGGGCCGATATAGAGTGGCGCGCGAGGGCGGTTTGCGCTTGGAGCGCTGCGAAGGCGACCGCACAAGCGGCATAATGCAGTTTAGCATAGCTGTGAATCTTGATGCCCTGGGCAAGAGCGACGCGCTGCTATGCGATGCCGCCAACTACGAAGTTGAGTCGGGCGACGGCTATCGCATAAGCATAGAGCGCTTGTCGCCGTCGGCAGTGAGTGGCAACAACAAGAGCTACCTCGAAGGCAAGTCGCACATCATCACCGTGAGCGGCACACCACAAGTGCGACGCGACGAGCTGGTGATAAGTCTGCGCAACGACTTCCCGGCGTGGATAGGCGAGAGCAATGCCGAGAGCGATGCCGACGCTGCGGCACCCGGTTTCGGCAGCACCACCTTCGGCATAGAGCCATTCCTGCGAGGTATATATGATGCCTATGCCAAGCGAGGCGATGCTTATACCACTATTCGTGTAAAAATAGAGCAATAAATCATACTTAAAATCAATCATCGTAAAATAAAACAAAAGAAAAAACTCAGGAATTATGAATCGAAATGTGAGATACTTGGTGTTTTTAGCAATAGGCGTGCTGCTTGCCGTGTTGTTTCTGCTATTCCCGGCACAGATATATGAAGGCATACGCTACTTCGATGGCGGCTATAGCAACGAGATGTATAACTACGGCGTATACGACACCTTTGCGCTGATAATGCTGCTTGTGACATGGATAATGGCAGCGGTATATTACTATGTAATCAATTCGGTGCGTTTCGACCGCTGGCCGCACTGGCTGATAATGCTTGTGGTGAGCATGGCATTGGCGCCCGGAGTGTGCTTCGGCTATAACGAATATGTGTTTGCCGAAAATGGACTGAGCTATTTGAGCGAGAGCATGCAAATGGTGTTTGTGAACGTGCTGATGGCAGCTGTGTGGTATGTAGTGGCATCGTTCAGCATCCGCTGGTGGAGCAGCAACTGCCGCCACTCGCCCTTCTGAAGCCCCGTGCCGAACCATAAACAATAGGACTAATAAATAACTGCAAAAAAAGAGAACCAACTATATGAGACTATTTATCTTCGGCATAGGCGGCACGGGCTCGCGCGTGCTCAAGTCGCTCATCATGCTATCGGCGGCAGGCGTAAAGCCCCTCGACAAGGACGGAAAGCCGCTACACGACTTCGAGATAGTGCCCGTAATCATCGACCCGCACAAGTCGAATGAAGACCTCAAGCGCACCGAGCGATTGCTTGCCGACTATCGGCTCATACGCCGCAAACTCTATGGCGACGCCACCGACGTCACCGGCTTTTTTGCCACGAAGATATCGCTGCTGAGCGAACTGATGTGCGACTCGAGCATACAACTTGCCGACACACCCGTGTGCAACCTTGCCGCAGTGGAACAGAGCAAATTTCGCGAATTTATCAGCTACAACACTATGAATGAGCCTAATCAGGCTCTCACATCGCTGCTTTTTGCCGACTATCAGCTCGAGAACAAGATGCGAATAGGTTTTGTGGGTTCGCCCAACATAGGCAGCGTGGCGCTCAATCAGATTAAGGATAGCGACGAATTTAAGGCATTTGCCAATGTGTTCAATCAAGGCGACCGCATATTCTTTGTGAGTTCGATATTCGGCGGCACAGGAGCTGCAGGATTCCCGATATTGGTGAAAAACATACGCCACGCCGAGAAACTCGATGTGAGCAATAAAGACATTTTGCGCCGCGCCCCGATAGGCGCCCTCACTGTGCTGCCATACTTCAATATCGAGCACAACGAAGATTCGCGCATCAATAAAGCCGACTTTGTGGTAAAGACCCAGTCGGCGCTGCATTACTACAACAAGACACTTACCAACGACAGCCGATATGCCATCAATGCCCTGTTCTATGTGGGCGATCAAGTGATATCGAAGCCCTATAACTACGATCCCGGTGAGAAAGGACAGCGCAATCGCGCCCATCTGGTGGAATTGGTGGGAGCTATGGCACCACTGCGCTTTGCAGGCATCGACACCTCGCGCATGGTGGATGCAGCAGGCTATCCATTGCCATCGTTGGCATTTGAATACGGACTCGACAAGGACGTGCAAGATGTGACGTTCAGCGCATTGGGCGCCGAAACCCGCCGACTGCTCTATAAGCCGCTGCTCAAGTTTCACCTGTTCTTCCTCTTCTTGCGCACCGGATTGCGAAGCGCTTTGGGCAGAGGTTTTACCGAAGATGCACCGAAAATCACCACCGATTTTATGGCCACAGAGTTCTATCGCGTGCTCGACGGACAGTTTATGCGCGCCTATAGCGAGTGGCTCATAGAGATGTGCGACAATCGCCGCAGCGTGCATCTGTTTAATATCGGCGACCTCGATATGAACACCACCGTGGCAGGCGTACAGACCAAGAAACGCAGTTGGCCACTGGGCCGAGCCACCATATCGGTAGATACCTTTATCGACCGTATGAACAAATTGAGCCGCGACGCCTCGAAATATGTGAAAGGCGCCGAGGAACTGAAACTCTTCGACCTCTTCGACCGCGCCGCTACGACACTCGTTGACGAGAAGTATGAAAACATCAATTAATATCGGCAAAACATCAACAACAATCAATCAGCACAAAACAGCATGAGCAATATACTATCATATAGCACCAAGACCACCAAAACCAGCATCGACGACTGGGTGGCAGTGGAACCCTATAGCGACGACGACATACGCGCCATACGCGACCCCAACGGCGGACTCTCAGAGAGCCCACGCACGGCTATCCCGAGTCCGTTTGCCCAACTCGACTTGGTGAAAAACGCCTTCGACAACCTCTCAGCCAACCGCTTGCGAGGGTCGATGATGGACGAGCGATTGGTGTCGGACGCCCTCGATGTGGCACAACTCTTTTTCAACTACGAAAACCACAAAAACTATCTGCGCATAGTGCGTTGGAACCGCAGCGAGCAGCTCGAAATACTCAAAAACAGCGACCAACATCGCCTCTATGGAGAGACCCTGCAACTTTTCCTCGAGAGCGACACCGTGTATAACTTCGATATCTTCACCGATTGGTATATCCTCGTGTGGGATAATATAGCAATAGGCGGCACCTCGCCCGCTTCGCTCACCATGGCAGCCCCGGGGCTGAGCAATGTAGAAGGCATCAAGGTGGAGCAAGGCGTATCGCTCTACTCAACTCTCCGCCCGCTTTGGGAAAGAGATGAGGACTTTGTGTACTATATCTATCTGCTCTTCAATGCCTATCCGGTGCTGCGCGAGCGCATGGGCAGCGTGTATGCCTATATGCTTGCCAACCTCGATATGATACGCAGCAAGCGCCCCGGGCTATATCAGCGCATAGTGAGCGTGGTGCCCAATCCGTCGGCACTGGTTAGAGAAAATGCCTCAAGTGTGAAAGAGCGCTTGGAATTGACATTCAATCCGTTCTCCGGCGACCAAACAGTGTCGGTAATCGGAGCACAATTCTATAAAAAACGCGCAGCCAGCATAGTGATGAATGTGGCAGAGAGCGACTTTGTGATAGCACCCGGACGACCACAGCCCGAGGGCGAAAAACTGCCACTTGTGCTTCGCGGCAATTTCAACGGACAGATAGAGCAATATCGCTATGTGGACAAAGTGTGGGACAGCGCCACCGAAGTGTATGCCGGCGGAGTGCCCATAGCAGAGCGAAAATTGCCCGATACAGCCATACAGTATCCCTTCGTTACTACAGCCGACTTCCTGTCGGATACCATAATACAACTCGGGGCAGAGGTGGATTCGCAGCACTTCTTCGACGGAAATTTGATAAATCGCAGCGAAAACACCAAGTGCGGCTACTTGTTGCCGCTCACCGAGACATTCTTCAAGTATTTTAATGCCGCCGACGTGACCAAGCGCGTGATAGGCCGTAATATGCTCGACATAGAGGAAAACGGCGACGGAAGCGTAACGGTGAGCCTCAGAATACCCGTAAAGAAGAAATATATAGAACTGAGCCGCACCTATATGCCTATAGCCGATGCGGCATGGCGATTTGACGAACGTCGCGGCACTGGTCGCATAGTGACGCAAAAGACCATTTCGACAGCGATATTCCCATTTGTGCGCACCGACCATCGCGACACCTACACCGTGCAACTTTTCAGCCTGCTTCGCGACGGGTCGTGCCGACTGCGCTTCCTGCGCAACGGCATGAGCACCGATGGCATAATTGCCGACAGCGGCGTGCGCACACAGACCAATTTCTATCAGACTGCATATTACAACGTCGACGGTTCGTTCGACTTTGTAGAAGCCACCGTGACCTGCGAGCAAGGCACTATCACCGGCGTGATAATACCATTGTGGCAGCACTATGAACCATCGAACAAACAGATGATATTTGCCGTGGACTTCGGTACCACCAATTCGCATGTGGAATATGCCGAGCGCGGCCGCGAATCGCGCCCGCTCGACTTCGAAGAAGGCGAAGAGATGACGCTGGTGGCATCGCTAATACGCAAGGGCACGCTCGATGCGGCTGATACGCTGCAGAATGTGGAGTTTTTGCCACGCAGCATAGGAGCGCTCTATGGCTTTCCGCTACGCACAGCATTGTCGACCAATATCAACTCCTCGGGAACCGACCTTTTCCGCAATGTGAATATCCCGTTTATGTACGAGCGCAAATATTTCAAGGGCTACAGTGTGAAGACCGGGTTGAAGTGGAGCGGCGATACCACACTTTCGCAAGAATTTTTGCGCGAAATAATGATGCTCATCAAGGCCAAAGCCCTGCTTGAGCGAGCCGATCTGGCAAGCACCGAAGTGGTTTACTTCTATCCGGTGGCAATGGGCGGCGCCGACCGACGCCGACTCAACGACGTGTGGACAATGCTCTATAACACCTACATAGGCGGACATGAGAGCAATCTGCGCGCCTATCCCGAATCGGTGGCACCGGCATTCTACTATACCGGCGCACAAGTGGCAGGCGGCAGTTATGTGTCGATCGACATAGGTGGCGGCACCAGCGATGTGGTGGTGTATCAGCCCACCGCCGACGGCATGCGCACCGAGCCCACCATAGTGTCGTCGTTCCGATTTGCCGGCGATGCAGTGTTTGGCGACGGTTTTGCCACCTGCGATGCCGACAACAATCCGTTGCTGGCACATTACACCGAATATTTCCGTAGATTGATAGATAAAAACGACGATTTGGCATATCTCAACAGCATACTTGCCGACATAATGAACGACAAACGCAGCGAGGACATCAATGCCTTCCTGTTCTCGATAGAGAATGTGGAAGAATTGCGCCAGCGTCGCGAGATAGACCGCAAACTCTTCTCCTACAACAACCTTCTGCGCAACGACGAGCATCGCCGCTTGATATTTATGTACTTCTATGCCGCTATGATTTACTACATAGCCACAATGATAAAGGCACGCGGACAGAAGATGCCAAAGCAAGTGTACTTCAGCGGCACCGGCTCCAAGATGCTCAACATACTCGGCGGACACAGCCAAGTGGAAGAATTTACCCGACTGATAATAGAAAAAGTGTCGGGCGAGGCTTATAAAGAGCACTTCGAAGTGAAGGTTGAGAAAGATCAGCCCAAGCAGATAACTTGCCGTGGCGGCGTGCGCCTGGAGAACAAGCGACTCGAAGGCAAAGAGAACAGCGAGATGTACTCGCCGCGAAATATCAACAGGATAAAATATTGCTACTCGATGATAGACGACCGCGAATTGACCTTCGGCGACGTGAATAAACAGGATATTCGTGCTATTATTGTGGATAAAGTGTTGGAGTTTAATCAATTCTTCTTATCTTTGTTGTCGACTGATGTATGCGACGAATTCGGCATCGACAAGAAAGTACAAAACTTGTTTGCATCGGTGGTAAACGACGATGTGTCGAACTATCTAACCGCGGGTATCAACAGTTATTTGGCAGGTCGCTATGGCGACGACGATGTGGTGGAAGATGTGCCGTTCTTCTATCCGATAGTGGGAGTGATACGCCACAATCTGCTGAAGAATTTGTGCCACGAAGTGATAAGTCGCTACGGCATTAGTTAGCCAATAGAGAAATGGATAAATGGAATTATAGAATAAAAAACTAACAGATAGGAAATGAAGCGAACTCTATCAGTATTACTTGTTATTATGGTCAGTATAGCCACAGCCGTGACGCTAAGGGCAGAGACCGACGAATCGAAACCCTTAAGTGCCAAGCAGTGGCAGCGTGCAATAGCCATAGTGGGACAGAATGCCGCTCTTGACGGCCGCTATGGCCATCCCGAAAGCGAATTCCCCGAAGAATATATGCTCGACGACTTGAACAAAGTGTATAAGAGTTCGAAGTGGAAGAAAGTATATGAATACCTCAAATCGAAAGAAACCGAGGGAGGCAATATAGAGAAAATACGCGAAATAGCCAAGGAATATACCCAGCCTGCGGGCGTGGTGCGCAAATTGAAAGAATATATAGCCAGTCATCCCGAGTCGGCATCCAACACTCCGCCGGCATCGCCGGCGCCTGTCGATAGCGAAGTGCCTGCCACTCAGCCGGTGAATACAGCCACAATCGACGCAGCGCCCGAAGAAGAGATGCCCGCTACCGACTCTATAGCCATCATCAATGCCACAGCCGGTGGCAGCACCTCGGAGAGCCACGGCGGATGGGCGATGGTGCTCGATGTGATTCTGCTATTGATGTCGGCTGCAGCACTGTATTTTGCTTGGATTACCAAGAAAGAGAATGCCGAGCTGAAGAAAGAATTGGACTATAAGACCAACAAATTGAACTCGCAGTTCGAAAAATTCTCGAAAAACATCACCACCGACCTCAATAGAGTGACCTATCTGGTTAATCGTCGCCGCCCCACCGATATAGATTTCGATGGTGGCGAGAAGGACGGCACGGAAGTGGCATATAATGGTCCCAAGCGACTGTTCCTCACCAAGCCCGATGCCAATGATTATTTCATACGCACTACCGAGGTGGTGGAAATAGGCAATTCGATATTCGAACTGTCGACCAACGACGGCGTTACGGGTACATTTAAGGTAATCGACAATCCCGAGGTGCATCAGTTTGCGCTGATGATGCCCACCGAGAACCTTGTGAGAGCATGCACAGGCAAGGGAATACAGATATCAAACGGCAAGACACGCATCGTGACCGACCGCGAAGGCACTGCTCGATTAGAAAACGGTAGATGGCACGTGGCAGTGAAAGCCATTATTCACTACGAAGCATAAACTCATAGGCTGATGGAATATAAGTGTCCTCAATGTGGAAAAATCATAGTGCTGTCGCACGACGAGTTGGTGTCGCAAGGCCATCTGGTGGTGTGTCCGCAATGCTTGTCGGAGTTTGAGGTAGCCCCAACGGCACCCGAAGTCGGCAGTCATGGAGCGGGAACCTACGGCTATGGTCAGCCCACAGCCGAGGCACCTTCGCAGTCAGCAGCCCACCAATCGTATGCCATATTTGCATGCACGGTGTGCGGCAATCAGGTGCAGAGCAATTTTAATTATTGTCCCTTCTGTGGGCGTCGCATCGGCGCACAGCAGTATCACCCGTCGCCGGCAGTGCGTCGGCAACCCGCAACGGCGGTTCAAACGCAAGAAGCGCCTCGGCAAGGGCAACAAGGTCAACAGGGGCAGCAATCGCCACACATGCCCTATGTGCCGCATTATCGCTATGGCTATAAGACCACAGCTCCGGGCCGCAAATTAGGCAGCAAGCCATGGTTCTGGACCTATATAGTGGTGCTGATAGTGCTCGCCATACTGCTGCTGAGGTCGATTTTTTGAGTTGTGTGAGTGATAATATAATTGTAATCGGCGTCGATGCAAGATTGACAAATGGATAAAAGAATTTCCTTTTTGCACATTTACGGAATAGTTTTGGTGGTTTTGATGCATTCTTTTCATAACCATTGGGAATTTGCTCTGTGGATTGATGGATTCATTATGCCGTTGTTTTTTTTCGTTTCCGGTTATCTTTTTTCTTTGGGATTGCAGAGAAAAAAAATTAGTGTGTATGAAATAAAATGTTTCGGAAAGAACGGTTTTCTGTTTAATAAGGCTAAAAGATTGTTAATCCCATTTGTGGTTATAAATTTAGTCGCATTGTTCCCTAAGTTTTTATTGAATAGTTATGCTGATAGATCTGCAGAGTTATCGGTTACTTTCTTTTTCCGGCAATTCTTATATCCAAAAGAGTCCGTTGTAGTCTTTATGTGGTTTTTGCCCACTCTTTTCTTGGTATTTATTACAATTGTTTGTGGTGCAAAATTGATGTATACTTTGAAGATAAAACTGCCGTGTTGGTTTTTGCTGTTTTTCTCTTTGGTAATATTGTTGATAAATCCAATATATGATGTCGATTTTTTGAATATTGGAAAAGTGATATACTTTAGTTTTTTCTTTATTTTGGGAATTTCTTGTTGTCACTATGGCTTGGATAGGTTCTTAATCCGAAACATTCGATTACTTTGTCCCCTTTTGGTGGTGTTATATGTGTTTTTGTTAAGTGTACCTTATTTTTTTGGTAAGAGTGTCACTACGGCATTAATAGGGATAGTTATGTCATTTTGCTTTGCAATAATATATGTGCAAAGAGATTATAAGTTTTTTAATCACTTATTTGGAGCATCATATACTATATATCTTTTGTCATGGTTCCCTCAAACCCTTTCCCAGCAGGTGCTTTTATCGGTTACAGATATCCCATGGTTTTGGGGGTCGCTAATAGCTTTTGTCTCCGGATTGTATTTGCCGTTTATAGTGTATGCAATTTTGCAAAAATATAAAGATAATAGATTTGCGCGATGCTGTTTATTCTTGTTGGGGCAATATAAAAGAAAAGGAACACATTTTTGAAATAATAACCGAAAATAAATTGTGAAAATCGTGTTTTTCTTATTAACTTAGCAAATAGAAACAAACAAAATCAACAGCGATGAATAATAGATATTGTGTAATAATGTGTGGCGGTGTGGGAAGCCGTTTTTGGCCTTATAGCAGGACCAATTTGCCGAAGCAATTTATCGATTTCTTTGGCACGGGCCGCACTTTGCTGCAAATGACATACGACCGAATAAAGCAATTAGTACCCGAAACAAACATAATTTTGGTTACCAATCACAAGTATGAGACCTTGATACACGAGCAGTTGCCGGAAATCGACGACAGCCGCATCTTATATGAGCCGGCTCGTCGCAACACAGCTCCTTGCATTGCTTGGGCTGCCTATCACATCAATGCCATCAATCCTAATGCCGTGATGATGGTGGCTCCGAGCGATCACTTGATACTCAAAGAGAAGCAATATTTCGAGAGTATAGAACGCGGATTTGAATTTCTGAAGACCAACGACGTGCTGCTCACACTTGGCATTCAGCCCAATCGCCCCGAGACTGGTTATGGCTACATACAAGTGGGGGAGAAGATTGACGAGCAAGTAAATAAGGTGAAGACCTTCACAGAGAAGCCCGATTTGGAACTTGCCAAGGTGTTTCTCTCAACCGGCGAATTTTTGTGGAACTCAGGAATGTTCCTATGGTCGGTGGGTGCAATAATGAAGGCACTGCGCACGTATGCAAGTCAGATTTCAGACTATTTCGACCGAGGGATAGAGTATTTTGGCACCGAGAAAGAGGCAGAATTTATCGACAGCGTTTTCCCGGCATGTCCAAACATATCGATTGACTTTGCCGTGATGGAGCAGGCTCCGAATGTTTATGTAGAGAGCGTGGATTTCGGTTGGAGCGACCTCGGCACATGGGGAGCACTCTATGAAAACTCGCCCAAGAGCATCGATGGCAATGTGACACAACGCTGCAAGACATTGATGATAAACAGCAAGAACAATATTATCGCAGTAAAGCACGATAAGCTCGTGCTGGTGTCGGGTCTCAACGACTATATAGTGGCCGACGCCGGCGATGTGCTGATGATAGTGCCACAAGACGAAGAGCAGAAAGTGCGTCTCTACGTCAACGAAGTGCGCTCGAAATACGGCGATGAATATATGTAATTCTGTAGATTAAAGTATGCAGATTAATGAAAATTCGAAGCAAAGGAATAATTGCTTTACCCTCCTAAGGTATTTGTTCTTCTTGTGCATTTTTTGCAATCACTATTTTGTGATAAATGCATGCGAAGATTCGCCATTCCGAGGGATTTGGCTCGTACAAGGCTTCTTTATTATAAGCGGTGTTTTGGTGTATAATAGCTTTGAACGGTCGAAAACATTAAAAGAATTTTTCTTAAAACGCTTTTTTAGAATTTATCCGGCATATTTTATAGCTGTAATAAGTTGTTTCGCTATGGGCATAGTAGTCACGACTATGCCCATAGGTGATTTTTTATCGTGTAAAACCACATGGAAATATCTGCTGGCAAATCTATGTTTTGGCAACTTTATGCAGCCTACTTTGCCGGGAGTGTTCGAGGGCAATCCGCAGCCATTCGTTAATGCTTCGTTGTGGACTCTTAAGGTGGAGATTATGTTCTATCTGAGTCTGCCTGTTGTGGCATTTTTTATGAAACGCTTTAATAAGAATGTGGTGCTGTGGGCTATAATAGCATTTGCCGTATTATGGGATACAACTACTTCTCAACTCTATTGGTTGACAGGAAATGAACTGTTAGAGAGAATGAATCGACAAATATTCGGGCAATTATCGTATTTCTTTTTCCCTGTGTGGTTATATACCAAGCGCGATGCACTCTTTAAGCGATGGTGGCTTTTTGCTGTTTCGCTTTTGGGGCTCGTATTACAGCTGTGGATATGGGAAATTACATACTTTAACTGCTTTTTCCTTACCATAATCATCTTCTTTGTGGCATACAAGGCTAAATTCTTGTTCGGAATTTCCAACGTTACGGATTATAGTTATGAGATGTACTTGGTGCGTTTCCCGGTGTTGCAGATTTTGTGCATGTGCGGAATGGCGTTCAATCTTATCACGCCTCTGGTGGCATTGGTGATTATCTCGATATTAGCATTTTTCTTACACAACGTGTGTGATAAGATGAGCTATAAAAATCTTTTCGGAAATAGGAATAAAAAGATATTGCCCGTGTGATTGTTTTAAGAAGAGAGAAAAATGAAAGGCTTGCGGTCTTCAACGGACTACAAGCCTTAATTATTATGGTCGGGGTGAGAAGGCTCGAACTTCCGACCTCTACGTCCCGAACGTAGCGCGCTACCAACTGCGCTACACCCCGCCTTTTTTGTTTTCGAGTGCAAAGATACGCAAAATTTTGCTTAATCGCTAAAATTAATGCGAATTTTTCCGTTGTCATTCACTTTTATCAGTTCTTTTTGTGCTGTAAAATGTGGTAAATAGCGAGTGAAGACGTAAATCAGTATAGGAGCGGTAAGCATCACAATGGCAAATTCTACTATTTCATTATTTAACTTAATAATAAAATTGAGTATTAACTGCACGGTGCTATGCGTGCATAAAATCACTAATGAATACTGCCCGAAATAAGATATTACGGGCACTCTGCCAATGGAGTAAGCCACGGCGAAGCAAAAGTAAACAGCCGCAAATTGAGCGATTAATAGTAAAGGGTAGGGAAAATCAGCAACGGCGGTATAATACATTGCAGCACCACGTCCACATAGGCACCAAATGATGAGAGCAATAGGGGCGGCCGCTAACAGTAGCTTCTTGGATGGAGGTTTTAGGAAAAAGTCTTTGTATAGATAAGCGAAGTAGTAGATGGGAAGCATAAATATTGCTGATGGAACCTTCGAGTTGAATATTATGACGGACAACCGTGTTTCGTGGTGAAGCGGGTCGAAATCAGCTACTAAATAGGCAAATGCTGTGCAGATAATAATAACTATAGCCAACTTTAGAATGCGAGATTTGAAAGGCATAATCTTCTCGATGCCATAAGTAATAATGCAAAGGAAAAACAGCATTTTGAGGAACCATAGTGGTTCGTTGGCATTTGATAGACTGAGATTGATGCAATAATTGTATATTCGGGTTTTGATGTAAGTTATATTGATATCGGCTAAGAAAATGTCGTGAATAGTGGCATATAATAAGCTGAAAAGGAGCAGTGGAAGTATGTAGCGATTGAATTTCTTAACAATCAACACCCAAAATCCGCGTCGGAATGAAAGGAATATCCCTGACACTAACACAAACAGAGGCATACGCAAACTCTCTAACATCTGATCTATAATAGTGTCATTATATCCAAACACATGGTGCACTACCACGAGAATTATTGCAATTCCCTTCATAGTGTCGAAATACCTGATTCTTTCTTTTTCTGCCATTTGTTTAAAAGTAGTAATTGCTAAAATAATTCCACTCTAATGCGCATTGTATTAGAATGGAATTATTATTTATACATGATGATGAAGCTGCTTTAGGTATTAACGAATTACGAGGAATTTGGCAACTATGGCGCTACTTGTTTCGTTTTCGTTTTCAGAAGCGAGCACATAATATACTCCGCTCTTCACTCTTTCGCCCGAGGCGTTCAGACCGTCCCAAGTGGCAGTGCCGCTTGTGGCTTGAAGTGATGTAATCACATTGCCTGAAGCATCGGAAATCTTCACAAGCGAATTGGCCATAAGACCTTTGATGGAGATGAATCCGGTATATTCGGGGCGAACAGGATTTGGATAGACAAGAACTTCGTCGTACGACGGAGCGGGAGTGACCGATGATGTTTCGTATTCAAGAACACCATTTGGAGTGCCAATGAATATGGCGTTGCTGTTGGGCTTTACGCAAATCGATAGAATCTGGTCGGTGGGTAAAACACTATTCGAAGTGTTGAGTTGCTCTATGATTTCGGTACCATCAGCACTTACCAAGAACACTCCATTGGCATTTGTACCAATCCATTTGCGATTGAGTGCATCTACGGCGATGCAAGTTACGCTAACGCCATCAAGGAGGTAGTCGGCATTATTAGTGCCGTCATTGCGTGGCACTTTTGGACGGTAGACACGACTATCGGTATCGAAAATATTTTCAGGGTTCCATACACATATTCCGGTTGTGCTACCCATCCATATTTTGCCATTGAGATCTTCTGCAAATGAAAATATTTTCGTCCAAGAGAATATGTTCCCATCTTGGTCAAGGGTTGAACTTGAGGTTTTGAATTCTGCTAAGTTAAAAGAACTATAATCGCCTTCAACTTTTTCTTTGAAGAAGAAAACATTTGCATAACCCTTTGGACAATAAATCTTTACTCCACTTTTGCGTGCGATGTAGAATATGTTTTCCCATTGACTTGAATAAGCAAATGATAATTCTGTAGATACCCAATCATTGGCAGATGGCGTTTCTACATCAATTTTGTCGTGGGGCAAGATGTATGGTTTTGAAGGGTTCTGCGTACCGCTGATAAACCAAATATTGCCGTTTTTGTCAAAGTCTATAGCATGCGCATTACATCTTGAGCCGCTGGAATATACAGGGCTGTTATTCTGAGTCCAATGGTTGGCCTCTTTAAATCCTTCTCCCGAATTATCTACAAAGCGGAAAATTCCTTGGTCGCGAGTTCCTATTATAAATGCATTGCTGTCTTTGGGGTCGAATATGGGTAAGTAACTACGTTGGAGTACTGTTGCAGGTGATGCTCCTCCGGGTGTTACTTTCGTATCGAGTGTAGTCCAAATACCATTTTTGAGACGGTCGATAATGGCATTGCCTCCTTCGTTTGAAATGAGAATAGGTCCTGTATTGGCAGCAAGAAGATAGTCTTTTTCTTCATTATAAACGAGATAGAACACTCGAGACACCGTCGAAGCATTAATCTTCTGATAATCGACTTCGGTGGTGGCGGTGGTGCCGTCGATGATTACTTTGTGGATGCCGTTGGAACCAACTGCCCACCATGAGCCGTCGGTCTCTTGCGATGTGAGCAATTCGCTCTTTACGGCAGTGGGGAGTGTGATGGCAGCCGATGCTTCGCCGGTGGCATCTATTGTGTAGTATTGTGGTGTGGCAGAGTAGAGCACCATAGTGGCGTCGAGGCTCTTAACGGGTTGCACCGACGATGGGGCGGTGTCGCCAATAGTTTTCACCCAAGTCAAACCTGTAGGATTGCCGTCGGCATCGGTGGCGATGTCGTAGATTATGGCATTGGTGCCATAGGTGAGGAATCGTTTGTCGGTGATAGTGAGGAATTTGCACTTTTTCTCATTGGCATAAAGCACAAATGAGTCGAGAGTGCTGTGAGCTTTTGAGGCGAGGCCTATGTATGTGCCGTCGGCAGAGCTGAGTAGCAAGTAGTTGCCACACACGGCAGCCGAGGTAATGCTTTTGTTATATATTCTCGATTCGGCAATCTCAAATTTCTCGTCGTCGATTACCACATAGCCAAATGCGGTAGCCACATATATGCGGTTGCCGTTGAAGGTAACGTGATTGATGGTTTTTAGCGACGGCATAAGCGAATTGGTGATGTCGGGGATGTTTTTCACTCTGCCGTTTTCGAGAATGATATCGATGTCGGAATTAGAGTAAGCCACCACCAGATATTTCTTGTCGTAGTTGTAGTATACGTTAGATATCTGGGTGTCGTTGAGGTAGTTACTCTTGTCGTACATAATGTTCTCCGATGTTTCTTTGTCGTAGCAGAACAGGTTGTTCGACACAAGATAGTATATTCGGTCGCCTACGTCGATGGCATTGGTTGGAGTGGCACCGAACACGGGGTGAATTTTCCAACTTCCGCTCTGAGCCGAAGCTGTGATTATGCTTAGTAGAGCAATAATTGAGAATGCTATTTTCTTAATCATATCGTGTTGTGATGTATTTATTTATCGTAATACTTAATAGTTTTCATCAAATATAATACTAACGAAAAATCTGCGTTGAGTATTGTGCTGCAAGCCAAAATAATGGTTATTTCTAAAGCCGCAAATCGACCGATTGGGCAAATCCCTCTACCATCGATAGCGATAGCAGAGCCCAACCGCCGGTGATTTCGCTTTCATATCGCACCGAGTAATGTCCGAGGCCGAAGCAACGCAGTTGAGCAGTGCCGTGTAGCGGCACTTCGGCCGTTGTGCCGAGCCGATGAGTAAGCGAAGCTCGCTTTTCCACTATTTTCACCTTGTCGCCCACCACTTCAGCCACTAAATTAATGCCCATATCGGGGGCTCCGCTAATGCCGTAGCGCGCTATGAGCACGGTTCGGTCGGGCATCACACTCAGCGTCACCATATCGGCATCATCGCCGTGATGTGCCACGGTGGTAAAGAGTTGAGTGATATAGGTTTCGGCAGGTTTTGGGGGCGATTGGCCCATCAAGAGACCTATTAGGGCTATTGCCACCACCATAGCCAAACAATAAAACTCGGTAGATGTGAAAAATTCCATTGTTCAAAGTTATGAAAATTTTTTCAAATTGAGGACTTTAACGATGAATAATCGTGCCGAATGAGTGAAATATGATTGAGATTGAGTGCGTTGAAGTGCTGTTAATTGGCCGATAGTTACTATCTTTGCATATTGTTAGCGCAAAACTACTGAATAATGAAGGTTAGAGAATCTCAATTCGAATTGCTTCGCATTGTGGCGATGGCAATGATTTTAATGGTGCATTTCAATGGGGTGGTGATGGAGAAATTTCTGCCGGTCACTGCGCAACCGTTTGTTCACCTTTGGGGTGCGGAATTGCTTGAGTCGATGGCAATAATTGGCGTAAACCTATTCGTGCTGATTTCGGGATATTTCGGCATACGATTCACGGCCAATGGCATGCTGAAGTATGTGCTATGGGTGCTGTGGTATTCGATAGGGCTCTTTCTCATAGCATGTTGCTTACATCCGCAAATACTTTTCGATGCTAAATATGCCGAACCGGCTATGCTTGGCATATCGCACAGCACGCAGTGGTTTGTGACGAGTTATTTCTTTCTGATGGCGCTAAGTCCTGCAATCAATGAATTGCTCGACCGCATCACCTATCGTGGGCATCTGATACTCGTAGCGGTGCTTGTGGTGATAAACTGCGGCTTAGGGTGGTGGTGCGAAATGGCGTTCAACGAGACCGGCTACACTGTTTATCACATGATATTTATCTATTGCTTGGGTCGCACGCTGCGCCTGATACTCGATCGCTATCCTCATTTTAGATGGGCGGCAGTGGGCGTGCCCGTTTATCTGCTCTCGGTGGCAGCTGTGGTGCTTATGATGCAGCACATGAAGTATTTTAAGGTGATAAGCTACAACAATCCGGTGATAGTGCTCGAGTCGATAGCATTTTTTGTGATATTTGCCCGATTCTCGTTCAAGAACCGATTTGTCAATTGGGTGGCATCCACCTCGTTTGCTGTATATCTGATACACATGCACTTCAGCGTGTGGCCCCATGTGCTGCGGCCTATGCTCAGCAATATCTACGACACCTACGGCGGCATAGGATATGTCATACTGGCTACATTGGTGGGTGTGGCTACATTTGCCATCTGCACACTTGTGGATAAGCCACGCGAATGGCTGTTTGCCCGCTTGTTTGCGAAGCCCAAACGCGTGGAGAATGATGAAAACCAAAATTAATGATATAATAAGAAATCGAAAGAATTATGCAATTAAAGTCACTACGTGGTGAAAAGTTGCAAGGCCATTTGGCTTTGCTTGTAGCAAATGTGTCGTGGGGTTTGATGGCTCCATTTCTTAAAGATTTGCTCAATGAGGGTGTGATAACACCCATGGCGCTGTCGGGCTATCGAATTATAGGCGGTGCGCTCTTGTTTTGGCTTGTGAGTGTGTTTGTGCCCGGTAGCGGTAAAGCCGAGAAAGTGGAGAGGCGCGACATATTGCCACTGATCATGGCATCGCTGCTTGTAATAGGACTCAATCAGGTGCTCATCATCTTGGGCATGAGTTATGCCAGCCCGGTAGATGCTGCCGTGGTGTGCAGTTTGACGCCTATTTTCACCCTCGTGTTTGGCGCATTGCTTATGGGCTTCGGATTTACATGGCTAAAGGCAGTGGGCGTGGCTATAGGCTTGGGTGGAGCGCTGATGTTTGTGTTTGCCGGCGAGGCCGATAGCAGCATCAACGTGAGCAATCCCCTGCTCGGCAATACATTATGCCTCTTGGCACAAGTGTGTGGAGCGCTCTATCTGGTGTGCTTCGGCAAGTTGATTTCCAAGTATTCCATCCTTACGCTCATGAAGTGGATGTTTTTGATTTCGGCAATAGGCATTTTGCCGTTGACCATAGGCGACATGCTCAGCGTGGAATGGGCAAAACTATCGCTTTCGGGATATTTCGACTTCGCATTTATTTTGCTTTTTGGCACATGCTTGGCGTATATGCTGATTCCGGTGGCGCAGCGCCGCGTGGATCCTACAGTGATAGCGATGTACAACTATCTTCAACCCATTGTGGCAGTAGTGTTCTCAGTTTTGGCAGGACTTGCAGTGCTCAACGGCAAGAATGTGATAGCCACACTTCTTGTCTTTGTAGGCGTATGGCTCGTGAACCGTGAGAAAAAATAAGTAATTATATCTTTTCCGACGCCAAAATTCCAAGCAATTATATACTTTTAGGCACAAAAGATTATTAGATCCTCCTCGGCAAGGCATCCGAAGCTCCGCCCGAGCTCTCGCTTTTCGACTGAGGGGGACTTGTAAATCAAAATAGTAGACTCGACCGCCGTGAAAACGATAACCGAGACATATCTTTTTGCGTCTGACCACTTTTATCGCTCAGCAATGTTCAATAAATGTAATACTATTCTTCCGGTTTATCATCTCTAAACCCCTGTAAAATCACATGTTCTTCTTACTTCTAATTAGCAACACAATATTTACAATATAAATAGTTAGAAGTACTAATTCAGGTATGATACCGGCACAGCCAAAGCCGACCCAAAGAAAACCACAAAAACAGAATGGAACCGAATAAACCCACAATAAAAAATACGCTATATTTCTGATTATTCTATTTTTTACAACAATTAATAGAGATACTGGCAATAAGATAGAGCCCGTAACTAACATTTCATAAAATTTTAAACCATCACAATAGTATAAGTATATCGGCCAATAGAACATAAATACGGCTTGGAGCGAGAACCAAATTGTAGTTAGATAAGTAATTGTTTTTTTATTTTTCATTTTTTCTTAATTATTTTACCTTTCGGATTAATATTAATAATGTTACAAAATGTTCTTAACGGCATAAATGGAACATTTTCTTTAGGATAATCATCATCATAATACAAAAAACTTACGTCTATTGATTTGATGTTTCCTGCAGATAGTGCATTTTGAACAACCTGAGCGCATTGATGACTGAATAGATAATATGGTTTCTTTGCTTCAGATAGAAATGCGCTCCTTATCTTGTTATCCTGTTTTGAATCTGTTGGAATGGTGTAGGCTTCATCATATCCATAATTGTTCACCTCGTTATTTCCCACTTCTTCTTCGTTTCCTTCTCGATTATATGTACTATTCATAAACTCTTCGGGGCTATCGAATGTTTTTACTCCCAAATCATGGTATGGTTTTCCTCCTAAAGATCCATGTGTGAATTCAAATATAGGAATTCCATTATATGAATAGTACACCCACTTTCCTTTCTCATTTTGAATAAGTAAAGCCAGATGTCCAATAATATCTTGTTTATATAGTACGGCAACAGTATCTCCGTGCAAATCAATATTTTTTACCGGGTTCCCGGCGCACCAGAGGTAAGGGCTGAGGCTGTAGTATTTCTCGGCTAATGGGTCCATTGTGGAGGTGCGGCCGAGCAGCGAGTCATACCATCGGGCTTCGGAGTCGTATAGGTCGAGGCCATGGGTGCGGTCGAGTTCTTTTGCTCCGTATTTATTGGGCTGCCTCCGTAGGGGTAATATTCATTGCTCTCCGCCACTGCGCCGTCATAGCGCACCACGCAGCGCACATTGCCTTGGTAATCCTTGATGTAGTAGTGCAGTGTGTCGCTTGCTATATATTCCTTGATTTTCTGCTTATTATCAGCTAAATAACCCGCATCGGCATGCGCAAGAATTGCGGTATTCAGCACGAATGCACTGAAACACATCAAAACCATATTGCGCATCAAGGTATTCATAAGTCTTGATTTTTTCGCCTTAAATTTAAGTGTTTTATTTTTAATAAGTAATACCTTAGTCAAAAATTATTAATAAAATTTCACGGCTCTTTCATTTAAAAAAACTTAGTCTTTCAAAAATATTGATATTTTATAGCGGATTTTTAGGGCGTTTCTCTCGAGAGTTTCGCCTTTTTTGCTGCCTTACTCTGTATATAAATTCTCTTATTTTAAACTTGTAAAATATCTCATTTTCAACAAAATAAGTGGCGTAAAAATTTGGTCAAGTGGCTGATTTTTGGTAATTTTATAAGTGTAAATCAAATATTTATGAACAAAATCAGCACGCTTGACCATATACTTTCAGCCGATAAATCGGCGATTAATCACTCCAGAAAGGTAAGAAATAATTTCGAGTCGCAGAACACTATTCTGAGAAATCTTTTGGATTTCGCATCTGCAGTCCCTGATTTTCGCAGATTGAGCAAAGGAAATATCCGCCATAGTCTTCGTGACATTATAATGCTTATTATACTAGCTCGTGCATCGAGGTGTGTGGGACGTGCAGATATTATTAAGTTCGGACGCGAAAATTTAAACAAATTTCAAAAGATGGGTATGCTCTGCAATGGTGTGCCTTCGGAACCAACACTTTGCCGTGTGGAAAACGGGATAAACGACCTTGATATGGCCAAGAGAATGCAAGAGTTTACGGAAGTTTTTCATAGGCAACTGTTTAAAATTAGGATTATTTGTGCGCAAGCATTGGTCAATCGAAAGCATGCACTGGGGACTTGACGTCAATCTTCGACAAGATAAGATAAAACGCAAGTGGAGTAGATCGGCGCGCAATCTCGATTCATTGCAAAGAATTGTATACCCCGTATTCTCGATTTGGAAAAGGCTGCGCAAAAAGACGGCTGACAAGCGTAAAGGTATGGCAGAACTAATGAGACACGTCTCGGCAAGCTTTACCAAACTCATCCACTTTTTGCGCCAAAAAATAACAAAACTGAGATTTTGACAAAGAGATAAAACACACATTTACAACATAACCTCTCCACCCGATTCTCAATCGAACCGGGTAGGGGGTTTGTGTCTTTTATTGTTGTCTTAAATGAAAGAGCCGTGAATTATTCATCACGATTCTTGCTTTTGGGGATGTGTGAATCACATATTAATCTTTGTATTTAGTTTTGCTCGGGCCGGAGGGCTTTAGGTTGTTGCCGTTATTGGTGCTATAATTCTTTATTTTTCGTTGGGGGATATAACTAATTATCAGCCGTTTTCTACTTCGTGGCGGAGGAGGTAGTGGTTGCGGAGGGCTTCGAAGGTGTGTGGGGCTGATTTTAGTGCGTGGGTGTCGGTGAGGGGGTTGTAGCTGTGGGTGATGCGGCTTAGAGTGACGCATGAGGCGCCGCGGGTGGGGGTGCAGGCGTCGACTGCTTGGGGCACGATGTTCCAACCGAAATGACGGTTAATCTGCTCGATAACCATGGCTGTGCCGCGTTTTTTGCCTTCAGCCGAGTAGCCGGCGATGTGTGGTGTGGCAACGAATGCTTTGTCGAGGAGTTCGGGACTGATATTCGGCTCGCCTTCCCAGCAGTCGATAGCCACCGACAAAGCGGGATGCGACTGCATATATTGCACCAGGTGAGCGTTATCCACCACGGCGCCGCGAGCGCTGTTGATGAGCAATCGGCATCGGCGCAGAGAGGCGAGCAACTCGTGGTTGCACATATGGTAGGTGGCATGAGCGCCATTACGGGTGAGAGGCGTGTGAAAAGTGATGATGTCGGCTTTGGCGGCGATGGTGTGAATGTCAACAAACGACTCAGCACCTTCAGCCTCGGCGCGAGGAGGGTCGCATAGAAGCACTTTAAAGCCACATTCGCGAGCAAAACGCTCCACTATGCTTCCCACATGGCCCACGCCCACAATGCCTAATGTGAGTTCGGCGGGCGAAGCTATGCCTTGCTGCTGCATGAAGTGGCCTATGGTGGCGAGCACATATTGCGCCACGGCAGGGGCATTGCATCCGGCGGCGTTGCACACAGTGATGCCGTGATTACGGCAATAATCGAGGTCGATATGGTCGGTGCCAATGGTGGCAGTGCCAATAAACTGCACTCGGCTACCGGCAAGCAGAGCCTCGTTGCACACGGTGCGAGTGCGAATGACGAGTGCATCGGCGCAGGCTACGCTTTGGGGTGTAAATTGTTCGGGCTCAAGATATTCCACTTGAGCTACGGGTTCGAGAAGACCCTTGATGAATGGTATGTGGCTTTCGATTAATATTTTCATAATTGCAGAGATGATGATGCCGCAGCAGAGGTGTGCTGTGGGCTATAATCAGAGAGTGACTTGCAGAATATTACCGGCTATGGCAGCAATGATGAGCACTATCACGGCAATGTAGCGGCGGGTGTGGCTATTGAGCGTGAAGAAGTGGGCAAACTGCACGCCGAAGCAGAGATTGATAACCGGCAGATAGATAAACGCATTTGGGTAGTCGACAGCCATCATCAGAATGCTTGCCACCGAGAGGTAGACCAAATAGCCGTTGTAGGCGCGCACTTGCAGTTTGTAGTTGATAATCTGCAGCAGGTTGAGGCAAGTGAGTAGCACGGTGAAGATGGTGATAATGGCAATGTAGACAATGCTAAGGTGCAACTGAGGTGTGCGGAGCGCCGCCCATGCGCTTTCGTAGGAAGGTAGCGTGAAATCGCTGATGTCGGCAATGCCCAGCCCCAGTACTATCCAGAACGGGGTGATTATGCCCAAAATCATAGCTAGAAAGCTACGCAAATTCATGGTTTGCATGAGCATAAAACCCAGAAAAAGAACCGCGATGAGATAGATGAAAGCATAGTGGAACATGCTTGCCGCCGCCACGAGTGCAAACGATGAGAATATGTTGCGCTGCGAGCGTTTGTTCTGAAACGAGGCAAATAGCGTGAACAGAGTGAGCACTATAGTCAAGCACAAGAGTGTGCCGGTGAACAGGCTGCTGCTGGTGATGGGCGAACTGAATGTGAGCAGCAGGAACACCGATACATAAATCCAAGTTACGGAGCGAATGAAATTGAACATCTTGTTCAGAATCACCATAATAAGTCCTATTAGGATTATGCAAACGGCGTTGAGCATCACTGAAATGCGAGCATCGGCGATGCACCCCGACAGGGAGTGGAACAAGATGCCATGCCCGTGGTTGAAAGCATTGATAACATTGCCCGAAGTGTAATTGACATACATCATCACCAGCAAAGCTATTGCCGCGAGTATGGCAAAAGCCTTGCTGTTGAAGAAATCGTTGATTACACTTTCCCTGAATCTCATAGTTCTGCCCTATATGATAGGAATTAGCCGATGCGTTACTTGAGGTCGAAACCTATGTCGCGGCGGAAATATTTGCCTTCGAAATCGATTTTTGCAATATTTTCCCACGATTGGCGAAGCGCTTCGTCCTTGGTGTTGCCATAGCTGCTAACTGCGAGCACACGGCCGCCCGAAGTGACGTGACCGCCCTCTACAGCTTTAGTGCCGGCGTGGAACACGATGCTACCTTCCACCTTGTCGAGCCCGGTGATAGCTTTACCCTTCTCGTAGCTGCCCGGATAACCGCCCGACACCATCATCACGGTCACTGCATAGCGAGGGTCGATGCTTATTTGCTTGGTGTCGAGATTTTGCTGAGCGGCAGCTTCGAGGAGTTCCACAAGGTCGTTTTGGATGCGAAGCATCACGGCTTCGGTTTCGGGGTCGCCCATGCGCACATTGTATTCTATCACCATAGGATTGCCTTCCACATTGATGAGGCCCAAGAATATGAAACCGCGATAGGTGATGCCCTCTTGGCGGAGACCGTTGATGGTGGGCTCGATGATGCGGTCGTGCACCTTAGCCATAAATGCATCGTCGGCGAAGCTGACGGGCGAGATGGCACCCATGCCGCCGGTGTTGAGTCCGGTGTCGCCTTCGCCAATGCGCTTATAGTCCTTAGCCACGGGGAGCACCTGATAGTTATTGCCATCGGTAAGCACAAACACCGAGCACTCTATTCCCGAAAGAAATTCTTCGATAACCACAGTGCTGCTCGAAGCACCGAACATGCCGTTGAGCATCTCGCCGAGTTCTTTCTTAGCCTCGTTGAGGTCGGAGATAATGAGCACGCCCTTACCGGCAGCCAAGCCGTCGGCTTTGAGCACATAAGGAGCCTTTAGCGACTCGAGGAAGCGGAAGCCCTCTTCGATATTATCTTTAGTTACACTCAGATAACCGGCAGTGGGAATGCCGTGGCGTTGCATAAATCCTTTGGCAAAATCCTTGCTGCCTTCGAGTTGAGCACCCGCCTTGCTTGGACCGATTACCATCACGTTGGCAACTTGGCTGTCGGCTTTGAAGTAGTCGTAGATGCCGGCTACCAGCGGGTCTTCGTTGCCCACCACCACCATATCGATGTGGTTTTCGATAACGAAAGCCTTCACAGCGGGGAAGTCGAGCGGCGAGAGAGCCACATTTTCGCCATAGGCGCCGGTGCCACCGTTGCCGGGAGCGATGAATAGTTTACCCAAGCGGGCACTTTGACTCATTTTCCAGGCGAGGGCGCATTCGCGACCACCCGAGCCCAATAGCAGTATGTTAAGATTTGCCATTACAGTAAGAATTTATTTTGTTTGAGTGTTATGAGTTTTATTTTTTTTATTATCGATGTTTATTTTGTGATGTGCCGGCTAATGCGACGAAGACCGTTTAATCGTCGGCGCCGTTATCGGCATCTTTTTTGCGCCAGCCACGGCGGCGGAGAGTGTTAGAGAGCACCTCGTTGTCCTTAGAGAGCTTGGGTTCGCGGAATTTCACCACGCGTTTCGAGAAATCCTCGCTGTGCACAAACTTGCGTTCGCCGCTCTGCTGGTCGTCGAAGTCGTTGTCGAAGCGTTTGCTACGTTCGCGGCGTTGCATCTTGTCGTGGTCGGCGCGACGCGGCTTTTTGTCGTCGTCGTATCGGTCGCGGTGGAATTTTTTGCCTTTTTCGAAGCGAGCATTGTCGTCGCGGTCATCAATTTTGAAGTGACGAGGGCGGCGTTCGCGCGATTCTTCGTCGTCGAAGTGGCGAGGGCGACGGTCGCTCTTGAAAGTTTCCTCGAAACGGTGTTTGCGATAAGGCTTGTCGTCGCTGCGTCGTTTGGCAAACTCATTGTCCTTGATGCTTCCGCCATCGCGGCGCAAATCGTCGTATTTGCCGTCGAACATCACATATTCGCGAAGTTCACATTCCAAATCGCCGTTGAGTAGTGGCATTTTCACCGAAGGTTTGAGTCCAACGCAGTCGAAGAGTTCGGTTTTATATCCAATTATCCAAGCCTTGTAGCCCTTGAAAACACGCTTCAGGCGTTCGCCGAGGTCGCGATACAGCCCTTCCATATCTTCCACGGCTATTCGTTCGCCGTAAGGAGGGTTGGTAACCATCATTCCACCACCTTCGGCAATGCTGTCGATGCTTTGCAGCGACTTAGATTCCAAGTCGATATATTTGCTCACGCCGGCGCTTTTGATGTTTCGGCGAGCTATTTCCACAGCCTTTGGCGATATGTCGGAGCCGAAAATCTTGAAGTTGAATTCGCGTTCAGCCGAGTCGTCGTTGTAGATCGATTCAAACAATTCCGGGTCGAAATCGTCCCAGTTTTCGAAGGCATAACCATTGCGGAACACGCCGGGGTTGACATTGGCAGCCATGAGGGCGGCTTCGATAAGGAAAGTTCCCGAGCCGCACATCGGGTCCACCAAGTTGCACTGACCATCCCAGCCGGCGAGTTTCAGTATGCCGGCTGCAAGCACCTCATTGATAGGCGCTTCGGTCTGAGCCACGCGATAGCCGCGCTTGTGAAGCGACTGACCCGAAGAGTCGAGCGAGAGAGTCACCTCGTTGCCGGCGATGTGTACATTGAATTGCACATCGGGGTTATTGAGGCGAATCGACGGGCGTTTGCCGTATTTTTCGTTGAAAAAGTCGGCGATAGCATCCTTCACGCGATATGTAGCAAAGCGAGAGTGACGGAAATCGTCGCTGTATATAGTGGCATCGATAGAGAAAGTCTGGTCGACCTTTATAACAGAGTCCCAATCGAAGCGTTTTACGGCTTCATAAAGCTCGTCGGCATCGCTTGCGATGAATTTGTAGATAGGCTTTAGTATGCGAAGAGCAGTGCGGCAGCAAAAGTTGGCTTTGTAGAGCACCGCTTTGTCGCCGGTGAACCAAACCATTCGTCGGCCTTCCTCAACATTGTTTGCACCGATATTTCGCAATTCTTCTGCCAATACGCCTTCCAACCCTTGAAAGGTTTTGGCTATCATTTCAAATTCCATACGCTTGTGTATATATAATGTAAATTACTGATTTTTCGCAAATTAACAAATAGTAGTGCGATGCCGGGTGGCAGCATTACAGCCGTCGGTGACGCACATGTTAAAACCGCTGCAAAGTTACGATTATTAATTGAGAATTGAAAGTAAAAACGGTGGCTAATGTGCGATGATAGAATAAGATGTGCAGTTTTTGTGGATTAGAGGATGTGGCGGTGGATGGTGGGATAAAAAGCGAGGGTGAGCCTCGATACTATCGGGCACACCCTCGGTGAATTATGTGTTTATAAGAAATAGAGTGCTGTGACGGTGCAATATGATGCTTGTCGAGATGAGAATCAGAGCCTTAGAAGATGGTGAATTTCACATCTTTAGCCACGAACGAAGCCTTTTGTAAGCTATTGTTGTCGGGACTGTCGAAGTTTCGGCTTACCACATTGATGGCGGTTTCGCGAGTAAGGCAATCATCGCTGGTGACAGAGCCCAAAATGAGTTTGCCGGTGTTAGCGAGGTTGCACACCATCATATCGGCATTGAGGGCATAGAAGAAGATGTTGCCCGAGCCCTGCACAGAGCAAGAAAGTCGCTTGACGTCGGCGTCTTCTATCACCATAGTGCCATTGCCGGTTACGCTCATCACCAATTGCGAAGCACGGAGATTGCCGCTGACGGTGATATCGGCATCGCCGTTATATTCCAAAGAGTGGAGTTGAGGAGCGCAGATGGTTACGGTGGTAGGAGCCTCGGCATTTTTGGCGCTGATAATGAGAGTGTTTTCTTCATATTCGAATGATACTTCGGCATCGTTAGCCATGATGCTCGGTTCGTTGCCGTCGACGAATTTCAAGTTCACATTATTGTTCACCTGAATGTTGGTGAAAGCGATGACGGGCAGTTCGTTGCCGTTAACCATAGATGAAGTGCCGAGAACGGCAAATGCTATTGCGAAAATCGAGAATAATTTTGAAGTTTTCATATTGTAATAGTTTTAGTAGTTTGTTTTGTTGTTAATTTGTTTTGTTCGAAAAGTTTAGATATTGAGCTCTTTTTCTAATTGTTACACCCATTAGACGTAGTGAGTAGAGAAAAAGTTTCAGCCAAAAAGGATTTTTTTGAAATAATTTTTGCGAGGCCGGTCAGGGGCATCAAAGATTGATGGCCATAGCACAGCCAAAGGCGTTGCTGACAATCACCTGCCCAAACACCGGCAACCCGCCTGAAGGATTCGAATTTTTTTTTAAGAATATGAAGTAGTTCGCGGAGACTCCCGGATTTTAACTTGCTCAAGATAGTGCTTTTGGCGTGTCGTGTGTGTTTTTTAGCAAAAGTATTTTAGAGATATGTGTCTAAACATATCCTTACGAGCATACATATACAATGATTGGATTTTGGCAATTCGATGGGTACGAGATATAACTGCCGAAGGTCTGTGTCGGAAAAATGGAGTTAAACAAGCATAATTATAGAGTTTTTTACAATTTACTTTGGGATGAGGGGCTTCTGAAAACCGGATTGGCGACAACAATTGTTGTTAATCTTTAAGGCATCCAATAGGAATTACGAACACTCCGTCATTTCTTTGGTAGGCATATTTTCCGGCAGCAATGATAACTGCCATAAATGATGGAGATGTCATCTTTTGAATGTCGATAATCGACGCAAGTTTAATTAGATTCTCGGCACCTTCATTGATATTTTTTTCTCCGCCCAACTTTACTTCTATCAAGGCATAACTTCCGTTGCGGCGATGAAGTACAGCGTCGCATTCAAGACCATTACTGTCGCGATAGTGAAATAGTTTGCCATCGAGGGCTTCTGCGAATACTCGAAGGTCTCGTACTACCAAATCTTCAAAAAAGAATCCGAATGATTTTAAATCGCCAATCAAATCTTTCGGACCAAGACCCAATGCGGCAACTCCGATGCTTGGGTCAACGAAGTGGCGCGTGTCGCTTGTGCGGATAGCTGCTTTGCTGCGAATGTTAGGATTCCATGCGGTCAAATCTTCGATTACGAATAGTTTTTTCAATGCCTGAATATAATCGATTAAAGTATCTTCGTCTAAAGTGTTCGAATCGTTGGCGAGCATATCTTTTTTGATAGTAGAATATGGAGCTGCCTGCGATATGTTTCTCGCATAAGAACGAAGCAGCAATTCGGCACGGGTGGCATTTCGCTTAACTCCGTCGACGCGCTGAATGTCGTTGTTGACTACGGAATCTACATAGTCGAAAGCCTGATCGAGTGCCACCTCCTTTGCTATCATAGTTGCCCATGGCCAGCCTCCACGGCATGTGAGAAACGCAATGTCGTCTAAAGTTAGAGGGTTACTTACAGGTTCAATAGTTTTGCCATCGAAAAGGTCAGCTAAGCTCACACTGCCGTTTGATTCGCCCGATTCAAACAAACTCATAGGTCGCATCTTGATGTGGGCGAATCTCCCCGTACCACTATGAATGGTTTGAGTGGCTTCCGGTAGAACCGATGACCCTGTCAATATGAATTGAGAAGGCTCTCCTCTTTTGTCGATTTCACTGCGTATAGAGTCCCATATTGCGGGTAAAACTTGCCATTCGTCGATTAGACGTGGCGTTTTGCCTTCCAATAATGTGCTTGGGCTTAGTTCAATCAATTCGGCACTCTGTTTTAGTACCATGGAGTCGCCTAAGTCGAGGAAACTTTCTGCCAACTGTTTTGCTGTGGTTGTCTTTCCACACCATTTGGGACCTTCGATTAATACTGCACCTTTGCCCTGCAATTTACGCTTGAGTATTTTATCTGAAATGCGTTGCTTGTATTTTGCCATCACTTTTTGCTTTTTGTTGTATGCAAATTTAATGTTACTATTTTAATAAAACAAATAAAATGAATAAAATTCGGTGAAATGTGGCGGGTTTGTTCGGTGAAATATGGCGAGTTTGTTCGGTGAAATGTGGTGAGTTTGTTCGGTGAAATGTGGCGAGTTTGTTCGGTGAAATGTGGCGAGTTTATTCGGTGAAATGTGGTGAGATGCGTTTTGGGAGTAGTGGATTGGACTGAAAATGTGTAAAAAGTGTGAAAGTGAGCCGAGTAATTTTGATAATGCGCCCAATTGCACTAATTTTGTAGGTCAATATGCCCAAAAGGCAAATAAAGGAGAAAATTAACTACATCACTGATGAAGAAATATAATTTGATTAACAATTCGCTGGGGTGGCTGATGTTTGCAATAGCAGCAGTTACCTATTTGCTCACGTTGGAGCCAACAGCAAGTTTCTGGGACTGCCCGGAATTTATCTCGCAGGGGTATAAACTTGAAATCGGACACCCACCCGGAAACCCGATTTTTATGCTTGCTGCGCGTTTTGTGATAAACTTTGTGAGCGACCCGTCGCAAGTGTCGGTGGCAGTGAATGTGATGAGTGCCATCCTGTCGGCGCTTACCATATTGCTTCTGTTTTGGACTATCACGCACTTGGTGCGACGTTTGGTGGTGCCTGACGGAAAAGAAGCAGAGATGACATGGAGCCAATATTTGGCAGTGTTTGGCAGCGGTGTAGCCGGAGCGTTGGCTTTTACATGGAGTGACACATTCTGGTACTCGGCAGTAGAGGCAGAGGTTTATGCCTTCTCATCGTTCTGCACAGCGCTGGTGTTCTGGCTCATTCTCAAGTGGGAAAACCGAGCCGATGAGGCCAATAGCGACCGTTATTTGATATTGATAGCCTATGTGATAGGTGTCTCGATAGCCGTGCACTTGCTCAACTTGCTGTGCATACCCGCCATCGTGCTGGTGTTCTACTATCGCAAGTGGAAAGAAACCTCGGTAAAGGGTTCGCTTATGGCATTGGGCGTATCGTTTGTGATAATAGCCCTGATACTCTACGGATTGGTACCGGGATTTGTGAATGCGGCTCAGATGGTGGAATTGTTCTGCGTCAACACACTTGGCTTGCCTTACAATTCGGGTGTGCTGCTATATACCATTATCGACTTTGTGGTGTTCGGTTGGTGCTTGTATGAACTGTATCGCCAGCAGAATGCCATGCGCATCAAGGTGTCGTTTATGGCGGCAGTGGTGCTCTCGGGCATGCTCTTCTTGGGCGGAGGATGGTTTATCCCCACAGTGCTGATATTGGCACTCGGCATCTATCTCTTCCGCTACTGCAAGCGCATACCGGTGCGCATACTCACCATCACGGCGCTGAGCATATTGGTAATATTTATAGGTTACTCGTCGTATGCCCTTATCTTGATTCGCTCAAATTCGCATACGCCAATCAATCAAAACTCGCCCGACAACGTGTTCTCGCTTGCCACATATCTCAATCGAGAGCAGTATGGCGACCGCCCGTTGCTCTACGGACAGACATTCAATGCCGGCATAGTGTATCAGCAGAACGGCAACGGCGGATATAGCGCAGTGGTTAAGGAAGGCAAGGCCCTCTATGCCAAGACAGTAAGCGACGACCGCAATGCGCCGCAAGAGTATAAGATGACCGGACACTCGGAGAAGTATAAGACCAACCCCGAACTCGATATGCTGTTCCCGCGCATGTATAGTGGAGCACATGCCAACGAATATCGCCAATGGACCGGCATGACCGGCACCAATGTAGAAGCCACTACACGCCTCGACCGCGATGGCAATGTGGTAGCCACCGAGAATAAGATAAAGCCTACATTTATCGAAAACCTGCAGTTCTTCCTCGATTATCAGGTCAACTACATGTATTGGCGCTACTTTATGTGGAACTTTGCCGGACGCCAGAACGACATATCGGCACAGGGAGAGATAAACCACGGCAACTGGATAAGCGGCATACCATTTATTGATAATCTGCGTCTTGGCGACCAAAGTTTGCTTCCCGATGACTTCGGTGCAGGCAACAAGGGCCGCAACGTGTTCTATATGTTGCCATTGCTGCTCGGTTTGGTGGGCTTGTTGTGGCAAGCCTATGCCGGCAAGCGCGGCATCGAGCAGTTCTGGGTAATATTCTTCCTGTTCTTTATGACAGGACTTGCCATTGTAATCTATCTGAACCAAACCCCGAGCCAGCCACGCGAACGCGACTACTCGTTTGCGGGTTCGTTCTACGCCTTTGCCATCTGGATAGGTATGGGCGTGGCAGGATTGTGGCGCTTGCTGGTGATGGCACTCAATAAGATGAAAAATCGCAAGGAAGGCAGCGAAAGCGAGTCGCAACGCCTTGTGGCAGCCGCTTTGGCAGCCTTGGTGGGACTTGGTGTGCCATTGCAGATGGTGAGCCAGACATGGGACGACCACGACCGCAGCGGCCGATACCCGGCACGCGACTTCGGTATGAACTACCTGTCGAGTCTCGACCCCAATGCCATCATCTTCACCAACGGCGATAACGATACCTTCCCACTATGGTATTGCCAGGAAGTGGAAGGCTATCGCACCGATGTGCGCGTAATCAACTTGTCGTATCTCTCAACCGACTGGTATATCGACCAAATGCGATACCCCACCTACGACTCCGCACCGGTGCCGATGCTTGCGCAAGAGACCACCTATGCCTACGATAATCGACAGTTCAACTACTTCATCGAGCCCGATACCACACCGGTGCCTGTGCTCAAGTCGCTCGAATATCTCTATTCGCCGGCACACGACAAAAATGCTTGGAACCTGAGCGAATTTAAGTATCCGGTAATGTATATTCCGGTGGATGCCGATGCAGCCGTCAAGGCCGGCGTGGTGAGCGAAAGCAAGCGCGATGCCATTCAGGAATTCATATTTGTAGACTTGCTCAACGACCAGTATATCGGGTCGGACCAAGCCATCAGCTGCAGCGGAACCATGACGCTCGACATCCTTGCATCATCGATAGCCGAAGGCTGGAAACGTCCTGTGTATGTGGCAATGACAGTGCCCGAAAAGTATTACCTCGGTCTGCAACCATATATGCAGAACACAGGTATGGCATATCAAGTGACCCCGATACGCCGCCTCGGCCCCGATGGCGAAATCACCACCAACACCGACAAGGCGTATGAAAACGTTACCAAGCGTTTCCGCTGGGCAGGCATCGACAAAGCCGAGCCGGGTAGCCTCTACCTCGACGAAACCATTCGCCGCATGGTTAGCACCACTCGTTCTACGATGAGCGACTTGGCATATATGCTCGTATACGAAGGAGCTGAAGCAGTGATTAAGGCAAAGAAAGAAACTTCGGACGAGGAAATAGCTAAACTTAAGGCTTACTCCGACGACCGCTTCAATAAGGCTCGCAATGTGCTCAAGTTGATGGAAGAAAAATTGCCTGCCAAGGCATGTCCTTACTCAATAATGCAAGGTATGACCATAGCGCAGACATGGGACTTCCTCTCGCAGTACACCGAACTTGAGGCCGACAAAAAGCATACCCTCGACCTTCTCGAAGCCGAGATTATGCACTACGGCCAATATGCACGCTACTATCAGTCGCTCGATTCGAGCATGTATAGCCGCTTGACACGCGATGACTATTATGTAGACCAACGCTACTTGGGCACGATGATATATCTGCTCAACGACCTCTCGAAGGAACGCGCCGAGGCAGTGACCAAGCGACTGACTATAGAGGGTGTGAATGTGACTCGTACGCTGGGCTTCCTCACCAACAAGCAAGAGGCCGCCGACGAAGCAGCCGAGCCGGAGGTTAGTGAAGAGGAGGTAGTAGCAGCCGACACCACCGCCGACATGGTGCAATGGTGATGAGCAAGCATAAGTCTTGAATGAAACATATACCGGCGACGGTGGTCGTGGGCAAAAATATGCCACGGCGACCGTCGCTATATAATTATCCACCGCCACCCGGCAGTAGGGTGGCTCAGAATTACTATTTACTGTTACAATCATGTTTACGAAATTTGTGGTACAGCCGCCGCTACTCTATAGAATGCTTTTTCCGGAGTGCGTGTGGCGCATACATAAGAAGCAAAAAGCGGTGTATCTCACCTTCGACGACGGCCCGATACCAGAGGTGACGCCGTGGGTGCTCGACACGCTCGATGCTTACGGCGTGAAAGCCACCTTCTTTATGGTGGGCGACAATGCCGCCCGACATCCCGAGTTGGTGGAAGAAGTGCTTCGCCGCGGCCACAGCGTGGGCAATCATACCATGAATCACCTGCAAGGACGCAAGGTGAAGACCGATGCCTACGTTGCCAATGTGGAGAAAGCCAATGCATTGCTGCATACCAATCTGTTTCGACCGCCGCACGGACTGATGCGTTGGGCGCAGTCGAAGTTGCTGCGTTCGAATTATGCTTTGATAATGTATGATGTAGTGACTCGCGATTATGCGCGAAATATCGACGGAGAAGGCGTTTTGGAGAATGTGAAACGCTTTGCGCGTCGTGGCTCGATAATAGTGTTTCACGATTCGCTCAAGGCAGAGAAAAACATGAAATATGCCTTGCCGCGCGCTATAGAATGGCTCAAAGAGAATGGCTACACACTCGAACCAATACCCATGCAGCGTTAAGCAAGCCATAAAGCAGCAAGCCGGCCTGCTGGGCTTCGAGGCGTGCGGAATGGCAGAGGCAGGGCGTGTGAGCGCCGAGGCCTCGCTGCGCTATAGCCGATGGTTGGCAGCCGGGCATCACGACTGTATGCAATATGCCGAACGCTACTGCGATGTGCGCGACGATGTGACACTGCTCCTGCCCGAGGCACGCACGGTGATATCGGTGGCACTGAACTATTATCACGAGCAATGTCAGCGCCCCGATGTGCCGCAGATAGCCCGTTATGCCTACGGCAACGATTATCATGAAGTGATGCGAAGCAAATTGCTGCAACTTGCGGCATTTATCGAGCATCAAACCGGTGCCGCCACTCGCGTGTGTGTAGATACAGCCCCGATACGCGAAAAATATTGGGCACAACAAGCCGGAATAGGTTTTGTGGGGCGAAACAATCTGCTTATCCTGCCCGGAAAGGGCTCATTTTTCTTTCTTGGCGAAGTGGTCACAACCTTGGCACTTGAGCCCGACGAGCCATGCACTATGGCTTGCGGAGAGTGCCGCCGTTGCGTGGAAGCGTGTCCCGGAGGAGCGCTGAGTGCCGATGGCAGCGCCGCCGATGCCCGCCGATGCCTCTCGTGCCAGCTTATAGAGCGCCGAGGAGAATTGCCCGAATGGGTAGCGCAAGTCAAAGGCGAACGCCTGTATGGGTGCGACGAGTGCCAACTCTGCTGTCCGCATAATGCCAAGGCGCAGCCCACCGGCGAGCCCCTCTTTGCTCCCCGCAAGGAGATACTCAACCTCACAGCCGCCGACATCGAGGCGATGACCCAGCCCCAATTCAGCCGAATCTTCGCCCACAGCGCTATAAAGCGCGCCAAACTTGAAGGCCTGAAGCGAAATCTGAAGAGATAAGGCGCCGGCTGATTGTATAATTGATTTGTATTCACAGATTTACACAATATGCTGTGGGGAGGTATTTCTCGCAGATTTCGCAGATTTTTTAGCGGAGACTTTGGGAAGACCGTTAATAATTTTTCAGAGTCAGCGTGAGTTTTCGGTGTAGAAATGCGTATTATTTGCACAAAAAGGCATATATTTACAGCAAAAATCACAATATAATATCCAATATGAAACTATTCGATTTTGGTTTAGTCGTCGACCGTGCTCAGGCTTTGGTAAAGACGCGGCCGGTGGAAATTTTGGTGTGCATAGTGGCGTATGCACTTATGGAAATAGAATTCTACGATAATGCGCTGCTCATGCCTATAGTGTTTGGTGTGGTGTTTGCTTTAGGCAATGTGGCTTGCGAGGGTAAATATCGATGGGTATATTATGCTTCGGTGCTGCTGATAGGAGTGGCAGCTGTGGCAGAGGCAGAGGCGTTTGTCGATTCTTCGGCGTATGCCTATTCGCTGCTGCTCACAGCGATGGTGATGCTGCTATCGAAGCGCGGCAGCCACGACCGGCAAGTGGGTGAGAACTTTGTGGACTTGGCATTGTCGGCGATTATGTCGGTGATATTGTTCGCGGTGGTGTCGTTAGCCATAATTCTGATACTGGCTTCGGTGTTTTTCATCTTCAGCATAGAATCGGATTTGTGGAACTTCTATAAGCATATCTTTTATTTCATGACCTATGTGGCGATGCCGGTAACATTCCTTGAGTGTCAGTACACCGGAGTGGGTTGCAAAGTGATAAAGATGCGCTTCTTCGATATCCTGCTCAACTATGTGGTGGGCAGTGCGTTGGTTGTATACACAACTGTGCTCTATGCCTATCTGCTCAAGATAGGCGTGACTTGGGAATTGCCCAAGGGCGGCATTACAGCCATGATATCGGCATTCTATATTGTAGCGTTCTTGGGCTTGATGATTAACAAGGTGCTGCCTAATCGCTTCTACAATTGGTTTTACCGCTTCTTCAGCTATATCTCGCTGCCGCTATTGGTGCTGTTTTGGGTAAGTTTGACTTACCGCATCGGCGAGTATTCGTTCACCGAGAACCGCATGTATATGCTACTTGCCGGCGTGACTATGGTGATGGGTAGCGTGGTGCTGATAGCAATGCCACGATGGCGATTTGCCATCATACTGAGCATTGCAGCGGTGCTGATAGCCACCTTTACCTTTATCCCCGGCATAACGGCGCGCACTATAGGCATTAATTGCCAAAGAAGCCGAATGATAGACATAGCCAAGACTTTGGACTATTACGATGATAGCGAGCAAACGATAGTGTGGCCCGAAAAAGTGAGTGCAGAGAAGCGCAATCAATACAATGAGATGCTCTCGAGCTATTACTATCTGATGAGTGCAACCGACCGAGAGACGGTGGAAAAAGAATTTGGCGAAAACATACTGTCGGCACAGGACCAATACGAATACCGTTACCAATCATATTATCGCGAAGGAGAAGTGAATTTGGGCGAATACACACGCATTGCGGCAAACCAAGGAGTAAGGATTGAAATAAAGGATGGAAATGTGATAGCCACCTATAATGGCAAGGAAGTGCTTCGCGAGCCGCTTAGATACTCAGTGGTGAAGTCGTCGGGCGCAAGAATCCTCAAAGAAGGTGATTATGTATATAGCAACGACAGCTGCAAGCTTGTGATAAATGAGTTTGAAGTGTATAATAAGACAGATGTGCGGGTTTACAATTACGACGGACTTTTCTTCAAGTGATATTTTGAGATATTGCTGTCCGATAAAAGTTGACTAACGAAAGAAAATATGGTTCGGCTATCGTTTTCACGGTGGTCGAGTCTGTTTTTTGATTTCCAAGCTCCCTCAGTTAGGATGCACAGCCTCGGAGCGGCTGACTATCACCAGCTTAACCGCAGCACGACCTGAAAGGTCGAACGCCCGAGCACAGCGAGTGGCTCTTAGCCGGGGGTGGAGCGAAGCGAAACCCTCGGTATCGTAACATCTTCCGTGATGCGTCTGAAAGACGCGAAAATCGGCTTCTTTGG
>SFTJ01000106.1 GCA_004563195.1 bacterium
AGGGGGCTTGGAAATCTAAAAAACAGACTCGACCACCGTGAAAACGATAGCCGAGCCGTATCTTCTTGCGTCTGTCAACTTTTATCGGACAGCAATAATAAAATTTCGATGCACAAAAATTAACCGCAGCGAAGCTGCAAAAAATTAACCGCAGCGAAGTTGCAAAAACTAACCGCAGCGAAGCTGCAAAACTAACCGCAGCGAAGCTGCAAAACTAACCGCAGCGAAGCTGCAAAATTAACCGCAACGAAGTTGCAAAAAATTAACCGCAACGAAGTTGCAAAAACTAACCGCAGCGCAGCTGCAAAAATTAACCGCAGCGAAACTGCAAAAACTAACCGCAACGAAGTTGCAAAAACTAACCGCAGCGAAGCTGCAAAAATTAACCGCAGCGCAGCTGCAAAAAATTAACCGCAGCGAAGCTGCAAAACTAACCGCAGCGCAGCTGCAAAAATCAAGCATCCAATTCCGGGAATGTGGTTTTCACAAAATTCCATATTCTACGACCCATAAGGCTCTCGCTGAAATCGTTGCGCACATATTCGGCATTCATCAGTCCGCGATAGAGCAGTTCGCCCTTATCCATGGCAAAAGTTTCCTCCAATGCGCGACGCATATCAGCCACATCGCCGGGCTGCGTGGTTCGCACTCCGGGCACATGGCTCACATAGTCACGCGAACTGGTAGTCTCGGTCACTATCATAGACTTGCGAAGCGCCATCGATTGCAAAAAACTCATCTGCCCATAGGAATAAAGATACTCTGGCAGCGGAATAGCCACCGCAGCACTCTCCATAATAAACTCCATAAGGTCGCTTATCGACATTTTTTCGTGAAACACTATGGCTGAATGTTGCGCATAGGTCGCTGCAAGGCGCGTATCGCCTATTATGTGTAGTTCGAAGCCGCGACGGTCGTCGATGCCGGCAAATGCCTCGCACAATGTGGCAAAATCGCGCTTGGCATAGCCAAATGCCACCACTCGCTTGTTGATGTTAATCTCCAGACCTTCGTCGAAGTAATCGAAATCGGCGCCAAAGGGTATAAACGTGCTCTTTGCCACCAGATTGGGGTAATGTTGGCGATATAAGTCGAGTTGCCTCGACGAGTGCACTATAATGGCAGGCGAACGGCGCAATGCATAGCGAATGAGCGGCGTCTCAAAATTATTGATGCGCGACCCATTGAGTCCGCCTATATCGAACATAAGGTGCCGGGGCTTGCGCTTCACAAATGAAGTGAGCAGCTCATACATCAGTCCGCTTTGTGCGCCGTGCGATATCACCAAGTCGTATTCATTGCGTCGTCTGAAAGCTTTGATGGGCTGCTTTATGTAGAATTTTATCTTTTTTTCGAGTTTTTGCACAATGCCGGGCTCACCTATATCGAGCACATCTACCTCGGTGTCCCGCGGGAAGTATTTAAAGAACCAATACGGCTTACCGGCGACATATTTGTCGGGGGCTTGAATGTGTGCATCATCTTCCTCGAGATGCTTCACTCGCCAGTTTGGTATAAAGAGTATCTTCATTGTCGATTAGTTTTAAGATTTAATTTTTCTGCCACAAATTGCTTTATGAATTCGGGGCAAGTCGCTATTGCCACGGCATACACAGCCACTAAATATACAACCATCATAGCCTTGGTGATTGGCAAATAGAATACCCCTCCGCTCACCACAAGCATAATGAAAGCCATAATTCCGCTTTTCGAGATGCTCACGCGCACATAGCGTCGGGTCTCCACTGCGCGAAATATCACCAACGTGAGATACACCACATTTAGTGTAGCCACCACGCCGTAAAGTCCCCACCATCGAGTGAAGAAGTAATTGCCCGCAAGCGATATGGCTGTTGCCACCAAAAGTCCGGGCAGCTGGCGATGTGTGGCTTTGGAGCACTGATATATCACATCGTAGTAGAGCATTAACGCTATTATCATACTGGCTGCAAGCAGCGGATAAACGTATACCACACTCTCCTGATAGGCGGGACCGATAATCACGCTATAGAAGATTCGTGCAAAAAACGACACGCTTATCACCACTATTGACAAAAACCACGCATAGGTGTTAAATACATTGCTGAAAAAGCGATTTTTGTCGGCGGCTTGATATTGCATAATGGCGGCCTCCTGCCATGTCTGTATCAATATCAGCGACAATGCCTCCAACACCGAGCCAAACTTCACCACCACGGCATACATACCATTTGCCTCCACACCAAGCAATTCGTTGATAAAGAAGCGGTTGCCCGAACTAAGCCCCCATATAATCACATTCACGGCTATGAGCGGAATGCTGAATTTGAGCATATCGCGCGCCACACTGCGTGTGTCGGTGTGACGTCGGAAGTAGCCGGAGAACATTCGCACCTTCCACTCCACTATGAGTATTGCCACTATACGGCCCACTATATTGCCCACAAACACGGCAAGCACACCCATATCGGCATACACCACAAGCGGCACGCTGATGAAGAATATAAGAAACGAACTGATTATGCCCGATGCGGCATAGAGTTTGTTGTGTCCGAGGGCTCGAAGCATTTGCTGCATCACATCGTAGACCGAAAATGTGAGTCCGAAGGCTATGGTAAGCCACATATAGCGTATATCGGCAAAGATGCTGAGCAAAATGCCAAGCACTATGCACACCACAGCCGACCGCGCAAGCGTGAGAACGGTGAAAGTCACCACCTTGCGCCTCTCTTCCTCGCTATCACTATCGATAAGAAAACGAAATGCGCCGTCGCGCATCTGCAGCGTCACAAACGGCATCATCACAAGCACCACCATAAAGCAGATGTCGTAATAGCCAAACTCGCTCGGCTCGATAAAAAAACTATATATGGGCACCAGCATAATGGTAATAAGACGAGAACCCACACTGCCCACAGCATAGATTCCCATATTCCGCAACATCTGCACCGCCCTATTTTGTTTTTCCGAGTCTTGCATATCTATAATTATCAAACGCACCGGAAACTAAAAAATTGCCATTTTCACCACAATAATTTATAGTTGTTTCAGTTTTATATATAAATACACATTGTCTACAGCATGAAACATCGAGTTTTAATCGTAAATAAATTCTACTATAACCGCGGCGGCGACTGCATAGCTGCCATAAATCTCGAAAACCTGCTCCGCGCCAATGGCTACGAGGTGGCTTTCTTTGCCATGAAGTATCCCGAAAATTTCGATTCACAATACTCTACTTATTTCGCTTCGCAAGTGGAATTCTCGGGCGGCGTGGCGAGCAAAATAGCTGCTGCCAAACGCATTTTCGGATTTGGCGACATAGCCGATAGCTTCGAAAAACTCCTGCGCGATTTCCGCCCCGATGTGGTGCATCTCAACAACATTCACAGCTACCTCTCGCCCATCGTAGCAAAAATAGCCAAACGCCACCACTGCCGCGTGGTATGGACTATGCACGACTACAAACTGCTCTGCCCTGCATATTCGTGCCTGCGCGATAATGCGAGCTGCGAACTATGTTTTCATTGCAAAAGCCGAGTGCTCAAACTTCGCTGCATGAAAAACTCGCTCGCTGCAAGCGCTTTGGCCTACCTGGAGGCGCTGCGCTGGAATCGCAAAGTGCTCGAACGCTACACCGATGCATTTATTTGCCCAAGCCGTTTTATGGCGCTGAAGATGACTTCGGGCGGTTTCAACCCCGACAAGCTCAAAGTGCTGTGCAACTTCGTCGACCCGATGAAACTCGATCGCTTCCGCAATATGCCTGTAGCCAATCGTCAGCCCTACTACTGCTATGTGGGCCGACTCTCGCAAGAAAAAGGTGTGGCCACTATGCTCGAAGTAGCTTCGCAGCTGCCCTACGAACTGCGTGTGGCGGGCGACGGACCGCTTGCCGCCCAACTGCGCTCACGCTATGCCCATTGCGCAAATATTCGTTTTCTCGGTCGCCTCGATGCCGACGGCGTGAGTTCGCTGCTCGGCAATGCGCTTTGCTCGGTGATACCTTCGGAATGGTATGAAAACAATCCGCTCGGCGTGATAGAATCGCTTTGCGCCGGAACGCCGGTGATTGGCGCCCGCAATGGCGGAATTCCCGAACTCATCAACCAAAAGTCGGGAATAATATTCACACCAAAGGATGTAAACGACCTCAAAGACGCCATCACCCAAGCCTTCAGCCACGATTGGAACCACAGCGCCATCAAAGCCGATGCGCTCCGTCTTTTCTCGCCCGAGCAGCACCTCAAACAACTGTCTGAGGTTTACAACTCGTAAAAGGTATTTTAACATAACAAACAATAATCTTGATTATTTCACGTTTACTAATTATCAAATCGACTACAAGAAAAAAAATGAGAAATATAGTACAAGGAAGCCTAATAACCACATTCCGCTGCAATGCGAAATGCAACATGTGCAACATCTGGAAAAACCAAACTCATCCGGATGAGGAAATTGATTGCGAATATTACAAAAAGCTCCCTGCAGGGCTACGCATCAACATCACTGGCGGAGAAGCCACTCTGCGCAAAGATATTGACAAGATTTTTGAGATTCTATATCCCAAATCGTCACTTCTTGAACTCAGCACCAATGGATATAACACCGAAAAAATTGTTGAACTCGCCAACAAATAT
>SFTJ01000107.1 GCA_004563195.1 bacterium
TTGGCACAAAATGTGTTGCCGGAGCTACGAGTTGTACGTTTGAAAACACTACCGAGTTTGAGGAAACTTCGACGAAGGACACTGAAACCAAAGGCAAGGAGCAAACTCCCAAGCGCAACACATTCAACATCAACGTTGAAGCGCTTGTGCTTAAAGAGGATGATGCAACTGGCTACACCATGTCTGCCTTTTTGAGTCAAGTCATTTCCGGTAGTCCAGTACAATTCAAATTTACTGAAACTAACGGATCACAAAACAGAACTCAAGTCACCCAACCAGGGATAATGTATTCCGGCACAGCACTTATAAATGATCTTACCATTAGAGCCGAGACTGACGGCAAGGTTAAAATCTCTTGCAAAATGATGGGATATGGCAATGTAAGTAAAACTTATAAATTGGCATCATGAATGGATATAATTTAAGAGCTTTTGACCTCGACAACGAAAGACGTTTTGCGAACGAGGTATCTTGTGAATTTCACATTAGCATCGAGACTGAGGATATTGATAATAAGGATATTCCTCAGGGTTCGGTTTTCCCGGTCATGACTGGATATAGCTTTGATATGACTGTCGAACAGCATGTAGCAGGCTTTACAACGTCTAATGACAAGTATTCTAATGCTGGTGATTTCCATGACAATATATCACATACATTAGCGCTCGAAAGATTCGCGGGCAAAGGTCCAATTGATTCTCAGGGCACTGAGGTATGTTATGGCCAGTTCTACACCGAGTCTCTGAGTTTTAAGGCTGACAACAAAAAGGTGATTACATCTACTCTCAAATTCCAGGGTACTGGTGAGCTGCACGTTGGCAACTATACAAGCGGAGCATCAACCTTGAGTGACAATACTGAAGAATAAATACAAGCATCCTCGGAGCACTCCGGGGATGCTCTAAATAAGAAAATAATTATGAAGAAGACAATAACAATACTCGGCCATGAGGTAGTTATATTATTTAATATGGCCGTGGAAATATCATTTGAAGAGATAGCCGGCAAACCTTTCGGCGAATTTGCCCTAAAATCAAGCAAGGACGTTCTTACACTTGCATACGCCGGTATTATTGCAAATAATCCCGACGTGGAAATTACAGCCAACGACCTTATGTATAAAGCTTCAGGTGAGGAGTTGGCTGCTGTGATTAATACGATTACAGAATCATTCATGGAGTGGAACAATATACCGCAAACTCTTAATGACGAAGAGGACGAGAATAAAAACAACGAAGAAAATCAGACGGAATCAAAAAATGTCTAAGCGCCTGCCAGCAATATACATTGCTCGTGGGCGAAATCGGAATACCACGCAACGATTTTCTATATAAGCTTAGATATTGGGAAATCAATGCAATTATAAAAGGCTACAGACGTAGATACCGGGAACACTGGGAGATGATGCGTTATCTCGGACTTACGTTTTGCAATCTTTTGGGTGCAAAACTCAATTCGGTACACGACTATCTTCCGCTTCCCTGGGATGATAAATTCTCAGGTAAGGAACTCACAGAGGAAGAGGTTAACGAACTCTTGGATCTCATGCGCAAGGAGAATGAAGCTATCGAGAATGAGCAATCTCCCGATACTGAGCAAACATCTAAAACTGCCTATGCTGCCGACAATATCGAAAAATCTGAAAATTCAGGAATTCAGAAAAAATATATGTAGTAATTGCAGTTATTGCAGACGCTTAAATTTTCTATCATATTATAGGTATTTTATTAAATTCTTTTTCAAACTTAGTTAAGGTTTAATAGTTATATTGGTTTATGGATATTTTGATTTATTAAAATGTCGCCGCCACCCGTGAGGGCAGCGGCGTTTTATTTTGTCAAATATCATATTGATATGTGTCGCTCCAACTGTCATCCAGATGAATATTCCCCGAAGCCCCACCACTCAGGAAATAGCCGGTGATATTCGTCACCCTATTTCTCTGCATCGGCACCCCAGGGCAAACCACTTCAGACATCACATCGCCATTATCGCTAAGCATCTTCACAGTAACATTTTCCGTCCACTGCTCACCCTTGCTCATTATCCACAACGATACCGCCAGCTTTTTCTCGGTACCCACATACGCCGAGGGCACCGCCAGGCTGCTCACATCCGCCACTCCCTCGACCGAATACAATCCACCAATAGCCTCGCTGGTCTTCACGTCAATTCCCTTATACCATGGCTCCCCGCTAATGCTGATAGCCTTCAGATCCGACGGGATAACATCATTAACCGTCACCCTCATACGAGCCGCCACCCTCTTCAACGTCACAGATATATCAGTGCTTCCAGTCTTCGCCACATCGCAATCCACAACATTCCAAAACGTATCTCTCACCTTATCCCATGCTATCAGTCCATTGCTCACATCAACGTCCGAGCCTTCGCCTCTGGAGCATACTACCGCCAATCTATGATTGCCATAACTCAGCTTCATGCTCACACTTCCAAAGTTATCATCAACATCCGTCTGTCTGCACACCAGCGCACAACTATCCCCAACAACATCAAACACCCACAATTCTTTCATCGCTTCGCCATTCGCCTCCAGCGTCCTTGTCGCTGCACTTCTCCGGCTGCCTTTACTCGGCGCATCGCATATCCCCGAATCCTCATAACTCCATGCAATACCGCCCACATGCATAACAACATCTTTCACTCCATCGCTCTCATCGTTGGCACGCTCGCGCTCCATGGTGTCCACCTTCTCACATGCTGAGAAGATCCACATCGCTGCAAATATGCCTATTATTACTCTTATCTTCATATCTAATATTATTTAATTAAACATTTTCTTCTCAATCATTTCAAATTCTTCCTGCACAGATACCGCAAGCACTTTCGCATATCTCTGCGTCTGCGTGATGTTCGTATGTCCGAGCATCCTCGCCAGGTTCTCGATCTTCACCCCATTCCGCAACATCATGGTCGCAAAGGTATGTCGCGCGACATGGGAGCGCAAACGGATGTCAAGACCTATAAGTTTGCCCATACGTGCCAATTGTATATCATACCATGAGATTGACACCTTCGGAATCTTCCAGTCATATCTCTTTAATATCTCGACCGCCGGAGATAGCAAGACGTTGACAAATGGCACGCCCGTCTTAATTCTCGTCTTTCTCGCAATCCAACTTCCATTTATCTCTTTATATTGGGCAATATCAAAGTTCTGCATGTCTGCAAAAGCAAAGCCAGTGTAGCACTGGAAGATAAACAAATCCTTAGCTTTTGCGAATATATCGTTAATCGGCTGCCATGAGCGCAAGGCTTCAATGTCAATTTCGTCGAGGTAGTCAACAATATCATTACGGTAAACAGATTTCTCAGGCTTCCATGTGTCGTAAGGATTATCCTTAATAATCAGCTCCGATTTGGCTTTCTTCAACATTGCGCGCACTTTAGAATGATACATATAAACAGTCGCATCGTTGACAGAATCAAGATCACGACCTTCACATCTATATTTTTTATTAGTTTTTCTCTGCCTTATAACAACATCAAACTTCTTGATACCTTTCACGTCCATATCCGTCCAATCCGTTAAACCACAATTCTGCAATTTCATGATTACCCCATAATATTGTTTTTTTGTGTTTAACGTCATATTGGCGTTATTAACATACTGCCGCATCCATACAAGCATATTATCACTCTTCACGCCCCTGGTATTCGGCCACAAAGCTTCCCGGATCTTCTTCACATCAATCGGCGTTGCCGTATCAATACAACGATTAATTTCCGTTTCAATCTTCTGTGTCAATATGTCAATCCTGTCATTCAGCGCATCAGCATCAGAGCGATTAATCACCCTGCCGAATTTCCATTCATTCCGGCACACCTTGACACCCATGTTGATATACCACGATTTTCTGTCAATGGTAATCCTGTATTCCAGTGGGCCCTCGCATCCCTTCTTTGTTCTTGCGCGATGATCCCAAACTATAGCACTATTCACTACACTCATAATTCATGCCTTTTTATGGAGTGGGGAAACAATGGGGAAACATTTATTCCAAAATCCCCTAAAATCTCCCCTTTTCTCCTTAGTTATTCACTTCATTTCTTTCACTCTCTATTCCGCTCTATTTTATTTAATCTATTTATTTTCAACTACTTAATCGAAATTCCCCGAACAATTCCGATTTTCATTGCAAATATATAACAAAAATATTTTTGCGGAATTATCTTAATTATAAACTGCTTATTTTCATGATGTTACGTTGTTTTTTTTATTATCATCTGATAAATGTGGGGAAACATTTGGGGAAGAGGGAGCAAGGTGAGCAAGGAGGGACTCCAGCTCGCGGAGCTTTGATTCGGTGCGGGACTGGTAGGCACGGAAGGAATCGGAGAGACTGACGAGGGCGGTGTAGGTGGCCGCAAGAAGGTCACGATCTGAGAGGGGCGCGGCCTCGGCTGCAATGTCGGGCAACTGCTCGGGTAATGTATATGTACGCACGGGAGGAGAGGGCTGCGGCTCGTTGAGCAACATAGAGCCCTTGCCCGTGAACATCCAGGACATCGAAAATATGTCAGGATAAGCCG
>SFTJ01000108.1 GCA_004563195.1 bacterium
GACGGTATTTGGTGCGATGGCGCAGCTTGAACGTGCAAGCATACTGGAGCGGCAAGCAGAAGGAATCGCAATCGCAAAGGAGCAAGGCAAGTATAAGGGCAAGCCGAAGATGGCAATTGACGAAGAAGCACTCAGAAGGGAGTGCAGGAAATGGCGTGACGGTCAGCAAACCGCCGTAGAAGCTATGAGGCGGCTTAATCTGAAACCCAATACATTTTATCGTCGGGTGAAGGAACTGAGCCTGTGAGACAGCATGGAGCGCTGGAGGAAGCACCTCCAGCCTTTCTCTTTGTCCGGGCATTTACGTTTTCCAGCTATTTGAGTTTGGAGAAATCCATATCCCTGTCATATAGATATATATTATAATTTTACCACCGATTGATTTTCATCGTACCGACGGTGAAGCTCTATGATATAACCCTATTATTCCTATGAAAATAGTAGGTGTTTCGATGAGAAGAACGATGATTCCGAATGATATTTTAATTTAATTACATAACATCAAATATAGTTTTGCGCGGTTGAAAACTTTTTTGATTTTTGTTCCCATATATTATGAAAGGAGAATGATATGGACAAGAATACATTGGAGAAGGGCAGCAAGGCAGAGAAGTGTTTCCGGGAGGGCTGGAATTGGGTCATGTATGGAGAGGGTGCGATTGCGATGGTTGATGAAACCGGTAAGCGTATAGAAGGTGATTTCAGGCTATCAGATGGCTCGACCGCAGAAGTGAAAGGCGATTACCGCTGTTTCTCTGTGGACAAGCCCACAGGCAACATCCCGATTGAAATCTATCACTCCGGGCACATAGACGGAGACGGCTGGTATCAGCATTGTATAGCAAACGGTGTGGATTCGGTAACATTCCTTCTATTCCGTTCGGAGGACAAAAAGCAGCCCTGCGCGGGAATCACAGTTTCCATGTGTGAGCTGGTTGAGTTTATGAACAAAAATGAAGATAAGTATCCGATACGGCTTGCATACGACAAAGGCGATACGATGCACCTGCGCTGCATCCCGGTTCAAGATATTATAGAGAACTGCTGTGATGGAATGGCGTTTTCGATGCAACCGACAAAGGAAACGGCTGCTATCCTGATGGAATGGATTAAACCTCTTGCGAAGCAGTATTTTGAATCTATCGGTATGGACACCGCTTCTCTGACGTTGGGCGCTGTATCTTCTGTACAATTCAAGCCGGATATAGGCGAGGAAGGTGAAGCATCCACAGATGAAGCACATCCACAGGAATCCACAGAAATTGTGTGAAAATCCCAAATGAAAGGAGAAATTCATGGAGATCAATCAAATATACAGTCCACCCCCGCGCATTATCTACCATCATCGCCCACACTATTACCGGCAGATGGTTAATGATGCAGCGAAGAACGTCCGGCTATCTGCAAGAGCATCCGCATAGCTGGTGTACTACTGCAATCAGGCAAGCGGATTCTCCCCTGCGCTCAAGCTGATTGAGCGAGAAACCGGCATCACGTCAAACAAGGTTAGCGAGATTCGGCAGGAACTTGTCAGAAAGGGCGTACTTTGGTATGACGCCGTGGAGCGCGTTATCTTCATTGATTGGGAGCGGTTGAGATTTCTTGCGATGCTGGAAACGCCGTTAGGCAAGAGCGAGAGCAAGCACGGATTCTCCCCGGTGTCTGTGATAAAGCACGGAGCGAAGAAGCAGAAAAAGCGTATTCGTGAGATTATCGTAGAGATGAAGCCTACTCCCCTCCAGCGGTTGACGGGATGCTTGAAAGCGTATGTACCGCCGATAGACGAACTGCCCCTGTATGATGTGCTGGAGGAAATGACCGAGCCGGAGTATACCGCATAGGTCACGGCCTTCCCGGAGTACAACCGAATGGAACAGCGTCCTATGATTCCGGTTTGAACAATACGCTAGTGAACTCAACAAAAACCAAATTCGGGGTATATAACTATACTGTCTCAGGAAAACCGTCTGTTATGTACAACCCGATTCCATCCCGGAATCGGGGTACTTAACTAAAGATTCTTCGAGCGTATACTTTTATAAGTGACACAGGGAAAACATCCCCGTGAACCGCTTTATTCAGAAAGGAGTTTCATATGAGCAAACCCAATATGAGCACACCCAAAAAGACTGTTGACGACCATGTTATACTGGATACGCAAACCCTCCAGCGAATCATATCCGATGCGGTAGAAAAAGCATAGGCCGCTGCTGGAGGAAAGCACCTTGACCGTGAACCCACGGTGAACCTTGACAACCTCAAAGCAGAAACCACGGACATATCGGAAGGAGAAACCGATATGGCTAAGAGAATCAAGAAGAAAGTCTCTATTGGCGGAAAAGAGATTTGGATTACAGGCGAGTCAGATGCAGAAATCTTTGAGCGCTACAGGCAGCGGTTGATTGAAGCAGGCGAGCTTGTACAGCGTGAAGAACCAGCCAAGCAAACGACGTTTCAGGAATACGCCGAAAGCTACATGAATCATTCCAAACGCAATGGACAGATTCGGCATACTACGTTGGCAGGCTATGAAAGCTCTTTGAAGAATCATCTCTACCCGTTCTTTGGGAATATGTCACTGAGTGACATTACCGTGCAGACGGTGGAGGAATTCATAGCCACGAAAAGGCAGTACGCCAAGAAAACTATTCACGAGATGATGCTTGTGCTGACGTTTATTCTTGATGGAGCAATCGAGGACGGATTGATAAAGGGGATTAACCCTGCAAAGTCAAAGAGGGCCAGAAACTACGTCTCAGCAAAGAAGAAAGAGATTCGAGAGCCGTACACTGAAAAGCAGATGAACGAGATTATCAGCCACATAAAAGACCTTGAGCAGCTCAGAGACAGGCGGTTGATAGCGTGCTTGTGCTTTATGCCGGTGAGGCGTGAGGACGTGCTAGGATTGTGCTTAAAGGATTTCGACCTTGAACACATGGAGCTCAGAATCGAGAGAAGCGTAACCTTTGCCCTCCATGCTTTCGTTGACCCGGTCACAAGGACAACGTACAAGGCAGGGCAGGCCGTCATTGGAGAGCCAAAGACAGAGGCGGGATTCAGGGTGATTCCCATTGTACGCCCGCTATTGGAGCTTCTGGAGCTGTCTGAGGAAGAATTGAAAGACGGTGAACGATTCCTCATTCACCACAGAAAGAACGTGTATGAGCCGTATACAGGGCAATCCATGAAAAGCGCATGGGACAGAATCAAGAAGCAAATTAACCTGTATGGCAAGACACCGCATTATTTCAGACATACCTTTGCCACGATAGGGCAGAGAAAGGGTATCTCAGCGAGAACCATGCAGGCTATTGGCGGCTGGAAGGATGGCGAGGTGTTGAACCGCATTTACACGCACACACAGAGCGAGGATATTCAAATCGCAAGAGGGCAAATGGCGGCGATGTATTTACCGCCGAATTGACACGCTGATTGACACGAAAAAGCCCGAAAAACTCAGATGACACAAGGAAAAAACAGAGGTGAGGATTGACACGGGAATTGACACGGAAGCAAAATGGAAGGGAACAGGCTGTTATTCGACGGTGGGAAAGCGTAAAATTTGTACATAATGCACAAAAAAAGAACCCACGCTCGGTGGATTCTTTCTGGCTCCCCAGGTAGGGCTCGAACCTACAACCCTTCGGTTAACAGAGAAATCAGAACGATATAAATGAATATATATGCCCGTGGTATCTGCATGAGGGTATCACGGGATTTTTGTTGTATTTACAGAATAATCTTCACAAAGATTGAAAGGATTTTTATGAAAGATAGAAGGAAATATCGTAAGGTTGCAAACAACCAAAGATGGCTGGATGGACTGTGGCATGAATTGGATTGCATCAGCTACAAAGGAATTATCATTCGCGGAAAGAAGCAGAAAAACACATGTTCGATTATGCAGACAAGGAAGATGTGTATCTTCCTAGTGCCTGTCCTCCACTTGAAACAGATGACGGATGAGGAATGGAATGAGCTTGCAAGACGCATGAACGGACGATAAGCTGTTTCAATAGAGCATACCCATACGACATATCAGGAAAGTATTTCAATAAAGTAATAAAACAAGTATTGACATATTGCTTAAATAGGAGTAATATTAAAGCAACACTTGAGCGGGAGGAACAGGATATGCGGGTAGGGTATGCGAGGGTAAGCACGAAGGAGCAGAACGAAGCACGGCAAATCAAAGCGTTTGAGGAAAAGGGTATAGAGAAAATCTTTCTTGACAAGATGAGCGGCAAGGATGCGAACCGCCCTCAGTTGAAAGCCATGCTCGACTATATCCGGGATGTTGATACGGTAGAAGTAGAGAGCATCAGCCGACTTGCCAGAAGCACGAAAGACTTGCTTGAAATCGTGGACAGGATCACGTCGAAGGGCGCAAAGCTGGTGATTTACAAGGAGAACGTGGACACCAGCACGGAGCAGGGAAAATTCATGCTGACGGTATTTGGTGCGATGGCGCAGCTTGAACGTGCAAGCATACTGGAGCGGCAAGCAGAAGGAATCGCAATCGCAAAGGAGCAAGGCAAGTATAAGGG
>SFTJ01000109.1 GCA_004563195.1 bacterium
GAGTGGAAAGCCGATTGCCACCGAAGCCCCCTATGGCTATGTCAAATCCCCGGACAACAAGGATTTTTGGATTATCGACGAGGAAGCCGCCGGAGTTGTTCGTTTGATTTTTCGCCTGTTTCTGGACGGAAAAAACCGAAACCAAATTGCCGTATATCTCACGCAGGCGCAAATCCCAACGCCCACATTCTACATGAAAGAGCGCGGGCGGGGAACCTGTAAAAACAGGGCGCTCAATGAGGCCAACCGCTATAAGTGGAACAAAGCCACCCTGACCCATATCCTCACACGGCAGGAGTATTGCGGTGATGTTGTCAACTTCAAGACCACAAAGCACTTCCGCGACAAGCGGAACCACTATGTAGACCGGAGCCAATGGCAGATAACCGAAAATGTGCATGAGCCGATTATTGACCGCACCGACTTTGAAACCGTACAGCGGATTTTGGAAAATGCGCCCGTCAAACGCCCCAACGGGGACGGGGAAATCCACCCTTTGTCGGGCTTGCTTTTCTGTAAGGATTGCGGTGCGAAAATGCACATTCGCATAGATTATCGGAATGGCGGCAAGCGTCATGTTGCCTATTGCAGCGAGTACCACAAGGGAAAAGCCAAAAACCCCAAATGCAATTCCCCGCACATCATTGACGCGGATTTGCTCATGCAGACCATCGCGGAAGTGCTGAAGAAAATCGAGGACTATTCTATCAGCAACTGGGCGGAATTTGAAGCCTTAGTGAAAAAGAACCTTGCCATGCAGCAGACCGACAAGACCAAGAAACAGCAGAAGCGTATCCCGCAAATCACGACGCGCCTTGAACAGATTGACAAGGTGCTGAACAAGCTCTATGAGGACAACGCCCTCGGCACGATCCCGCAAGACCGCTATGAGCAAATGTCGCAGAAGTATTCAGAAGAATACTATGCGCTGAAAGCGGAGCTTGCCGAGCTGCAAGAGCAGCTATCCGCTTTTGAGAACGCGGGCGGACGGGCGCAGAAGTTTTTGAAGCTGACGGAACGCTACGCTGCCTTTACCGACCTGACCCCCGCCATTCTCAACGAGTTTATCAGCCGGATTGAAGTGCATGAGCGCGACAAGAAAAGGGCAAAACAAGCCATTCAGCACATCGGGATATATTTCAACTATATCGGCAAATTTGAGAACGAAGTGACACAGCTTACAGAGCCAACGGAGCAGGAAATCCGGCAAATGCGGGAGAAAATCGAGGAAGCCCAAAAGGAAAAGAGCCGCGCCTACCACCGGCAGTATTCAAGGGAGTACCGGGCGCGTAACCTTGAAAAGCGACGGGAGTATGACCGCATGAAAGCACGGGAATACCGGGCAAAGAAAAAGGCACAGGAAGCCGCCGCAGCACCCGCACAGTAAAACCGAATACTGACAACCAAGAGGGATTTTCCGGGCTACGGGAAATCCCTCTTTTGCACCCAGAGAAAGGAGCCGCCTATGACCTTGATGAAAACGGCGAGCGTATCCGCTTGCCAAGCGGCAGATACAAGACGCACAAAGTTGACCTGACCGGCTGGAACGACAAGGGCAACGCCCTCAATATACCTGCTCACAGTACAGCAAAATCCCGGTCGGAAAGCTCTGCGCCACACAGCACCGTATCAATGAAGAAGTGGTACTGTCTCTTATCTCCGATATGCTCAAAGCCATTGCCGAGTACGCCAAACATGACCGAGCCGAGTTTGTTCGTGTGGTGCAAGAAGCACAGTCCAGCCAGCAGACAGCGGCAGTTCGGAAACATCGTACACGCCTTGCCGCCGCAAAGCAGAGAGTTTCCGAACTGGAAGTTCTTCTCTGTAAAATCTATGAGGACAACATTTTAGGGAAGCTGTCCGACAGCAGATATGCTACTCTGGATGCACAGTACGCAAAAGAACAGTCTGAACTTAATTCAGAGATTGCTTCTTTGGAAAAGGCAGTTGATGGCTACGAAAAGCATGAGAAAGATGTTGACCATTTTATTGCTCTGATTGACAAGTACGAGAGCTTTGACAAGCTGACGATTGCCATGCTCAATGAGTTTGTCGAGAAAATCCTTGTGCATGAGCGTGACCGCAAAGGCAGTACGCAGACCACACAGGAAGTCGAGATTTACTTCAATTTTGTCGGGCGGTTCGTCCCTCCGGCGTTCGGAGAAGCGGAGCTGACCCCGGAGGAATTGGAGGAACGCCGCAAAAAAGAAGATCGCAAGGACAGACTGCATCAGAACTACTTGAAGCGCAAAGCCAGCGGAAAACATCAAGCCTACGAGAACAAAATCAAGGACAAGCGTAAAGCCGACATCGACGCAAAGAAAGCCGCCATTCGTGCGGAGGATATTGCAAAGGGCGTGTTCGTTCCCGTTTGCCAGCTTCCCGCACGAGAGCCGAAGAAAGGAGTACAGACCGTATGAGAAGAATCATCGACAACAGCCGCAGCCCCGAAAAGAAGCGACCCCATATCGGGCATTACGGGCATCTGCGCAAAGCCTACCTTGAGGGCTACCGCCCCGACCTCTACGCCGCACTTATCGCCAGTGAACAGCTCTATGAGCATTGCGCGGAAATTGAGCAAGCCGCCAGAAGCCGCCTTGACCTCATCATTCCGCAGCTTGCCAAAAGCGCGGGCGCAACAGAAGCACTCAAAGCCCAAGACCCTATGAAATGGGTGGGCTTGATGAACGCCTGCAAGGCACAAGCAGAGGAAATTGTGAAGTTCGAGCTGATTTATAATTGAGGAGGTACAGCATGGATAATGGCTACATTGTGCGGTTTATCCGCAAGGACGAAAAAGCTGATGAGGAATATTATTATCTCGCATATGGTGATGCGCTTAGCCACTTAGCTTTATTCAAGAATGATGATTCTGGACTATATAAAAGAATTGAAATCGTAGACAGCCGCTCACTACGCTTACCATATGTTGTCCTCGATTTTCAGGACATGAATTGTTCGGCGTAAATTAACAAATAGGCACTTGCAGTTATACACGATAGCGTGTATAATTAGAAAAGAAATTGTCGAGGTGATTTTTATGATTATAGCACTTGCAGAATATGCGAGATTGCACAATAGAAGTGGAGACACTCTCCGCCGTCTTGCGGAAAACGGCTCACTTAAAACTGCTCAAAAAATCGGAAGAAATTGGACAGTTGATAGCGAAGAAGAGTATCCGTCAAAAAGAAAAGCGAAGTCAAAACCCATTACTGTTGTTTCCTTGTTTTCCGGTTGTGGTGGAATGGATTTAGGACTTATCGGTGGCTTTGATTTTCTGGGAAAGCGCTATGCTAAAACAGGGTTTGATATAATCTGGGCAAACGAAATCAATCCCGCTGCTTGCAAAACATATCGGGAAAACTTTGGCGATTATATCGTTGAAGGAGACATTGGAGAACAGATTAAGAATCTTCCATCAACAGCCGATATTGTCGTCGGTGGATTTCCTTGTCAAGACATTTCAATCAACGGGAAAATGCTTGGCGTAAATGGAAAGCGGAGTAGCTTATATACCTACATTGTAGAAGCTGTAAACAAAATAAAGCCCAAAGTGTTCATTGCCGAAAATGTTGGAGGTCTACTGCTCAAGCAAAATGAGTATTCTCTGAACAAAATCCTTGAGGATTTTAATTCTCTTGGGTACAACCTAAGCTACCAGTTATACCACGCCGAGGATTATGGTGTGCCGCAAACGAGAGAACGAGTGATTTTTGTTGGGACAAAAAAGGGACTGCCTAATTTTGTCCCTCCAAAACCGAGTGTTTTTGCGCCTATCACAGCCTACGAAGCCTTGCATGATCTGGAAGAACATCCGCAGGATAAGACATTTTCTCATATATGGAGCAATGCAAAAGTAAGCGGTGAGCAGGGCAATCGTCGTTTACTTGCTGACCGTCCCGGCTATACCATACGGGCAGAATGTCATGGAAACATTCAATTCCATTATGCACTTCCGCGAAGAATCTCTATGAGGGAGGCAGCCCGTATCCAATCTTTCCCTGATTCATTTTCTTTCCCTTGCGGATTGCGCGAAACGGAACGGCAAATAGGGAATGCTGTTCCGCCGGTGCTTGCGTGGCATATTGCTAACTCTGTCAAAAATGTAATCGAAGGGAATAAGAATAAGGTATGACGAAAAACGAATTTGAAGAAATCCTAAATAAATGTTGTACGCAGCTAACAGAAGAAGCCAGAACTACAGGGTTTAAGACATCTGCTCAATTTGAAACTCGTGTGCGTGAGGTTTTGAGTGTAATCACAAAGGACGATGAAACTTTTCAAATCGACTTTAACCCGCACCCGCAGGCTTTTCCTGATATTGCAATGGGCGAATATGGCGTTGAAGTAAAGTTCACCCTGAACGACACTTGGCGGAGTATTGCAAATAGCGTTCTTGAAACACAACGCATTGATGAAGTCAAGCATATTTATGTTGTCTTTGGAAAAATGGGCGGTGTTCCAGAGGTTCGTTGGGGTGAATATGAGCAAAGCGTCATCCATGTCAGAACATCACACGTCCCTCGTTTTGAAATTGAACTTCCGTCTGAAAAAACAGAAGTGAAAGAATCCTTGTTTGAGCAGATGGGCATTCGCTATGATGATTTTAGAAAGCTCGATATGCAGGACAAGATGAAGTATATCCGCGCTTACGCACGAAAGATTCATCCCGATGGGCGCTTGTGGTGGGTTGAGGATAAAGAAGATTCAGATGAACATACGACGCCCGTTCAGGCTCGTCTCTATACAAACCTCACAACGGACGAAAAGACACGTCTAAGAGCCGAAGCCGCATTGCTTTGCCCAAGTATTGTTAAGTCAGGGCGGTCGCGGAACAAGTATGACGATATGGTTCTCTATCTGCTGACCTATCATGGCGTACTGTGCCATCAGGCAAGAGATTTGTTTTCTGCTGGAAGTGTTGCCAATCCTAAAAATGATGATGAGGGTGGCATCTATATTGAGCGAGCATTGAAGCTTATTGAGAGTGAAATGAAAGCAGCAGCTCTCCGTATGGACGATGCTTTGTTCGTTGAATATTGGGGTGAGAGTATCCCGCCAGAAAAGAGAATCAAACGATGGCTTGAAAAAGCAGACGAACTTGCAACGGAGTGGGTTCCCTCAAAGAGTCTATTCCTTGAGTAATTCAAAACCCTTTAGGAACTAAAGGGCGCACTTCTATACTCTCTGTCGAGAGTAGTGCGTCCTGCGGAGCTTCATTCTCTGTCAGCAGGAGAAACCTGTCTGACAGAGAATGCTTCGTCACTTCGTTCCGTCAAGGGAGCTACACTCCCTTGCGACGCTTGTGCGTCTATCCCTTGTGGACTTGCCGTCCGCAAACAGCATAAAATGCTGTTCGCCGCCAGCAAGTAAAGAATACACTACAGTAGGTGGTGATGTAAAGTGAGATACGCTTGGATTAACAAAGAATATATTGCAAAAATCGCTTCTACCATTACTGGAGGATTTTATGCGTTCTTGGGGTTTATCGGGACGCTGGTTCCTCTTGATGAAATACTATCGGATAAGATGTCTATATGGATACGGGGTCTCATTAGTGCGGCTATTCTCGTAGGAATCTGGTGCCTTTTCTTTGTTGCCGTTTCGATTTATATGACTCGTAAAAATCGTTTTAAGGTTCTTTCTGCAAATAATGGTCATGCGCTATATTTACAGTACGGAAATATCTTTGACGCAAATGAAGTAATAGATTCCAGTCAGCGCCGCAATATTGTCGTTCCTGTGAACCGTTGCTTTGATACGCACGTTGACAACCATATCGTTTCAGCACAAACGGTTCATGGGGCGACTTTTAATAGTCTGTATGCATCCGGAAAATACACAGAAGAATCCCTATCAATGACGATAGGCAAACTATAGATATAAATTTTGATGCTCAACATACGGAAAAATTGTTAAATGTGCTTTTGAATCTGGGCTATAAAATTGATACAGACTGGAAACCGGTTAGAAT
>SFTJ01000045.1 GCA_004563195.1 bacterium
TGGTATGAATAAGGATTATAAGATATGTTTTGTATGCACGGGCAATGCGTGCCGGTCGCCGTTTGCCGAATGTGTCACACGCCGCTTGTTTGCCGATGCGGGGATAGCCGATGTGAGGGTTTACTCATTGGGCACGCTCGATTGGGGCGAGAATCCGCGCGATGCCGATATGGTGGCTGTAGCTCGCGAAATGGGTTACGAAATGACAGGCATCACCACGCCTATGACTCGCGAGAGGCTGATGGAGGCTGACGTAATAATAGTATTCGACGAGCGCCATCGCGATGCCATAACGCGCGTATTAGACTATAGCCGTTGGGATAGAATAGTGCTTTTCAATCGCATAGCCTTCGCCGAGGGCGGAAATGTGGAGGATCCGCACTATCAGACCGAAGCCGTATATCGCCGCGTGGCGCAGCACATCGAAGCCGGTTGCCGCAAGCTGGTGGAGAACTACACCACCTCGCCCGACGGCATTTTTTGCCGGAAATAACGCCCTCGCCGGCATTTGCCGCAAATTATTTGTCGGAAATTAGCAAAAATCGGCGAATTATTTCTCGGAAATTAGCAAAATTCATCGAATTATTTGTCGGAATTTAGCAAAATAATTATATTTGCACACTAACTATCAGCAAATTAAGCACAAATATGAAGTACATACCGAGAAATATAGATAAACATCTGCAAGAATGGAAAGAGGATGAATCTCGCAAGCCTCTGCTATTGCGAGGAGCCAGGCAAGTGGGTAAGTCATCTGCTGTAAGGCATTTGGGCAAAAGTTTCAAGTATTATGCCGAGGTAAACTTCGAAAAGGAGAAGGGTGCAAAAACATTCTTCGAAGGCGATATAAAAGTGCATGAAATTGCAAGCAAAATAGCGAAATACATCGATGTCCCAATAGTTGCAGGGGAGACACTATTGTTTCTTGATGAGGTTCAGGAATGTCCTGAAGCCATCATGGCCTTGCGATTCTTCAAGGAGGACTATCCCGAACTCCATGTAATAGCAGCCGGATCGCTTCTTGAGTTTACGCTTGAGGAGCTGCCCACATATGGAGTTGGACGAATACGTTCGTTATTTATGTATCCTATGTCATTCGATGAGTTTGCCATAGCCACAGGCAATCAGGGACTATTGGAAATGCGAAATTTAGCATCTGCAGCTCATCCGCTCGATGCTCCGTTTCACGACAAACTGGTCGACCTCTTTAGAATATACATTTTGGTAGGTGGAATGCCAGAAGCTGTGTCTGTTTGGGTCAAGACGCATGACTTCCATAAATGTCATCGCGTGCACCAAGACATAATTCTCTCCTACGAAGAAGACTTCAACAAATATAAGAAAAGAGTCAATGCCGAATTGCTTCGAACCACTATGCGAGGCATCTGCCATCAAATAGGTAGCGTGGTGATGTATTCTACAATATCAAGGGACTACCGCAGTGTACAAATAAAAGACGCTCTGCGGATGCTTGAATTGGCCGGAATCATTTATCCCGTTGTAGCTACATCGAGCAACGGTTTGCCTCTTGATGCCGAAACCAACGAGCACCGCATAAAATATCTGTTTCTCGACACAGGATTGTTGCTTGCCATATTGCAACTCGATGGTTCGTCGTCAGATGAACTAATAGAGTTGATTCTAACAGGTAGCCCGCAAGACTTAGTCAACAAAGGTAACATAACCGAAATGATAGCCGGACTTGAGATGTTGCGATACAAAGAACCGATACAGCATCAAAAGTCATATTTTTGGGAAAAGACAGGTAAAAGCATTGCCGAAGTAGACTATCTCATTGCTCAAAAATCTTCAATCATACCTATTGAGGTAAAGTCGGGCACTCAAGGCGGAATGAAAAGTCTGTGGATGCTTATGCATGATAAGCACTTAACGAATGCAATAAGAATCTCCATTGAGAACTTTGGCGAGTTTGATTACGTCGATACAGAAGACGCAAATGCTATCAGACATGTTCTCATACTTCCCCTATATGCAATAAAGATGCTATTTGAAACTTGAGAAATACAGACCATTAACCACCTAAGCAAAAAAAATAATATATGTACAACAGACGATACACTCCCGAAATGATTTCGGAATTGAGAGAGAATGAGATATTTGTGTTTGGCAGCAATTTGGCAGGCGCACATGGCGGCGGTGCTGCCCGATTGGCTTTCCGGCAGTTTGGCGCCGAATGGGGCGAAGGCGTAGGTTTGCACGGCCGTACATACGCCATTCCCACCATGCAAGGCGGCGTGGAGACCATCAAACCGTATGTCGACGAGTTTATCAGCTTTGCCAAAGAGCACAGCGAGCTCACCTTTCTGGTCACCCGAATAGGATGCGGCATTGCCGGATTTCGCGATGCGGAGATTGCACCGCTCTTTGCTGACGCAATAGATGTGGAAAACGTGATTCTACCCAAAGAGTTTGTTGACAACATACCCTCTAATGCCAATGATAGTTTCCACCCCGAACGTTTCATCGAAGCGCAGCAGCTATACTACCCTATTGCCTTGCAAGAAATCATCGAGGGGCATAAGCGTTCGCACTGGATATGGTTTATCTTTCCACAGTTGGCAATACTTGGCCGCAGCGCCAATGCCAAGTTCTATGGCATCAGCAGCCTCAATGAGGCAAAGGCATATCTCAGCCACCCTATCCTTGGCGAGCGATTGCGAGAAATCACCGCAGCACTGCTTCAGCATCGCGGCAAGGACGCAGTGTCGATTCTCGGAGGCATCGACGCCATGAAAGTTCGCTCATGCATGACGCTCTTCGACGCCGCCTCGCCCAACGACATATTCCACGAAGTGCTCGATGCCTTCTACGATGGCAATCGCGACAAATATACACTGCATTATATGTAAAATGCCGAGCGGAATGGCGCTTATTATCGCCATTCCGCTTTTGTTATTTTTGCACCAGCACTATGGCTTGCAAATTATCCTCGCAGTTCTTGCTAAAACCCCATCGGATATCGAGATTATTATCTAATGTGGAGAACCAGTCGTTCAACTCGTTCACCTCATCCATTTTCAGCATACACTTATCGCAGCACATCAAGTAGAGAATCATCTTGGAGAACGGAGCGATTTGCGCACATTTCTGCCTAATTTGCTCCACAAGGTGATGCATGCGAAGCTCATCATCGGCCGACGCAGCCACTTCGAACGCCGTAACCTTGCCTCCGCCCCAAAATGTGGTGTAAATATCGTGGTAATCGAAATCTACTACACTACGCACATCGGTGATTATCTCAAGCAAATACCTTTTTATGCACTCTTTCTCTTCCTTTGTATTACCTATCGCGCAGATAGACTCGATTCTATCCATCACTTCTGCCGATATTTCATACTGTTTTTCCATAGTCTTTAATCATTATTATTGTTTCGCAAAAATAAACGATTTTTTTCAAAATAACGAATCTTCGGCGGTAGTTTTTAGCATAAGAAACGGCATAATGACAATATTTTTCACCTTCAAACTGCACAAAATGGAAAATTTTAGGCATCCTAAACTGCACAAAATGGAAAGTTTTTGACACCCCAAACTGCACAAAATGGAAATTTTTTCCTCATCATTCCACTAATCATTTGCAAGTTATTTCCACCGATATTTGCTCATTATGCCAAAAAACTCTAAATTTGTTGTTACTAAAACAACAATTTTCACAATGAACGAAAACACTCGCAAAGAAGAACAAATATTGATAGAAATCACCGGCAAAGATAGGCCCGGACTTACCGCATCGGTGATGGAAATACTGGCTAGTCGCGATGCCAAAATTCTTGATATCGGCCAAGCTGACATCCATTCCACTCTATCACTCGGCATACTCATTCGCATCGATGAGCTAAATTCAGGTCAGGTGATGAAAGAGTTGCTGTTCAAAGCCACAGAACTGGGCGTAAACATAGGCTTCTCTCCCGTCACCGACGATGAATACGAAAATTGGGTAAACCGCCAAGGCAAAAACCGCTACATCCTCACAGTGATAGGTCGCACCCTCTCGGCAAAACAAATCGAAGCCGCCACCAAGGTAATTGCCGAACAAGGACTTAACATCGACTCTATACTGCGCCTATCGGGACGCATGAGCATAATGCACCCGCTGCGCAATGTGCGAGCCTGCATACAGTTCTCACTCCGCGGCACGCCTAACGACCGCAAGGCTATGCAAGAACAACTCATGCACATATCTTCGGAGATGGAAATCGACTTCTCTTTCCAAAAAGACGATATGTACCGACGCATGCGCCGTCTCATCTGCTTCGATATGGACTCTACACTCATTCAGACCGAATGTATCGACGAGCTCGCTGAGCGCGCCGGCGTGGGTGCCGAAGTAAAAGCCATCACCGAAAGCGCCATGCGTGGCGAAATCGACTTCAAAGAAAGCTTCAAGCGTCGAGTAGCACTCCTCAAAGGCCTCGACGCAAGTGTTATGGAAGATATTGCACAAAATATGCCCATCACCGAGGGCGTTGACCGCTTGATGTCGGTGCTCAAACGCTGCGGCTATAAGATTGCCATCCTTAGCGGTGGTTTCACCTACTTTGGCGAATTCTTGCAGCGTAAATACGGCATCGACTACGTTTATGCCAACGAACTCGAAATAGATGAAGACGGCCGACTCACCGGTCGCTACCTCGGCGAGATAGTCGACGGCAACCGCAAAGCCGAACTTCTGAAACTCATAGCACAAGTGGAGAAAGTGAACCTCGCACAGACCATAGCCGTGGGCGACGGTGCCAACGACTTGCAGATGCTCGGCGAAGCCGGACTCGGCATTGCATTCCACGCCAAGCCTCGCGTGGTGGCTAACGCCAAGCAAAGCATCAACACCATAGGCCTCGATGGCGTGCTCTACTTCCTCGGCTTTAAGGACAGCTACCTCGGCGACCAAGGCCGCTTGTAACCCCACCCGGCACACCGAGAGCTATTGCCTTGCAAACCTTTGATAATTCAATACAAAAACGTGATTTTACAGCAACAACTGCCGATTAGCTCTGCAAACACTAAAATTGAACATAAAACAAACAGCCCGAAACGCCAATTACGAGGTTTCGGGCTGTTTTCTATCATTTCTCAGCACATCACTTGCTGTCTTCTTGCACCAAACGGTTTATTTCGTTCCAATTCAAGGTGGCAGAAGGAGCAAATGCATCGGAATTCATATATTTTATTACTGCTGTCCGATAAAAGTTAACCGACGCGACAATATATGCTTCGGCTATCGTTTTCGCGGTGGTCGAGTCTGATATTTTTTGATTTCCAAGCTCCTCTGTCGAAGAGTGAGGGCTCGGCGGGGCATCGGATGCCTTGCCGAGGAGGATTTTCCAATCTTTTGAAGCCGTTTCGTCCATTTTGGCATCTTACGGCTGCGCCTGTTAGCTAAAATGATTACTTTTGCCCATGGTTGTTTTGGTTTGTGGTAAAAGCAAAGTAACCCAAAAGGGCTGACTCCTGCAATAGGTGCCAGCCCTGATTTTTTCTGCCCGGCTCAAAAAAGTTGTGACATCTATCTTCATCGAAAAAAACATCTCGTATTCACAAGTATGTAGTTCACTGCATTTTTTTGTAAAATAGTCCATCAAATGTCGATATTCTCCACTTCGCAATTTGAAAAAATACTGCAAATTTGCATTGTAAGAAATTTGATAATTTACACCATAATGATAAAACTGAAAGACGGCTTTATGGGCGAAAGAGCCTTGGTGCTCCCTCCCTACATTATTAAAGATATGGAAACAAATCAGCTCTACAATGCACTTCACATCACCGATATAGGCTATTATCCTCGAGCCAAACACCACTACCGCCAACGCGAAACGCCTATCAACCAATTCGTGTTCATCAATTGCGTGGAGGGAAAAGGTTGGTTCCGATTGCCCGATCAGGAGCCACAAACTATTGGCAGCAACCAATGCTTTGTGCTTCCCGCCAACACACCGCATGCCTACGGCGCCGACGAAAACGACCCTTGGAGCATCTATTGGATACATTTCAAAGGCAGTCTTGCCGAAGCCTATGCTGCTTGTCTCCACTCTCCTATGGACATCAATCCAAGCATCTACTCGCGTATCAACGGCCGTATTCACTTGTTTGAAGAAATATATCATGCTCTCGAATTGGGCTACAGCAAGGGTAATCTGCTTTATGCATGCTCGGCTTTTCACTATTTTCTGGGCACCATCTGCTACCTGAAAGAATACCGAAGCGCCATCCAAAAAGAATCTACCGGCAACCCCGTAGACGAAGCCATTCACTTTATGAAGGAAAACTTGAATAAGAAACTGACAATCGACGAATTGGCAAAACATACTGGTTATTCCATATCTCACTTCTCCACCCTCTTCAAGGAGCGGACCGGTTTTTCGCCGATTACCTACTTCAATCAGCTGAAAATACAACACGCTTGCTATCTGCTCGACTGCACCGACATCAAAATCAACCAAGTATGCTTCAAAATAGGTGTTGAGGACTGCTACTACTTCTCGCGCCTGTTCAACAAAATCATGGGCATGTCGCCTACAGAATACAGGAAACAAGTTAAGGGATAATGACCGAAACTGACCGTTGAGCCATACAACACAATGGTAATTTCAGCAAATAGTACATTAAAATGCCAATATTCTCCAACTTGGAACTAAAAAAAACGCTTTACTTTTGCATAAATAATTTTTACATACATAAGAAATTTCTAAATCATAAATAACTTTCATTGCATGAAAAAGACATTAATCACCGGTCTGTTCACCACTCTGGCGTTGGCCGCAGGTGCACAGACTTTCCAAGAATGGCAGAATCCCGACATCAACGCCGTAAACCGACTGCCTATGCACACTCATTACTTTGCATACGAAAACGATGAGGCTGCTTCGAAAGGCAACAAGGAGCAATCGGCATTGTTTATGTCGCTCAACGGCACCTGGAAATTCAACTGGGTTAAAGATGCCGATTCTCGCCCTACCGACTTCTGGAAAACTTCGTTCAACGACAAGGGTTGGGACAACTTGCAAGTGCCTGCCGTATGGGAACTTAACGGCTACGGCGACCCAATTTACGTTAATGTTGGTTATGCTTGGCGCAATCAATTTACCAACAACCCGCCTCAAGTGCCTGTCGAAAACAACCATGTGGGCTCTTACCGTCGCGAAATAGTGGTGCCGGCTCAGTGGAAAGGCAAGGAAATCATAGCCCACTTCGGCTCGGTTACATCAAACTTGTATCTATGGGTTAACGGTCGCTTTGTGGGATATAGCGAAGACAGCAAACTTGAAGCGGAATTCGACCTGACTCCCTACCTGAAACCGGGACAGAAGAACCTCATCGCCTTCCAAGTGTTCCGCTGGTGCGATGGCACATATCTCGAGGACCAGGACTTCTTCCGCTACTGCGGTGTGGGTCGCGACTGCTACCTCTATGCCCGCAGTAAAAAACGCATCGAGGACATCCGCGTTACTCCCGACTTGGATGCCGAATACCGAAACGGCAGCCTTACCGTGGAACTGAAACTGAAAGGTCAGGCTCCCGTACAACTGACTTTGGTTGACGCTCAAGGAAAAACCGTGGCTGAAACCACTGCAAAAAACTCCGGCACAGCGAAACTGGATGTAGAAAACCCACACAAATGGTCGGCTGAAACGCCATATTTATATACTCTGAAAGCAAGTATGGCAGGCAGCGAGGAGGTAATACCCGTGGCTGTGGGATTCCGCAAAATCGAACTGAAGAACAGCCAGATTTTAGTGAACGGAAAAGCGGTTCTTTTCAAGGGTGCCGACCGTCACGAATTGGATCCCGACGGTGGCTATGTGGTTTCGCCCGAACGAATGCTGCAGGACATCAGAATTATGAAGGAATACAACCTGAATGCCGTTCGCACTTGCCACTACCCCGACGACAACTTGTGGTATGACCTCTGCGACCGCTACGGTATATATGTAGTAGCCGAAGCCAACATCGAATCGCACGGTATGGGCTACGGCGACAAGACTCTCGCCAAGAACCCTGACTTCCTCAAGGCTCACCTCGAGCGCAATCAGCGCAACGTGCAGCGCGGGTTCAACCACCCGAGCATCATATTCTGGTCGCTCGGTAATGAAGCCGGCTACGGTCCAAACTTCGAAGAGTGCTACAAGTGGATTAAACAGGAAGACCCGAGTCGTGCATGCCAATTTGAACAAGCCGGCGAAAAAGGTGCCACCGACATATATTGCCCTATGTACTGCGACTACAACGGCATGGAAAACTATGGCCGACGCACCGACACCACCAAACCGCTCATACAGTGCGAATATGCTCACGCTATGGGCAACTCGCAAGGCGGATTTAAAGAATATTGGGACATTATTCGCAAATACCCCAATCTGCAAGGTGGCTTCATCTGGGACTTCGTCGACCAGTCGTGCCGCTGGAAAGGTGAAGGTGGCGTGGAAATATATGCCTACGGTGGTGACTTCAACCGCTTCGATGCCTCCGACAACAACTTCTGCGACAACGGATTGGTTAGCCCCGACCGCAACCCTAACCCTCACATGCACGAGGTGGGATATTACTACCAAAACATCTGGACATCGCCCGTCGACCTGAAAAACGGTATCGTGGAAGTGTACAATGAGAACTTCTTCCGCGACCTCTCGGCTTATGCCTTGGAATGGGCATTGGTTAAGAACGGACGCGTAGAACGCACCGGAAGAGTGGAAAACCTCTCGGTAGCTCCACAGCAAAAGGTACGAATGAAATTAGACTGGGGAAGCATCGACAACGATGGCGAATGGTTGCTTAACGTATCTTATCGCTTGAAGAATCGCGAAGGATTGCTGTCGGCAGGTCACATCGTGGCAAAAAACCAATTGACATTGCAACCCTACCAAGCTTTGAAGCCTGAACTGAAGAATGTACCGGTTAACAACCAAGCTGTGGTGGAGCCTGAAATCATCGACAACCAACGCCGCTTTGTGATTGTAAAAGGCGAAAATTTCGTAGTGGAATTTAACCGCCGCACAGGTTTGCTTAGCAAATACCAAGTGAACGGACTCGACTTCTTGCAGGAAGGAGCCGCCTTGACACCAAACTTCTGGCGCGCACCCACCGACAACGATATGGGTGCAGGTCTGCAACGTCGCTATGAGGCTTGGAAAGAGCCGGGACTCTCGCTCAAGTCGCTGAAAAAAGACACCGAAGACGGTATGGTGGTGGTACATGCCACATACGAACTCAAGAAAGTGTCGGCTCAATTGGAACTTACCTACCGAATCAACAACCAGGGTGCTATACAGGTTACCCAACAACTGAAGGCCGACCCAAATGCCGAAGTATCGCACATGTTCCGTTTCGGTATGCAGATGGCTATGCCTAAGAGCTTCGATACCATAGAATACTATGGCCGCGGACCGATAGAAAACTACATCGACCGCAACAACAGCACCGACTTGGGCATCTATCGCCAAAGTGTAGACGAACAGTTCTACTCCTACATCCGTCCGCAAGAAACCGGCAACAAGACCGATATCCGCTGGTGGAAACAACTGAATGCCGCCGGCAACGGATGGCTTGTAGTGGCTGAAGCGCCATTCTCAGGTTCTGCCCTCCACTACACTCAGGAATCGCTCGACGAAGGACTTCAGAAAGACCAACGTCATTCACCCGAAATCCAACCTGCCGACCTTACCAACCTGTGCATCGACAAGGTGCAAATGGGTTTGGGCTGCATTACCAGCTGGGGAACTCTTCCTTTGGAAAAATATATGCTCCCCTATGGCGACTACAGCTTCACTTTCACACTGACTCCGGTTAAGCACAGCGTGGCTATGCCATAACAAGCCGATTTGCACTCCCCTTTGATAGTGGGTGGCTGTTGATAACCGAGCGCCGCCTCGGGTTTGCAACCACAGAAACAACTCTAACACAAAGCCCCGACTTTTTCAAGTCGGGGCTTTGACATATAAGGCTCTCTGGTGAGACTAAAAAGCTGATTATCTTACGTTATGCTCTTACCCACCCTTTTCTCAGCAATATCGGCAAATTATCCATTAAAATAACCATTTTTTCTATTCCCCAATTGCAAAAAAGAAGCTTACTTTGCCAAAGAATAACTATACTATACACACCATAAAACATAAACTGTTTTTCAAGAGAAACACCTAAAATAACATGAGGAAACTAAAAATACTATTAGTTATTTTGCTATGTTGCGCCCAATGGATGTCTGCCCATGAGGAGATCAACTTGGCAGGGACATGGCGCTTCCAAACCGACCCGATGGGATTCGGCAAAACACCCGGTTCGGAACTCTATCTTGCCAAACTCACCGAATCGATTCAGCTGCCGGGCAGCATGGACGAAGCCGGAAAAGGTATGCCCACCACTGCTCGCTATGTCGACCGTCTGACTCGCAAATTTGAATACTGCGGTCCGGCTTGGTATCAACGGGAAGTCCTTATTCCTCAATCGTGGAGCAATAAGGACATAATCCTTCACTTGGAAAGATGCCACTGGGAAACATCAGTATATGTAGATGGCCAATCGGCTGGCAGCTTGGAGCACTTGAGCACTCCAAATTGCTTCGACCTTACCAAATGGCTCTCCCCGGCTAAGGATAGCGACAAAAAGGAAAACACTGCCGGCAATGCAGCCATCGAACAACTATTGAACCAATAAGAACCGGCTCGCAAAACAGCAAACTTTAACGAAATGCAAAAAAGAAATTCAAATCCTACAATTAACAATTAAATGATATGAAAAGAACAGGCATATTGTTCCTAATACTGCTTACTATGGCCCTTCCGACATTGGGTCAACATTCCGGACGCATATTTGTAGACCGCAATCAAAACGGAGTGTTCGATGCGGGCGAAAAAGCATTGAAAAACGTAAGCGTGTCCGACGGACTCAATGTGGTGAAAAGTGACAAAAACGGCCGATTTACATTGCCCGGACATCCCGGCGAACGGTTTATCTTCATCACCACACCCTCGGGATACCTTACCAAAAACAAGCATTACTTGCCCGTAAAACCCGCGACCGAAAGCTATGACTTCGCACTGATTCCATACAATGCCGGCATAGCCAACGATGGGTCGCACCAATTTCTACAAGTAACCGATAGCGAAATATTCAACACTGAGAATAACGAACGCTGGGTAGCCGACTTGCGCGCCTATGCCAAAACCGAAAAGGCTGCTTTCATCATCCACACCGGTGACATCTGCTACGAAAAAGGCATGAAAGCTCACATAGGATTGATGAATACCGATAATATGGGCGTACCTGTGTTCTACTGCATTGGCAATCACGACTTGGTGAAAGGGAAATACGGCGAAGAGGTGTTTGAGAAATACTACGGACCCGTATACTATTCATTCGATGTTGCCGGCGTACACTACATTGTTACCCCTATGCCCGGCGGCGACTACCGCCCGGGATATACTTGCGACGAAGTGGCGCGATGGATGAAAAACGACTTGGCTCAGATAAAAGAAGGCACACCGGTGTATATCTTCAATCACAACATACTCACATCAGGCGACCGCTTTATCTACAAAGGTGACACCGAAAGCATCAATTTGGATGCCTACAACCTGAAAGCCTGGATTTACGGGCACTGGCACATCAATCTCAAACAAAAGCAAGGCAATGTGTGGACCATCTGCACCTCTTCGACCGACAAAGGTGGCATCGACCACTCTAAAGGTGGATATCGCGTGATAAAGGTGGACCGCAACGGCGACTTCTCCTCACAACTCCGCTACTGCTATCTCAATCGTCACTTGTGCATTAGCTCTCCCACCGAATTGTCGGCTACCACCACCCTTATGGTGAACGCCTACTCTTCAATATCACCCATACAACAAGTAACCTATACTTGCAAGGATGGAAACCGCACACTATGGAAAAACAAGGCTTTGGAGCAGAAAACCGACTGGACTTGGACTGCCGAAATGCCGCTTACCGACAAACTTATAGGCAAAGAGCTGACCTTGGAAGTAACTTCGCTGCAGAAAAACGGCGAAACAGCTACCGCTACACGCACATTTACCTATATGCCTCACGAGCCAGCCATCAATTTGGATGCCGATTGGGACAACCTGTTGGGCAACGCAAGTCACACCGGCGGCGTATCTACTGCCAAACTCGACTCTACCCTCACCTTGGGATGGGTAACCAATGTGGGTGCCAACTTGTATATGACCTCTCCACTCATTCACCAAGGAAAAATCTATGTGGCTTCGGTGGATGAAGATGCCAAAGGACAAGCCCATGTATATGCACTTGACGCACTGACGGGCAAAATAATTTGGAAATACCCCGTAAGCGCCTCGGTGAAGAACTCTATCGCCATCGCTGACGGTAAAGTATTTGCCCAAGACATATTAGGGCACCTCTATGCCTTGAATACCGAAACCGGCGCCTTGCAATGGGAAGCAAAATTACCCATCAGCACTCCGCCGGGACTGATTGAGGGACTGACCGCCACCGACCGAATCGTATATGCCGGCTCAGGTAAAGCACTTTCGGCTTTCGACGCAGCCAGCGGCAAACTCCTGTGGAGAAACGATGCCTGGAACCGACGCGAAGGCACCACATCCACCCTTTCGGCTAACGACGATGTAGTAATCGGGTCGGTGCAATGGAGCGCACTCTATGCCAACGACGCTCGCAACGGCAAACTGCTGTGGACACGCAGCGACAGCGGCTTGCGCAACCGTGGCGCCTCTGCTGCCATTCACGGCAATCTGATTTACATCATTTCGGAAAAGGCATTCTTCATCTTAGATGCACAAACCGGTCGCACTATCGTACGCAAGGACTTGGAATATAGCGTCGACGTTACCTCTACCCCCTTGCTCACCGACCGTGAAATCATTTTCGGCACAGCCCAACGCGGATTGGTAGCCCTCGACAACCAAACCCTCGTAGAACTCTGGAATTGCGAGGTTGGCGATGCCCTTATCTACACGGCACCCTACACTCGCCCCGTATCGGCAACCATCGAAACAAGTCCCATACTTGCCGGAAATTTGGTTTGGGTAGCAGCCTCCGATGGTTGCATCTATGGTATCGACAAACGTCAAGGACAAATAAAATGGAAACATGCCACCGGCGCTCCTGCTTTAGGTAGCGTAGCCGCATCGGGCAACGCTCTTGTTGCCACCGACTTCGGTGGAAATGTGTACCTCTTTCACACTTCTAAATAACAATGATAATAACAAATAATCAATAAATATATGAAAAGAAAAATCTTCAAATTCACCGTTCTTGCCTGTGCAAGTCTGGTGATGATGGCAGGATTCAGTGCTTGCCGAACAACCAAAGAAAAACCCGTAAGATTTGCCATTGCATCCGACTTCCACGCGCCCGACATACCCGATGGCGAACATCGTGTTGCAACATTTATCAAAGCAGCCAACGACGAAAAGGTGGATTTCATCATCGAGTTGGGCGACTTCTGCCGCCTCGATAGCGCCAGCCAAGTGTACCGCGACCTCTGGAACAGTTTCCCCGGCAGTAAATATCACGTAATAGGCAATCACGATATGGACCGTTACACCTTCGAAGAATACACCCAAGGCATGAATATGCCCGCACGTTATTATTCATTCGACCAAGGCGATTTCCACTTCATCGTTTTGGACGGCAACAACCTCTTCGACGGCAAAAAGTACACTCATTACGCTCGCGCCAACTATTACGTAGATGCCAAGAAAAGAGCCCATATCGACCCCGAACAGATGGATTGGCTGAAAAAAGACCTGGCTGCCACTAACAAACGGTGCATACTATTCTCGCACCAAAGCATCGAAGAGGCTCTCAACAACGGTGCCGAAGTACGCAAAATCCTTGAAGCCGAAAACCAACGAGCAGGCTTTAAGAAAGTGGTAATGGCATTCGGCGGACACAACCACAGCAACTATAGCAAAGAAATCAACGGCATAACCTATGTGCAAATCAATAGCGCCTCTTATGTTTGGATTGGCGAACCCACCCAAACCGAAAAACGCTATTCCAAGGAGATAAACGACCGTTTCGGCGGCATCTTGAAGTACTCGATGACCTATACCGAACCCCTATATGCCATCGTCACCCTCAACTCCAAAGGAGCCACACTCAAAGGAACGGATGCCGAATTTGTGCCACCCACACCCAAAGATTTGAATATGAACGACTCAGTAGGCGTATTCCCGCTGGTATCTAACATCAAAGATTTAAAAGTGAAATTCTAATCTCAGCACACCGCCACGAGAATTAAAGAATAGAAATACCCACCACACACAGCCTCGGCGAGCCCCCCCAAAAAGCCCTCGCCGAGGCTGATTTACGATTATCACCCCACCCGGAGGCAATCGGCAACCGGTCACAACATAAATCAGCTACATATTTCCTGCATTTCGGCAAATACAATATTTCTTGTCGATGACCTAAAATCGTATTTTTTGACAAATCCTTTGCAAATTCATATTTAATCGTTATTTTTGTAGGAAATCTACATAATAAACATTGAAATGATACTTAAAATCGAATTTGAAAATTTTTTCTCCATCCGAGATAGAGTGAGAATTGATTTCAGAGCAGCAAACATCAATACAACCCTTGCAAGAGAGTTGAGTCTTAATGTGATGGAATGGAAAGGTGTGCCGATACTAAAAGCCATAGGATTATTTGGTCCTAATGCATCGGGAAAATCGAACATTTTGAAAGCTATCACATTTTGCTGTAGAATGATTTTGGACTCTCACCTGAATAACGAAGGAGTGACATTCAACTTTGAACCATTCAAATTTGATGGTTGGCAAAATAAGCCCAGCAGATTTCTTATTGATTTCGTTTGTGAAGATGTAGAGTACGAATACGCTTTTGAACTAACCCGAGAACGCATCATAAGTGAAAGTTTGTATCATTATCCCGTAGGCAGACGAGCAAAGATATTTGTCCGAGATGCTGAAGGAAAGTATAGTTTTGGTACAGGTGTGATGACAAAGCCTTCGGATGTAGCATTAAATACCAGCAAGAAGAATCTATTTCTGAGCCGTGCCAGTTCGATGAATCGAGGAATTGCGCAAAAGATTTATAGCTATTTTAGGAATCAATTCTTGCTCGGACTTGTAAATGTGAATGATATGTCGGCTTTGGATAGTTTCAATGCTTACAAGAAAGTAATACTCAAAGCTCTTGAAATATGTGATACGGATATCACAGATATTGAGGTAAGGAAGGAACAAATACCGGCACCAATAGTTGTTCCGGGACAGACGGAATTATCATATAAATTGGTAGATGTGCTCCGATTCAAAACAATTCATCGCAACCAAAAAGATATTATGTTCGACATGGATATGGAGGAATCTAATGGCACAAGAAAGTTGTTTCAGATATTGATACGATTATTGGATGTGGTGAAAAACAAGAAGAACATAATGATGGACGAGTTTGATATGGGTCTACACACTCGTTTGGCCGATTTCATTCTCGACTTAATTCATGCCTCAGAGAGTAGTCAGTTATTATTCACATCACATAACACAAACCTTATTGATGTCAAGAGACTGAGACGTGACCAAATCGTATTTGTCAACAAATCGGGAAATGGGACTACGGAGGTCTATTCATTATATGATTTCAAGGACTTTCGCGAGAATATGGATGCCGAAAAGGGGTATATACAGGGACGCTTTGATGCTGTTCCATATGTTGACTCTTCGGCACAAAGTATCAAACAATTATTGGAAGACTAATTATGGCAAGCAAAAGAGAACCGACTCCTTCCCTACGAATGCGAAAAATCGTCCTTGTTATTTGCGAGGGCGAAACTGAGGTTAGGTATCTAAATCTTTTAAAATCGTGGTATAAGTCACCTATCCGAATTGTTTCTCACATAGAAGGAACACAGATTACCCACTCGTTGGTTGATAAACGCACAAAGGAACTTAAAATATCACAATGGGACAAGGTTAACGCATTCTTGATGTATGATATGGATGTGCAAGCCATTAATGAAAAATTGAAGAAGTGCAAAGCGGGAATGCTGCTGAGTAATCCTTGTTTTGAAATTTGGTTATTGCTACATGCAAAAGATCAAAAAGTTTCCATTGAAACAGATGCACTTATCAAAGAATTAAAGAAAAGTGCTCCTGTTTGGAAGAATTATTCGAAGTCACCTTTCACCGAAACTCAAAAGACCTTCTTGAACAATAATACAGATATTGCTGTAGCGAGAGCCAAAAAATTATGTGAGTTCCAAAACCCTTCCACCGGTATATACAAACTGATTGAAATGCTGCAAAGTGATACTCGTCTATAACAAAAGCCACCATCATCTTGTTACAGATAACCATGCGCATAGCCTCGGAGAGGTGATAATCAACCGCTTCACAGCTTTCGCCGCAAATTAAGCCGTGAACTCTGTGTAAAATACACACTGTCGGCAAAAATGATTAGTTTTTTGCCCATGGTTGTTTGTTTTGTAACAAAAGCAAAAAAAGGCTGACTCCTGCAATAGGTGCCAGCCCTGATTTTTTCTGCCCGGCTCAAAAAAGTTTTATCGGACAGCAATAAAATGTTATCACAAAGTGCTGTTTGAAGGTGCTTGGATAGGGTGGAATTATTGTCAAATGGGTAAAAAATCGTCAAAATATGCATTATGGGGCCATTAGAATTGGTCACCCCGCACATTTTTCGTAATTTTACAATTATCAAAAAAATTACACAAGCTTCTTATGCGTAGACTCTATTTACTTATCTTGATTATAACACTTGCACTCCGTGTTTCAGGCGGTGGCATACGACATATAACCATGCGCGACGGATTATCGAGCCGTCAGGTTTACGAACTCGAAGGCGACGGCGATGGTTTTGTGTGGATGTATACCAACTCGGGGCTCGAGCGATATGACGGCTACCGTTTCAAACATTATCAGCTTGTGCAACGCGAAGAAAAAATCGACCACATCACCTCAGCCACCACTATGCAACGAGGTGCCGACGGTTCGCTGTGGATTTCGTCACTCCCAATATATTAATGCCATAAAACTCAATAAATAAATATCTGCTATGAACCTACGAAACATTATCATGGCGTGGGTGCTTCTTGGCACCCTATGCTTAACGGCACAAAACGTGCCCACCTATCTCGACGGCTCCAAGTCGGTGGAACAACGCGTGCAAGATGCCTTGTCGCGAATGACTGTAGCCGAAAAAATAGCCATCATACATGCTCAGAGCAAATTCAGCGCCCCCGGTGTGCCGCGATTGGGGATACCCGGAATTTGGTGCACCGACGGCCCTCATGGCATTCGCCCTGATGTTCTTTGGGACGAATGGGATCAAGCAGGCGCCACCAACGACTCGTGCGTGGCTTTCCCTGCCCTGACCTGCCTCGCTGCCACTTGGAATCCCGATATGGCGTTGCTCTATGGCAAATCGATAGGCGAAGAAGCTCGTTATCGCAACAAAAACGTGCTCTTGGGCCCCGGCGTAAACATCTACCGTTCGCCGCTCTGTGGCAGAAATTTCGAATATATGGGCGAAGACCCATTGCTCACCTCCACTATGGTGGTGCCTTATGTGCAAGGTGTGCAGCAAAACGGCGTGGCGGCTTGTGTTAAGCACTATGCGCTCAACAATCAGGAGGTGGCACGCGACCGCATAAATGTGCTCGTCGACGACCGCACTCTTCACGAAATATACTTGCCGGGCTTCAAAGCTGCCATCACCGAAGGCAAGGCATGGGCCATTATGCCGGGCTACAACAAATATAACGGCGACCACGCTTGCGAAAACTCGGTGCTGCTGCTCGATATTCTCAAAGGCGACTGGGCTTTCGATGGTGTTGCCATTAGCGACTGGGGTGCCGTACACAACACTATGAAAGTGGCTTCAAACGGCCTCGATATGGAATTCGGATCGTGGACCAACGGTCTAAACTGGGGCACAAGCAATGCCTACGACGATTATTTCCTCGCAAAGCCTTACGAAAAACTTATTTTGGAAGGCAAATTGCCTATGAAAGACCTCGACGACAAGGCCGCCAGAGTGCTTCGCTTGATAATGCGCACCGAGATGAATCGCAATCGCCCTTATGGCTCACTTAATAGCCCGGAACACTACGCAGCAGCCCGCCGAATAGCAGGCGAAGGCATAGTGCTGCTGAAAAACGATAAAAAACTGCTGCCCATAGCCCCCGATGTTCGCAAAATTCTCGTAGTGGGCGAAAATGCCATTAAGATGATGACCGTGGGCGGTGGCTCATCGTCGCTAAAGGTTCAACGCGAGACTCTGCCTCTCGACGGATTGCGCGCCAAGGCTGCCAATCGCGGCATTGAGGTGGCTTATGAGCGCGGATATGTGGGCGACGTTACCGGCGAATACAACGGCGTCACCACGGGTCAGAACCTCAACGATAACCGTTCGGCCGACCGCTTGATAGCCGATGCCGTAGAAGCCGCCAAGCAAGCCGACATGGTGATTTTCATTGGCGGACTCAATAAATCGGAGCATCAAGACAGCGAAGGCACCGACCGCGAAGATTTTGCCCTACCCTACAATCAAAATCGAGTAATCGAAGCACTTGTAGAAGCCAATAGCAACACGGTGGTAGTAGCCCTCACCGGCAACGCCTACGCCATGCCGTGGCTCGACAAAGTGCCCGCCGTGTTACAGGGCTGGTATATAGGTTCGGAAGCCGGCAATGCCATAGCCGATGTGATTTTCGGCGACGTAAATCCATCGGGAAAACTGCCGTTTACCTTCGCCAAATCGCTTGCCGATTATGCGCCACACGCAGCTGCCGATAGTTTGATGTATCCTGGTGTTGACGGCAATGTGGTGTATAAAGAAGGCCTCAATATAGGCTATCGCTACACCGACAAACTCCGTGCCGATAGAGTGAACTTTGCATTCGGCCACGGCCTCAGCTACACCGAGTTCAGTCTCGGAAAACCTGTGGCATCGGCACGCCAATTCAACGGACAAGGCACAATAGAAGTGACTGTTGCCGTAACCAACATCGGCGACCGCTCAGGTGCCGAAGTGGTGCAAGCCTACGTTAGCGATGCGAAATGCAGCGTAGAGCGTCCGATTAAAGAACTCAAAGCATTCCAAAAAGTGACTGTAGCCCCCGGGCAGACGCAAAATGCCACTCTCAGTTTTGACCGGCGCGCTTTTGCGTTCTACAACCCCACCACCAAACTATGGACTATAGAGCCCGGCAAATTCGAAATACTCATAGGTACAGCCTCCAACCGCATAACCGCAAAAATACCTATTGAAGTAAAAGAAGAAATAACCTGGAAAGATTAAAGACAATTATACCGCGCCTCGCACATTGTTGCCAACAAAACACAAAAAATCAGGCACTGTGCGAGGCGTAATTATGTATATACGCTTCCTATTTCAAGAAAACGAAACACACAAGGAGCGATGATAAAAAAGCAATTCCTCTGCAAAACCATAAAAAACGGCGAATCAGTTAAATAACAGGCTATGGAGGTATCTGCCGGCATCCGAACTCGACCTCTCGGAGGTGGTTCTCGAAGCCGGACAAACCATTCGCTTCACATTCACTCACCACGAGGCTCCTCAGACGTTCTGCCTCTGCGATGGTTGGTGGGGTGCTCCATTTATCCGCGACGGCGGTGAAAGCCCCAACAACATAACTCTCGCTGCCAATGAGGACTTCTTGGAATTTGAAATGTCGGAAGGTATGGTTGCCACGATGACCGGCACCGAAACCGCCTTGATTATTGGTGGTGACATCACTATCACCAAGATTCAGATAAAGACGTTCTGATAATAATACGGATGGTCTCAAACAAAGTGGCTCGGCTGCTTGGTTTGAGGCCATTTTTTGCTTATTTTGTAAAACGAAACTAAGATTATAAGTTATGAAAATATTAAAATACCTTCGCACCATGGTGGCGATGATTTTGCTACTTGGTATGAGCTCTCTTTCGGCTCAAAACAGTGATTATCCGGGCAATTACGCCAAAGCTCCTCGCTTCAAAGCTTTGCTTTGCTATAGCGAGACTGCCGAACCCGCCCATGTGGAGTTCGGACACCAAGCCGTAGATTTCTTTAAGGACCTTACTGTGGGCAACGGCTTTATTCTCGATGTTGCCACCGACTTTTCGGGCTACGACTACCAAAAACTTGCCGACTACGATGTGGTGATAGCCATCAACACTGCTCCGAGCTCGAAAAGCGAACGCGAGGCATTTGAAAAATATATGGAAAACGGTGGCGGTTGGATGGGATTTCATGCTGCCGGATACAACGATGCGAGCACCAAATGGCCTTGGTTCAACCAATTTCTCGGATGCGGCACTTTCTTGTGCAACAACTGGCCGCCTCAGCCTGCGCTTCTCGATGTGAATCTCACTAACCACCCTGTAACCAAGAACCTACCCGTGAGTTTCGTGGCTCCCAAGAACGAATGGTATATGTGGAACGAGCCCGCCGACAAGCGCGACAATGTGGATGTGCTGCTCTCTCTTTCGCCAAAAAATTATCCAATTGGACTAAAAGACGTAGTGAGCCACGGCGAATGGCCGGTGGTGTGGACCAACCGCAACTATCGCATGATTTACCTCAATTTCGGCCACGGCGACCGCGAATTTAGCGATGCCACACAAAATCTGCTTATCATCAATGCCTTGCGCTGGATTGTAAGTCGCTCGCCCAAAGGCGACACATTCAAACGCTGACAACACCCTCCCCACCCGGCTCAATTATTAGTGCACAAAACGGGCTTAAACAGAAGTTTTTTTGTAGCCTACTGTTTTTCTATTATTATCGATTTTTTCAGTAAGCAATAAAATAAGCGGCAATAAGGATATCCTTGTTGCCGTTTTTTCTTTCTAAGTAATATGGTCTCAATATCTCTAATGGTTGAGCCTATTATGGAAGATAGTTTAGAGTCATATTGCTATATGATTAAATAATATTCCTATCAAGAGAGAGAGTTTCTCAATTTTTTGCTATTTTTGCTACGTCTGTTGGATTTAATACATATTCTGATTTGCAGCACTAAGATAGGTAGAAAATCTAACATGAAAAATTTATGGGCTGCTCGGCTTTGCCGTTTGCCACAAGCAAGAACTTTTTTGTTGTTCAAATAGTTAAACTAAAGTGCTGCAGAAAATAAGGATTAATATAAAACCTAAGAAATACCTATATATTACATGAACAAAAAACATATTTAACACATGAAAAAGGCTTACCGATTGTTACTAAGTGCATTGCTGGTCACATCAGCACTTATTTCAAATGCTGCGACTTTTATCGGGAATCGTACGGATTTCCGCGACGAGACAATCTATTTTGCCATGACCACTCGATTCTACGATGGCGACCCGACAAACAACACCTACTGCTGGGACGGAGTGCTTAATGTGAACGACCCTGAATGGCGCGGCGACTTCAAAGGTCTCATCGACAAGTTGGACTACATCAAGGCTCTCGGTTTTACTGCCGTATGGATTACGCCTATCGTTGAAAACGCTTCCGGGTTTGACTATCATGGCTACCATGCTATGGACTTTTCGAAAATCGACCACCGATACGTTGGGAAATCCGACTCTGATGCCGATGCCGACGTGGCATTCCAATCACTTATCGACGAGGTGCATAAACGCGACATGAAAATTATACTTGATGTTGTGCTGCAACACACCGGTAACTTTGGTGAAGGTAATCTTTGCAAGATGTTTGAAAAGGACTATTCTATCGACCTTGGAGACATTAGTTGCATGAAAGTGGTACCTAAGAGTGAAGGCGGTATGCTTCCGGAGAACTATGCCTCCATGAAGCCGGCAGAGCAGTACGGCTCACGCTTGGCACTTATGAAGAATACTGATTTCCAAAACCATGATATTCACAACTATTGGCATCACAAGGCGTGGTTCGACTGGGACGACCCGTCGCGCTGGTGGGGACAGATAGCAGGCGACTGCGTTGATCTTAACACAGAACATCCCGGAGTAAGCTCCTACATCGTGGATTGCTACTCACGTTTTATCAAGATGGGCGTTGATGGCTTCCGCATTGACACCGCAGGACATATTCCGCGTATTTCATTCAACAACAATTTCTTGCCGCAATTCCAAGAAGCAGCCGAATCGGCAGAAGCAAAGGCAAAACGTGGCGGCAGCCCATTCTTCATGTTCGGTGAAGTTTGCGCTCGCTCGATGGAGGTGATTTATCGCGGCAACAACTACAACTGCTCGCCTTGCTATTACACATGGAAGGAGCAAAACGACTATCCGTGGGACTATGATCCTGCTTCATGGGACGATGTGGAAGCTATCCCTACACCCACCGAAGGCTCACATGACTATGAGACCGTTAGCGGACACACCAACTGGCAATCAGCACTCCGCCAAGGAGAAGATGATCTTGGACATTCAGATGATATCATCCGACGCAGCAACAACGCTCTGCTCAATGGCAACGATTACCATACTCCCGACCACTCCGATTTCTCCGGAATGAGCGTCATCGACTTTGCCATGCACTGGAATTTCAACTCGGCTTCAGGTGCTTTTGGCGTGCATAGTCAAGACTATCTTTACAACGACGCCACCTACAATGTGGTTTATGTAGATTCGCACGACTATGCCCCCGACAGCAATTACCGCTTCAATAAGGATCAGGCTACATGGGCCGAAAACCTCTCGCTCATGTTCACTTTCCGTGGTATCCCATGCATTTTTTATGGCTCTGAAGTGGAATTCCAAAAAGGAAAAGATATCGACAAAGGTACTATTTTAGCGCTCAAGGAAACCGGTCGTGCTTATTTTGGCGGTTATATTGAAGGAAACGTGAATGTTACCGACTTTGCAGAATACAGCGATGCTACAGGAAACATATCGTCAACGCTAACTTATCCTTTGGCACGCCACATTCAGCGCCTCAACAAGATACGTGCGGCAGTGCCGGCTCTGCGCAAGGGCCAATATTCTACAGAAGGTTGCTCGGGCAATCTTTCTTTCAAGCGTCGCTACAAAGATGGCGATGTTGATTCATACGCACTTGTTACAATCTCCGGAAACTCCACTTTCACAAATATCCTGAACGGAACATACGTGGATGCCGTTACAGGCGATATGAAACATGTGACAGACAATACTCTTACGGCAGAATGTTCCGGAAAGGGAAATATGCGCGTATATGTACTTGAAGGGCCGGGCAAGATAGGTGAAGACGGCAAATACCTGTATGATAATGTTTCCGTAGATCAACCTTGGGCTGCATGGCCCGACGAGACTATGCCCGACGAAACGTGGACAAAAAGACCGGGAACAGGCGGAAGTGGTAATCGCGAAGAACCGGAAATCGCAACCGAGCCTACCCTGAAAGCCGGAGAGCAAGCCATATTCCTCTATCATGAATCATGGAACAATGCTACTGCATGGATTTGGCAATCTTCAAATAACTACACCGGTGGCACATGGCCGGGCGAAAAGCTACAGTATCTCGGCAATAATATGTATAAGTGGACTTACACAGGCACCGGCGTAATTCCCGAAGGAGCAAGCATCATATTCAGCAATAACGGCAACGAACAGTCGCCCGGCAACAACGAAGGCGGCTATAACTACGTAAACGGCGGAGTATATAAAATCGGCTCGTCGCGCGACCCATACGATGTGATTAGTGCAACCGGACCATACGTGAGCATTTCACCACAAGGTGGCAAATTTGTAGGCACCAAAGATGTTACTGTTACATCTGCCAACGCCACTTCTGCTTGGTACAAGGTAGGCAACAGCTCAGAAGTGCCGTTCACCGATACCGCTACATTCACCATAGGTGCTGACATGAACGTAGGTGAAACGGTTACAGTAAGCTGGAATGCAACCGACGGAACAGACGCAACAACCGGTTCGGTAGAATTTACAAAAGTTGAAAGCCTAACCACAGAATGGCATATCTTCTTCGACAACTCCAACTCAAATTGGGCAAATGTAAACTGCTACATCTATGGCAGCAACGAATGCCACCAAATCACAGGACCATGGCCGGGTAGCGCTATGACTTTCAATGGTAAATACTACGAATATGTGGTAGAAACAGAAGGTGCTCTTGATGAATGCAACATAATATTCAATAATGGTTCAGGTTTGCAAACCGGTGATAACGTAAAGGTTCGCAACTACGGCATTTACAATAACTCCGGTGATACAGGCCTAACGGGTATTAACAATATCTCGACAGATAACGCGAGTGTTGATACTGAATACTTCAACCTCCAAGGCATACGCATAATGCAGCCCACCACCTCCGGAATTTACATTATCAAGAAAGGAAATAACGTAAGCAAGGTTTATATTCGCAAATAAGCCATAGCTTTCCACAAAATAACACTTTCCCACAATACATCAATTATCACGCGGGCGTGTCAAAATAATTGACACGCCCGCGTTTCCTATTCAGAAAATAATTGTTATTATCAGAGGCAAATTATTACGGTTCATCCGAAATATGGAATGATTGCTGTCCAATAAAACTGTTTGGTTACTTTGCTTTATCCACACAAAATAAACGACCATGGGCAAAAGTAAACATTTTAGCATACAGCCGCAGCCGTACGATGCCAAAATGGACGAAACGGCTTCAAAAGATTGGAAAATCCTCCTCGGCACTACAACCAATGCCCCGCCCGAGCCCTCACTCTTCGACAGAGTGAGCTTGGAAATCAAAAAAACAGACTCGACCACCGCGAAAACGATAGCCGAGCCATATATTGTCGCGTCTGTCAACTTTTATCGGACAGCAATAGTTTTAAATTGGCTTGAAAAAACGGAGCATTGCCGTTCACTCGTGGTGCGAGAGGAGTTCACCTGATAATATCGGTGTTTTGGTACCTCTATATCGGTGTTTTTGTACCGACAGCTATGGAGCCTCGTCGAGGGCTTCTCGCCTCCTTGGCGGCGCCGCTTCCCTCTGTGTTTTTTCATGTTAAGCCTTCGGCGGTCAATTATCAACAAACGGTACCAACAATGCGCTACGGGCGGTACCAGCATGTGCTTCAGATGGTATCATTTATCCGCTATTATCACTTCAGGCCAGATTTAAAAGACATCTATTGCTTGTTTAGTATCCAATGACCTGTTTTAGTATGACCTTCCCAACGAATACCCATCTGTTTCAAATCACGATATATGGTTCTTGGGGTAACATTTATTGTCTTGGCAATTTTTGCTACTGTGATGGTGTAGTCATCGCATATCATAGCTTTAATCTTTCTTTGGCGCTCGTTCAATGAACTTTTTATGGGGATATTTGGACTGACATTTGGACTGACATTCTCAATGTCAGTGACAATAGATGGTCGCCTGAATATCACAAGAACAGTTCCGTCCTCTACGATCCATTCAAGGTCAACGATACCGACCATGATAGACTGGGCCAACCGTGTGGATGATATATTTGCATGGCAAATTGTATGCGTCCGTTATCTTACTCCGCCCGGTTTTACAACCGCCCAATGTCATACATTCCTTCAAGAGTTCCGGCCCGGCTGCACGATGGATTGCTCCATCAACCCCACCACCGCCAAGCAGAGACCTGTTGGCTGCATTTACGATGGCATCCACCTTCAGTGTGGTGATGTCGCCCACGATTATCTTAATGCTCTTTGCCATAGCTATAATTCCCTTAGTAAAGTTAGCAATTTATCTGAAACCTCTTTCTCCAGTTTGAAGTCCGGACGGCAATGTCCTTCCCATTGTGTGCCAAGGAAAACGAGTTCGTCGGATGGGAGTGTTATTGGGCCTTTGATGACAGTCAGCACGTAGGGACAGCAGTCGTCAACCGAGTCGTTCGGGTTTTCACCATGAGAGAGTAAGAAGTGCGTTTGTTCGTCACCTTCGGCAATGACCTTCATCAGGTAGAGCGCCTTCTTATCATCTTCGGTGTGGATAAACACGACCATGTCACCCTCTTCCGGAAGGTCGGTTACGTCAGGCAGGAGTTTGCCCCAACGTCGGTAGGTGTAGCCTTTCTGCCACAGCTCCTCCGTAAAGGCTTCCCAGTCTTCATCGTCAAAATCGATGATATGCAGACGGTCATCTTTAGGTAGGACGGGCTCCTTGCTGCGGATATAGACGGCGATGTGCAACTTGTCGCTATACGGTGCATGGTCTTTCAATTCCGTGATTTCCGCTTCCAGCATATCTTTCCAACCCATGTCGAGCATAGCAGCGATGGCGGCATTGTTATTGCGTGGGATGTAGCCTAAGATGAAATCAAAGTCGAAGTCCTCGGGGTCATTCTCATCATAGTCGTCAGCCAACACCACTGCCACGGCATTCTTGTCGTACTTGTTCTTCGGTTCTCGCACCAGTGCAAGTTTGGCACCCTCATACAGTTCGTCCCAGATGTCATTGATGTCATTGATGTCATGGAAACCTATGCCTGCCACAGGGCACTCCAAAATAACCTTCCGCTCATATTCCGGCTCAGGGAAGATGGGTGGCATGGTAATCTCGCCATCCAGGAGTGTAGGCGGCTCCGGCATTCCCTCTGTCCTGAATATATCATCGGGGAGCGCCGGATCTCCACCCAAAGGCCGTTGCTCGTCTTCGTCTTGGTGAAGGGTGTTGATATAGTTTTTCACCATATCACTAAGCGCCTTGTCTTGAGAAATATCGGTAATGCCCTGCTCCTCCAACTGCCGCTGGAGGTCGGCCAACTCGGCATCACACTTGGGGCACGTGCCGGGGCAATCACCTTTATGGCTACACTCGGTGCTTGCATACTCCAAGCCATATTTTTCAGCTACATAAGTGCGGATATTTTTCAATATCTCACACTTTTCTTTTCCCCTGTCCATATCATTCATATTATATATATCATGTTACTTGGTAATACGAGTAACCCGTTTCACATAATCACATTCAACGATGTTGACAAAGCCGAGTTCTCGAAGTTCCTTGATGCTTTCTCGGACGTCTTCCTCGGTGGTGAAGTCCGGAATATGCGGGACTTTTATCGTTACCTTATCGAGCGGCAATAGCCTCTTCGCACACTCCAAATGCTGATGCACAGCTGAGTTTTTGCCCGTATACCTATAATATATGTCAGCGTTCATGCTCTTTATGTCCACTATCCATTCGTCCACATAAGGAGCTAAAGCCTTGATTGTGTTATACGAGCAGTCCAACGAAGTCTCCAGCGTAATCTTCCAGTTCTTCGGGCAGAGCTTCGCAAACTCTATGATGAACAGTTCTTGCATGGTCGGTTCCCCACCACCGAAGCATATGCCTCCGCCGGATGCTTGGAAGTAGATATTGTCCTGCTTCACGATGTCGTAGAGCTGCTGTGGGGTGAGCATCTGTATGCCACGGCGCAACGTCCGCCCGTCTTCCTCATAGATGTCATCGTGGCACTTGTCATTCAGACAATAGCGGCATTTCAGCGGACAACCCATAAACGTAACGAGTGTTGTCACGCCCTTGCCATCCACGCCCATACGGTGGCGGCTGATGCCAAAGATTGGACTGGCATAGGCCTTCCGCTCTTCGTTGGTTGGCCGTATCAAGTAATGATCTATGTACCATTTCTCAAAGTGTTTCAACGTCTCTTCTATGGAAGCGTACGCACCAACCCAATGCAGATAGCGGTTAAGCAAAAGAGCTTTCATGGTCAATGGCGTCTTGTCACCATCCATGTTTTCCAGATGAAACTCCTCAATCATTCTTTGGAACTGCTCCATCATTGAATCATTCTTCAGAGACCACAGCACCCAATGCCATTCGTAATCCCACATCAAGGCACACCCCTCAGGAAGCGAACGTGGTGGTTCGCACTCCCCGTTGTAGTATCTGCACTGACTCATGAGATACTGTCGCCGTATCAGGTTACATGGACTCACTGTATATCATATATGGTATCATCACCTTGCAAATATACAAAAAACTGACAGATATTGAGTTCGGGAGCTTATTATAAAAATAAAACCCGCTGAAATAATCAGCGGGTTTGGCGGAGAGAGAGGGATTTTATACCACTCTACCATCTTCTGTAACTCGTTGATATTCAAGTGCCGTCTTTAGGCATTTTCGCTTATTTTGCACGAAAAATCAGACAAAACGTCTTAAAACACTGTGTATGAATGACTTTTGTTATACAATTTAACTATTTTTAAGAAATCTATCGACTCTATTTTCTACTCCACCTCCTCAAATCTTTGAGGAGATTATGGCATTACTACACTCGCTTCTTACTTTTAAACAAGTTGGTTGCCATTGTTTTCTGTTTATCATCTCATTGCCCTTGTATTATGTTTATGAATTGCCCTTATGAAAGGGGGATAATACTACACCATAACCATTATCTTATATTATTCAAATGCCTATAAGTCAAATATGACTCTGAAAGTTGTATCTTCATGTAGCAATATTGATTTTCAAGATGTTACATAACTATTATAGGCATTGAAAGATGTAGCCTACTTGTAGCGTCTTGTAGCACGATGTAGCGTTATATCCTATTATTGGTACAAAGTTAGTATAAAACCATTAGAATAAAGACAGTTTCCTTGTGTTTAACACTAACTTTGCACCAATAGATTTAATGTCAGAGGCTACATACCGTAGTCGTTATTCTGTCTAGTAACGGTTCATAATTTCTATAAGATTCTTATGTTGATTCTTAGCCGATTTTTTTTATATACATCCTGTAGCTTTGCATTGAGCGTACCGAGATATGCATCAGAAAGGTTTGCCAATTTCTGAGCTTTCTCTTCATTGCCAACATTTAGAGCATTGAATATGTTGGTTATATAGTACATAGCACGAAATTCTATAATCTCTGCTTCAAAATCAATAAGTTTACCATCAAATAACTCTGCATCTTTCTGTTCTGTCCTCTCAAAGAATCTCCTCAACGTGTCCTTCTGGTGGAAACGAACGTTAGTGTTGCCGTCGCTGTTGCCCTTTGGGCTTCCTTCTCCTCGCAAGGCATAGCCAAAGCAAGCTTTGTCTCTGCTCTTGCTTCGTTCGTCGGTTCTCTATGCCGACAATCATGTCGCCAATGACAGCCACACCCGGACGGTACCTCAAACTTCTCAGCCTCTATGAACTGGAGGTCGAAGTCAACGTCATACCCCTCGCCCTCTTTCAGCTGCCCTGTGGACAATAGGCAATTGAGGAGCAGTGTATTCAGCTTGTCTGCCGTGTTGAAGTAGTAGATCTTCCCAGTGTGGGATGTGTAGGAAATGTTATCCCGGGTCAGTTCCTATATGGCTCTGAGAATCGTGTCGGCACTGCATGTGCGAAGTGTCGGATGAAGCGAAAGGTGGTACATCAGATGAGAGGTGACATCCTCTATGCATGAGCCGCCACAGAAATAAACGCTCATAAGCGAACGGATGATTTCGCTGTATTGATAACCATACAGCCTGC
>SFTJ01000110.1 GCA_004563195.1 bacterium
ATTAACCGAGTGACCTATGCATATGATTGATTACGCTATGATATACGAATGGTCACATCACGAATAGAATGCTGATCAATCTTTCTCAATGCTTCAAACCATTCTGATTGGCCAGTTCCTTCATGAATAGAGTCTATCATGCTGAATAGTGCGTATAAATCAATACTCTCTAACACCAAATACTTCAATTTGGGGAACTTTTCCCTGTTGCATAATCCAATAAGGGTTTTGTAAAAGCTTTCTTTTTTGCAAAAAAGCCTTTACAATAGCCACTATTGGTGGTATTATATTAACAGTCGATGCAAAAGAAGTATCGAGTTTGTATCTTTGAAAGAAAAAATGTAAACATTTTAACATTAAGCGAATATATTATATATGTATAAGAGATATTGTTAAGCTGTTTTTTTATTTTGAGAAAAAAATCAAAAAAGTAAAAAAATAGTTGACATTGTCGAATATATCTGTTATATTATTAATGCACTTGAGAAAAAAAGATGCAAAAAAGAAAAAGTTCTTTGAAAACTGAGCAAAATGTCAATTTGAGTAGCTAGGAAATTATAACTTATTGAATAATTAAAATTATTTATTTTTTTGAGAGTTTGATCCTGGCTCAGGATGAACGCTGGCGGCATGCCTAAGACATGCAAGTCGAACGAGATGGCCCAGTGAAGGTTGCGTGCTTGCACAAGACTGAATCTGGATTCCCATCTAGTGGCAGACGGGTGAGTAACACGTGGGTGACCTACCTTTTCGTTGGGGATAACAGTTGGAAACGATTGCTAATACCGAATAAGATATAAGAGTCGATTTTATATTGAAAGGAGCCTTTAAAGCTTCGCGATTAGATGGGCCTGCGGCGTATTAACTAGTTGGTGGGGTAATGGCCTACCAAGGTAACGATGCGTAGCCGAACTGAGAGGTTGATCGGCCACACTGGGACTGAGACACGGCCCAGACTCCTACGGGAGACAGCAGTTAGGAATATTCGTCAATGGAGGAAACTCTGAACGAGCAATGCCGCGTGAGTGATGAAGGTCTTATAGACTGTAAAACTCTGTTGTATGGAAAAAACGACTAGGTTAGGAAATGAACTTAGTGTGATGGTACCATACCAGAAAGCCCCGGCTAACTACGTGCCAGCAGCCGCGGTAATACGTAGGGGGCGAGCGTTATCCGGATTTATTGGGCGTAAAGCGTGTGTAGGCGGTTTGTTAAGTTTAAGATTAAAGCCCGGGGCTCAACTCCGGTAAGTCTTAAAAACTGGCAGACTTGAGTACGGTAGAGGCAAACGGAATTTCTAGTGTAGCGGTGAAATGCGTAGATATTAGAAGGAACACCAGTGGCGAAAGCGGTTTGCTGGGCCGTTACTGACGCTGAGGCACGAAAGCGTGGGGAGCAAATAGGATTAGATACCCTAGTAGTCCACGCCGTAAACGATGAGTACTAAGTGTTGGGGTTACCCAGTGCTGAAGCTAACGTATTAAGTACTCCGCCTGAGTAGTACGGTCGCAAGGCTGAAACTCAAAGGAATTGACGGGCACCCGCACAAGCGGTGGAGCATGCTGTTTAATTCGAAGCTACGCGAAGAACCTTACCTAGACTTGACATCCCTGGCAAAGCTATAGAAATATAGTGGAGGCTATCCAGGTGACAGGTGGTGCATGGTTGTCGTCAGCTCGTGTCGTGAGATGTTCGGTTAAGTCCGCTAACGAGCGCAACCCTTATCCTTAGTTGCTAACATTAAGTTGAGAACCCTAAGGAGACTGCCGGTGACAAACCGGAGGAAGGTGGGGATGAGGTCAAATCATCATGCCCCTTACGTCTAGGGCTACAGGCGTGCTATAATGGCCGATACAATGAGACGCAATACCGTGAGGTGGAGCAAATCTATAAAGTCGGTCTCAGTTCGGATTGAAGTCTGCAACTCGACTTCATGAAGCTAGAATCGCTAGTAATCCCAAATCAGAATGTTGGGGTGAATACGTTCCCGGGTGTTGTACACACCGCCCGTCATGCCATGAAAGTTTGTAATACCCGAATGTGGTAGCCTAACCTTTATAAGGAGGGGGCCATTTAAGGTAGGACAAGTGATTGGGGTAAAGTCGTAACAAGGTATCCCTACGAGAACGTGGGGATGGATCACCTCCTTTCTATGGAGAAATAGAAAAAACCGTATCTAGCTACTAGTATATTTTGCTTAGTTTTGAGAGAACATTTTCTCTCAGAAAAATAGTTCTTTGAAAACTTGATAATGTGGTAGTCTTATTGTAGTCGCAATAAGACAATTAAGATTTTTAAATAGAAAATCTCAATCAAATTAGGATAATAATTTTATGGTGATTAAATTTGTAAGGGCGTATGGTGGATGCCTTGGCATTAGAAGCTGATGAAGGACGTGACTAACTACGATATGCTTCGGGGAGATGTACGTAATCTTTGATCCGGAGATTTCCGAATGGGGGAACCCACTAGTGGTAATGCGCTAGTATCGCATGGTGAATATATAGCCATGATGAGAGCAACCCAGTGAACTGAAACATCTTAGTAACTGGAGGAACAGAAAGAAAAATCGATTTCCTTAGTAGTGGCGAGCGAAATGGAAAGAGCCCAAACCGACTTTAGAGTCGGGGTTGTAGGACCTCTGTATAAGAGTAAGAAAATCATAACATAGTTGAACTATTCTGGAAAGTTTGGCGAAACAAGGTGATAGCCCTGTAAACGAAATGTTATGGTCTCTTTGAGGTATCCTGAGTACAGCGAGACACGTGGAATCTTGTTGGAATCTGCGGGGACCATCCCGCAAGGCTAAATACTCTCTAATGACCGATAGTGAACAAGTACCGTGAGGGAAAGGTGAAAAGAACCCCGGGAGGGGAGTGAAATAGAAACTGAAACCGTATGCTTACAAAAAGTTCGAGCCCGTTAATGGGTGAGAGCGTGCCTTTTGCAGAATGAACCGGCGAGTTATTGTATTATGCAAGGTTAAGTCGAACAGATGGAGCCGAAGCGAAAGCGAGTCTGAATAGGGCGCTTAAGTATGATGCAATAGACCCGAAACCGAGTGATCTAGCCATGAGCAGGTTGAAGTTGGGGTAAGACCCAATGGAGGACCGAACCGATATGCCCGGAAACGCGTACGGATGACTTGTGGTTAGCGGAGAAATTCCAAACGAACTCGGAGATAGCTGGTTCTCCCCGAAATAGGTTTAGGCCTAGCCTTGATTGAATCTGCCCGGAGGTAGAGCACTGAATGTGCGATGGCGTCGTCTAGATGTACTGAGTACAATCAAACTCCGAATGCTGGGTAGTACTAATCAGGAGTCACTGTATGGGTGATAACGTCCATACGGGAGAGGAAAACAATCCGGATCGCCAGCTAAGGTCCCAAAATTTGTGTTAAGTGGGAAAGGATGTAGAGTTGTCAAAACAGCTAGGAGGTTGGCTTAGAAGCAGCCACCCTTTAAAGAGTGCGTAATAGCTCACTAGTCGAGTGACACTGCGCCGAAGATGTACCGGGGCTAAACACAATACCGAAGCTGCGGACTTGCACGTAAGTGTAAGTGGTAGGGGAGCGTTCTAAGGGCGTTGAAGGTAGATCGTGAGGACTATTGGAGCGCTTAGAAGTGAGAATGCCGGTGTGAGTAACGAAAATTGGGTGAGAATCCCATTCACCGTTTGACTAAGGGTTCCTGGGTAAAGTTCGTCTTCCCAGGGTAAGTCAGGACCTAAGATGAGGCTGAAAAGCGTAGTCGATGGACAACAGGTTGATATTCCTGTACCACCTATATGACTGATGGAGTGACGGAGAAAGCTAACGAGGGCCAGTTAATGGATTCTGGTCTAAGTGCGTAGGCTAGTATGTTGGCAAATCCGCAATACTATAATAGCTGAAACATGATGGGGAAGAGAGCCTTCGGGCAATCGAACTCTCGTGATGCTATGCTTCCAAGAAAAGCTTCTAGGGCTAATTGTATAGGTGCCTGTACCGACAACCGACACAGGTGGTCAAGGAGAGTATCCTAAGGTGAGCGAGAGAACTATGGTTAAGGAACTCGGCAAAATGACCCCGTAACTTCGGGAGAAGGGGTGGTCTAGCGATAGACCCGCAGTGAATAGGCCCAGGCAACTGTTTACCAAAAACACAGGTCTCTGCTAACACGAAAGTGGATGTATAGGGGCTGACGCCTGCCCAGTGCTGGAAGGTTAAAGAGATTAGTTAGTATGACTAAGGTCGATAATACGAAGCTTTGAACTGAAGCCCCAGTGAACGGCGGCCGTAACTATAACGGTCCTAAGGTAGCGAAATTCCTTGTCAGGTAAGTTCTGACCCGCACGAAAGGCGTAATGA
>SFTJ01000111.1 GCA_004563195.1 bacterium
TTGGAGACTAAGACGAGCTGATATGTTCGATGTTCATTCACATTCAACCTGTTCTGACGGAACCGAGACCCCTTCTGCGGTGGTGGAGATTGCCAAAGCGAGGGGGCTCGGTTTGTTTGCGCTCACGGATCATGACAGCATATCCGGAGTGCCTGAGGCTATGAAGCGTGCGAACGAGATCGGACTGCCGCTTCTCACAGGGTGTGAGATGGAGGCAAGCTTTTATGATAAGCTTCATCTTCTGTGCCTTGGCATGGATATCTCCGATCCGGGCTTCGTGAGGATGGTGGAGCGTCAGCGTGAATACCGTCTGGAGCGCAACGAAAAACTTGATAAAAAGCTCTGTTCGCTTGGGTTTGATATTTCGAGAGTATTGAATACTGAAAGCGACTGTGTGACCCGAGCCCATTATGCCAGGGCTTTGGTAGATGCAGGCTATGCGGATGATATGAACCAAGCATTCGATAGAATTCTTGGCAGGGGAGCGTGTGCCTATGTGTCGCAGGAGCGTCTTTCGCCAAAGCAGGTCATCTCCGCAACGAAAAACGCAGGTGGGGTCGTTGTGCTTGCACATCCCATGCAGATGCGTTGTGAAGCTGCCCCGATGGTAAAGGAGCTTGTTGAAGCAGGAATATGGGGCATAGAGGCACACTACTATAATGCAACCGAGGGCGAGATACGGCGCTTTACATCTCTTGCCAGGGCCTACGGACTATATGTGACATGTGGAAGCGATTATCACGGCGCTGACAGACCGGAAGCTGTCATTGGGGAATGCTATCGGGATAATTATGAACTCAAACGCACCGAGCATGAACTGATGAGGAGGTTTTTCTAAGTCTTTGGGTCGGGGATATTCCGGCAAGTGCAATTATTTCGATTGAGTTAATTCCAAAAGAAACAAAGCTACAAAGCCCCATGCATTTCTGCATGGGGCTTGCGGTTATTCAATCAAGCTATGAACATTTGATTAGCAAATGCCCTGAGACATCATAGCGTCTGCAACCTTCTTGAAGCCTGCGATGTTTGCGCCGGCAACGAGGTTGTAGCCGAGGCCGCACTCTTCTGCTGCTTCGACGGATGCCTTGTGGATGTTGTACATGATGTTCTTGAGCTGGTTGTCGACTTCTTCTGCGGTCCAGCTGAGACGCTCTGCGTTCTGGCTCATTTCGAGACCGGAAACTGCAACGCCGCCTGCGTTGACTGCCTTGGAAGGAGCAACTACAAGACCCTTATCCATCATGAAGAACAGAGCTTCGTTGGTGGTGGGCATGTTAGCAACTTCGATGTAGTACTTGGTGCCGTTTGCTACGATGCTCTCTGCTTCGGGCATACGGATCTCATTCTGATATGCGCAGGGCATGCAGATGTCGAACTTGCGGCCCCAGGGCTTCTGGCCGGGGAAGAACTCAACGCCGAACTTGTCAGCATAGTCCTGAACCCTGTTCCTGCCGGATGCACGCATCTCGAGCATGTAGTCGGTCTTTTCCTTGGTGCAAACGCCATCGGGATCGTAGATGTAACCATCGGGACCTGCGAGGGTGACGACCTTTGCGCCGAGTTCAGCTGCCTTGAGGCAAACGCCCCAGGATACATTACCGAATCCGCTGATGCCGATGACCTTACCTTCAATGGTGTCACCGCAATGCTTGAGGACTTCGTTGAGGTAATAAACTGCGCCGTAGCCGGTTGCTTCGGGACGAATAAGGGATCCGCCGTAGCTCCTGCCCTTACCGGTGAGAACGCCGTTCTCATATGCGCCGCGGATCCTCTTGTACTGGCCAAAGAGGAAGCCGATCTCACGGCCGCCAACGCCGATGTCGCCTGCGGGGACGTCGATGCTGGGTCCGATATGACGCTGGAGCTCAGTCATGAAGCTCTGGCAGAAACGCATGATCTCAGCGTCGGTCTTGCCGTTGGGATCGAAGTCGCTGCCGCCCTTACCGCCGCCCATGGGGAGGGAGGTGAGGCTGTTCTTGAAGGTCTGCTCGAAGCCGAGGAACTTCATAACGGAAAGATTTACGTGAGAAGCGAAGCGGAGACCTCCCTTGTAGGGTCCGATTGCGCTGTTGAACTGTACACGGAAGCCGCGGTTGACCTGAACCTTGCCGTCACGATCGACCCAGGGAACACGGAACTCAATAACGCGCTCCGGCTCTACGAGACGCTCAAGAAGGCCTGCTTCCTGATACTCGGGGTGCTTTTCGATAACGGGTTCGAGGGACTTAAGGACTTCTTCAACGGTCTGAAGAAACTCGGGTTCGTGAGCGTCACGCTGCTGAACCTTTGCAAGAACTTCCTGAATGTAAGCGTTCATTCTTTAGATTCCTCCAAATTAGAATTATTGCAATTTGCTCTTGCGAGCAGCGACGGTGCATTCTGCGTTAATTGGCACATCTGCCCGCTGTGAGTATCATAGAACACTCAATTCCCAATGTCAACCTTTATTTCGAAATATACTTTAATAATCTTGCTTTTTCAAAAGTTTAACAGGTGCGTTCACCCACTTAACTTGGGTATTACGGCATTTTTCGCAAAAGTCCTGCAGCGCAGCGGTTCATTTCGTCATATCGTATGGCAAACATGCATAGCTTTATAGCATCACAATATGCAGGGAGGAGAATATGAAAGAATTGAAGTACGGGACGCGCGGTCCGGATGTTGAATTGTTGCAGCTTGCGATGCAGCGCAGCGGCTATTATGATGATGCTGTCGACGGAGTTTTCGGGCCGAGGACTCTGAATGCGCTGCGCAGGTTCCAGGCAAGCTTCGGCTTGGCTTCCGATGGGATAGTCGGGAAGAATACATGGAAACAGCTTCGTCCGTTCCTGGTGGGATATTTTACGACCAAAATACGCCCCGGAGATACCTATTACAGGCTTGCCAAACGCTATGATACGACCGTTGCCGCTATTCAAACAGCAAACCCACGGTATAACAGCGAGAATCTTGAAATAGGCGCGACGCTGATTGTTCCGTACGGCTTCGATCTCGTTCCGACCAATGTTCACTATACTTCGGAGCTGATGGAACTGCTGATTGAAGGACTCTATGTGCGCTATCCATTCATTCAGGAAGGATCTATCGGGAAGAGCGTCATGGGCAAGCCCATCTACTCCATTATCATTGGAAATGGGGAGAAGCAAGCATTCTTTAATGCATCGCATCACGCCAATGAGTGGATAACAACGCCTCTTGTTATGAAGTTCATGGAAAGCTATCTGAATGCCTACATGAATAAGTCAACTATACTGGGCAGAAAAGCGGAAATACTGTATGAAACCACGAAGCTGTTTGTCGTGCCGATGGTCAACCCCGATGGCGTAGATCTTGTGAACGGAGCTATCGATAAGTCCAATCGATATTATAAAGAAGCAACTGCCATCTCCACTGCGTATTCGTTCATACGGTTCCCGGATGGGTGGAAAGCAAATATTGCCGGAACAGACCTGAATCTGAACTATCCTGCAGGCTGGGAACAGGCAAAGCAGATAAAATACGCTAAGGGGTATGTATCTCCGGCGCCAAGGGATTTTGTAGGGACTGAACCGCTGTCGGCTCCCGAGAGCAGGGCTGTCTATGAATTCACATTGGCAAACAACTTCAAACTAATTCTTGCCTATCATACGCAAGGGCAGGTTATCTACTGGAAGTTTCATGAGATCGAACCGCCGCACGGCTATGAGATTGGGCAGGCGCTTGCGCAGGTCAGCGGATATCTTCTGGACACAGTCCCTGATGAGAGCAGCAATGCCGGCTATAAGGATTGGTTCATTCTGGAGTATAACAGACCGGGCTACACTGTGGAGGCAGGACTCGGCATGAATCCTCTCCCTCTCGCACAGTTCGGAACAATGTATAGAGATAACGCAGGGCTGATGGTCACGGCTCTGGAGGAGGCAGCAAAGCTTGATTAAATGATGAAACCGGGACAGTGGGCGGCTATAAAAACAGCTGCCCATTTTTTATGTATTAAAAGATATATCAAATTCTTTTGAAAGCATCCGAATGAGCTAACGAGAAAAAAGCCAATGGAATTAAGGAAAAACGGCCGAAAATAAACTCAAAATAATAGTTAAATAATTCAAGAAAAAAGTGTTGACAAAGGGGAGGAGGGGTGATATAATAGCGGAGCTGTCGCAGGGAAGCGAAAAGCTAAACGGACAGCATGGTACCTTGAAAACCGTATAGTGAAACAGAACAAAACGTGAGAGACCTGCCGAACGAAATAGTAAATGAGCGAGCATAAATGCTCATCAGGATTTTAACTCAAGAGTTTGATCCTGGCTCAGGACGAACGCTGGCGGCGTGCTTAATACATGCAAGTCGAACGGAGGCAGAGACTTCGGTTTCTGTCTTAGTGGCGAACGGGTGAGTAACGCGTGAATAACCTGACTCAAAGAGGGGGATAACAATCGGAAACGATTGCTAATACCGCATAAGACCACAACACCGCATGATGAAGGGGTCAAAGAGATATCGCTTTGAGAGGGGTTCGCGTCCCATTAGGTAGTTGGAGGGGTAACGGCCCACCAAGCCAACGATGGGTAGCCGAGCTGAGAGGCTGATCGGCCACACTGGAACTGAGACACGGTCCAGACTCCTACGGGAGGCAGCAGTAGGGAATATTGGGCAATGGGCGCAAGCCTGACCCAGCAACGCCGCGTGAGGGAAGAAGGTTTTCGGATTGTAAACCTCTGTCCTATGTGACGAAGGAAGTGACGGTAGCATAGGAGGAAGCCCCGGCTAACTACGTGCCAGCAGCCGCGGTAATACGTAGGGGGCGAGCGTTGTCCGGAATTACTGGGCGTAAAGGGTGCGTAGGCGGTTTGGTAAGTTGGATGTGAAATACCCGGGCTTAACTTGGGGGCTGCATCCAATACTGCTGAACTTGAGTGCAGGAGAGGAAAGCGGAATTCCTAGTGTAGCGGTGAAATGCGTAGATATTAGGAGGAACACCGGTGGCGAAGGCGGCTTTCTGGACTGTAACTGACGCTGAGGCACGAAAGCGTGGGGAGCAAACAGGATTAGATACCCTGGTAGTCCACGCTGTAAACGATGAATACTAGGTGTAGGGGGTATAGACTCCCTCTGTGCCGCAGCTAACGCAATAAGTATTCCGCCTGGGGAGTACGGCCGCAAGGTTGAAACTCAAAGGAATTGACGGGGGCCCGCACAAGCAGCGGAGCATGTGGTTTAATTC
>SFTJ01000046.1 GCA_004563195.1 bacterium
GCTGCTGCGCGAAAGGAGATTGCCGAGTCAGATAAGCTCTCTGCCGAGGAAATTCGATTCTACACTGAGCAACTTGCGCAGCAAGAAGCCGAAGAAATCAAGAACACTCGTCTCGCTGCTCGAAAGAAGACTGACGATCTGATAAAGAGCAGCATTGATGAGTTATACCAATACGACATTCGTCAGTTCTCTGCTGACGAGAGCGAGCAAATCAGTTTGGAGATCGAGAAGCTGAAGAAGCTCATTGCAGAGCGGAAGAAAGCCGGACTCAATACTCTTGCTGACGAAGCAGCTCTTGCCAGTGCAGAAGCGCGTCTGCGTCTTGCTGCTCTCAACAAGGACTATCAGCTTGCCTGGCAGAATCGCAAAGCGCAGTACGACATGACTAAGGAGTATCTCGAAAAGGAGATTGCTCTTTATGCAGAAGGCACGGCGGCTCGCGCTCAGCTCGAACAAGAACTTGCGGAGACTATATCTGCGCATCGTCAGGAAATTACTGACAGTCTTGTGGACTATGCGAATCAAACTATGTCTATTCTCTCGTCTATGAACGATTTGGCGAATAATCTTCAGGATAGAGAGCTTCAGAAGTACGAGCAGACGCACAGTGCAGAACAAAAGTCTCTCGAAGCGCAACTCAAAGCCGGACTGATATCGCAGAAGCAATATGACAAGAAGGTTGCGGAGTCCGATGAGGAACTGGAGCGTAAAAAGGCTGAACTTGACATCAAGGCGGCAAAGCGGCAGAAAGCTCTCGGCATCATGCAAGCGGCAATCAATACTGCTGCCGCCATCATGAAGATCTGGGCGGAAGTGCCGAAGGCTGACTTCGGAGTTAGCACTGGAATACTGACAGCACTTGCTGCTGCCACTGGAGCAATGCAGATAGCGGCAATAGCAGCAGAGCCATTGCCTACGGCTCGCATTGGTGGACTTGTCCAGGGAGCGACGCATGAACAAGGCGGAGTTCTTGTCAATACTGAAGGCGGAGAGCGTATCATCAGTCGCAATCCGAGCGCGGCATTTCCGGAACTGCTCAATCTGATCTCCTACATCGGCAAGCACTCCAGCATACCGGACACTGGATACGCGAGCGCAATTCTCGGATCCGGCAGTACGAAGAGAGATGTTGATGGCACTCCGATTGACTATGACATACTCGCTGACAAGATAGGCGCACGAATCTCGAATGCGCTTCAAGAGAATCCGCCGAGAATAGCTATTGACGAGTATGAGCGTGCGCGGAAGAACTACGCGAAGATAGAAGACTCATCAAAAATGTGATAAATCCTATGACTGTATATGAACTCGCGAAGACGCTTGATGCGGAGCAGCTTGAGAAGATGACGAAAGCCGGAATCGTAGCTGCTTCCGTCACGCGATATGTCTTCATCTACGAAAAGTTTGTCCGGCTACTGAAGGAAGGCTTCGGAACTATGGAAGCATATGCGGAAATCTCTCAGACATGCTTTACATCCGAAGAGAATGTCCGTAAGATCATCCGGAAGATGCAGTCTGAGATATAGATATGGGAAAAACAATTACCATAATTATTCAAATAACATCAATTACATTTGCAAAGAAATGCTTATGTAGTAAGCAAAATTCAAGGTTATGATCGAAGTAAAACTACACAATCCAGTTGCGAACGAGTCGCGTGCGTGGATGTACTGGTGGGATGGCTACGAAGGAGTCTTCTCGCTGGAGTTCGTGCAGAGTCTCTTCAAGAACAATCCGGCGGAGACGGACTTCAAGTTCAACATACATTGTCCAGGCGGAGAAGTTCAGGAAGGACTCGCTATCTACGACTGTCTTCGCACATCCGGCAAGAATATCTACATGAATATCGAAGGAGATTGTCACTCTATGGCAGTCGCTCTTCTTCTTGCTGCTCCGAAAGAGAATCGCAGCGCGAATCCGAACTGCACGGCACTCATACACAAAGTCTATGGCTGCGCATACTCCGGCACGGCGGACGAACTGGAAGCACAAGCAGCGGAGACGCGGATGTTGCAGAATAAGATTCTTGACATCTATGCAGATCGCACGGATATGTCGCGCGAAGAACTGGAAGCGATAATGAACAAGCAGATTGCTCACAATGCGAGTGAGTTGCTCCAGTGGGGATTCATCTCGAAAATCAACAGTTACAATACAAATTATCAACACACAAACAAAATCGTTATGAATATCAAAAAGCTCAAAGAAGACGCTGCCACTTTGATGAATCGGATTCAGAGTGTTCTCGGCGGCGCGGCTGCAACGAATTTCGAGTTCGTTGATGCAGACGGCGCAGTCCTCTTCACAACCGAAGGAGAGTCAGATGCTCTCGAAGTTGGAATGACTGCATCTCCTGACGGCACATTCACGATTGCGGACGGACGCACTGTTGTGATTGAAGGCGGCAAGATTGTCAGAATTGACGAGAAGCCAGCCGAAGAGAGCAACTTTGAGCATAAGGATGCAGACGGCAATGTGCTTTTCACTACTGAAGCCAGCGATGACGATCTCGAAGTCGGAATGAAGGCTACTCCGGACGGAGAGTTCGAGCTTCCTGACGGACGCATTGTCATCATCGTAGAGGGCGCAATCTCCGAGATCAGGGAGACAGCAATCGACACTGAAGAAGTGCAGAATCTTCGTGCGGAGAACGAGACTCTCCGTAATCTCCTTTCAGAAGCTCGCAATCTCATCAGCGAGCTGAAGAAAAATGTCAAGTCTGACTATGTGCCTGGCAATCGCATCGGATCAGGCGCAAACTCCAACAAAGGCAAAAACGAGCAGACACGCGAAGAGCGTAAGAACGCAGTCAAGCAAGCTCTGCATCCTTCAAAGTAAGCAATCAAAAATCAAACATTATGGCATCTATTGTTAATTTCAACAACTTTTCCTTTACTGCTGAGCAGATAAGGGATATCAATGAGCTTGTGTTCGATGAGCTTCTCCATGCTCCTGAACTCAGCTACATCCACACGCTGTTCTCCGGCATCGTTTACGACAAGGAGATCGGCTTCATCTCCGGATCCGGACTTGTCGGCAAGAGAGGTCAGGGTTGCTCTCCTGAGACTCAGGACTGGAACATCAACACTCGTAAAGTGCTGTGGCAGCCGAAAGAGTGGGAAGTGTTCATTGACGAGTGCGCGGAAGACATCAAATCCACTGCCGCAGTCTATGCTCTCAACAAAGGCACTCGCATTGACGATCTGACTGACACTGACTACATGGCAATCGTTGTCAAGGTGCTTACGGAAGCAGTCAAGGACTTCATGTATCGTCTTGCGTGGTTTAACGACACTGACGCAAAGAACTATCACTCTTCTTCTGCTCCGGATGGCATCATCACTGCCGGAATTGATACTGGCTACTTCAATATCATTGATGGACTGTGGAAGCAGATATTCACTGCCGTCACTGGCGGCGCATCGAATGTGACGATTGCTGCAAATGCCAAGACTACAAAGGCACTCCAGCTTTCTTCACTTACAGCCGATGACGCTTATGCTCTGCTTTCCGACATGTACTACAAAGCTCCAGTTGAGATGCGTGGCAAAGGCACAATGCGCTTCTTGGTTACTCAGTCCATTGCTGACGCTTATCAGCAGTATCTCACTGGCAAGGGCATCGAGTCAACTTACAAGAATCTCGTTGACGGCATTCCGTCTCTCAGCTTCCTGGGAGTTCCGGTAATTCCTATGCCAATATGGGATAGTATGATTCAGTCCTACAACGATCTCGGAACAACTTTCTACAAGCCGCATAGAGCAGTTCTCGTGGAGCAGGCGAATCTCGCTATCGGTACTCCTTCAGAAGAAGCATTCGGCGAATTCGATATCTGGTACGACAAGACTTCACGCAAGAACTATGTCCTTCTCAAAGATAAGCTCGACGCGAAGCTCTTGACTGCAAAGCGAATTGTAGTCGGTCTGTAACCTCCTATCTCTCCTATATCATCAATCGAAGCGCAGTAGTGGAGAAGCACTCTGCTGCTGCGCTTCATAAAAAACAAGAATCATGAATTGCTCAAGAATATCAAAGAATCTCGTACTCGCAGCTTGCACAAATGCAGTTGCCGGAATCGAGCCGGAGATCATCCTTCTCAATAAGGCGGATATTAACTCCGTAGCTCTTAAAAGTGGAGTTCTTTCCGAAATAACGCTCAAGGATTCTTCTTACGGAGTGAAATACACTTCTGCGAAAAATGCTTTTGAAGCAACTGTTGCGCTGAACAAAGGCACTTACATGAACTCCTTCACTCACGGAGTTGTCTGCCGCGTATTCAGCCGCGAGCAGCAGACAAAGGACGAGCTGAATAGGCTCGCAAATGCGAAAGTTGTCGCAATCGTCAAGAATCTTGATGCGCACAACGACGAGACGAAGTACGAAGTTTACGGACTTGAGAGCGGTCTTGTAATGACTGACTTGCAGTTCGCATCCACTGACGGAGACGGAGTTGTCTATACTTTCAATCTCGGCAGTGATGACAATGCTCGCGAGAGTGAACTTCCAGCTTCATTCTACAAAGAAAGTCTCGCAACTACTGAAGCCGCGCTCACTGCGCTGCTTGCTCCGGCTGCTTAATAACTGAGATATGAGTGTCGAAGAGTATAAGTCTCACTACAAAGGTATGAGTCAGTCCGATGTCCGTAAGCTGGCGCGGACTGACTCCGACTTTCGAGATGCGACTGAGCGCATATACACAGCATCTTTCCATACGGCTCTCAACAAGAACTGCGGAGACTGCTGGTGCGATGCTTATGCTCTGATAATGCTCACGGCAAACGACAAGCTAATGGAACGCTCAAATAGACACTACGAGCTTCGAGCTGGAGCATTGCTTCGCGATGTCCGCAAGGATGACAACACGAAACTCTGCTCGCATCACAATCTCACTGACGAACTCGCGCTCTATCATCTCGGAACGAATCCGAACTGCATCAAGTACTTCAGCAAGTATCCTGATGACTGGAGAGAGCAAGCGGAGAAATATATCCGCGAGCTTGACGGAGTCGCAGAGCCGAAGGCGGAGCAGAAAGAGCCGGAAAAGCCGGACACTGAGAAGAAGCCAGCTCCGAAGAGAAAGGCAGTAAGAGCGGCGAAGTAAGCAAGGCGCACGCTCAGGCACAAGCTGCCGAAATGAAATTCAGTCGGTTGCTTGAGAGATCGAGCAGCCGATTTTTATTAACACAACGAAAATGAAGGCATCACGATTAACAACTGAAAAGAGAGTTGATTCGTTCAACAATCGCGGCTTGCACATCCAGGCATACGGCGAGCAGAACGATCAGCCGCAGAGACTTATTGAGATAGTCGAAGCGTCCGTGACTGGCAAGAGCTGCTGCGAGATTTACTCGAAGTTCATTGCCGGACGCGGCTTCCGCGATGCTGATTTCTACAAGGCGAAGATTGATAGCAAGGGAACGACAGTAGATTCTCTGCTGAAAGCCACTTCCGATGATTATGCTCACTTTGGCGGATTTGCGATACATGTGAACTACAACGCTCTTTATGAGATTGTGTCCGCAACGCATATTCCGTTCGAGTGGATCCGCTTCGAGGAACTGGACGAGGACTTTAAGTTCAATCGTCTCGCAATTCATCCTGATTGGGGCAGACGCTTCACAAAACTGCGTCAGTTCCGCAACAAGGACATTGAGTTCTTCCATTTCTTCAATCCGGATCCGGAAGTGATAGAGAAGGAAGTTGCGGAAGCTGGCGGATGGAACGGATACAAGGGGCAGATACTGTACTACTCGAATGCCGGAGAGAGGGTATATCCGACTCCGATATACGAAGCTGCTGTAACCGATATGAGCAACGAAGAAGGCTTGTCAAACATCACTCAAAGAAATGTTCGTCACAACTTCTTGCCTTCCGGAATGATAATAGATCACAATAACAACTCAAACTCTGAAGATCAGGAAGAAGAGCTGAAGAACGAGATCAAAGAGTTCCAGGGAGACACGAAAGCTGGCAAGCTGCTCTACATCAATCTGCAAAACGGCGAAGAGAAGCCGGAGTTCGTGCCGTTCGATACGAAGAACTTTGATAAGGACTTCACGAACGCAGAAGATAAGACTCCTGGCATCATCGGACGCGCATTCACGCAGCCGCCGATACTGAGAGCTGAAGATGTAGGAGCGAACTTCGGTGCAGATCTGATGAAGAACGCATACGACTTCTACAACTCTATCACTGAGCCGGAAAGACTCGTCCTCTCTGCACAGTTCAAGCGCATCTTCGACTTGTGGCACGATTCAGCAATCAACATAGAGAAGGACTTTGATATCTTGCCGCTTTACTATCGCGTTAATCAGACGCTTGCCGAACGGCTTGGAGCAAATCTTGAGTCCGTGCTGGCAATCATCTCGGACGCGACGAAGAGCGAGCGTGCAAAGTCCGTCATATTATCCGTAGTCTATGGACTTGACGATGACGAAATTCAGCAACTCATAGAAGGTACACGCAATGATAATTGACATCAATGACATCCGTGCAGTCAGGCAGATTGCCGGAAATGTTGACGAAGAGAGAGTCAACATCTACATCAAAGAAGCGGAGCTTCTCGATCTTGAGCCAGTCATCGGAGCTGACTTGTATGAGAGACTGACGAACATCGGTACTATCGTGCTTGATGATGCGCAGACTCAGCTCCAGGATGAAAACGGCGGAGACATCTATATTGAAGCCGAAGGAGATTTGCCGAATAACGAGTTCAAGCTCCTGAATGGCGGCTACTATAAGGACGAATGCGGAGTGCGCCATAGATTTGAAGGAATCAAGAAAGCTCTTGCATACTTCTCCTATGCTCGTTTCGTACGCAATCACTCTACGCAAGTCACTCCGTTTGGCATTGTCAATAAACTCGGAGATGATAGTAATCCGGCTGACGCTCGAAGCATAGCTGCTATCTCTGCGGATGCGCATCGTATTGCGGAAGACTATCTTGCGCACGCGATGAAGTTTTGGCATTGCGTAGAACGCGCGAGAGCGAATGCCGCTCACGGCTCGAATCCGAGAAAGAAAAGATTCGTTGCTATTGGAGATTAAATTTTCAAAAACATCAATTTTATGGCACAAGGGAAAAAATTCGCCGCAGACTTCGAGCGCATTGACGAAGTCAAGGGCAATGACAAGATTCTCATCCAGGACTCAAATACCGGAGTTGTTAAGTATGCATCTCCGAGTCAGATCAATGCAAAGTTCGACAAGCTCGTTGCAGACATTGATACGGCAGTGCAAGCAGTCGTTGACGCTCGCGCAGCGCAAGCAGCCGCCGAAGCCGCTATACCGCTCGCTCAGGCGGAAGTAGCAAACGCTCATGCCGAAGCTGTTGCTGCCGGAACTGCGAAATCCGGAGCGGAGAGCGCAAAGGCTGGAGCTGAGACTGCAAAGTCCGGCGCAGAAACTGCGAAATCCGGAGCGGAAACTGCGTATCAGAACACTCTCAATGCTCTTACATCCGTACTCGAAGACATCAAAGCTCTCAAGGCTCTCATTGACAACGGCGGACATCACAAGGCAATCTCTTATGATGCCGAAGAAGGCTTCAGTGTGTGCGGCAAGAGATTCGTTCTTCACGGACACGGAGTTCCGTCAGCAGACACGATTCCAGATCAGTTCGGCATTCCGGCTTTCATCGGTCAGATGTATATCAACGAAGATGCCGCCAGTGCTGGACTCTACTATGCAAAAGGCACATCAGCCGTTTCGGACTGGAAAAACGCTAACTCATAAAAATTGAAACATTATGGCAGATAAAAATGTACTCGTTCGTGTTCCGAAAGTGGGAGATATTCTCTGCGTGGACGCGAATAACAAGAAGCAGTTCATCGCACTTGATACCTACGACGGCGGCACTCTTCCGGCTGGCTACACTGTTGTCGGAGTTGTTGCGTCTCGTCAGGGTAATCAGGCACTCGTCGTTCACAAGGCAAATGCAGCAAAGAAGTGGAGCGATGTGATGATCTGGACATTGTCCGGAGCAACTCTTACTGACGGAGCGTCTCACACGCAGAATTTCACTGCAAACGGAGTGACTGTTCCTATCACATGGCAGACAAGCACTCTTTCGGCATTCGCCGTTGCCGTCCAGTCCTATCTCAACGGACAAAATTTTGGCGGACACTCTTATCGCTGTATCTATGACGCTCAGAAGGATGCCGTTCTGCTCATCCACGACACTTTTAGCGAGTGGAAAGAGCCAACATTCTCCGGAGTGACTGTCACTCGTGCCATCGGCGAAGATGTGCCGCAGAATAGCACAGCGTATCGCAAGAGCGGACGCTCTATCTATTGGGGCTCAATCAATGTCCGCAGATATGTCGAATGGGCAAAGACAAGCGGCACTGTGCCGACTGCCGATGTTCCGGTGCGTATCAGCGCAGGAACGGACGCAGTGAAGCTCGTTGAGTTCCAGCAGAACGCATTCTGCGCAGATATCCGCAACGCATATTGCATAGATCCGTTAAATCCTACGGAAGACGATTACTTCCGCTATGTGGAAGCGGAGTACGCTTGCGAGTATCCATCAAATCGCGCATCAATGGCAGAAATGTATCGTGATGGCAAGGACTTCACATATCGTCTTGTCGGCAAGAAGTATCTCGCATCTGACGGCAGTCAGAAAGAACTCTATCCTGGAGCAGAATACTGCGCAGCAGTTGAGTATGGCGCTGACGGACTCCGTAAGGGAAGCTGGTTTTTACCGAGCAAATATCAGATGGGCGGAGTATGGAGCAAGCTGACTTACGGACATGCCGGAGTCTCTCGCGCAAACGCGGATCCTATCAATCGCTCGCTGAATGCTATCGGCGGCTCTGCTATCAGTTGCGCATCGTATGCTTGGAGTTCTGCTATGTTCAGTAGCGGCCTCGCTTGGCTCTGCAGCGGCGGCGGCCTCTTCGGCGGCGGCAGCTTCTGCTACTCGTTTATGTGTGTGCCGTGCGTGCTTTTGGATCTGAGCGAAGGCGAAGACTAATTCTTAAACCTTGCAGACGGCGGTCATACTTGCTGCCGTCTGCATAAACATAATCAAGATGAAAGTTGATAAAGCCGGAATTTATGTCGATCTCTATGAGTTACGAAAGTTGCTCAAGAGAGCGCAGTATGTGATGACGAAGACTGATAGAATAATCTACGGCACTCCAGTCCTGAAAGAGAACATTGACACGCTCGCAGACTTCGTGCGCGCATATGACTTTGAGGAAGAGCGCGACTACTACATCAGGAAGATGTGCGCTGACTTTGAAGCTCTGAAGATAGACTTGAGAATCATTGTCGAAGATAATGTCTTAAAGTGTCCGGATCCATTGAATGCGCACATGAAGCCGGAATCATTCAAGAAGCTCATCTTTGAATATGTAGCAAGAATTGATGAAGGTATAACGAAATGGCGGAATAGTTTGAAGGGCAAGACTGTTACCAAATTGAGATAGCAGCAGACTGAGATGATCAAAGGAGCATCCGCCGTCATTTACGGCTACGAACAAGACAGTGATGCTTATCGCACATCGAATGCTTGGAGTTCTGCTATGAACAGTAGCAACAACGCTTGGAACTACAACAACAACGGCAACTTCAACAACAACAACTTCTACAACTCGTTAATGTGTGTGCCGTGCGTGAATTGATTTGAAAAAGTATGGACAAAGAGAAATTCATAGAAGCATATTACACTACGCGAAAGAACAAACGGCGCAGCGCGGACTCCGTTGAGTTTGAGCTGCACTGGGAGCGTAATCTTGTGCGTCTTATGAACGGACTCGAAGATCATACCTTCACTCCTTCCGCTTATACCTTTATTGCGACTCGTCCGCGTCCGCGCGAAGTCTTCGCTTGTGAAATGGCTCTCCGAGTCGTACATCATTACATTGATATGCGCATCCGTCCGCTCCTGGAATCAGAGATGACCGATCGCACATTCAATAATAGAGTCGGCTATGGCGCAATAGAAGCAGTGAACTGCGTCATATCGGACATATACGATGTCTCTCAGGGATTCACAAAAGATGCTTGGATTATCAAAATGGACTTGAAAGGCTATTTTCCGAATGCGAGTCAGGAGATTGTCTTCCGCCAGCTTTCAGATCTCGTTGAAAGACGATATAAAGGCGAAGACAAGGACTTGCTTCAGTTCATGATAATGCGCAGCGTCTTCAGTTATCCAACGAGACACTGTTATCGAAAGAGTGCGCTTGAGAAGTGGAAAGACATTCCTGATGCAAAGTCGCTCTTTAAGAAGCCGGAAGGCATCGGCGGCGCAATCGGTCATCTGATCTGGCAGAACGCGATGAACTATTATCTTAACGATATAGATCACTGGATAATCGGCTCTCCTATCAGGAATATATCATCATCTCTCTGCGGAGCAAGTGAGTCGGAGCGTTTTGCCGATGGTCTTGGACTGCACTATGTCCGATTCGTTGACGACATACTGATAGTTACAGACAATAAAGAATGTACTCTCGTGCAAATTCAGGAGATTCGTAGGCGGCTCGCTGCGCTCGGATGTGAATTACACGACAAGAAGTTCTACTGCCAGCATTATACAAAAGGAGTTGATTTTATTGGCACTCATATTAAAATTGATAGAGTCTATGTGAATGATCGCGTCATCCGTAATATGCGCGAAGCAATTCATCAGTTCAATAGATGCGTATCAGTCAAGAAACTGGAGTCGTTCCTCGATTCAATCAACTCATATCTCGGAATCCTGAAAGGACGCAATGCATATGCTATTATGTGTAATCTTCTGAAGGAAGTGTCTCCGAAATGGGCGAAGTATTGCCACTTTAACGAAGCACGGAGATGCTTCCAGGCGAACGAAGGATATAGACACACTCAGCTAATAGCTAAAAAGTACAATCTTAAATACAAAAATCATGACAACAAGAGAAAAAATCTCAGCACTGGAGTCAAGACAGCTTGAACTCCGCGCAATTATGGCTGACTCCGATGCTCACGCGAGCAGATGTCAGAAACTCGGCTTATCCTTTGCCGAGAATTATCCTGATGAGCTTGATGCATATCGCAAAGCGAATGACGAGTTCAATGTACATGAGACTGAACTCGCTGAACTCTATGCGCAGCTCAAGCGAGAAGAGGAAGAAGAGCGGCATCCTGAGCCGGAAGTGTCGAATGAATAATCCGTAGAAGTATGAAACGCTTTTGGGAATGGCTAAAGAACGCAGCTCACGCAGTTATGAGCTGGCTTCGCGCTGACGGCATCCAGCATCTTGCCGTCTCCGCTCTTATTGTTGTCGCATTCGGCTGGATCCGTCCTATGTGGATTGCTCCATTGATTGCGCTGGCAATCGGCATTGCAAAAGAGGTCTATGACTATGTCTCCGGCAAGGGAACGGCAGAGTGGCACGACATCATCTGCGACTTACTCGGCATAGCTCTCGGAGTTCTCTTTGTATTCATCAACTCGCTATAACATCAAGAAATGACTTTCGCGGAATCTAATAGTACAAGCGCAACTGTTGCTCAGGGCAGCGTCAGCGTGCTTGCCGTGACATTTCTGCACGATACATTCACGCTCATGTTTCCATTCATCTTTGTCGCAGTTATTCTGATCGCCGTAGACTTGTTCTTCGGCATCGCGGCAGCGCATAAACGCAACGAAGGAGTGCGGCTGAGTCGCGCTATACGAAGGACAACAAATAAGTTCGTGGAGTATGCGTGCTGGATAATACTTGCCGCGTCTCTCGCAGTTGCATTCAAGACTCCGTCTCTTAACTGGATATTCCTTGCGCTCGTAATCGGAAATGAGATGATATCAATCATCACGAACTGGCTCTTTGTGCGCGGAAAGAAAGTGTCAGGACTGCCGGAGTTCTTCTTGAAGTGGCTTGGAAACAAGGCGCATGTGGATACATCGGACATTAAAATCACTGAATCTGATGGACAAGAACAAAAATAAAGTAGTACTCGTTATCGAAGCCGGACATCGTAAGAACACTCCTGGCAAGTGTTCTCCGGACGGAGTCTTCAAGGAATGGGAGTGGAACGAAGACTGCAAGAACATCATCATCAGAACTCTTGCAGCTCACGGCTGGAGAGTATTTGACGCAACTCCGAAAGGAGATGATGATTCGCTTGCATCTCGTGTTCAGATTGTCAATCGCATCTGCTCCGAACATGGGCGAGATAATGTCATATACATATCCGTCCACTGCAACGCATCCGGATCCGGAGAAAGCTGGATGAAGGCAAGACGCTGGAGTGTGTGGACTTCACGCGGAAACACGAAGTCCGACGATCTTGCGGAGTGTCTCTACGAAGCGGCTTATGCCAAGTGGGGCATCAACGCAGTCCGCTCCGATCTCTCTGATGGAGATCACGACTACGAGAGTGATTTCTATGTACTCAAGAAGTCAGCTTGCACGGCTTGTCTTATTGAGAATTTTTTTTACGACAACAAGGACGATCTGGAATACTTGCTCAGTCCTCAATCAATATATGATTGTGCAGAAGTGGCAGTAAGTGGACTGGAGAAATACATTGAAACGCTGTGAAGCGGAAAGACTGGATGTCAGGCTCTTTTTCATAGGTTGTTTTATTGGTTATGGATAGACTTATGGCTTGCTATTCTGCCAGTCTTACGGCAAGCCGTGAGTCTTTATGATGAGTATGGAAAAAATCATATCCGCAGCGCGAACGCTCTTCATAATAATAGTGGTTGTGCTGATCTCGCAGGCTGTATGCTTGCTTGTCGGTAGACGATTGAGGACTTCAGAGCCGGAGATAATCCGAGACACGACAACTTTGACGCTTGTCGTTCACGACACGATTGAAGTTGTGAAGTGGAAGGAGCGTGTCCGCGTAGATACACTTCTTCTTGCAGTTGTCAAGGATTCTTTGACTACTGACACGGACACGACTGTTTCCAACAAGGAAAATGTCGCAGATTCTGCTCTTGTTGCCGTACCTATCTCGCAAGTGACATGCGAGGGAGAGAATTATACGGCAGTCATTGAAGGCTTCCATCCGCGACTTGTCAGCATTGACATCATCCAGCAGACGAAGTATATTGAAACATCGAAGACGATTCCGCCAAAGAAGTGGAGCTTCGGATTAACTCTCGGAGCATCTGCCGGAGTCTTCTACACTCCGAAAGGCATTCAGCCTGGTGCCGGACTCGGCGCAACGCTCGGAGTGACTTATCACTTCTGAGTAGAACATTTTCGTAATCTCACGAAAATGATTACATTTGCAGTCCTATCCGATTAGTCTGAGGAAGATGCTTACAGCATAAGCAAATCAAGCATATTTGTTGCTAATTTGTTGCTCACGAATACCTATGCCGAGTATAACGAAGTGAATATCAGTACAATATGCTAAATTAGACAAGAACTGCCACGGAAAGAGCTAATTCAGCATGCTCCGACATATTAAAACAAACGCTGACAAATGCGAGATTCACACTCCGTTTGTCAGTTTTTGTTTGCAGATGCTGAAATTTTGTTGTTAATTTGTTGCTCGCTCGGCTTTCGAGCAACAAAAGCAACAAAATCCGAAACAAATGCTGCTATGACACAACCGAAAGAGCCGATCAGACTTCGGCAGCGCAAGACTCCATCAGGCAAGATCTCTCTCTATCTTGACATCTATATCTCCGGCAAGCGGAGCTACGAATATCTCAATCTCTATCTGATGCCGGAACGCACTCGCGAGGATAAGGAACGGAACAAGCAGACGCTCTCTCTCGCCGAAGCCATACGAAGCAAGAGAGTTGTTGAGATGCGCAATCATCGTTTCGGTTTTGAGAGCAACTTCTCTCCGCAAACGAATCTCTTTGACTATATCGACATGCTCATGGAGCGAAGGAAGGCGAAGTCAGGCGGCGGCAACTGGGCAAACTGGCGCGGATATGTCGTGCAGATGTCGCGCTTTGCTCCGGCAACGACTACACTCGGAGACATTGACGCGAGCTTCGCGCAACGCTGGAAAGTCTTTCTCCGCGATGAAGCATATAACTCGCACTATAAGAGAAGCAAGCCAGTGCGTCTATCGCAGAGCGCGCAGTGTAACTACTGGCGCAAGTTTGCATGTACTATCAACACGGCAGTTCAGGAAGGCATCATCTCGAAGAATCCTCTGCGCGGCATCGAAGGAGTAAAAGACGGAAGTCCGGAGAGGGTATATCTGACACTTGATGAGCTGAAGCGGATGATTGCGACTCCGTGCCGGAACAAGGAGCTGAGACGAGCGTTTCTCTTCTCATGCCTGACTGGACTTCGCGTCTCGGACATCAAGAAAATGACATGGAAAGAAGTCGGACAGTGCGGAGAGTTCACTCGCATCACATTCGCGCAGCAGAAGACGAAGGAACAAGAGTATCTTGACATCTCGAAGGATGCGGCATCGCTGCTCGGAGAGCGTGGCAATCCTTCTGATCTCGTCTTTAGAGACTTGCGCATAGATCACTACTCCAGGAACGAGCTTCGTGCATGGGCATTGGATGCCGGAATCAGCAAGCATATTGTCTTCCATACCGGAAGGCACACATTTGCTGTCGTGATGCTGGAACTGGACACTGACATCTATACGCTTCAGAAGTTGCTCGGACATCGCGAGCTGCGAACAACGCAGAGATATGCCGAAGTGCTGGACAAGAAGAAGCAAGAAGCCATCGCTCGCATTCCGTCTCTGCTGAACGAGGATTCGGAGAAAGAATAGCCGTTACTTTCCGAAGATATTGCCGCGTCCGGTCAGCAGCCAGTGCGCATTCACTCCGTAATCATTGACAAGATATGCCAGCCAGCTAACTTGCAAGATGCGTCTCTCAGGATTCTTGCGAAGCTGATAGAGATTGCGTCTATTGATGCCGTGTTCTTCCGTGAAGTTTGTCAGTCCGTGAATGACTTTCGTGTCTTTGAGCGTGTCAAGAGCGAGGAAGAATCTCCTGACAATGGCTGCGGAGTCTGATGTTTGCGTCATAATGTCTTGTCTTTATTGATTTGAAGGCTCAAATCCGCGTCTTTGGCTCGAAGATGAGCGTTGAGTCGCTCATCGAGTTCAGCGCGCTCAAACGGCTGGAAAAGCGGCACTATGCCTGAGCGCAGCTTGCATTCAAAAACCTTTCGCTCGTCAGCAGTCATCACTGCGACATATTGCTCTGCCTGGAGTCCGGCACGGACAAAGTCAAGCAGCGCGTCTTTCTGCCGGATCTGGACATCGCGCGGATCGATCATCTCTCCGTCTCCGAGAAGTAGCCAGCGCAGATTCAGTTCCGGCATTTTCTCTGCGAGAGTGACAATCGGCTTCAGTCCGAAGTTCTCTCCGGCAAGCAGCTTCTGCAAGTACTGCGGACTCCAGCCGATGAAGTCGCAGAATTTCCTCTTCTTTCCGGCAGTCTTGTAGGCTATGATCTGAGCGAGTCTATCTTTCATATGGCTTCAGTGTCTCTTCGATGAGCTGCTCAAGTTCTGCTCCGCTCTTCATGTCGAACATACTGAAGACAATCGTTGTGTCAATCGGCATCAGTCCGGATGCTATGAGCCGCTCGTTGACGATACGGACTCTCTGCTTGCCGCCGTCGCGAACTGTCTGTTCATACTGCGCTTTTGCGGCTTCGGCTTTCTTCTGCGCTCCGGACTTGCATCCGCTCACGAGTAAACTCGCGAGTATTGCGAGTAAAAATATACTTCTTCTCATAGTGCTATTTATTTGAAAGTGATTCTATTATACTGAGCAGTCTATCTATCTGCTCATCTTTCTTTGCGAGTAAATTGACAAAGCGTTCCGTGTTTACTCGGTTGTTGTTTCCAGCTACGGCTGTGGAGTTGTCTCCTGATGCGAGCGCGGATCCGGCTGAAGTGCCTACTCCGTAGAAGAACGGCACATCTTTGCCGATAGCTCCGGCAATATCTTCAAGTAGTCCAGTGCGAATATCATCTTTTTGAAGTGCTGCGGATAAATTTTGTTGAGAAAGTCCGAGAAGTCTCGCAATATGCGCAACGCTCACTCCATTTTCCGACAAAATTCTCTTTATCTCTATTCCTTTCATAATCACTATGTTGTACAAATTCGGATGGGGATACACAAAAAATAATTTGAAAATTCACAAACAAAAATTTGTTGAAACAAATAATTGTAGTATATTTGCATCCGAGTTCAGTTCTAAACACTGCACGAAGATATAAAATTAAACTGATAGTATAACTAAAAACCGAAATAAAGTTATGACAATCGCGGAAGTAAATAGCAGCGCAATCGGACGCAAGGTCTCTTGCATTTGTAGCGGATTCAAAAGGACTGGCACTATCGTCTCTCTCGTTGAAGATGAGTACACTGCCGGAGTTCACATCAAACTTGACGAGCCAGTATTCAACGCAACTGGCTACGGAGTTCAGCATACTGAGTGGTATGAATACGAGTTCGACTCAGTCGGCAGAAAGATTGATGGCTTCGGCAATCTTGAGAATACAAAGTTCATCTCCGAATAAACCGAAAGTATAATTCTTAACAGCAAAAGAAATGGCACACTACTGGATTTTTAAGACTGATAATAAGAGCGGCAGAACAATCAGCATCTGCAACGGCTCTCATGACACGGAAGCAGAATGTCGATGCCACTGGAGGGCATACTCCTACGGATTATGTGACGGCTATCAGGAATGTCTCGGCGAAGTTCGCGGCTCGTTCCAGCTCGGAGAACACGAACTCTCACTGCACATCATCAGCGACAAAAAGGATGTTGAATACTTCATGCTCCTGAATGACGAAGGGAAGAACTTTCACTACGAACTCTGCTCAAGAATATGACAAGATTTGAATTTAACGCTTGCGATACGGAGAACGAGATTCTCCGCATTCGGCTCCAGGAGAACAAGAGGTCTGCTCGACTTATTTATAAGACAATCGCGAACTTTAAGAGCGGACACTACATCACTGTCGCAGACTTGAACTTCATCAAAGAACAACTCAAATCTATCTTTCAATAATCATGGCAACAAAACGCACATCTCACACTCGCGAAGAATCTCGCTTCGCCGTGTACTCCGTACTGCTGGAAGTCTACAAGGCTCGCAAGTCTGGAAGCAAAGTCGCGCTTGCTAAACTATGCGCGAAGTATCACTGCGGCAATCTCCACAACTCAGTCATCAAGGCAGTGGACTGGAGCAAGCAGCCGTCATATGCGGATGCAGTCGCAGCTCTCTCCAACAACTCTATCTACAAGCGCGGATGCAAGCACGGCACGCGGAAGCTCGTCAAAGCAGAAGATGTGCAAGTGTCCGAAGCGGAGCAGCGCAAGGCAAAGGAGATCGAGCGCAAGATAGAGTCTCCAGCTCTGCCGCCGGAGTTTGATCTCACTCCGGATCCGGAATCAATCTTTCCGGAAGAGAGCATAATTCCGAAGGCAATCCGCATACTCAAGGCGCACGGATATCTCGTTATTGAAGGACATGCTCTTTAATTATCAAAATTATTGCTTATCACATAAACGAAAAATGAAAATGAAAGTACTCTCAAAGACTCGCTATGCCGAGCAGAAGGAAGCAGACGAGCAGAAGCTCTACAACAAATTCAAAGAAATGACGGCAGCCGGATTCGCGAAGACACGCGCTCGCGATGCGCTTATGAAAGAGTTCAAGATAGGCTCAACGGCTACATTCTACGCCGCGCTCAAGCGCGTTGAAAATCGCTCTGCACAATGACACTCTCCGAAGCTCGCGAAATCATCCAGGATGAAGTCAAGCAACTGGAAGAACAAGGACTTCCGAAAGATATCGGACTACTCGCGGCGCACATTCTCGCTCTTGACGCAATAGACTACATAATCCGGCAAAACAATATCAACAGTTAATAGCAATAGCAATGAAAAAGATATTCAGCAACATGCGCACTCTATCAGGCTTCATCATCGCAGAAGCGGCATTCTTCGGATGCTTCTATGCTATCGGACTCGGAGACTACATTGGCATCATCGCGCTGCTCCTGATGTTCGCAAGCATCCTTGCTTTGATGCTCAGCTTCCGTCTCATGAGCAAAGGACTTGTCCATCGTGAGTCGCTCGCAGTATGGTTTTACGAACTCTATAATGACATGAAGTAATATGGCTTGTGAAATCTGCAAGGGAATCAACTCGCACTTGTGTCCGGTCTGCGGAGATCAGAGTGATGCAGTCAAGTGCGACAACTGCGGCGGCGAAGGCTGGCTTTACTACGCATACAACATTGAGAACGGAGAGATATTCCGCGTGAGCTGTGACGAGTATGACGAGCTTCCGGATGACGAAGACAAGGCATATGAGTCAAGTCGCAAACTCTGCAAGGGGAACATGGAACGCTGCTCCAAATGTAACGGAGAAGGAGAATATGTTCCGGATCCGGAAGACTACTTCGATGAAGATGCATACATGGAAAGATATTATGAGAGAAAGTATGGAAAAGACTGATGGAATGCTCACGACTTCACAGCTCGCGACGATGCTCTCAATCTCCGAGAGCCGCATCTATCACATCATCTCAGACATTCCGCACTATAAGTTCGGCTCTTCTATACGCTTTGACAAAAAGGAGATTGCGGACTGGATACAGTCGAAGAGAGTCTACACAAAGCGCGAGATAAAGGCGAAAGCTGAGAAGAGATGTAAGAAATGACATTCACAACTAAATCAATAACAGCAATGACAAAAGAAATGGAAATCAGGAACTCATCACTAAAGGAGTTCAACAACACGCTGAGAGCGGAGCGCACTCAGCAGATGGTTATCACGGCACTGCGCGGCAGAGCAGATGAGTACTTCCGGAACATCGCGTCCGTAGTGGCTAACTCTCCGGATTTGCAGAAGTGCGATCCTATCACGCTCATCTGCGGCGGACTCCAGGCAGCAAACTTATGCTTGCCTATCGGAAGCGGACTCGGCTTCGCTTATCTCATTCCGTACAAGAACACGAAGAAAGGCTGCTACGAAGCGCAGTTCCAGATCGGCTATAAAGGACTTGTGCAGCTCGCAATCCGTTCCGGAATGTTCTCGGATATCAACACTGGCATCGTCTATGAGGGCGAACTCTCCAGCTACGACAAGATCTCCGGAAAGTTCAAGCTGGACGGCGAACGCAAATCGGATAAGGTCATCGGATACTTCGCGTTCTTCCGTCTCAACAACGGAGACGCAGATACGGCATTCAGCAAGTCACTCTACATGACTACTGACGAGATGAACGCTCACGCGCTGCGCTACTCGCAGACATACTCCAGTCGCTACGAGTCAACGCGCAACTCAAGCAAGTGGACAACGGACTTTCACGCAATGGCTCAGAAGACTGTACTGAAGCTCCTGCTCTCTCGCTATGCTCCTATGAGCGTGGAAATCCAGCAAGCAGTCGCAGCAGATCAGGCAATCGCAAGAGAGGACGGAGTGCTGGACTATGTGGACAATGAGCAGCCGGAAGAGCAGGCTCAGATCGCGGAAGCCGTTGATGACAAGAAGGAAGAAATGCGCAACTCCGAGCAGCACGCTCCTGAACTACTGTAATCATGAACAAGTATGCACAACTCTCCGGAGATGAGCTTGAGAATCATCTCAGTCTCTATCTCGTCAACTCATGGAGCTACTCGTCCGTCAGTTGCTTCTGCCGAAATGAGAAGGCTTTTGAGATGACATACATCTACAAGGAACGCTCAAGACGCTCGGTCTCATCCATTGCCGGAAACGCATATCATAAGGCTCTTGAGAACTACTTCTCCAGCTTCAATGAGAAGAAGCAAGAACTGGTTGATCTGACTGCTACGGCATACGAATATCTTGACTGCGTTCCGGCGAATGACTGGAAGCTGAGCAAGAAATATCCTACGATTGAGAATGCCGTCGCGGAAGCGAATAAGAGCGTCAATGCGCTGCTTCAGAACTTCTCTTCAGAACTCTCCGTCTATATCCAGGATGTGAAGCGAGTGCTGGATGTGGAAGCAAGATATGAGCAGTGGGTAACAATCAACGGAGTTGACATTCCTCTGCCGCTTCATCTCGTCATAGATCTTGTCGTTGAACTCAATGACGGACGGATTGTCATCATAGATCACAAGAGCAAGTCCGCTTTCACGGATCCTGACGAGCTGGCACTGACACACGGCAAGCAAGCAATCACTTATGTCGTCGGCTATGAAACTGCACATCCTGAGCAGACTGTCTCCGAAGTGTGGTTTATAGAGAACAAGATATCGAAGAATAGAGACGGCTCTGCTCAAGTTCGCAAGTATAGCATCACAATGGATGCGGATACTCGCAGACTCTATGAGACGCTGCTTTACGAGTCAGTAAGAAGGATGCTCCAGGCAGTCTCGGATCCGGACTACATCTACACTATCAACGACACTGACAATCTCGCTGACAAGGCAACTCTCTATGACTTTTGGACAAAGACTCTTATCTCCGAAGTGGATGACTTTCCGCAGATACCGGACAATAAGAAGCCACTCATCGCGAAGCGTCTGCGCAAGATTAAAGACAGCTCAATCGCAATGATTTCTCCAAAGGTTATTACGACATTCCGCGCAAAGGCGGCATCATTCATCACTTTCGACTATTCCAAGACAAATATGACAAACGAAGAAAAGATTGAGCATCTGCTCAGAACATTCAACATCAGCGTGCGAGTGGCGCACAAGATTGACGGCTTCTCATGCGATACATATCTCTGCGAAGCTGCTGCTGGAGTCAAGCTGGACAGCATCCGCAAGTACTCTCTTGACATAGCAAACGCTCTTGATGTGGCATCCGTCCGCATTCCTGGAGAGCTGGTAGTTTATCAGAAGAAGAGCTATCTTGCTATCGAAGTCAATAAGACTCGCGAGCGCAATCTGCTTTGGGAGCAGAAGTATATTGACGGCTGCAAGATTCCGCTCGGACTGGACAACTACAACGATAAAGTTGTGTGGGATCTGGACAATCACTCAACTCCGCACATGCTTATCTGCGGAGCAACAGGAAGCGGCAAATCCGTCTGCATCCGCTCTACAATAGAGTTCGCTCTTGCCAGTGGAGTGCAGCGCGTTTACATTATGGATCCGAAGTTCGAGTTCACGAATTACGCATCCAATCCGGCAGTCAAGATATGTAACGAAATCTGCGACATCGAACTTGCCATGAAGCAGCTCGTTGCTGAGATGAACTCTCGCGTGAGAGCTGGCAAGGCAGAGAAGACTCTTGTCATCTTTGACGAGTACGCTGATGCTATCTCTCAGGCTCGCTCCGGAAAGGAACTTGAGATCAGAGAGAAAGTCTTGGATCAGAAGACACTGAAGGAGACTATTCAGGTAGTCGGCAAGGAGAAGTCTCTCGGAGAGAACTTGCAGATACTCCTTCAGAAAGGACGTTCGTCCGGATTCCGCATTCTTGCAGCAACTCAAAGAGCTTCCGTCAAGGTCATTAATGGAGATGCGAAGGTCAACTTTCCAGTGCTGGTATGCTTCCGCGTGCCGAAGGCGGCAGACAGTCGCGTAGTCATTGACGAAGACGGCGCAGAGTCGCTTACCGGACACGGAGACGGACTCATCAAGTCTCCTGAGTATAATGACAGCGTAGTACGCTTTCAAGGCTTTTTCTACAACAAATAAACTGACAAGTTTACTTTTGTGAAGAAAATGTGTAGGAAGTAAGCAAAATAATACTACATTTGCATATCCGAATAAATTACACTTATGAACGAGAAATTTACAACTGAGCATCACATTCGTGGAGTGGAGTGTACGCAAGGCACTCCGGCGGTCTTTAAGCGTGTCAGAAGCGTGGAAGTGTGCCGCTTTCGGAACTCCATGAGTGAGATGCTTTTTTGTTTTGCAGTGAGTGATCCGAAACTGCAAGCCGTTCTCCGGCTGAAAGGCATGGAAGGGATAGGCGCGTACTGGTGCTTGCTCGAACGGCTCTATCGTCAGGACGGAGTTCTCTATGTGTCGGAGATTCCGGCAATGGCATGGAGTCTTCATACCAGCGAAGAACTTCTGCGAAGCGTCATCTCAGACTTCGGTCTATTTGACATAGACGGAGATGAGGTTATGTCTCGTTCAGCAAGCGCAAGACTGGCAGAGCGCAGAGCAAAACTTGAGCAGAAGAGAGCGGCTGCTTCTAAAGGCGGTAAGCGGACGCAGAGCAAACGCATAGCAGAAATGTCACAAACCGATTCCGAATGTAAAGCGGATGCTCAAGCGAGTGCTTTAGCAGACGCTCAAGTAAGGAAAGGAAAGGAAAGGAAAGGAAAGGATAAAGAAGATAAATCTTCTTCTATCTCTAAAGAAAGTATAAAGAAATTTATTAAGCCAACTGTTGAAGAAGTTGCGGAGTATATCCGCGAGGAAGGTTACAGTGTTGACGCGGAGCAGTTCGTCAACTTCTATGAATCGAAAGGCTGGAAAGTGGGAACAACTCCGATGAAGAGCTGGACGGCGGCAGTAGCGACTTGGCAGAAAAGGAACAGCAATGGAAATGGAAATTCATTCAATGGCAAATCTGATCGAGCTTGCTCGGAAGGATATGTGCCGGACTACACAAAAACCTCGTTTTAGGTTTCCGCTCAGCAAAGAGCTGACTACTGATCTTCTGCTCCAGGCATACACTGCTCAAGTAGCCGCTCGCGGAATGTCTTTCGTTGATGACGGCTATGTCAAGCACTATGTAGCGGAGTTCGCAGCGTGGCTGACGGATCCGGCTCAGAAGAACTCGCTGATGCTCTGCGGCGGATGTGGAACTGGCAAGACTACTCTTGCGCTGGCATTCATGACAATGGCGAACACTCTGAGCGATAAAGCATATAAGATTCCGTCAATTTATGTTGAACGCATGCCGATGGATGAGCAGCGTAACATATATCTCATGTCGCATTTTCCGCGAGTCCGGATGTATACGGCTCAGGAGATTGCCGATGCCGCAAGGCGGAGCAAGGAAGATAGGACGGATGAGTATGCCATAATCAAACGCTCTCAGTTTCTTATCATAGACGATCTCGGATGTGAGCCGACTGAAGTCAAGAACTTTGGAACATCCGTCACTCCAATTACGGACATCATCTATGAACGCTATGCATCTATGAGTCCAACTATCATCACATCGAATCTTGATTCCAGCCAGATCAGAACGGAGTACAATCCGCGAGTTGCAGATAGACTCAACGAGATATGCAAAGTTCTCGGTTACAAGAACGACTCTTATCGGAGATAATTTTATCAAATAACGCTTATAACATAAACAATTTACAACATGAATATAGAAGAAATTCCTCAGATCATCACTGCAATCCAGGATGACATCAAGATGCTGAAGTCAGCAATCAATCCGAAGCCGGAGACACATACGGACTCAGAACTCAAAGTGCTTCTGAAGGATAACACTATCGCGGACGATGACGCAGAAATGAAGCTCGAAGACATCAAAGGTATCATCGTTCCACTGCTCAACGGCAAGCGCGTACTTGTTTATCCGAAGTTCAAAGAGTGTCCACTTCTCCCTGAGGGAACGAGATGGAGCGGAAAGCAGATGAACGAGTGCGACACGCTCTACAACGATAGTGACGAACGGAAGGAGACTGACGATCTGCTTGCGCTCGGAAGCGAAGCAGCGAAGTTCGTGCGCAGCGTGTGTCCTGGAACGGAGTTCAATCTTCCGCACAATATGCTCATTCTCGCAGCTCTCTATCATTTTTGGGAACAGTTCAATGAAATTGTTGCAAGGATTGACGGAGCATCCGAGCTTGCTTTTCCTGCTTGGAGTTCTGCTATGGGCAGTAGCGACGTCGCTTGGCTCTGCAGCTACGGCGGCAACTTCGGCGGCATCAGCTTCTACGGCTCGTTGTTGTGTGTGCCGTGCGTGCTTTATAAATAAGTCTTAAATCTTCGCCAGATGCTCCGTTATGCTGGCATTAAATAGCAAATGCAATGGATAAGAATCAACTTGAAAAATGCCGACTTCCTCTGCCGGAGACGCTTAAAAAAATCTTCTTCCAGCACGAAGAGGATGACGAGCGTGGGCATTACGCAACTGGACTGTTCCGCTACAAAGGAAAGAATGTCTTCGTGAATATCGAAGAGGGAAAGTGGCATCTCTCCGCCGATGCCAGGCGCACGCTCGGCTACTATGAACTCAAGGAGCTGCGCTATCAGTTTCTTCCGAATCATCTTTCCGTGGCTCAGATCTTTCCGCCGCGCGAAGAGTTTGTCAATGTGAACGAGAACTGCTTCCACTTGTACGAGATAGCTGCGGATGGGGAAATAGAAGCCGCAGCAGAGTCTATCGTGGCATTCCGGTTAGGAGTGGAGCGCGCAGTCAATGCGCTTCAAGCCGCCGTGGGTAATCCGAAGAATGCGGACAAGGACATGGACTATACGAAGGGAAAACTCGTGGCATATAAAGAAGTTCTCCGCATTATGGAAGAACTGTTCTTCTCAAAGTCTGAGTGATAATATGAACGGAAGAGCATGGACTAATGCGGAGCTGAATGTAATCCGCGAGAAATATCCGATTCCGGAACTTACAGCAAGAGAGATCGGAGAGTTTATTGGACGCTCCGCCAGTCAAGTTCATCAAGCGGCGGCTCGTCTTGGAATCAAAAAGCCAGAGATATTCCGCTCCATTGCCGGAAAGAAGGGAACTCAGAGCGAAGCAGCGAAGGCGCATAGATTTACGAAGGGACATGTTCCGCAGAACAAAGGCAAGAAGATGTCTGCTGAGATGTATGTGAAAGCGGCTCCGACAATGTTCAAGAAGGGCAACATTCCGTCAAATCATCGTGAAGTTGGAAGTGAGCGTGTGAATGTGGATGGCTATATTGAGATTAAAGTTGCAGAGCCGAACAAATGGAAGCTAAAGCATCGCGTTCTATGGGAGCAAGTCAACGGAGAGATTCCAGCCGGAATGAATATCCAGTTCAAGAATGGAAATAGCCAGGATGTGAGAATAGAGAATCTCTATCTGATCTCGAAAGCAGATCAGATGAAGAACGAGAATTCTCTCATAGCTCGCTATCCGAAAGAAGTTGCAGATGTGATTAGACTGCGTGGCTCTCTCAAAAGACAAATAACAATTTACAATAAGAAAAACAGCAAATGCAATGAGTAAGAATTTATCACTTGAATCTCTGAAGGGGCATCTCTTTGAAGCTCTTGAAGGAGTGAAGAATCTTTCGGATCCTGATGCGTCCGATTGTGAAAAAACAAGCATCCAACAAGCAAAGCAGATTGTTGACTTATCCGGCAAGATAATAGATATCTACAAAGTGCAGCTCGAAGGCGTCTCTCTTGCCGTGAAAATGGACAACATTGCCAGTGCTAAATCAATAGTCACAAGTCTTGGAATCGTAGATGAACAGTCAATCAAGCAGCTTGAGTAATGGAAGATTATCCAATGAATGTTACTGATTGTTACAAGTGCGAATATTTTCGTGCAGGCGGTCATTTTACTTGCCAAAAGTTTCCACATCCGCACTATGTCGAGCATCCGACTGATGATCCCAATGCAAGGTATTTAGTTCCATGTCCGGTTGACTGGAGAAATCCCGACGGCTTGGATATTCACTGCAATGCTTTTATAGAATACTTTAAGGATACGCTCTTCTGATATGAAAATCGGACTCATAGATGTGGACAATCATGCTGGGAAGAAGCGCTTCGGCGCGACAATCTATCCGAATCTCGCGCTGTGCAAAATCTCTGCATATCACAAGGCGCACGGAGATTCCGTTGAGTGGTACTCAATGTTCTCCGGACACTGCGACATTGTCTATGTCTCGAAGATATTTAACTTCTCTCCGGATATTCAGGAGTGCATTGATGCAGATACGGTCATCAAAGGCGGAACTGGATACAACATCAAGAGCTGCTTGCCTGATGAGATAGATCGGATGCAGCCGGACTACTCAATCTATCAGCTTGTTCCAGCAGACACGGCATACGGCTTTCTCACAAGGGGATGTCCGAATCATTGTAAATGGTGTGTTGTGCCGCGTAAAGAAGGCGCAATCCGTCCATATATGGACATTGAAGAGATTGTCACTCCTACAAGGCGCAAAGCCGTTCTTATGGACAACAACATTCTTGCTGCCGGAGATTACGCTCTGGAACAGTTCCGCAAGATCATTCGTCTGAAAATCAGAGTGGACTTCAATCAAGCACTTGATGCTCGGCTCGTCAACGAAGAGAACGCGGAACTCCTGGCGCAGATTCTATGGATCGAGCGGCGCATCCGCTTCGGCTGTGATACTCCGGCGCAAGTGAAGGAATGCGAGCGAGCAATAGAGCTTATCAATTCTTTCGGCTACACTGGACAATACTTTCTCTACACGATGCTCAATGACAATTTCGTGGAGTGCTACAATCGCATTCATCACTTTTGGGAACACAATCAGAGACTTGTCGCGCAGCATCGCAAGAGCCGTGTTTATCCGTATGCGCAGCCGTTCAGGGATCCCGACAATCCGGCGCACGAGATTCCTCAGTGGCAGAAGTACATGGCAAACTGGACAAACAAGAAAATGATATTCGAGAAGATCGACTTCGCAGACTTTGAGCCGAGAAAAGGATTTTTCTGCAAGACATATCTCGAACAGTATGGATTATTAAACAAGTAACATATGGACAAGCAAAATTTATTTGAGACAGTAATCACAAAATTTGGATTTGACGCTCAGAAGGCGATGGCAATCGAAGAGTGCGCCGAGTTAATCAATGCGCTATGCAAGGAGAAGCGCGGACGAGCTACTGACGAGGACGTCATTACCGAGATTGCGGATGTGCAGATAATGTGCGAGCAGCTCGCAATTATCTACGGAAAGGAAAAAGTGCGGCAAGAGAGACTGAGAAAGTTGTTGAGACTACATGAAAGGATCCAATCGCTATGAGCATAGAGAACTTTTTCTTCCGCAATGCAGTTGCCTTCGCGGAGCTTACGAAACTAAAAAACAAAATACTATATGAACGCAAGACAATTCTACGAAGAGGTAAAGAAGATGCGCTATCTTCAGAAGAAGTACTTTCTAACACGAGATCATCGCGCTTTGGAAGCGAGCAAGAAATTCGAGAAGCGCATTGACGCGGAGATCGAGCGCGTTGAGCAACTTCTCAATGAGAAGGCTGAATCGGAACAAATGACAATCAACTTCGACAATCATGAAGAAGAGTGAATGCAGAAAATTGAAATGCCACTGGTTTGACGGCATCGCATGTCATCTTGTGAGCGAGAGTTATTCCGGCGTTGAGCCGGAGTATGTCGAAAGCGGCTGCGTTCCGGAGACATACAACGAATATGTTGAGCGCAATCGCGAAATAAGCATACCGGAGAAAGCGTCTTGCAAGAACTGCAAGCATTGCATCTACTGCAACAAAGTGGACTATCCAGGAATCAAAAGCTCGTTCCACTATTGCGACATCTTCACATACGGCAAGAACGATATTGCACTCAAACTCTATCAATCGCGCAAGCTCTGCGGATTCAGCAGATACGAATCAAAGTAGTAAGACTATGACGGCACAAGACATCCTGAAAGCGGCGCGTCTGCGCTATGCAGCGAACTCCGAGTATTTCATAGAGAATCTCTATGTCTTCGAGTGGGAATCGGATATCCTTTACAAGACGAAAGCCGGAATCTATCATGAGCTGGAAATCAAAGTCAGCAAATCAGACTTCAAAGCTGACTTCAAGAAGAAGCGCAAGCATGAGATTCTTCGGACTGGCGGATGCTTCGGCAACTATTGGAATACTCCGAATGACTTTGCATATATTATTCCGTCTGATCTCGTTGGGAAAGTCCGCGAACTCATTCCGGAGTATGCCGGACTCTACGAAGTCACGGACAATAATCTCGTCTCAGAAGTCATCAAGCCGCCGAAACTCCATGACGAGCGCATCTCGGACGCTGATCTGGACTTGTGCCGCAAGTTCTATTTCAATTATCGTGAATACAAATACAAGTACGAATCCGGAGCGGCGAAGGAGATCGAGCGGCTGCGTTATGAACTGAGCGCAGTGAAGGAAGAGTTCAAAGCTGTGACTGGATTTGATTTCCGAGACTCGCTATGATGAAACGCTTTGAAGATCTTGTTGTCGGAGATTTTGCCGGAATGACTGCAATGCAGATTGCGGACTACATCGAGCGCGCAGCGCAGCCATCGCGCTCGCGACAAGATATCTACAAACGAGCAGAAGAAATTGCAAACGACATTAAGAATTTGAATTATGATTAGAGTTGAACTTATGGAGAAGTGGCTCGCTGATCGCGGCAAGAAACTGACTTCTGAAGATAAGCAGCACAGCAGAGTCTTCCTTCCATATCTGATAATGGACACTGCGTATCAGGTCTATTGCAAGCACATCATGACAGTTCCGGCATCATTCCGGCTGCTCCAGCTTCGCAAAGCTCTCGGATCCGCGTTCTCGAATTTCAGCAAGGACTTCTTCCGTTGCTTCACAATAGATGAGTCTTGCGAAATCACTGACGAAATGGATGGCTTTGAGAGTTACATCGGCAACGATGTCGTTATCCTGAAACTGGCATTGATGAAGCAGTGCGAAGACTATCCTCTCGAAAAGCAGCAAGTGATATGCTCCGGAATGATAGTGAACATCCTTGCACAATGCGCAGAAGTAATATATGAAGATTCGTTCAAGCGAGAGACAAGACTTGGCGGAACGCGCCGTCTTGTCGGAGAGCGCAATGATCTGATTGAAGCAGTAGCGAGAGCGACGATGCGCTTTCTCAAAGAATATAACAAGAACGGCAGAGATATCGACTTCAATAGCAGCAAAGACATTGATGACTGCGTGAATATCATCTGCAAGCACATAGTGCAGTTCATCAGCAAGAAAATTGACAATTAGTGTCAAAAATTAAATAATCAACTATGGCAAAAGTACAAATCAAAATCAACTTGGCACTCGTCAAAGGATTCTTCTCATGTAGGATTCAAGGACGAGACTCAGTGAAGGATTGCATTTGCATTCCGAAAGAGAATCTCTATCAGGGAAAGGACGGAGCGTTGTATCTTGACTTCGTAGGCTATGAAGATACGCAGCAGAAGTTCGGACGGCTTTACTCACTCAAGCAGAGCTTCAGCCGTGCGGAGTATCTTGCTCTCTCCGAAGAAGAGAAGAAACGCATTCCGTTCTGCGGAGATATCAAACGGCTCGAAGAGCAGCGTCCAGCTCCGGCATCCGCGCCGAGCGCAGCTCCGGCAATGCCGAAGACTATTGACATCAATGCCGGAGATCCGGATGAAGACTTGCCGTTCTGATGGATACGAAGAAATTGCCTACAACGAGAGTAAAGAAGCCGAGTGGGAGAAAGGCTCGCTCGGTCTCTCATCTCGTCCAGATAGGCTCGGAAATGCGCAGAGCGCAAGGAAATGACGCTTTCTCGCTTATGCTCTCGCAGCAACTGAAGACTCAAGTGCTGAAAGAACTCCAGTTTGACGCAAAGCGCAAGTTCCGCTTCGATTATGCGATACCGGAATTTCGAATCGCAATAGAGATAGACGGCGGAGCATTTATAGAGGGCGGCGGCAGACACAATCGCGCTCAGGGATTTATCAAGGATATGGAGAAGATGAATCTCGCGGCAGCGCAAGGCTGGAGAGTGATGCATTTCACTCCGCAGCAGCAATACTCAATGCTTACTGTTCAGTCCATTAAAGACGCTCTTCAGTGGACATCAGTAGAAAGGGAAAAATAATTACCAATAAAAATGCTTACTCCATAAACAAATTCAGTAAATTTGCAACGATTATGTTTAAGATAATTCATAAAAGTGAAAGACGCATCAATGTGTGGATGCGCATATTGTTACTCATCCGCTCTCTCGTTGGAAAGCAGATAACAGTCGCGAGGAGCGGCGCGCTCAAGTATGTCATACTCACTCGCGAGTATGGTAAGTTCTCAAAGTGGGAAAAGAGGGAAGAGCTGTCAGGCAAAAACGCGCAGCAAGCAGTGAAGTCTGCTATTGCGCGCTATCCAGGCTATCTGCTCTATTTTCCGAAGAGAGTATTGAAGAAAGCTCTTGCAAGCAAGCAGAGATAGAAGAAGTTTCCGTTATTATTCCGTTACTATGGGCAAAGTTGGGAATCCGAACATAACTGAAGACAACAAGAAGACTCGCTTCACGAAAGGCAGTGAGAGAGCGAAAGCCGCCAGCCGCAAAGGACTGGCGAAAAGACTCTCGAACAAGCCTGGCAGAGAAGCGGCTCTTGCTGTTCTTGCGCTTCCAGTAGGCAAGGAAGAAGCGGAACTCTTGAAGGACGAGTTCAAAGTCTCCGGAAAGATGACTCAGGAGAACGCTGCGGACTTGGCGATGCTGCGCCGTGCGAAGCTCGGAGATAATAAGGCTTTCACTGCTCTGATGAAAAAAGCCGGACTAATGACGGAGATGCAAGACATCCGGCTGGAAGCAGATACTGTTGTGCGCATCAAGCCGCTCACTGCAAAAGAGCTGAAAGCGTTCAAGGATAAGTTTGACGAAGAGTTCTGATCTGATGAGAGAGATTGCCGAATATAGCATGAATGAACTGAGAGCGTTGCAAGCCTATGCGCTGCGTGACACTCTCAGCTTCACTCGTGTTGCGTTCAAGTTCCAAACGTACGGAACAAAGTACATTGTCGGCAAGCATCATCGGCTCATATGCGAAGCTCTTGACAAGGTCTATTGCGGAGACATCAAGCGGCTCATCGTGAACATCGCTCCGCGTTACGGCAAGACGGAACTCATCAGCAAGAAATTCGTAGAATACGGCTTCGCTCACAATCCGAGGTGCAAGTGGATTCATCTGAGCTACTCGGACGATCTCGTCCTTGACAACAGCCGCGAGATCAAGGAGACAATGGAGTCGGAGTTCTTCCGCACTCTCTTTCCTGATTCCGTGCCAGTGTCCGGATCTGCGAAGATGTGGAAAACGAAAGCTGGCGGCGGCTTCTATGCCGTCTCTGCTGCCGGACAAGTCACTGGCTTCGGAGCTGGACAAGTGGAGTCGGATCTGAGCGAGCAAGACTTGCCGGAAGACTACTTCAGCACTGGAAGCAACTTTGCCGGAGCAATCATCATAGACGATCCGCTCAAGCCGGAAGACGCGCTCTCAGATGTGCAGCGTGAGAGAGTGAATCAACGCTTTGACTCAACGATCAGAAGCCGCGTGAACTCTCGCAACACTCCTATCATCGTAGTGATGCAGCGTCTGCATGAGAAAGACTTGTGCGGACATCTCATCCAGGCAGAGCCGGACGAATGGAGCGTTCTGACGCTTCCTTGCATTGAGTATGACGAAGACGGCACGGAGCATCCTCTTTGGGAGTTCAAGCACACACTCGAAGAGCTTCACAAGCTGGCAAGCGTCAATCCGTACATCTTCGAGACGCAGTACATGCAGAATCCGAAGCCGCTCGAAGGTTTGATGTATCAGGAGTTCCGCACATACGAGACGCTTCCGACTGGCGCATATCGCATCAAGAACTACACTGACTCGGCTGATACTGGAGCAGACTTCCTCTGCTCGATATGCTACGCGGAGTTTCAGCATGCAATCTATGTGCTTGATATTCTCTACACGAACAAGCCTATGGAGTACACTGAGCCGGAGACGGCAAGGATGCTCACGCGGAATGCAGTCCAGCAAGCAACGATTGAGTCCAACAATGGCGGCAGAGGATTCGCGCGTAATGTGGAGCGTAACTGCCGCGAGCTTGGCAATCTCAAGACGAGAGTTGTCACAATCACGCAGACGGCAAACAAGCAAGTGCGCATCTTCTCTCACTCTGCCGAAGTGAACAATATCGTCTTCTTTCCGAAAGGATGGGAGCATAAGTGGAGAGAGTTCTATCAAGCCGTCACTGGCTATCGTAAGGAAGGACGCAACGCTCATGACGATGCTCCGGACGCGCTCACTGGAATCATTGAGCATCGCGACACATATCAGACAACTCGCATCAGTCGGACTTGAGTTGCGTGAGAAACAAAGAAATTGACACAAAACGCAAATAAATACGCAAATTATGACACTACTTGACAAAATCAAAGCAATAGCAGCATCGGCTTGTCCGGACTATAACTTCGTCTTCGAGACGGATCGCATGGCGAATGTACTTGCTGATGACGCTCCGTTTCCCATGCTTCTGATGTCGGAGTTTTACGATTCCGGCTATCAGTTCCGCTACGGCTGGAATCGTACGGCTCGTCTTGAGCTTTCCTTCATGCGTCTTGCCGAGTTTCAGGATGACGCAATCAAGCGCGAAGAGCTGAGAGATCAGATGCGCACGGAAGCGGTTCTGCCGTTCATCAAAGCACTCAATGCATCCGGCTACTTCGCTCCGATTGAGACTGATGGCTTCACTATTAGTTCTCCGAATGAGCCGCCGCGTTTCGATGCGAATGCAGTATCTGTCTTCCTTCGTTTCAATGTCACATTCAAAGACGGCTGCGGACTATGATACGAATCGGAAGACTGAAGTTCGGACGGCTCGATCTGGACGGCAAGGATATGACATACGGCAATCCGCAGTTCTGCGAAGCGTTCAAGGAACTGCACGGCTACTCGGCTCGTCTCGTTCCTCTTCCTTTGCGCGTCAAGCGTATCTACGAAATCACTGAAGGACTTCGGAGCTGGATTGAGAAGGAGCAGCAGATGCTCAAGTACACTCCTTCATCCGACGAGATAGCAGCCGGAATTGAAGAACTCGGCAAGAAGGTCGGAAGCATGTCCACAATCAAAGCACTCGCTAAAGCATATGGCAAGGATCCGGACGAGATTCTTCAATGGCAGTACGCAAAAGTCTTCGGAATCCTTTACACGGATCTTGAAGAGAGGAAGTTTGAAAAGAAATATCAGCAGCAAATAAATGGCAAATCTCGATCTCACAAATACAACGCTTGACACTGTTGTCAGGGATGCGCTGAAGGTCTGCATCGAAGAAATCAAGACGAACAGCAAGAATGCCGGACAAGTTGCTACTGGCAGAACACTGAAGTCGCTTGAATGGAGACTCAATCAGGAAGGCGAAGACTTTGTTGCGCAGATACTCGGACGCAAGTACTTCGGCTCTCTTGAGACTGGACGCGGAGTGTATAACGGCGGAAAGAGTAATATCAAGCAGTTTAATGAGAATCTTGTTGCGTGGTTTAAGGCGCGCGGCATCCATTCAGAGATGAGCGATGAGCAGCTCTATCTCGAAGCGAATCGTCTACGCTGGTACATTAACAAGTATGGAACGCGACTCTATCAGCAGAACGGACGCAAGGATATCTTCACTCCGGCAGTAGAGGGATTCATGCAGACGCTCCAGGAGCAGCTCATTATGTTCTTCAAGCAGCAGATTGAAGACAAGTTTATCGACGGCTTTCAAGGCTTCGGCAATTCCGCTCTTTCAGTATAATGAAATAAATAGACGCATATATGAGAAATCTACTACGAACAAACTATCTTACTGCTTTCGCATCAAGCGATAAAGGCGCGGAGAACGCATCCGGCGGCATTGCGTTATGGGACACTCCGCAGCTCATTCAGAATGCCTACAATCCGCTAATGTTCACACGGACGAAATATCTGCACAAGACTGGTGGATACGAGCCGGAAGGGATGAAGCCGAACTATATCCGTATTTCCTCTGACGGAAAGACGCTCATCTTTGACTATGTTTTAGCGAGCGGTATCCGCGTCAGCATCACGGACTCCGCCAGCGTAAAGCATCAGTATACAATCGGAGAAGGGCGCGCTTCGTGGACTCCTACTGATCTTGCCGGAGCAACAATAGCGAGCGTTAATTCCGTTGCTCTCAGCTCTGATGATTTTGACGCGGACTTCGCATCTGATACGAGCTATATCTATGTCCGCATCGGCTACGCATATCGGGATCAAAATTATATGTGCAGCGCAGACGGACAAGTGCTATACAAAAACAATGAAGTTGAGTCAACGGAGCTGAAGATATACAAGACGGATGGCTCGTATCAGAAGCTGACTGCCGAATCCTTCAACGGCATCACGAAGTTCGATGTTTCTGCCGTTGTTCGTACTTGGCTTGCTCCTGAACTGGCTGACTTTCCAGCCGACGCGAATGTGATGAGCGAGAAGGCACTCTCCGTCCGCTACATAGTGCGTCAGATCAACGGCACTGCTTCATACACTTATCTTGCCGTCAATGGAGTGGCGCAAGTCGGAGAGAATCCTGATAGAAGCGCGGATGTCAGCCGGATCCTGACGAAGTTCTCCAAGCTGGACTTGTATGAAGGCTATGATCTGGACTACTCTATCATCTCCGGAAACACAACGCTGCAATCTGCTCGCGGAGTATTGCAGACTCTCGCGATATCTCGCATAAGAGTAGATAATGCCGCCGTCAAATTGCTTGACGAAGTTGGCAACTGCATTCAGGACGAACAAGGCAACGACATTGAGATACTCCCAGCACTTGACATTCCAGTCTTCGGACATTGCAAGCCGAGTAATCCGTTCTATGTGCGTTGGATCAATCAGCTTGGCGGAGTGGACTACTACATGTTTGCTCGTCAGCAGAAGCATCAGCCGCAAGTCAAGAGTGTGAGTGTCTATGCTCCATTTGTGGAGAATCCGCTTTATGCTCGCACGAATCGCAAGGCTTATGCAATGGACACGGAGAATGTAGTGACTGTTGGAGCGGAACTTCTCAATGAGACCGACTTCAACGCTCTGCGCTGGCTTGCGTTCGCTCGCAAGATTGAATACTATGATGAGACTCTCGTAAAGTGGATAAGTCTCTCAGTATCGAAGTTTGACGGCAGCTTCAATACGAAGGCTGACACTCATACTGTGGAAGTGACTTTCTCTCTTCCGAAGATAAACACTCAATTCTAACTCTCGGACGCTATGACAACGGAGCAGATATACATCAACGGCATACTCATGGAGCAGGATGGAAGCAAGACTGCATCTCTTGTCTTCCAGTCTCCATTCTTCACTGATATTGATGCAATCGTGAGCAATCGCACGAACTCGGTAGACTTTCCGGCAACGGACAACAATCTTCGTGCTATTGACAACGCGCATCTTTCCGGCAGCGCAAGCAAGTTTGCCTATCGTAAGCATCGCGTCCTATACTATCGCAACGGAGTCCAGATCTTCTCCGGATACGCAACACTGCTGAGTATCACTGACACGCAGATCAAGTTCACATTTACCTGGGGTAATGTCAATGCGTTCAAGAAACTGCTTGACTTGAAGCTCCGCGACTTGCAGACTGATGTTGACTATGTAGATTGGACGGATGCCGCTATCTCATCAAATCAGCACTATCCTACGAATATCGTATACAAGACATCCGGATATCACGGCAAGCAATATGTCACTGTCGGACATACGCATCCAGTTCTCCGCGTCTCCGACATCCTTGCACGGCTCTCTGCTGCTTCCGGAGTGTCATTCGTGGGAAGCTCGGTATTCGACAATCTTGCAGTGCCGATTCTTTATCGCAATGCGGACGAGTACTCAAAGACGGCGCAAGGAATCCATTTGTCGCACAATGCACTTATAAATCTTGCTGCAAATCAGTGGCAGCACAAATATGTACTTGACTGCTCGGCGGCAGATCAGGACTTGAAGGGGCAATATCTCGGAAACGGAGTGTTTGATGTGTCGGAGTATGAATCTATTCGCATCATTCTCAAAAGCGGCTCACGCTTCCGTACATATCACGCTAATCAGTCCGCAATTACTCCGATAATTACCGGACTCGGAGTGATCGCCACTGATGAAAGCGGAGCGAATACGAAGCTGATTACTACCATACCGATGAATTATGTAAGGCTTGGCGATTATAACACTTTCAGCGTTAGTAAAGATGTGCAGAAAGACATTGATTTGAGTTGGCTATCATCGGGAGAAAGCGGAAAGTATAATTACATCCAGCTTTGCGTCTTTTGGTATGGCAACGCATACGAAAGTAGTGCGGCAGTGTCCAGTGTCAGCATAGATGTGTCTATCGTATGCGGAATCCAGGAAGAAGCACAAGTCCTCTTCGGCGGCAAATATCCGCTCTTCCTGAATCTTCCGGATTGGGATGCGAGCCAGTTCTTGAAAAACTTGATGAAGCTGAAGGCAGTCTTCGCACATTGTCCGGACGGCAATACGATTGAGTTTAAGAGTATCGCATCTCTTTACAACAATCGCAGCATCGCGCTGGACTGGACTGACAAGCTCATCCTTGCAAACGGCACGGATCCGGCGGAGCAGACTCCGACATTCGGCAGCTTTGCGCAACGCAATAAATGTGACTATGCAGAGGATGACACGAACACTCAGACATTCAACGGAGAACTGCTTGTTGACAATGATACTCTCGAAGCAGAGTCCGATCTCATCAAATTAGACTTTGCCGGAACACAGTATCGCTTGAGCGACGATTCCGAAGTGCTTGATATTCATTGCTACTCTGTAAATCCGGACGGAGACTCAACGGAGATTGAAGAGTTCAAGGAAGTGACTCCGCGAATCGTAGAGCTGAACAGCAGAATGGCATCATTCCGTAATCTTGATTGGAAGTATCTTGTCAAGAGCGCATACTATACTTATCAGCAGACTATCGCGTCTCCGAAGGTTATCAAGGCATCCGTGCTTGTTGACGCACTGGACTTGCAAGATGTAGACTTGTCCATTCCGATCTACACATATGCGCTTGGACATTATTACGCAATCAACAAATTGACAACGAAAGATGGAGATGTTGCGGATGTGGAACTGCTCCAGCTCGGCAAGCTGGCAGATGTGATAGACACTCCAACATCTGAAGAAGTGACATCCAATCTCGTTGTAGAGCGCAATACTGACGGCACTTACTATCTGAACATCCCATCGCTCTCCGGCGCGGCTCTTCAGGATATAATCAACTCTCCGGACTATCACATTGTGCTGATGAGATACGGATACGCTCGTCGCGGCAAGTGGTTTAGATACGCTGATAATACTGGCGGATATCTATGGAGTCACACATCGCGCAAGACTACTTTGACTGTATTCAATTACATTGACGCACACGGAAAGCCAGCGCAAGGCGGATGCTCATCATACAAGATTGTCCGTAAGGGAAGACGCTATCGTATCATCGGAGAAACGGCATTGCGCAAGGGAGCAGAGCCGAGTAGCTCGCAACAAGTCGTATCTCATTACTATGACGGAGCATCACTTGTCTTTGAATTGAAGCAGACTATCGTTCTGCCGAAGATGCGTCCAGTACATAGCAACGGACGCAGTGCAGTCATCACGCGAGACGGACGAATCAGCAATAAGTCCACAACTGGATTGACTGAGATATTCGCAGTTCTGATGCATAAAGAAGGTAATACCTGGAAGCAAGTGTCGAATATCGTTCAGTTGCGTGGAACGAACGCAGATAAGACTCGGCTGTGGGAGTTTGAGACATCCAACTTCGTTCCGGTGGAGTAAAAAGAAAGCTCCGTCACTTGAAAAAAAAGGACGAAGCTGCCACAGCCTGAGACTATGCACGACTCTCACGAGTCTCCTGATGTGGCAAAGGTAGAAAAGATAATTTGAAACGACAATAACATGGCAGAAGAAAAGCAAACTTTGTTGAATGTCAGAATCAATCTGACTGATACTATCAAGGAAATGGCGGACTATCAGCAAAAGATAGACGCAATCTCCATTCAGATGCAAAAGCTCACGGCTTTGTTTAAGAATGGCGATATATCCGTCCAGCAGTACAATCAGGAAATGGTGCGACTGAAAGAGACGAAGAAGGCATACTCGAAGGAGATGAACGAACTCTCTCGAAAGACGCAGAATGAGATCATCGCGCAGCAGAAATATGAAGGCACTCTCAAAGGGATGTGCGCGCAGCTCTCTCTCGCGAAGGATCAGCTCCGCGCGATGAAGATGACGGATCCAGGGTGGGAAGAGCAGCGTCAGTATGTAGATGATCTGAATAAGAAAATCAAGGAAGTCGAGCAGAGCTACGGAGTCTATCAGCGCGATGTCGGACACTATCGCACGGAGATCGAGAAGACGAAAGAGCAGATTGCTGAGACTGTTGCTCAGATGCAAGAACTCATACGCACGCATCAGCAAGACTCTCCGGAGATGCAGCAAGCTCAGGAAGACTTGGAGAAGTACAACAACACTCTCGCATCTCAAGGAAAGAACTCGCTTGAAGCGGCGAATAACGGCATGTCCGCACTCATCGGCGCACTCGGATTCTTGTCAATGGCTTTCCAGGATGACTCCGCCGAGAGTGAGAAGATGCAGAAGCTCATCAAGGACTTGAGCGTCGCTATGACTGTGCTTTCGGTTATCACGAAAGCATATGATGCTGCGCAGAAGAAAGGCATCGTGCAGAAGATTGCGATGAACTTGCAGACAAAGATGGCAGCAAAGGCTCTTGCTCAGGAAGCAACGGCTCAAGCCGGAAGCACTGCCGCGAAGATAGCCGGAACGAAGGCGCAGATTGCGCTGAATACTGCGATGATGGCGAATCCTATCGGACTTATCGTTGCGGCTGTTGTTGCGCTTGTTGCCGGACTTGTTGCGCTTGTTGCCTGGCTGCTGAAATCAACCGATGCGCAGAAGGCTGCGAACGAAGCGCAGAAGGCATATGAAGAGCAAGTCCGCAAGTCGGAGAATGCTCTTGCTGCACTGGAGAGCCGTGAATCCGCTCGCGCTATCAATATCAGCAAGGCATATCAGGATGAGATTGCCGCGATGATGAAGTCCGGCGCATCGAAGGAGCAGATTGACATGAAGAAGATAGAAATGGAGAATGCTCTGCTGGATGCAGAAATCGCGTCGAACAAGGAACGGCGGAAGATTGAAGCGGAAACGGCAAAGAAAGCAGAAGAGAACTACAAGGCTCAGCAAGTGCTGCTCCAGGAACTCGTCCGTCGGAAAGGGGCAGATGCGAAGGCAACGAAGGAGCAGCAGAAAGTCGTTGACGATGCCTACAAGACTTATCTCTCACATATCAATGCGATGAATCAGGCAATCGCAGCAATCAACGAGAATGAGTTCAAGAAGGTGGAGACTGCGTACTCTTCAGCTCAGTCTGCTGCTGATAAGGCATACTCTCGCGCTCAGAGCCGATTATCAAATCTTGACAAACGCTATCAAGAAGCGTACAAGCGTCGCTATACATTCCAGTACGACTACACGAAGAGCGCAGAAGAGAACGACGCGGAGAAGTTCCGTAACTCCGTGATGCTGGAGCAAGCTCTCTTCCTGCATCAGCAGAAAGTTGCAAAGGATAAGCTCGCTCTTGATAGGAAATACGGCAAGATCACGGAGTCTGAGTACAACACATTCGCGCTTGAACAGTCGGAGATGCTTTCAGAACACACTCGCGAGATGCTCAACAACGCAATAAAGCTCGCTGGCGGAGTAATGCTTGACAATCAGCTCGAAGCGATAAAAAGCAAGTACGCTGCTGCGCGAAAGGAGATTGCCGAGTCAGATAAGCTCTCTGCCGAGGAAATTCGATTCTACACTGAGCAACTTGCGCAGCAAGAAGCCGAAGAAATC
>SFTJ01000112.1 GCA_004563195.1 bacterium
GGTCATGCAGTGCATGGCTTCAATATCGACTTCTCGAGCAAATCTGACTCCGACCACGGACTCTTCGGCAAGACTTCCGGCGCTACATTCAAGAACATAGCATTCTACGACTTCGTGATCGACGGCGGTCAGTCTGTCAAGCATATCGGTCTTATCGGCGGCGGCAGCGCTACCTTTGAGAATGTTGCAATCGTCGGCACTGTTATCGGCAATGACCACGTAGGTCTCGTAGCCGGCGACAGCGACGGCATCAAGATGACTAACTGCTATGCCAAGGGTACTGTCAACGGTCGTTCGCAGGTAGGCGGCTACTTCGGCTGCACCCTCGAAAACGGCTGCACCCTCGAAAACTGCTTCACCAACGTGAACTCTACGGCGACAGCCCGCGGATGGGTCGGCGGCTTCATCGGCCTCATCGACAAGTCCAACAGCACTGTCACCATCAAAAACTGCGTATCGGTAGGCAACCAGTCGTCGATAGGCAACGATAAATACACCAACAGCTTCATCGGCGGCAACAACGCCGGCGACACCCCCAACGCAGTCGTCATATTCACCGGCAACCTCTACAGCCTCGAAGCCATCAACGACGCAGAAACCGCATGGCCGCTCAAGAATCAGACAGCTGAAGGCGGCAATGTGGAAGATGCCACAGGCTTACACAACACAGAACTGTGCACTCAGGCTCCCTACGCCGGCATCACATGGGATTTCAACGAAGTATGGGCAATGGGCGCAGGCGAGTACAAGTATCCTATCCTCAAGGGTGTGAACGTACCTGATGAAATCCTCGCAGGCGGGCAGTCCGGTATCGACGAAGTTGAAACCGGCAGTGAAATGAGTGTTACAGCAGCCGGCGGCATTGTGACCGTATGCGGTCTTGGCTCACAGTCGGCAGTGAATGTATATACGGCAGACGGCGTCATGGTGAACGCAATCAGCACCACCGCATACGAAGCTTCCATCGAAGTACCCGTAGCCGGTCTCTACATCATAAGCGTTGTAACTGACGGCAAAGCAAATTCCTTTAAAGTACTCTGTAAATAATTCATAAGTCTTGTTTACGGCAGACCGGAGTCGTTCCGGCTTCGGTCTGCCTTCCTTCTCTCTCTTTCTAAAACATATTCTTTAGAGGACAAAATCTAATTGTTTAACAAATTTATCAACCATCATTATCAATGTTAAAGCTTAACGGAAAAAGATTGCGAGAGTTGGCTCTTCTGCTGACAATGCTCGTTTCAATCCCTGGTTTTGCAGAGACGATACGTGTTACCGGTTCTGTGACCGACGTCGAAGGTGAACCTCTGATTGGCGCATCCGTAGTGGATAAGAACAAGCCCGGCAACGGTGTGGTTACCGATATCGACGGACGGTATGCAATATCTATCGAAAAGGGAAGTACGCTTCAAGTGAGCTATATAGGCTTCCAGACAGTAGAATTAAAAGTAACATCGACACGAAAGGATTTTGTGCTGAAAGAAACAACCAACGACCTGAATGAAGTGGTTGTGACCGGTTTTGCCAAGCAGAAGAAGATTTCTGTAATCGGATCGCAGACCACTCTCAAGATGGAGGAAGTAAAGGCGCCGGTTGCAAACATGACTACGGTGCTTGCCGGTCGTGTGGCAGGTGTCGTTTCGGTGCAGCGTACCGGTCTTCCCGGTCAAGACGACGCCGACATCTGGATCCGCGGTCTTTCTACACTTACCAACCGTAACGAAGGACCTCTCGTGCTCGTCGACGGTATCGAGCGCTCATGGAGCCAGTTTGATCCTTCCGATATCGAGACCATCACCGTACTCAAGGATGCCGCAGCCACGGCAGTCTACGGTGTCCGCGGCGGTAACGGTGTCATCATCATCACCACCAAGCCCGGCGAGATAGGCACTCCGAAATTCTCATTCGATATCTACCAGGGTATCACCTCATTTACGAAAGTACCTGAACTTGTAGACGGTATCACATATATGGAAGCCGCAAACGAAGCTTACAGGAACACGCGCGGCAACGACTTCTACAAGCCTCTATATATAACGAACACCAAGATTGCCAACGGGCTGCCCCTTACGGCTGAAGAAATGGAATATGCCGCAAGCGTGGCAGGTCAGCGCAGCATCAACCCCTACCTTTATCCTAACGTCGACTGGATGAGGGCACTCTATCACAAGCATGGCTATAACGGACGCTATAACGTCAATATCCGTGGCGGCGCTCCCAACGCACAGTACTACGTTTCTCTGTCATATTACAACGAGAAAGGTATGACAAAGAGTGATCCCAAACAGGACTATTCGTCCGAAATTACCTATGACCGCTACAACTTCCTGAGCAATATCAACCTCAAGGCTACCCGAACCACGAAACTTGACGTCGGTGTCAGCGGCTGGATTACCTCGGGCAATTACCCCGCGCAGAGCCTGGATGAGATTTTCGGCAAAGCCATGCAGACCAACCCCGTAATATATCCTATCCAGTATCCTAACGGCGAGAACCCCGGTATATCGCAGCACAACCGCGAGCTCGACTCTCCATGGGTTACTCTTACCCGCCGCGGCTATAAGCGGACTACAAAAACCCAGATAAACACTAACCTCAAGCTTTCGCAGGATCTCGGTTTCTGGGAATGGAGCAAAGGTCTTGATTTCCGCGCACTTGTTTCGTTCGACGTAAAGGCGAACCAGAACCTTATCTATAATGTCGACGAAAGCACATGGTCGCCTTCCGGCCGCAAGAACTCGGAGACCGGCGCATGGACCGACGATGAATATCTCTACGACGCCAACGGCAACCTTCTGCTGAGCGAACAGTACAAGGGCAACAAGACCATGAGCGTCAATGCCGAGAAGTGGGTGTATCGTACATTCTACTTCGAAGCTGCCCTCAATTATTCACGTTCTTTCAACGAGATACACAATGTAGGCGCCCTTGCCGTGTTCAACATGCGCAACTATATCGACGCCAACGATGGATCGCTCTTCAAGACACTGCCGTACAAGCAGCAGAGCCTTGCCTTGCGTCTTACCTATGACTTCGACCGCCGTTACTTCCTGGAATTTAACGGTGGCTATACCGGTTCGGAAAACTTCCTTCCCGGTCACCGCTTCGGCTTTTTCCCTGCAATCGCTGTCGGCTATGTTCCGTCCAACGAATCATGGTGGGAACCCCTTCGCGGCGTGATTCCCTATATGAAATTACGTTACTCCAACGGTGTCGTGGGCAACAGCTCTTCCGGAGACCGCTTCTCATACTTCGCCAAACTTGAAGACAATGGCGGCGGATTCACTAACTACTGGACCAAAAACGGCGCATCGGGCAGCTGGCACTACTCAGCATACGGCTATGAACCCCAGTGGTCGCGCGTGCACAAGCAGGACCTCGGCATCGAATTCAACTTCTTCCGCCATTCCGAACTTTCTGTCGTTATCGACCTCTTCAAGGAACGCCGCGACCGCATCTTCGTGGAACGCAAGAACCTTCCTTTGCTGAACGGTCTTGAGGCAAACCCCTTCGCAAACGTGGGTGTGGTTGAAAACAAAGGCTTCGAAGCATCTCTCGAATATACCAAGCAGTTCGGTAAAGACTGGATGGTATCGCTCCGAGGCAACATTGCATATAACGAGGATAAGGTGATCGAGAATGCTGAGGCAGCCCCGACTTATCCCTGGCTCGACCGTAAGGGACACAACGTACTTGCACAATGGGGCTGGGTTGCCGAAGGTCTCTACACCAGCAATGAGCAGATCAAGGAACGCAATATAACCCAGTTCGGCGAGACATATCCAGGCCAGCTCGTCAAGCCCGGCGACATCATGTACAAGGACCTTAACGGCGACGGTCATATCGACGACTACGACCAGATGTGCATCAGCCGCGGCGACCTTCCGCAGATCTACTACGGCTTCGGCGGCGACTTCCGCTATAAGAATATGGGTCTCGGTATCCTCTTCCAGGGTACAGCAAAGGCAGATCGTATCCTCAGCGGCAACGGTATCATCCCCTTCCAGAGCTCAAGCGGCGGCGGTACGCTCTACTCCAATATCTCCGACCGCTGGGATCCGGAGAATCCAGAGAATACAGACGTATTCTATCCGCGCCTGGCATGGAGCGGTTCTGACCCGTCGAACGAAAACAACTACCGTACGAGCACATGGTGGAAGCGCGACATGAGCTTCCTGCGTCTGAAGCAGTTCACCATTTCGTTCTATTTCCCGAAAGCATGGCAAAAGTCACTCTTCAAGGGCGGACGTTTCTACATGATGGGCGAAAATGTATTTACGTGGAGCAAGTTCAATCTGTGGGATCCTGAGCTGAACACCAGCAACGGTATTTCCTACCCGAACGTCCGTACTTTCTCCGTAGGCGTTAACTTTAACATTTGAAAATCAAAATGAAAATGAACAATAGAATAATAGGTCTTACTCTGGCTGCGGCAGCCCTGACGGGGTCGATAACCTCGTGCGACAGCTACTTCGACGATGTGCCTAACAACGCGGTATCGATAGACGATATATTCGAAAACCGAGGCATGACCTTGGGCTGGCTTACAAACATATATTCAATCACTCCTGACTGGACAAATCGTTATGCCGACGGTACGGCGATGTACTGGAACGGCGCCACCATAGAAGGCTACCTCCCATGGGACTGGGTGGAGACCCATGACATCATCACCGGTACAATGTCCTCTTCTACCAAATACGTCAACCGCATTTGGTCGAACCTCTACAAGGGCATTCAGAACTGCAACATCTACCTCGCCCGTGTTGACGGCTGCGATCCTCTCCTGCCGGAAGAAAAGGCAGCCACCAAGGCTGAAGTGCGCGCTCTCCGCGCATACTTCTACCTCCAGCTGGTAAAGCAATACGGTCCTGTGCCTCTCTTCGGAGACAAAGTGGCAAACTTCGACGATGACCTCAAAGACTCTCAGCTGCCGCGCAACACCGTCGACGAATGTTTCGACTATATCATCAGTGAATTCAAGGCGGCTCTCGAAAGCGGCGACCTTCTTTCGAGCTTCGATGACCAGGGCGCTTACGAATCTCAGCACATGGGCAATTTCACCAGTGAGGCGGTGCGGGGTTTCCTCGCCGATGCCTATCTCTTCCGTGCATCCTATGTGTTCAACGGCGACCCCTACTACAAGGATCTCGCCAATCCCGACGGCACCAAGCTTTTCCC
>SFTJ01000113.1 GCA_004563195.1 bacterium
CCCTTTGGGCGAGCTGCGATAAACTGAGGGGCGGCATGGACGCCTCTCAGTATAAAGACTATATCCTGACCCTGCTGTTCGTGAAGTATGTTACGGACAAGTTTAAGGGCGTAAAATATGCCGATATTACGGTTCCCGAAGGCGGTAGCTTCGACGATTTGGTTGCGCTGAAGGGCAATAAAAACATCGGTGAAGAAATGGACAAAGTTATCGCCAAGCTGGCAGAAGCCGGGGAGAACAATCTCCGCGGCGTGATCGACAATGCCCATTTCAATGATGAAGCTAAGTTGGGCAGCGGCAAAGAAATGGTGGATAAGCTCACCGGCTTGATTTCCATTTTCCAGCGTGACGAATTCAATTTCAAAAAGAACAAAGCCAGCGGCGATGATATTCTTGGAGACGCCTATGAATATCTGATGCGTCATTTCGCCACGGAAAGTGGTAAAAGCAAGGGCCAGTTCTATACACCGGCCGAAGTCTCCCGTATTCTTGCCAAAGTGATTGGTATCGACAGAATTGAAGAACGGGACGAGGGTTACTCCGTGTATGACCCCGCCTGCGGTTCCGGTTCACTTCTGATTCGCGCAGCGGACGAAGCTCCCTTTGAGATTGCCATTTGGGGACAGGAAAAGGAAGTGACGACCGCCGGTCTTGCCAAGATGAACCTTGTTCTGCACAATAAGGCTGCTGGTGAGATCAAAGCAGGAAACACATTTTCCTCTCCCCACTACTTTGAAGACGGTTCCGATGATGAGGTGCTGAAGCGCTTCGATTTCGCGGTGGCCAATCCCCCGTTCTCTCTGAAAAACTGGATGGACGGCCTCAAGGATTATGGCCGTTTTGACGGCTATGGTGATAGACCGCCCGAAAAGAACGGCGACTTTGCCTGGCTGCTCCACATCCTGAAGTCCTTGAAAAGCACCGGCAAGGCTGCGGTCATTCTTCCTCATGGCGTTCTGTTCCGCGGCAATGCAGAGGCCACCATCCGTAAGGCCATCATCGATAAGGGTTATATCAAAGGCATCATCGGTCTGCCTGCCAACCTGTTTTACGGTACCGGAATCCCCGCCTGTATCATCATTATCGACAAGGCCGATGCAGCCGAGCGCAAGGGTATCTTTATGATTGATGCCAGCCATGACTTCGTTAAGGACGGCAACAAGAACCGCCTTCGTGAGCGGGACATCTATAAAATCGTCACCACATTCAATCAGCAAATCACAGACGATCCCAAGTATGCCCGTTTCGTTCCCAATGACGAGATCAAGAAGAAAAATGAGTATAACCTGAATATCCCCCGTTATATTGACAGCTCCACCCCGGAAGATTTACAGGACATTGATGGACATCTGCATGGCGGTATTCCTGCGACAGATGTGGATTCCATGGAGAAGTATTGGGTACTGTTCCCCGGTCTGAAAGACAAGCTGTTTTCTCAGCTGCGGGATGGCTATTATCGGCTGAACATTCCCAAAGAGGATATCCGCAACGTGGTCTATAACGACCCTGAATTTTCTGCCTACGCCGAACGCATCGACGAGGCTTTTGACGCGTGGATGCAGATGGTGGATTCCGGTCTTCGGAGCATTGATGAAGACACGGAAGTCAAGCCCTATATCGTCGAGCTGTCGGAGCAGTTGCTCGGCTGCTTTGATGGTTTAGAGCTGGTGGATAAGTACGATGTCTACGAGGTGCTGCTTTCCTACTGGCACGAGGTCATGGGCGACGATGTTTATCTTGTGTCGGTGGACGGCTATGGCGCTGCCCGGACATGGGAAAACATCATGGGGGAATACACCTCCGGCAAGAAAAAGGGGCAGGAAAAGGTCATTGGCTGGGAGGGCGTTTTACTGCCCCGAGCACTGATTGAGTCCGTATTCTTTGCCACCGAACGTAAGAAAATCAATGAGGCGCAGACCATTGCCGAAGAGACCCAGAGCAGACTGGACGAGTTTGTGGAGGAGCAGACCGGCGATGAGGGCTATCTGAAGGAGTACCTCAACGACAAGGACAAGGTGGACACCAAAGCTGTCGCCGCCCGTCTGAAGGTGCTGAAAAAGCCTGATCCCAAGAGCGAGGAATACGCGGCATTGAAACAGTTTGTGGATTTGATGGATTCCCTTTCCAGGCAGAATAAGGCCGTCAGGGAAATGAACGCCGAATTGGAGGAAAAGGTTCGGGCGAAGTATGCGTTGCTGACCGATGAAGAGATTCTGGATCTGCTGGTGAACCGCAAATGGTATGCCACCATCTTTGAAGGAATCAAGGCGCTGTATGTCACCACTTCCCACCAGATGACCAACCGTATTGTGGAACTGGTGGAGCGGTATGAGAAAACCCTGCCGGAACTGTCGGCTGCCGTTGCTGATTATGAGTCCAAGGTCAAGGCTCATCTGAAAAGGATGGGGTTCAAATGGTAAAGCATGGATATAAGCAGACGGAGATTGGTGTAATCCCCGAGGATTGGAATATCTCGACCCTTGAGACGCAGTACAACATCACTTCGAGCAAACGTGTATTCCAAAGTGAATGGCGGGATTCGGGTGTCCCTTTCTACCGTGCGAGAGAAATCGCTGTTATGGGCGAAGGTGTTCCAGCTCCCAAAGACTTATATATTTCCGAAAAAATGTATGAGCAATATTCAAAGCAATACGGTGCAATCAAAGAAAATGATGTACTCATAACCGGTGTTGGAACATTGGGAAAAGTATATGTAGTCAAAAAAGATGACCGGTTCTACTTTAAGGACGGGAACATTATTTGGTTGCAATGGAATGGCCGGTATTCATCGCAGTTTTTAAAACAACTATACCGCACACCTGTATTAACTGATCAGGTTTTCGGAAATGCTGGCGGTAGCACCGTGCCTACCTATACCATAACAAATGCAAAAGCGACAGTTGTTCCCTGTCCTGCATACCAAGAACAGTGCGACATCGCTGAAGTCCTTTCTGATACGGATGAACTTATCGCAACCATAGAAAAGCAAATTGCCAAGAAAAAGGCCATCAAGCAGGGGGCGATGCAGGAACTGCTGACTGGCAAACGCCGCCTGCTGGGATTCTTTGGAGAGTGGGAAAAAACTGTTCTTGGAACGGTAAGCTCTTTCTACACTGGCGGAACACCGTCAAAAAAACGTGAGGATTGGTGGAATGGTGATATTCCGTGGATTTCGTCCTCTGATCTTACAGAAGACGCAATTACATCTGTTAATATCAACCGCTATATATCAAAAGATGCTGTAGAGCATTCTGCGACTCGTATATGTCCGAAAGACGCAGTTCTGGTTGTATCACGAGTTGGCGTGGGGAAGGTTGCGGTTGCACCCTGCGAACTGTGTACCAGCCAGGATTTTACTGCCATTGTGCCCCACAGACACAACCCGCACTTCCTTGCTTATATGCTGATTCCCGTTATGAAGGAATTGGCTATGCAAGCACAAGGAACATCTATTAAAGGTGTAACAGTCGAGGATATTCAGAAGATTATCATGCCAACACCAACTATAGATGAGCAAAATCAGATAGTGGATATACTGGCGAATATGGATTCTGAAATCGAAGCATTGGAGCAGAAACTGGAAAAATACCGCCAAGTCAAGCAGGGCATGATGCAGCAGCTTCTGACGGGTAAGATCAGACTGGCGTAAAGGAGGGGACAATTTGTGGCTAAAAGCAAAATAATCAAAGAACTTGCTAATAACAGTATTTCTCTGGATGTGGCATTAAGCCGCCTTTTTATCATTGCATCGGATATTGGCAACGATGAATTACAGCAGTGGGCAGAATGTGAATTGCACGGATATGGAAAAAACAAGCTTCCGGAGTACCGTTATGCCAAAAATACAGTTTTCAAGTATAGTGGCATCAATGGAAGCTACAAGGTTACCGACGCGCCTTTGCCACTGTTAGAAATAATGAAAACAGAAGATCCTGCCACTTTTTACCTCCCTATTCCAGACGGAATCAGAACCATTGAGGGTTTTGTAAATAATCCTAAGGGATGCCCTAAGGTTTGTTTTTGAAGAC
>SFTJ01000114.1 GCA_004563195.1 bacterium
ACAGGGGTGGATTTAAGCAAGTACTATTTCTATACCGTTCCGGCGGGGCAGACCGATACCCTGTTCGGCTTTGTTTCGGTCGGATATGTCGATTCTATTGCGACTGCGGACAAAGCAAAGACCTACGGCAACTTTCTTGATAACATTAACTTTGAGATTTTCCACCCCCTGTCAGGAAGTACCTCTAACCACGGTAGTGCGGTTGTCAGCGGAAGTGACGGAACAAGCGGTGGTGAGGGCGCTACGGCGGGTCATGAGGTAACGATTGACAATAAACTTTCAACCTTTGTTACCGACGGTGAGCCCCTTAAAATTCAAGCCATTGTGAAGAAGGCAGATGTTGATGACGGCTGTGAATTTGTAGGTGTGTATCACACAGAGCATGATGAAAACGGAAATCCCATAACCGAATTTTTGAAATTGGCGGGAAATGTAATTGATGACACGGGCAGCTTGACCGAAGAGGAGAAAGCGGGTAAATGGCTGAAAACCACGAATGCAGCCGGCGATAATATTTATACCTATTATCTTGGTAATATCACTTCGGCAACCGACCTGCATTTTGTATTTATCAAGAGCCCTACCGTAACCTACGACCCCAACGGCGGTAAAGAATATAAGGTTGAAAGGACGTATAATACAGACGAAGCGGCGAATGTATACAGCTTCAAGCCTGTGTCGGGTCATAACGAGGCGCAGGCAAACACAGGCACAATATTTATTGACCCGTATGTTTCGCATGCGGCGGAGGGACAAAACGACGGTTGGAAATTTATGGGTTGGAAGCTTACAGGCGACATTGTAGAAAATGTTCAGGAAGATAAGCAGGTAAATGCAGAACAATTAGGAACTCTGATACTTCCCGCCGAACATACCATAGCCTGCGATTACACCTTTGATGGCGTAAACGGGGACACAAAGGCACAGTATTTTAAGATTTATGATGGCAGTAAAACCTTGACAATGATTATTAATACGAACTCTTCCGGTGAGGATACAGGTGTAACCTGGAGCGATAACGACGAAACAAAAGCCTATGCCAATGTCCACAAGGGTATTACCATGATTGCTCAATGGCGCTGGCTGCAGGCGTTTATTCCACAGGTGCATAACGCCGCCGACAACACATACATAGCTTCCAATTTGGGCGGAACGGTCGAGATTAGAAGCGTAACCGATCCAAGGGATGAAAATTATAACGCCGCATATAATGAGAACGGCGGCAAGTCCTACCACGCGGCCATTGACGAAAGGATAACCGTCAATGCGGTGGCAAACAGCGGCTATACCTTTGAGGGCTGGTATGATGAAAGCGGAAAGCTTATTACCACTAATGAAGAATACGCCTTTGTTGAAGCGAAGGAAAGCGTAAAAACCTTTTACGCACGGTTTTCCAACACCATTACTCAGACCTATATTCGTCAGGTAAAGGACGGCGACGGATGGAAGGACACCACCGATGATACTATAGGAACGCTCGACAGATACACTTATATCGACGCGGTCGGATCTCCGATCAGCTCCACCGCCGCCGCAGGAGCAAAATATATATTTGTGGGCTGGTATGACTCTGAGGGCAATAAGGTTGCCGACAGTATGCTTATAAACAACGGCGCGACAATAAGCTACACCACTACGGGTGACGCAACCTATTACGCAAGATTTGTGCCCACGGTTACGCAGAAATTTATTCGTCAGGTACAAAACGGAGACCGGTGGGAAAATACAAACGACAATGACGTGGCAATACTCAGCACATATACACATACCGACGTAGCGGGAGTATCGGTAAGCTCTACCGCAACAGTGGGAAATAGATATATTTTTGTGGGCTGGTATGACTCTGATGGTAATAAGGTCTCGGAGGGTATGCTTATAAACGGCGGAGTAACAATAAGCTATACAACCGCCGTTGACGCAACCTATTACGCGCGTTTTGAAAAAAAGTTCACTCTTAATGTCTCTAAAATCGACGGCGACCAATCAACGTCGGAAAACAAGGTGCCCCTCGCCGGTGCAGAATTCACCCTATACCAAGGGTATGACGGCGGCGATAAAACCGTCGTATATCAGGGAAAAAGTATTAAATGCACCGAGATTGCCTCCTGTATTACGGTTTTAAGCGAGGACGGTAAAACCGCAACCGCGGTTTTCGACGGTATGCTGATACCGAATACCGACTACTTCCTGATTGAGAAAAGGGCGCCTGCAGGCTATCGCTTGCTAAGCGAGGCGAAAAAAATCACCATTGACGATTCGGGCAATAACGCTTTAATCGATGGAACATCTAAAGAAATTACAGAAAAGAAAGTGAATGTTGAACTTGCGAACTATTTGACGCTGCATATACCCACTTCCGGAATAGATTTTACCGGCGGTTGGTTTGCTGCGGCGGGACTCACGCTGCTGGCTGCAGCGACAATCGGTTTGTTTGGGTTTAAAATAAGCCGAATTAGAAGTAAAAATCAATAACGAAAGGGAAATGAAAATGAAAAGCAAAAAATTAGCAACCCTTTTATTCACCATTATTTTAGTGCTTGGTCTACTCCCGATGAGCGTGTTTGCGGCGCAGAGACCCGTCGCCGCAGGTTCAACGGCTTCGATCACGGTTGGAAACGCATTGGAAAACGATACGCTTGCAGCTTATAAAGTGGTCGATCTTACCTATGACGCCGCAACAAACACTTTGAATTATGTGTGGAACGGTGCTTTTGCCGATTATTTTGCCGGCACTACTACTTTTAATTCCATAGCGAAAACAGTAGAACAGTTTGATGCGCTTAATGATGATTCCGATGAGCTGAAAACACTGCTGGCAGGGCTTCCGAGCTATATTTCTGCAAAAAACATTTATCCTGTTGACACTCAGACTGTTGCTGCCGACGGCACCGCAACCTTTGCAGACCTTGCAATGGGCGAGTACTTTATCCGTCCGACCTCTACAACCTCGGTTTATCAATTAATGCTTCAAAAGGTTGAGCCTACCGTTGTTGACGGCACATATGTTATCGACGATATTACCTTTAATGCTAAGCATCAAGAGGTTTCTGTCACAAAAACTGCTGATAAAACCAGCGTTACCAAGGGCGAAAAGGTAACCTATACGATCCCGGTTGAAATTCCCACCTATGCGACAGGGGCGGTAGACAAGTCTTTCTATGTTTCCGACCTTCTCCCCGACGGACTTACTCTTGATGCCGGTTCAATAAAGGTTCAAATTGATGGAGCAGATGTTGACACTGTGGCTTATACGCTGGATACAACAGCAGTTGCCGAATATACCTTCAAATTAAGCGTTTCTGCGGCTCAGTATACCGCCAGCTGGTCTGCTAACGGCGGAAAACGGCTTGTGATTACATACACCGCAACCCTTAACAATAACGACACAACCGCAGTCAATGTTAAGGAAACCAACACAGTCACCTTTGACTATTCCTTCTATCCTTATGTTGAAAATTCTCATAAGCAGAAAATGGATACTGTTGATGTAACAACCTTTGCCATTAAGATTGACAAGTATGTCAAAAATGACGAAGACGCTAAGCTTGCCAACGCAAAATTTGATTTATACAGAACCGCGACACAGGCTGAGGTTAACGCAGGATTAGCAGTAACCATCCCGCATACAACTGAAAATGGTATCAAGCTGGAGGGCGATCTTGTCACCGATGCTAACGGTACCGCCACCTTTGCAAAGTATGAGGCAAACGGAACAAATTACGACTACTATCTTGTCGAGACGCAGGCCCCCTCGGGTTACAACATTCTCGACAATGCCGTAAAGGTGAACTTTACCGATACAGAGGTTGAAGCTACCGCCGGTGTTTATACCGTTAAAGTGCCTAACAGCAGTGGCATCCAGCTCCCGATCACGGGCGGTACCGGTACTGTAATCTTTACCATAATCGGTATTGCGCTCATGGTTGGCGCAGTTGTGTTGTTTGTTGTTTCTCGCAAAAAAGCAAAAGAAAGCAAGTAATTCCAAGTTTCTTTAAAAGGGGCGGCGCCATATTGATTGTACTTGTATTTCTCGCCGGAATCGCTGTTTTCCTATATCCGACCGTTTCCAACTATCTTTATGAGAAAAACAGCAGCAAAGCTATTACCGAGCATTCGGAAAACGTCAATAAATTAAGTCCTGAAATTATCGCGGAGGAAAAAGAGGCTATAATGCGCTATAACAAAAGCCTATTTGAAAACGCCGTGGTACTGACTGACCCGTTTGACCCGGACGCTTACCCCCTAACCGACGGCGAGTATAGTGAGCTTTTGGCTTTTGATGATGAAATGGCATATATTGAGATTCCCGCGATTAATGTGTATCTGCCAATTTATCACGGAACAGCGGAAGAAACATTGTTGATCGGTGTAGGGCATTTGGAAAACACATCGCTGCCTGCAGGGGGATTAACTACACATGCCGTTTTATCGGCGCACTGCGGTTTGCCGTCTGCACGTCTTTTCACAGATCTGCATTTGCTAAAACAAGACAGTATTTTTCGTATTCACGTTCTAGACGAGACGTTAACCTATCAGGTTTACGATATCGAGACAGTCGAACCTGACGACAGTTCCTCTCTTTTTATACAGGAGGGCGAGGATCTTGTGACTCTGATCACCTGCACTCCCTATGGTAAGAACACCCATCGTTTGCTGGTACACGGCAGACGAATTGAGGAAAAGGATGAAGCTCTGATCGAAGAACCGAAAATCGAAAAGAAAATGACATGGGAGGACTATACAAAGCTTGCGGCCATCGGTATTACGGCGGCGTTTGTTCTGTTGCTGCTTGGAAGTGCGATTAAAGACTTGATACGGAGGAAGAAGCATGAGAAAGCTGATTAGAATAATAGCTGTTATCTTGTTGATTGTCGGCATTGGCTTTTTTGCTTATCCTATTGCCCTGAGGGTTGTCTTTAATAGGCAGGCAAATCAAGCGATTGACCAATTAGAACAGCTTAAAACAGACGAATTTCAGACGGATGATTCGGTTACAGATGAATGCGACCTTCCGTATGCCCAACTGCGCAAGGCGATGTTCGATTATAATGAGAGGCTGTATGTAAGCGGGCAAAGCGGACTGATCGACCAGCTGTCGTATGAAAAACCGGATTTTTTACTCTCCGATTACGGAATTGACAGTGATATACTTGCTTACATTACAATTCCCTCAATCGATGTTAAACTTCCGATTTATAACGGCGCAAGCATGGAAAATATGGCTAAGGGAGCGGCATATCTTGCCAACACCTCACTTCCTGTCGGAGGAGACAATACCAATTGTGTAATTGCCGCCCATACGCGGTATAAGGGAATCCATATGTTTAAAAGGATTACCGAGCTTGAAATCGGAGATGAAATTTATATAACTAATTTTTGGGAAACACTTGTGTATAAAGTAGTAGAAGCCAAGATCATCGACCCCAATGACAGTAAGAACATTTATATACAGGCAAACAAATCTCTTGTGACCCTATCGACCTGTCATCCGTATCCGTACAATTACCAGAGGTATTTGGTATATGCCGAGCTTGTCGAGAATTAGCCTGTTTCCCGAAATAAACCTTTAAAGAATTTTGCAACATATATGAGTACGGAATAATTATTGTTTGGATATATGAGAAAATAGGTGTGGTCGTGCCGGTATTTCAATACTTTTTAATCAAATCCGCTATGAACAAAAAGATGCCCTCCGAAAAACTCCGATTTCATCGGGGTTTTTCTCGTTTTTGGGGCAAGTTATTTGAAGATAGTTTTAGAGATGCCAAACGACAAAAATCCTATTCAGATACCTTTTAAACCGACATAACCGAAAATACGAGTAAAAGCAAGCACATGGACTCGCAACTGCATTTTATTTATAGATTGTTTCTGCATTGATATACGCAGAATAAGCAATAACAATGGGGACGGCAATCAAACCATCCCCCAGTTCATCTATGCATTATATATAAGCTCACGTAATACGATTTCGTTTGCTCTGATTCGTATGTTATTCATTTGGCGAACCCATTCCATTTGATTCTCTGCCTTGAGCTGTTCTGTTATATCTTCACGATCTGCCATCTGCTTAACCAGCCGGGAACACATTTCTTCTGCCTGCTTGTCGATGTCGGCGAGATAAATGTTCAGTTTTCCACTGATTTGCAAGTTGGAGAGCAATACCCGCTTATTTTCTCGCAGATAATTCAAGTGCCGCTGACCCCATACACCGATATGCACTGGTTCTTCCTCAGGTAGTTGCAGGCACGGCAAGTAATAGTCGCCCTGTAACTCATACCATAGTCCATTGCTTTCATCATATTTGTACTTTTCCATAAAATCTTGGCCTCCTTAAAATCTTGTGCTATCATCATAACAAAGAGACGCAATGTCGGCAAATGTGCGAGGAAATATGTGAGCCTTCAGCCGGATTTTAAGTGTGAAATTTAGGTTGGTTAAGAACATCCGCACCA
>SFTJ01000115.1 GCA_004563195.1 bacterium
TGTGTTATCTGTGTTAAAAAACAACCCTTGTGTTATCTGTGGTCTAAAACGACAATTACGATTATGATTCCAAAAACTATACATTATTGCTGGTTTGGGCGCAATGAGCTGCCCAAGTCGGCGTTGCGCTGCATCGATAGCTGGCGCAAGCACTTTCCCGACTATGAGATTAAGGAATGGAATGAAGATAATTTCGATGTCGACATGATGCCTTTCACTCGTGAGGCTTATGCTCGCAAAAAATATGCATTCGTGAGCGACGTGGCTCGATTTTGGATACTCTATCACCACGGCGGACTCTATTTCGACACCGATGTGGAGGTGATTCGCCCGATGCACGACATCGTGGCGCGAGGAGCATTTATGGGCATTGAGGTAGAGTGCGGCAATGGGCTTGAATACCCATACATCGCACCCGGCCTTGGTCTCGGTGCCGAGCCCGGAATGGAATTCTACCGCCGCGTGCTCGAGCACTACTCGTCATGCCATTTCCTTGACGCCGATGGCAACCAGATTCCCGGCACTGTGGTGGCCGACATCACCATCTACCCCATCGACTACTTCAATCCGCTCGACGATGCCACCGGGGTGCTTCGCAAGACCAAAAACACCCGCAGCATCCACTGGTACGACAAAACGTGGCTAGACAACTACGGCCCTGTGCGCAAATGGCTCACGCGTATCATTCACCGCTATTTTGGCATCAACAGCATAGCCTGGATTAAACACCTGTTCTCTAAGTAATTAAGCACCCCCTATGGAAGAAATTATAAGCCAACTGCAAATCGAGCCGTTCCTCTACCACCCCATCTTTATGTATGGGTTATGCGCCTTGGCGATAATCTATGTCATCTATCTCTCAAGCATCAATGCCAACGGCCGCAATGTGCTCGCACAAGGCTCGAGCATCTACCCCGCCACAGCGCTCACGGCAGTGGTCATAATCTTCATCGGATTCCGACCCGTATCGGTGTTCTTCGGTGATATGACTATGTATGCCCACTACTACAATAATATCTTGGGCGAAGTGTACGAAATAGATGCCGATGTCAACACCCACTCCGAGTGGCTTTGGGAATATGCCATGCAGGCATTCAAATTCCTGGGCATGACCGATGTGATGTTCTTCGCCTTTTGCGCCCTCATCTACGTGGGCTGCATGTATTGGGCTTGTTATCGCATTATGCCACGCCACATGTTGCCCGCCATGCTTTTCTGCTTGTGTGCATTCTCATTCTGGGGATATGCCGTCAACGGCATTCGCAACGGCGTAGGTTCGAGCATCGCCCTCGTGGCGCTAACCTATATGCTCGGCGGCAAACGCGAAAAAATTATAGCTGCCATTCTCTTTTTCCTCACGCTCGGCATACACCGTTCCATCATGCTGCCCGCCGCTTGCGCCGTGGCTTCGGCTTTCTTCATCAAAAAGCCCAAAACCGCCATCTACATTTGGATAGCATCCATAGCCTTCTCGCTCCTATTCGGTAATGCCATAGCCGACATCTTCGCCGCCCTGGGTTTCGACGACCGTATGAACGACTATCTGCGCGCCGGCGTCGACGACGAAGCTATGGAAGAGTTCTCCGACACCGGATTCCGTTGGGACTTCCTGCTCTACAGCGCCATACCTATATGGCTCATGTGGTATGTGAGCATAAAGCGCCGCCTGCGCAGCAAGACCTACGAATTCCTGGCAAGCACCTACATCTTCGCCAACGCATTCTGGATATTGGTTATCCGTTCTTCGTTCTCCAACCGATTTGCCTATCTTTCTTGGTTTATCTATCCCCTCGTGATAGCCTATCCGTTGCTCGAAATGAAAATATGGAAACGCCAACACCTCAAACTCGCTCTCGCTCTCCTCGCCTACGAAGCATTCACATTCGTGATGTTCCTCTTGGGAAAATAAACCACAAAAACGAACCGTTATGCCCACACTCACCGTATTTACTCCGGCATACAACCGCGCCCACACCATAACGCGCACCTACGAAAGCCTTTGCCGACAAACTTGCAAGGACTTCACTTGGCTGGTGGTCGACGACGGCTCCACCGATGGCACACGAGCTCTAATAGAGCAATGGATTGCCGCCGGTGTGATAGATATCCGCTACATCTATCAAGCCAATCAAGGCATGCACGGCGCTCACAACACTGCCTATCGAAATATCACCACCGAACTCAATACTTGCATCGATAGCGACGACTACATGCCCGACGATGCCGTGCAGCAAATAGTGGATTTTTGGAAAGCCCACGGCTCCGACCGCTATGCCGGTATCATTGCCCTCGATGCCACTGCAGATGGGAAAATCATCGGCACCGGATTCCATGGCATCGAAGCCACCACTCTCACCGATTTCTATGCTCGCGGTGGTAAAGGCGATAAAAAACTGGTATATCGCACCGACGTTATTCGCCGCTACCCCGAATATCCTATCTTCGAAGGCGAACGATATGTGGGTTTGGCTTACAAATATATGCTTATCGACCAAGATTACCAATTGCTTACCCTCGAGAAGCCACTCGTGATAGTGGAATATCAGCCTGATGGATCGAGTTTCGGCATGTATCGCCAATATTGGAACAATCCACGCGGATTTGCCTTCTATCGCCTCACTGAGATGCGATTTGCACCCACGCTCAAACGCCGTTTCGTGGTGTGCGCACACTACGTGGCAAGCAGCATCATTGCCCGCAACCGACATTTCATTAAAGAAAGCAACCAAAAACTGCTCACACTCTTAGCCATCCCCGCCGGCATCGCTCTCTTCCTGCTTATCCGACACAAAGTGAAGAATAATCAAAAAATGAAGTTTTAAGGTGATGCGATAGCATTATGACTAAAAACGAAACAACAATATTAAAAGGCGTAGCAATTCTGTTAATGCTATTTTTGCACCTCTTTAATCACATTGACGGAATGTGTCACTATTTTGTATTATTGGGAGAAGAACCATTATGCTTATTTATGTCTCGAGCCACAAATCCCGTAGCATTTTATGTGCTATTAGGGGGTTATGGTCTTTACTATGTACATAAAAAAGGAGATAAACGACGTATCACGAGAATAATCAACCTATTCATTACTTTTTGGCTAATAACCACTATTGCAGTTATTATCTTCAACTGTCTTGGTAGGAATTTCTTTGACAATAATTTCATTCTTGCAATCAATGTATATTTGGGTTTTTCTCCTCATATCAATCATCCGGCATGGTTTTTGCTTCCATATGCCTTGATTTCTCTTTCCTCAAAACACCTATTTGATTTATTTGACAAATACAAACCTTGGCTCGTAATTATTGCGATGCTCGCTTTTAAATTGATAACATCGTACATTGTAAGTCGAGGGCAAAACGTATTACCTCATCATGAATACATCTATACCATTGTTCTATATTTTCACCTCCTACCTACATTCATCATAGGTGCTACTATTCATCGCTTTGACATAGTAACTTATATTAGGGAACGGACTAACCCCAAATTTGCTTTGCTTTTATTATTATGCTTATTTATTGCACGATGTACTTTTACAACAAGTATATTTGATACAATATATGCTATTATTTTTATTTCATTATTCTTGTGCATAAGAAGATGGAAATTTGTTGATTTATCTCTCGAAATGCTTGGAAAGCATTCTACAAATATTTGGCTTATACATGCCTATATATATGGTCCTCTACTTCACGATTATATTTATGGACTTAAGTTCACCCCATTAGTGTTTTTGGGGTTGATATTAACAAGTCTTATAGCCTCTATCGCTATAAATTTTATTCAAAGACCATTATTAATATCCCGATGAAAATCTTGCATGTAATAACATCGCTTCGCACGGGTGGAGCTGAGAAATTGATGGTGGACTTGCTGCCGCGGCTGCGCCGAAAGGATGACGAGGTGGATTTACTTCTGTTCGACGGCACACCTACACCGTTTTTGCGCCAACTTGAGGACCTCGGCATACGCATATTCAGCCTCAGCATCGGCAAAAATGTTTACAACCCGCTAAATATCATTCGTCTGAGGCGCTTTATGCTCGGATACGACATAGTGCATACTCACAACACGGCTTGCCAACTATTCGTGCCTTTAGCTCGACTAATTACGCGCAGCAAACCCCTACTCTTCACCACCGAACACAGCACATCTAATCGGCGTCGCGGCAAATGGTATCTTCACCCCATCGATTGCTGGATGTACGGCCAATACAGCCGAATTATTGCCATTTCTGAAAAAGCTTCCGAACTCCTTGCTCAGCACATAGGCCGAAATGATATATCCGTGATAGAAAACGGCATCGAT
>SFTJ01000116.1 GCA_004563195.1 bacterium
GCTGCTTCCTTGCTGCATTTCTGCGCCAAGTAATACCCAGTACTAAGCGGCGCAACGCCACTTAACTGGGCAAGGCTGCCGCCCTTGACCTGCACAGGGGTATTGCATTCCCTGTACCCATGCACAAAGGGCTGCGCCCTCTGTACTCCTGCCCGAAAAACCTGAACCTCGCTATTTCCTCCATGGCTCCTTTCAGCTTCTTCGGCTTTTTCGCAACTCCCCAAGGGACTTCCGAAAAATAGCCGCTGCCGGATTTTGCATTCACGCATAAACTGACAGCGGCTTCTCATCTGACCTTGGCGGTCACATTCGATTTTCTCTCAACAGCGTTGAGAGCTTTCAAGCGAACTCAGGAGGAAACATCTTCGTCCTCTCTCGGAATCAGCACATAAATCCTGTTCGGTTCTCCAACGCCCCGGCGCACCCGCATGATAAGTCCTGCGGTTTCCAGCTCGTTCAAAGAACGCTTCACCGTCATGGAACTTCTGGACAGAGCGGCAGCTATTGCAGTCACAGGGAAACAGACAAACAGGATGCCGTTCTCGTCCTCTTGTCCATCTGAAAGCATGGCATCCAGCATCCGGCAGTACATGACCTTAGCAGTGCTGCTGACCGGGAATCCCAGCAACGCTCTGGGAAAGGGCATACATGGCGGCAGCGGTGTGTCTATCGTCATAAATTCAAAATTCATTTGGTTGGGTTCTCCTTTTTCTTCGCTCGTTTGGATAAATAACGAGGGCAGTCAACCAGAAAAAGGACAGTTCCAATTTCCTCTTTTGGCTCATTCTCGGCACAATGGTATCCTCCCGATTTTGTGTATGGTTTCGGGGCGATTTTTAGCCAAAACACCGCCTTGGAGAGGCGCAAAAATCCCCGAAGGATTGCTGACAGGGTAGACTATCCCCCTGTCAGTTTGTCGTGTTTCGGTATCATTTTTTGTGTCAGTTCGCCGTGCTTCCCTGATGTCGTTCCTGCCCCAGTTTCTCTGCGGCGTTTTGCTTCCGTTGGCACGCTCGTATCGATCAGGGTTCCTCCATGTTCCTGCCGATAGTCACTGCGCTGCTTCACCGGGAAGCATATCCCATCAGGACGGTCATTCGATTGGAATAATCCATCGATGAACTGACTACATTATGGAACATTTTTGACCCCCGTGCCGGATATCCGCAAAGTAGGATTTTCTGCTAAAAAGCAAAAATTTCCACGATTGTGGACAAGGCATGATATAATGAAAACAGCGGCAGAAATGCAGCCGCAGGAAGGAGATTTTGCCATGAAAAAAGGCTTATCAATACAAGAAAAACTAAAAGATTTGCGAGTTGTGGAAAAAGGATTCACGCTGAAACAGCTTGCAGATGAAACCGGAATCGCTTCATCCACTCTGGGCAGCTATGAAAGCGATGATTACAAAGACATCAGTCATACAAATCTGGTGATCCTTGCCGAATACTACCATGTTTCTACCGACTGGCTGCTGGGACTCACCGAATCCCGTGAAGTTCAGAATCACGATATATCGGAGCTTCATCTGGACGATGAAACCTTGGATATTCTAAAAAGCGGCAGACTCAACAACCGTCTGCTCTGCGAGATGATAAAGCACCCGGATTTTCTAAAGCTGATGACCGACACCGAAATCTATGTGGACGGCATCGCCACCATGCAGATTAAGAATATGAACGACTGGCTGAATGCGGTTCGGCTCCAAATTGTGCAACAACATAACCCAGAGAGCAACGACCTGTATGTTCAGGTTCTGGACGCTGCCCGCATCGACGAAGAGGAATACTTCTTCCATAACATCCACGGCGATCTGGATCGGGTCATTCGCAGCATCCGTGAGAACCACCAAAACGCCACGGAATCTGCTCCCATTGAAAGACCTGCTTCCAACGATAAAAAGATGCAGCGTCTTTTGCAGTCCATGAAATATAAGAGTAATCCGATTGAAGAATTCTGGCGTTACTTCTGCGAAGAACTGCAAATTGACTACGATAAGCTTCTTGATGACGAGCATGACACCATGAAGAGAATATTTAAGAAATCTAAGTTGTTAAAGAGTTTCCCAAGTCATAAGAATAAAGCCCGGAAATAAAAAAGCCGCTGCCGCATGGTTTTAATTCCATGTAGCAGCGGTTTTTCGCTGGTGGTATTCCGTTACAATAACAACGCTGTTTTATTTGAAATTTTCTCGTTTATTGCGGAAACTGTATCCTGAATCGAATCATTTGTTGTGTCTATAGCATTCCGCTCATATACTCCAAGATGATGGAATTGCTCCCACATCACTTCTACCAATTCAGTATTTGTTTCGCTATCCAATTTCAAACGTCCAGTCGCCCGGTTCAGGGTTTCCTCCTTGCTTGCTCTCAAAATGATATAATGTACTTCATAGCCTTCGTGAACGATATTTAACCAAGGCTGCAAAAACCACGGGCCGATAATTCCATCCACGATTACATCATATCCACCACGGGCATAACGCTTTGCGGCTTCTAAAAAGGCCTCGATCACAATCAGGTTTTGCTCATTGGATTCCGGCAAATGCGGCAATATTGCCCCTTTGCTCAGGTAATGGTAAAAATCATCGGTATGCATATGCACTGATTTTTCCATACAGGATTCCTTCGCAACAATAGCTGATACTGTCGATTTTCCAGTTCCCGGAGGGCCTGTAATTACGATAATTCTTCCTCGCTCCATTTTACTGATCCCTTCAACTTCGTGCTTTGTTCACTTTTTCACAACGATTCAATAGGTAAATTATGCTGCTTCAAAAAGGACAGCTTATCCCAATATCCTCTCTGGAACAGAATTTTACCATTTACAACATGGAAGAAGCCGCATCCCCGCAGTCCCAGAGGATCCTTCCATTCTAAAATCGCCCACTGTCCATCTTCAAAGATGTTCTCTACAATGGCAGTCATATCGGCAGTGGCAAATTCTGTTGTAAACATTTCTCGGATTGCATCTATCCCAATCACGGGATCATTTGTCACTTGATGGTTGGTTGCGTTATCATGGTACAAGCTCACGATTGCTTCTACATCGTGATTATTGAACGCATCTACCCATTTACATACTACTTCTTTTGGTCGTAACATAAATATTTCCTCCATATATCGTTAGCTGCCTTTTTCAAGATACACGATTCATGTAAAATCACAATTCCCGCCGTTTCCATTGTTTCAGGGCAGCTGCGACACAAATGCCTGCCACAACGATTGTTAAGAAGATATAGGGAAGGTGGAAACCGTGCAGTGCTACCTCGTACACATCAAAATAACGCAATGGGGTCAGAAAGTCCAGAAAATGATTACCTGTGTACTCGGCAGTAAAGGCCAACGCATAGGCAGCCAGCATGGAAATTGTTCCTGTCCGCACCGCAGCCCTATAGGACAGGAGCACGCTGGCAAACAGCAGCCCCAGGGCAAAAAAGAGGATCTGGGTAAAGAACATTCCCATCGTTGTGGAAAGCACCGCTCCCGGCTGATCCAGACCACCCAAAGGAAGAACAATTGTGAAATAATTGCACACGCCACTGAACAGGGCGAACACCAGCAGGTTCACTGCCGAGACGATCACCTTCGCCAGAACAATGGTTTTCCGCTTCACAGGCTTTGTGAACAGGTATTCCGATGTTCCGAATTTCTTTTCCTTTGCCACACAGGACAGTCCCAAAGACATGGCATAGGGAAACGCCAGCAGTCCCTCCCAGAAATAGATGCACACATACCAGCCGGTGGATGTCGTCAAGTCGCCTTTGACTCCGAACATAATCATGATCAGTCTCGGAAATTGGCTGACCATCGCGGCCATTTCATCCAGACTGTCCTGTAGGGACAGAAGCTCAAAATAGCAGAAACCGCACAGAAGCAGCATGATTCCCAGCCAGATCAGCAAAAGTCTTCTGGTTTGACGAAACTCATTTTTAATCAATATTTTCATGTTCACACCTCCTTAGCTGCGGAACTGAATGTCTTTTTTCAGAAAGACACCGTAAGAAAGCACCAAAAACAAGGCAAACAGCAGCACGCACCACCCAAGATACCGGAGGTCATAGAAGCCGGCTTTGGAGATCTCGGCGGCTCCGAAGAACGAGTAGGGAGACAGAAAACTGATAGCCCGGTTACTGACGATGTTGGAGAAGCTGGTAATGCAATACTCAACGAACACAACCAAACCGGCAGTCAGCAGCGGACTGCGGTTGCGGGAAAACAAAACTCCCACCATCAGACCCATTGCAGCGAAGAACAGCGTAACAAGGGTCAGGGACAGGGCAATCAGGAAAAACTCTCCCCAGGGAGTTCCGGAACGGAATATTGCCATGGCGAAAAGGGAAGCCAGCAGATACGCCGCACCAACGATTGCCACGCCGACAAACACGGTCAATGCCTTTGCCCAATAAATTGCTTTCCGGGGAAAGGGCTTTGTAAACAGATATTCCGAGGTTCCTTCCGTACATTCTCTGGTGTGAATGGAAATG
>SFTJ01000117.1 GCA_004563195.1 bacterium
TACTCCGCTGTAGTCGCTTCGCTTGTAAGAGCATTTAATATCGTCCCAGTTCTTGACACAAACTTGTGGGATTTCGCTCTCTACGCCGTCTATTTCGATGTAAAACTTGGTAAGCATTGATTTGGTTTTCTGCAAATGTAGCCGAAAACCAAATTGACAGCGCTGATACGCCAAAAAACTGACAAACAAAAAGGGTGCTCAATCGCTTGTAACTTGCTGATACTGCGATTGATGCACCCAAAAGCGCCCTGAAAGCGAAGTTTATTGTAGCATCTCGGTTGGACAAAGAATTATGTCGCCTGAAATGTAGTCAAAATTGAACAATGCTCGGTTGAGCCTGGCTATTGCGGTGGCTATAGGATTACACTTTTTTGTAAACTTGCCTTCTTCATTGACAATCATTATCTGCTTGTCGTTGAGGTTAACAACTTCGATGTATCCGTCAACTACTTGCTGCGCCTCTTCGAGGCTGAAATCTGTGCCATTCTCGGGCTTGATTTCGCGTACATCACCACTCTCGCTGATGATGTACGCCTTGTCGGGTGTCATTTCCATTAGATTGCGCATATTAAGTTCTCAATCTTGAAGCTTTGTCGGTGTCAAAGTAAGCCATTGTCTTGTAAGACGGCTTTGTCATCTTCTTGCCGCCGAGTGTGGCATTGACAGGAAGATTTTGCAGTGTGCCGTTGGCTTTGCGAATGGTGCCGTCGGCTTTCTCGTAGTAGAAAGTGACGATGCTGTGACGCATCTTCTTAGCGAGGCGATAAAGTTGCCAAGCCTTAATCATACACACTCTCCACGCTTGGCGAGTTGACTTGAAAAGTTGCCAAGCATATTTCATAACTCTTACTCGGAAATTGTTCTTCTTTTCCATAATTGTGGTGGTTAACTGTTTGACTTTCATTGTTTTTAATTTGATATAAAGGTAGCGTTTTTAAGCGAATTACACAAACAGAAACTTCACCATTTTACGTCGAAAAACCACCTTAACATTTACTGACATTTAAGGCTTCAGCAAGCATCTTTCGACCATTGCAGATGCGGCTCATTACTGTACCTTTCGGTATGCCGAGCATCTTGCTTATCTCGGCATATTCGTAGCCAAGAGCATAAAGCACAACGCACTCTATGTTCTTACTCCTCGCAGCTTGTTGATGCACAACACGCAGTATGTGCTTTAGCCGTATATTAAGGTCGGCATCGTAATCGGAAAAGCAACTCCACGCCTCATCGATACAGACGAATGGCACACACTGGCGACGATTAAACTGGGTAATGTAGGTGTTGTGCATTATCACGAGAGCCCAGGGGCGGAAACTCCTTGAGAAATCATAACTGTCTTTATTCCTCAGTATCTTTTCGATGGTATCACCAGCGAGGTCTTCGGCATCAAAATCGTTGTTGTAATAGCAATGTGCCTTTCTGAATATCCAAGCTGCATTCTCTATCACAAGCTGTTCTACATTCATCATTTTGACATTGAATGTAGCAATTTGTTGAGAAATCGAGTGGCGCATTCACTCTCTTTACGCAGTTCTCGGGCGTTGTTGTGCATACGCTCGATAGTCACGTCAATATCTGAGGACCGACTATAAATGCATCTACGGAGTGATGCAAGTTCGCTGATGATACGGTCGCACTTTTGCTCTATGCGACGGATTCGTTTGTCATTTCTTGATGTCATAACTCTTGGTGTTTTCAAGAGTTACTAATAAGATTGACAATTATTCAGTTAGGCAACAAAAAAATGGTCGAGAAGATAACCTCCCGACCAAACGATGTAATTTAAGCACATTGATGCTATAAAGTTGCTGAACTTAATTCAGTTCCAATAGCCTTTGATTTTGTTGCATTTTCCAAATTATTCGGCACAAAAATGCTCAAAAAAATCATTTTTTCTTCATCGCTTTCTTCATTGCCTTGATTTCGGCATTATGCCGGGCAACAAGGTGTGCATAGATAGTGGCTCTCATCGTTGAGGTGTCTATCTGAAACTTGAAGTGTGCCATCAGTGCTGCAGTTTGCCCGTCAAACTGGCTCCTTATCTTATCTATGTCTTCGCTCTGCTTCTCTCGCTCTGCCTCTACTTCATCGAGCAGACGTTGAGATTTTGCAAGCCTGGACTTTACTTCTCCCTCTATGCGCTTATCGTTCCACGATGATGAGGACAGTCCATACATATCGAGCACGGCTCTCGCCTTGTCGTAGTCCTTAAACATCACGAGATTGCTTACCATAGTCCATAATATCACTCCAATTCTTGCCTTTATCCACTCCTCTATATTGCGGATAAAGCCAGCGACATCACCTGGATCTGCAATATCGCGATACTCGATGATGATGTTACGGACAGTGATAGCAATCTTCTCGGGCGAGCATACTTCGTGCTTGCCTAAAACCACATTGACCTTGCCACACACAAGGTCAATGAATTGGTCAACGGTTAGTTGTTCGAGCTTCTCTATCATAACCGGTCGGATATACGTTGTAACGCCGCATTAGATGCGATTTGCCGTTGTTGCTTGGTCTGTTGCTTGATGACATAAATGAAGTTGTCCATCTTTGCCTCAAGGCGTGAGTAATCGTTGTTGATGATTACAGGTGTCTTGCTGTCATTAGATGATGTCGGTATAGACACAAGGCTTTCATCTACGCCACTGATATGTGGGATAACTGCGGCACCGGCTGGCAGGTCAACGATAGTCGGTGTGTCTGGGGTTATCCACGATTTGCCACCGAAGGTAACAAGCTCGGGTTCTCCACCATCACCGACGACAGCAGGACCGCCTTTGTGGCTCTTTGTGCCTTTAGCATACTTAGGCAGAGGCGTGGCAATAATGGTAGCCAACTGCAAGGCTCCCATAGCACCGGCTACGGCTGCCATTGCGATGTTGACTGGCCATGGCGCAGTAGCCCACGCATTCATAATGGCAAGTGCCGTCTGCATCGTACATTGAGCAATATTGTTTGCCTTATCCCAAATTGCTTGCTCTCGTTTGAGTTTGGCTTTCTTCTTCTCAAGTTCTTCGGTTTTTTTCGCGCTCTTGGCTTCAGCAGCACGCTTTCGTGCCTCACCTTCTTCCTCGGTGATTACCTTCTTCTCGACAAGTTCGCTGATGCGTTCTTGCTCGGCGTCTGCTGCTTCCTGGTTGGCTTCTTGCTCAGCTTCTACCTTTTCAATCTTATCATCGTATATGGTGCCGACAAGGTCGTTAATAGCGTTGAGCGAGTCGGAGGCAACTTGTAACCACTGCTGTGCATTCTGCAATCGTTTTTCTTTGGCTGCGGCATCTGCTTGATTGATGCGGTCAATCTCTGCTATTGCTTGGTCAGCCATTGCTGTTTCGAGTGCTCCCTTTGCTTTGGCAAGTTCTGCCTCGTAGTTCTTACGCTCCTCGGCAGATAAGTTCTCGGTATTGAGAACATCTTCAAGCATGGCGACGTTGTTGCGTGCAGTCTGCACAGCGTAGCCCTCTGATAATTTCGCTTGGTCTTCCTCAAAACGAGCCTTAATAGCTGCTTGTTCTGCGGCATTACCCTTAGCAAGACGCATCTCTTCGACATACTTATTCTTGAGGGCATTCAGCTGTTCAACATAGGCGTTATCGTCATTGGCTTGCTGGTCGGCATACTTTTTCATAGTAATTTCAGCCATTTCAGCTGCGTGTTCCTCAGCCATTTCAGTCTCTAATTTAGCGTACTTCTCAACAAGCATAGCTCGCATTTCAAGAGCTTGTTCGGCAGTGATTGAATGATTTCTCTCAGCAAGAGCAATTTCAGTATATTCCATATCTCTCTGATTTTGCAGTTGCTTCTTCTTCAACTCGTATTCCTCCTGACTACCTTTCTTGACTGTTTCAAGATGTAATGAAATAAAATCTGCTGTCGCTTTTTGACGTCGTTGCATAGATGCAATTTCAATGTCTTCTAACTTAGTTGAGTGTTCTGCATTTAGACCCATAATTTGGTTCTGCAGAGCCTCTATAAGCCGAGCATTTTTCTTTCGTTTGGCAAGTTCTGTTGCAAGTTGCTTTTCCAAATCAGATAACTTTCTCCGGTAAGAGAGGTTCTCGGCACGTCGCTGGCGTTCAAGACTATCAGTGATAAGATTGAGCAACGCATCTTCTCCTTTCTGCACCTCTTTCTTCAGATCTTCAGCGGCTTTCTTAGCATTATTGGCACGTTGTGTTCTTTGCTTATTTAACGACTCTTGCTCTTGATTGTTGATGTCGTCAATCTTCATATTGGCGGCTTTGTCAAGAGCCTTAACCATATTCTCATACACTTGTCGGGTAATCTTCTCCTGATTGAGCAGAGTGAGGGCGAGAGCCTTCTGTTGCTCCAATTCAGCGAGTATCATCTGACGTTTGTACTCGTAGGTGCCAAGACGT
>SFTJ01000118.1 GCA_004563195.1 bacterium
GGGAATGGCTGCCTTTTCTCACAACCTCGCTTCGCTCGGAGCGAGAATAGACAGCCATTCCCTTCTCCCGCTGCCCCCCTCGGGGGCTCCCTTACGTATTTGTCGCTAAAAAGGCTTATTTTGCGCTCCCCGAGCCCCTCGGGGGCTCAAAATAAGCCAATCATTTCCTCTACGTTCGTGTGCATGGTCGCGCGATTGGCATAAAAAGCGCTCCCCAAGCGGTTTGGGGGCTCTTTTTATGCCTTCGTGTGTCATTAGGGCAATAAAATGAAGTTGCTAACGCACCCCACAACGTCTTGTGCATTTGCGCGGGTGCCGTGCAGTTGCTCGGCATCTCCTTACAGCAAGCTGTGCGGAGCAGACCCGCGAACGTCTTTGCGTTCTGCTTTGGTGGGTATAGCCCTTTTTGAGCCCAATCCTATCGTTCCGATGCGGTTGTTCTCAAAAAGGGCTACACCCACGCAAAGCAGAGCGCAGTGCTTTTGCCGATTTCAAATGAGCCAAAAAAAGGCTTTTTTTTGTCTCCTTCGAAATCGTCAAAAACACCGCGCGAAAAATACCAGTTTGTCGTGCGCAAGCGCGCCTTGCTTATAGATGATATTTACCACCCTTCTCGCGGGCTCAAAGTGTGATAAATATCATCTATAAGCAAGCCCCTACACCCCCCGCCCGCCCTCGCTTCGCTCCCGCTGCCCCCGTCGGGGGCTCCCAAATGCTCATTGTCGTTGGCTCGCCTCGGCTGCAAGATGCGATAGGCAGGTTCGGGCAGCACCTATGCTCGCTGCGCTCGCGTCGGTAGCTTGCCCGAACCTGCCTATCGCATCTTGCAGCCTATTCACCCCTCCCCCCGACCCCCTCCCCTCGGGCGGGGGCCTGCGCCCACGCGCATGGACTGAGCCGCTGGCGCGTCTCATCCCATGCGCATGGGCGCTCCTCGCTTTGTCACGATTTTTGCGCAGGCGCAAAAATCGCGCCAAAGCGAGAAATTACCAATTTGCCAGCCCCATTGGCTTGCCTTGTGGCATTCACCTTGCTTGCTGGCGCAATCAAGGTGAATGCCACAATGCAAGTCGGGGTCTTATCTTTGTCGCTCCGTTCGGGCGCTGTGTCTTGCGCAATTCGGATGTAGCTGTTTGTAATTTAAATTTGTTGCTTCTAATCTATAACGTCCACCAATACGCACCCCCCAATATGGGGGGTGCTCCGCTACCCTTTCTACACTATTCTTCACTTACCGATCATCAAGAACTCTTCGAGCAACCTTAAGCAAGGGCGCTTCGCGCCAAAATCTCCAAGGGCGCTTCGCGCCCAAAGAAGCAAGGGCGCTGCGCGCCCATGCTTCCTTTATTGTTTTTCGGTTTATATGTTTTACTAAAACATAGAATTTTGTTTTACTAAAACATATTTTTGTTTTGGTAAAATGAATTTTGACGGCGTTCCGCAAAGAGGGCTCTGCCCTCTCTGCACTCTCCTGGTGTTTTTATGGTATAGATTTAAGGTTTTTGGTTGGCTTCGCGCAGATGGTGGTCTTAGTCCGTGGGGCTCATTGCTAAGTAACACCAACGATTGTTAGCCAACGCGTTTTTTATAAGTGTCTGTCTGTGAATGTGTTGTGTCGCTGATGTGGGGCACACTACGCGCGTGAGTGTGCCCCTCCTTTTAGGGGCTCTGCGACAATTTTTAGCCTTTTGCCTTTTTGCTATCTGTAGTTGTCATTTAACCCCTTTTAGCCTTTTATTTGCTTGATTTTTAGCATTTTATGCTTATTTATTTGCATATATCATTTTTTTTTGCTATCTTTGTAGTGTCAAAATTAAGTTACTAACTTTTAACACCACTCTTGTATGAAAAAAATCACTTCTATTGATGTCACTGAGATCCGTCAATGTATCAACTCTTCTTGGATTGTCATTGTTCGCTTCGATGATGGCGATTATGATTGCCACGCGCCCATCGATGAGGACGCAGTTAATAATCTTATCGCGTCTTTGCATTTTTGTTCTGATGATGTAAAAGTAAAGCATTTTCAGATGACGCGCAGAGGTGCGCAGGCTTTTATCGTTGCTCCTGATGTTGAGTCGCCTGAGAGCATTTCAATTTGGTAGTATTTCATATTTTTGTTCATCTGTTGGGGGCTTCGCCCCCAAGATGTTTTATTCCATATTATCATTTACCACTTTATATCCGTTCATTTATGAATAAGAAAATTTTACTTGTATCTCGCTATCGAATTGTTTATAGCAGCACTACACTAAACTTCCTTATAGTTTACTACGATTGTCCTCCTTCTAAGACTATTACTTATCGGTCAGATGATGATGCTGAGAACTTTATCAAGAGTCTTGGGCTCGATGAAAATTCTTATATATGCCGTGAGTTCTTGATCAATGAAGATGAGACAGCTTGTGATTATACGTTTTCAATGGATCTTTAATGTTAATATTTCTTTATTGTCTGTAGGGGGCTTCGCCCCCACAGATGGTCTAAAACCTATTTTCTTATGAACTATTTGACCATTTTAGTAGAGATTTTTTGCTTTCTTCACGATTTGCTTATGTACGTTCTCAGTCATTGCTTTTGGGGTGGCAGTGACGATAGCGGAGTAGATAATTTCTAACATTTATATGCTATGAGTAGTGAAAATATAAACAAGGGGCGCTAACGCGCCCCACAATTATTAAAATTATGGAAGGTTATTTCACCGCTTTTGATGTCTTTGCAGAGTTGTTGAAGGGCAATCACATTAAAAATTTAGAGATTTGCGACTCTTCGCGTTATATACCTGGCTCCTTTGGTTCATTCAAGTGGAGAACTGATTTAGTAGAATCAACTTGGGTTCGTAGGAGAAACGGAGACGCAATCTTGCACAACGATGATCTATTGGTGAACGTTTCGGAACTGATTAGAATATTGTCAGTTATGATTGGACGTGGTCAAGTATGTGTACAGATAGGAGACAAGTCTTTTAAGGGGCAGTTAGTCAATCTGTATAATCACGATTTAAGTTATAGTGAAGTCTTCGAATTTATGAACTTTTACGGCTTTCTGTTAGTACAGAATGAAGACCATACTTTCTCTTGTTTTCATGAAAATTATGATGGCAACAGAATATTGGTTTGGACTTCGGCTAGTTCATGCGCTTTCAGTACATTGAAGGCTAATGTAGTCTTCGCTTTCCCTATGTGCGTGCATTTTATGTTTGACCACCCAGATATTTTCAAACAAGACTTTATAGACCAAAAAATATCTTGGGGCTTGCCTTGTTGTGACCGTTTGCTTATAAATGGAATTGCGAAATTCCTTTTATATGGCCCAAAATATGTAAGAATTGTGGCTCGTTCAATGTACTTTAGTCCTCATGGTTTTTATTTGGTCAAGTTCGTTTGGGGCTGTAGTGCGAATCATGGCATCGCTTTAGTAGGGTTAGGTAATAAAGTCCTGCTACCGCAGGATTGGACTGCAGGTCGCTGTTGGGCTAAGGACTACTTCGACAAGAGGACAAAATGGTATGACTCAAAAGGTAATGTTTACAATCAAGATATTAGCAAAATATGGAAGACTCTAAGCTTATAAAGGTTGTTGGCTGCTATCTTATGAAGGCTGACAATATTATTGATTTTTGGCTCAACAAATATTATGAGAATGGCGAGTCATCGGAGGAAACTTTCAAGACTCAGACTCCTATGATATTGGAGGTTTTGAAATGTATCAAACAAGGTGCAGCTTTTAATATAGAGGTTTATGAAGCATGAGAATACCAGGATCGGGAAATCCCGACCCTGGTTTTTTATTGCCAGTCGCTCGCCTGGGGCTACCGCCCATGGGTCTGCTACCGCAGACGTTTTCGGGCTATCGCCCGACTCCGGCTACCGCCAATGGGTCTGCTACCACAGACGTTTTCGGGCTA
>SFTJ01000047.1 GCA_004563195.1 bacterium
CTTTACTCCGAGTGCTACATTTAATCCTCTTACAATAATCATGTTGATTGGCTGTGAATTCTTGCCAGAAGCTCCAATGTATTTTGTCGGAGGCATGGTGATATCAAGTGCTTGGACGTGTTTCATCGCAAATAGAATATTAAACTGGAAAGAAGGAAGAATTTGGTTGATGAGTTTTGCGGTGAGTTTTTTTGTGTACATAGGCATATTGGCTTTGTTGTTTTATTATGACATACAACTGATTAATATTCCGACGATAAGTGAAAATGTGTATTTAGTATTCTTGCTGCAATATTTAAGTGCTGTGATTTGCTTTTCATTTTCACAGCTACTATTGTTAATGACATATTACATATTATCAGCTATTACACAAAAGTTGAAACATAAAGCTTAGTTTCATGGCTCTGGCATCATATAACGAAATCAAGAAAGACATAAAAGGAAAGGATGTAAAGAAATAATGAAGAAAAGCAGAGAAAATAAATATGTGTGGTATGCTTTACAGCTATTTATTTTCACAATTGTTCTTTATATGTCAAAGATGTACGTGGGTGTTGCAATGTTCTCATTGACAACAATTGCAATTCTTATAACAATGTACAAACGTGATTCTGGCATTTGCGATGCAATTTTCTTCTTTATAGAATTAAGTTATACCTTGGTATCAACTTTGTATGTATTGTTTGTTTTCATGTTTTTTGAAGGAAAATTTCATTTGGGCATATTTGGAAAGATAATTCTATGCTGGCCTGTTGCTGTAAACTATGCAATTATAGCAAAGGAAGTGACCCGGTTCGTTAGATACGGAATAAATAAGCATAAAGAAATTTGTTTGAGAATTAGGTCAATATTTTGCTTGAGAAATGCTATCATAATGGAGCTGGAAAAGAATGATTACGATTTGCAAAGAATAAATCTACCGTATAAATGCGATAACACTATCCCATTCAAAATATCAAATGAGATTATTATTGTAGAGATTGTAATCGCAATTTTCCTTTTTTATAATGATGCTCGCATAATGTTTGTCTTAGCTGTTCTTTTAATTGCATCAATTTTGCTGTGTTTCTTATCGCGACTAAAAACCGCAAAGAAACTATCATCAACAATTATCTATATGTTGACTCCAATTATTCTTTGTGTCGGATTTATTGTGGTCGTTTTCAATATCGGCGCAAGCGATGACAGAAATATAGGAGTGTTAACTTTCTTATTATGTGTTTCGCCAATTAATTTCTATCTCACATCAGTAAATCTTGCAACGTATATATTTAGAAACAATGCAATTCAGACAACTAATGATTCGGCGCTACTAAGGATTAGGGAATGTGATATAGAAAAGCTCAATTCCTTAGTTGAGTGCGAATTACAATATACAATTGACAAAAATAATGGCGGTAGTTTACTGCTAATCTCAAATGGATATGACAGTTTCAGTGCTGAAATTACAAATTTTCATATTAAGCAATAAGGATTACAACGAAAATGAGGAATATATTGCTGCTAATAGTTTCGCTTTTAATCTCCTTTGGAGTTTTTGGCAAAGAAGAAGTTTGGTGTGATAATCATATTCAGTGAATCATTCCCCAATTGTATAATCTTAAATAATTTTGACAGAGGAGGTAAGTGATATCATTTAGAAAGAAAAAATATGATTTGTTTTTTATTTTGTTGCCATTAGTGTTTTTAGTATTATTATCCGGTGTACTAAAATTCAATAGTGCGATAGTCGTTCTGTTTATATCTACAGCATTTCTGACATTATGTAGCATAGCGTTCAGAAGCCATAAAAGAATAAGTAGGATATTATTTGTGCTATATTTCCCTTTTTATTTGTATTATTCATTTTCATTAGCAATTTCTGCTCCAATTTGTCATGATTCTTTATGTGGCTTATTTATACCCATATTTGGCAGTTGGTTTCATTATATCTTACTATCGAATCTTTATCATTATATCAGAAAAAAGAATCGCTATATTCGGCTGATTCCTGTTGTTGCGATATTTGCCATATATCTGCCTGTAATGTATGTTTTAACTACTCAGGTGATGCCCGAAGTGCTTGCACTTATTATGTTGGGCATTTCCTTGATAGCATTAGTGGTATTTATGCGTGTTAAAAGCTTAACTACATTGTGGCGTTATAGTTGTTATAATATTTTTTTAAATTCTTGCTTTGCTGTAGTATTATCATATTTCATCGTTATTTTGCCAAATCATAACATTGGCTTTGTGTTTTGCTCATATTTAATGAGTTACTCCATATTGTCGGTGCGAATAATAAAAGAGATAGCGAATGAAAGTGGTATATTATTTGCGAAAATTAGTCTTGTGCCATTTAGTTGAGTTGTGGATTTAAAAAATGGAGTAAATAGTTTCGTAATCAGATTTTTTATTGCTAATTTTGCAGTTCGAAATGCGCTGAAGTAATTGAGGCGCAAAATTAAAGAATAAGAGCATAAAAAAACAAGTCGTGTCGTTGTATGACACGGCGAAACCATAAAATAAAAGAAAGATGAATATAACATTTCCAGACGGAAGCGTAAAGCAATTTGAGCAGGGCGTAACGCCGTTGCAGATTGCAGAAAGTATCAGCCCGCGATTGGCTCGCGAAGTATTGGCTGCTACAATTAATGGTGAAGAATGGGACATATCGCGCCCGGTTTGTAACGATGGCGAGATAAAGTTGTTCAAGTGGGATGATGCAGAGGGAAAGCACGCGTTTTGGCACACCTCGGCACACCTTTTGGCCGAAGCCCTTCAGGAACTTTACCAAGGAATACAGTTCGGTATCGGTCCGGCAATAGAAAACGGATTTTACTATGATATCGATCCGGGAGAAAATAAGTTGACACAAGACGACTTTGAGAAGATAGAGAAGAAGATGCTCGAACTTGCTCAAAAGAAAGAGGCAGTGGTTCGCAACGAAATCTCGAAGGCCGATGCGTTGACAATGTTTGGTGACAGAGGAGAGACCTATAAGTGCGAACTTATCAGCGACCTCGAAGACGGCCACATCAGCACCTACACACAAGGTGCATTCACCGACTTGTGTCGTGGTCCGCACTTGCCAAACACCGGCTCGATAAAGGCAGTGAAGATATTGTCGCTTGCCGGCGCATATTGGCGCGGCGACGAGAAGCGCAAGCAGATGCTACGTGTGTATGGCATATCATTCCCCAAGAAGTCGATGCTCGATGAATATATGCAGATGCTCGAAGAAGCCAAGAAGCGCGACCATCGCAAGATAGGTAAGGAAATGGAACTCTTTGCGTTCTCGCAAAATGTGGGACAAGGTTTGCCATTGTGGTTGCCAAAGGGAGCCGCACTTCGCGACCGCTTGGAGCAATTCCTTCGCAAGATTCAGAAGCGTTACGGCTATCAGCAGGTAATCACTCCGCACATCGGAAATAAGCAACTCTATGTAACTTCGGGCCACTATGCCAAGTATGGTAAGGACTCGTTCCAACCAATACACACACCTGAAGAAGGCGAAGAATACATGCTTAAGCCAATGAACTGTCCTCACCACTGCGAAATCTACAAGACTTCGCCACGTTCTTACAAGGACCTGCCATTGCGCTTTGCCGAATTTGGTACAGTATATCGCTATGAGCAGAGTGGTGAGCTTCACGGCTTGACACGTGTGCGCGGCTTTACTCAAGACGATGCACACTTGTATTGCACAGCCGAGCAATTGAAGGACGAATTCTTGAAGGTAATGGATATTATTTTCTACATCTTCAAGGCACTCAATTTCGAGAACTACGAAGCACAGATATCGTTGCGCGACCCGAATAATAAGGATAAATATGTGGGTTCGGACGAAAACTGGGAAAAGGCAGAACGCGCCATCATGGAGGCATGTCAGGAAAAGGGCTTGAATGCACGCACCGAGCTTGGCGAAGCAGCATTCTATGGTCCGAAACTCGACTTTATGGTAAAGGATGCCATAGGACGCCGTTGGCAGTTGGGTACCATTCAGGTCGACTACAACTTGCCGGAGCGCTTCGGCTTGGAATACACCGGAAGCGACAACAAGAAGCATCGCCCAATCATGATACACCGCGCACCATTCGGTTCGATGGAGCGATTTGTAGCCGTATTGCTCGAGCACACAGCAGGTAAGTTGCCATTGTGGTTGGCTCCCGACCAGGTAGTGGTGTTGCCAATCAGCGAGAAGTATAACGACTATGCAAAGAAGGTGGTAAAGATTTTGGAAGAACGAGACATTCGCGCCACTATAGACGACAGAAACGAGAAAATAGGCAAGAAAATTCGCGACAATGAGTTGAAGAGAACACCATATATGGTGATTGTAGGCGAAAAAGAAGCAGAAAATGAAGAAGTTTCTGTAAGAAAACAGGGCGGAGGTGACCAAGGTACGAAAAAAATTACTACCTTTGCAGACGAATTTGCTCGAGAAATTGAAGCAATGACAAACTTTTAATAATAATTAATGGAGAAAAAACCACCGTTTACCGGCCCTAAGAAGCCAGCAACAGGTCCACAAAGACCACCACAAGGTCGCAAGAACGACAAGGAAAAGGGCGACCAACATGCAATTAATGACAACATACGCGCCAAGGAAGTACGCCTTGTGGGCGATAATGTTGAGCAAGGAGTGTACCCTATAGCCGAGGCTTTGCGAATTGCTGACGAATTGGAGCTTGATTTGATAGAGATTTCGCCTAATGCCAATCCTCCGGTTTGCCGCGTGCTCGATTATCAGAAATTCCTGTATCAGCAGCGCAAACGCTTGAAGGAGCAGAAGGCAAAGTCGACCAAGGTAGTGGTGAAAGAAATAAGATTCGGACCACAAACCGACGATCACGACTATAACTTCAAACTCAAGCATGCCATCGAATTCCTTAAAGAAGGAAGTAAGGTGAAAGCATATGTGTTCTTCAAAGGCCGTTCGATACTCTTCAAGGAGCAGGGCGAAGTGCTATTGCTGCGTTTTGCCAACGACTTGGAAGAATATGGCAAAGTGGAGCAAATGCCGGTGCTTGAAGGTAAACGAATGATAATAATGCTCACTCCCAAGAAGAAGTAACGTGCACGCGTTGTGGCGGTGAGAGGTAGTTATCGCACTTCATGAAAAGAAAAAAGGGCGTTGGGTTTAGTAAGTACCCAGCCCCGGTAAATAATTATAAATTTAAACTATTTAACAAAAATGCCAAAGATTAAGACTAATTCCGGTGCCAAAAAAAGGTTCACCCTTACCGGATCAGGAAAGATCAAGAGAAAACATGCTTTCAAGAGCCACATCTTGACCAAGAAGACTAAGAAGCAAAAGAGAAATCTCACACACTTCTCAGTAGTAGACGTTGCAGATTTGAACAACGTACGCAAGATGTTGGTAATGAAGTAATCGTTATTCACACTTGATTGACAAAAGAGAATCTTTAAAGTTTTTTATTAACCGAGTGATTAGCACAAAAAGAGCAAACAGCCGCTAACATTCAAAAACATTTAAAAACATGCCTAGATCAGTAAACCACGTTGCATCAAGAGCACGTAGAAAAAAAGTTCTAAAACTTACAAGAGGTTATTTTGGTTGCCGTAAGAACGTGTGGACCGTTGCCAAGAATACTTGGGAAAAAGGTTTGACTTATGCTTACCGCGATAGAAAGAACAAGAAGCGCAACTTCCGCGCATTGTGGATACAGCGTATCAACGCAGCAGCACGCCTCGAAGGTCTTTCATACTCGCAGTTGATGGGTCTCATCCACAAGGCAGGTATCGAAATCAACCGCAAAGTTCTTGCAGATCTTGCTATGAACAACCCCGCAGCATTCAAGGCTGTAGTTGACAAGGTAAAGAACGCTTAATAAAACGAGCATCCTGCAAAGTAACATAAAAAAGTCTTTCCGTAGCGCCAAAAGCGTCGGAAAGACTTTTTTGCTTTAGTTGACAATAGGGCAGAGAAACAATATGTTCAGAGGCTGAAATTGGCTAAATTATCGGGTGAAAAGATATAGATGCAAGCGAGAGTGTTGATAGATAGCGATATAGTGTTTTTTAACAAAAAGATGGCGTAAAAATTTGTCAAAATGATTGCTTGATTACGGTTATATTACTATATTTGCAATAACAAAAGGTCATTGAAAAAATAGCCACATCAAAGCTGATTGGGATACTCTTCAGTTTTTAATGAAATGCCGAGTAAGGCGAGCACAGCAATGGCGGGCCCCAACCTGAAAAGGTGTCTACGCGACCAGGCGGATTACAAAGCCGTGTAAGCCCTCAAATCCTGTATTTGTCGGAGTTCCATCATATCCCTTTGGTGTGGTTCCTTATACAAAGCGATGGGGTGAATCAAGCAATTCATTTCATCGCTTTTGCTTTTATTTTGTTGCGTAATAAGCGATAGATTGTTAACTTTGTGGGTAATAATAAGGAATGCTAAAGCAAAACGATGAAAATTAAAGATATAAATATAAGCCGATTGCAGGGCGTGCTGGTGCTTTTGGCGAGGTTGATAGTGGGAGTTACCTTTATCGCCTCGGGTTTTGCCAAGGCAGTTGACCCGTGGGGCACGGTGTATAAGTTTGCCGACTATATAGGCATACTTGGCATGTCATCGCTCGAGCCTTTGATTACATTTGGCGCTTTTGCATTGCCCTTGGTGGAGTTTTTGCTGGGTGTGTTTGTGCTATTCGGGCTTTACCGACGCATGGCACCTATGGCATTGGTGGCACTGATGTTGGTGCTCACTCCGCTCACATTCTATTTGGCAGTTACCGACAGGATGGCCGATTGTGGCTGCTTTGGCGATGTGGTGGTTCTTAGCAATTGGGCTACATTTTTCAAAAATCTGGTGCTCTGCGTGCCCATAGGCTATCTGGTGCTTAGAAATCGCCGTATCGATTGCTTGTATGGTCCCGGCGTGCAGTGGTTGGTGTGGGCTGCTTCGATGGCGTTTGTGCTTGCTATAGAGTATTGGGGCTACACCACGCAACCGTTAATCGATTTTCGCCCCTTTAATGTGGGTGAGGCTCTGTATGTGGGCCCGCAATCCGATGTCGATGCCGACGAGGAGTTTGTGTTTGTATACACCAAGAACGGAGTGAAGCGCGAATTCACCGTCGACAGTCTGCCCGACGACGATTGGGAATTTGTGGAACGCCGAGTGGCAAATCTCGAGCCCATCGATTATGCTGCGCTGCGAAGTGGGGTGGTGATACTCGATGAAGGCATAGATCGCACAGCCGAGTTGCTCGACCCCGATGGCGAACAATTGATATTTGTGTTTTCCGACCTGTCGAAGATAAGCATTTCGGCCACATATATTATTAATGAGCTTAACGAATTTGCCAATTGCCGCGGTGTGAGCACATTTGGCGTGGCAATGGATGAGCCGGCTGCTATCGAACGCTGGAACGATATATCGATGGCTCAATATCCTATGTATGAGATGGATGACACCGAGATGAAGATGCTCGTTCGCGGCAATCCCGGCCTTATATATCTCAAGGACGGCAAGGTGGTGTGGAAACGCGCCCTGGGAGCAATATCGCCCGAATTGATGCAAAATAGCGAAGCCACCATGATGAGCATAGTGGCCGATTTCGACGAGCATAAAGCGCTCAATTATTCGGTGGGTGCATATCTTTTGGCGCTAATTGTGATATTAATGATAAACAGAACTCACAAAGTGGTGAAATTTAGCACCGAAAGGATAAAAAAGAATCATAAAAAAGACGTAACTTTGCAAGAAGAAAACGAAGAAACAAATAATTAATAAACTTATAATTTTTTTATTTGAAATATTGATATGAGAAAAAACATTGTAGCCGGTAACTGGAAGATGAATACTACAGTTCCGGAAGGCGTAAAGTTGGCACAAGAAGTAAATGCTGCACTCGAAGGCATCACAGCAAAGTGTGACGTAGTGATAGGTGTACCTTTCACACACCTTACAGCAGTAAAGGCAGTAATCGGCGACAAGCTTGGCTTGAGCGCAGAGAACTGTGCCGACAAGGTAAAGGGTGCATACACAGGCGAAGTGTCGGCAGCTATGGTGGCATCAACAGGTGCAACATACGTAATCCTTGGTCACTCAGAACGCCGTCAATACTATGGCGAAACAGCTGAAACATTGAAGGATAAAGTGGCTTTGGCTCTTGAGAATGGTTTGACTCCAATCTTCTGCATCGGTGAAGTGCTCGAAGAACGTGAAAACGGCACATATTTCGATGTAATCAAGGCACAAGTGGCTGACTCGTTGTTCCAACTTTCGGCTGAAGACTTCGGCAAGATAGTATTGGCATACGAGCCGGTATGGGCAATCGGTACAGGCAAGACAGCTACAGCCGACCAAGCACAAGAAATCCACGCATTCATCCGCGGCTTGATAGCAGAGAAGTATGGCGAACAAGTAGCCGACGACACTACTATCCTCTACGGTGGCAGCTGCAAACCAAGCAATGCTAAGGAATTGTTCGAAAAGCCCGACGTTGATGGTGGTTTGATAGGTGGTGCTTCTCTCGACGCAGAATCATTTATGGGTATCGTAACTGCATTCTAATATAGGAGCAACAGCACACAAACTATATCATGCGGTCGCAGGGATGTGTCGACGCCCGAGGCGCTACGGCAAGGCGTAATGATATGCCCCTGCGACTTTTTAGTTTTTCCAAAAACAAAAGAATTATCGAAGGCTTAGGAAATCTTCGGAGGCGAAACATTAACAAAAGTCATAAACACCTGAATAAAAGCAACTGATTGACACTATGATAGTACGAAAGATGGCAATTACACTGGTAATGGCACTTATGGCAGTGATTACGGCAACAGCACAAAATGCAGCCGGCGCCGACATCGTTACGCATCTTAACAAGCAGAGCAACGGCAAGGTGACAGTGGTGATGTCGAAGCAGCTGGAAGAGCGACTCAAGCCCGAGAACGGTAATCCCGAAAACGGCGTGCCCGGCAAAGCGGTAACGTCGAATGTGGGCTATCGTATTCAAGTATATTCGGGAAGCAACGCCGGCTCCAAACGAGAGGCCGAATCGCGAGAAGCGAGCATAATGTCGCGATTCCCGAGCATGCGCACATCCATCATCTATAAGGCACCATCGTGGCGCTTGCGAGTGGGCGATTTTCGCACACGCGACGAGGCAAAGATGGCGCTCGAAGAACTTAGGCAAGCTTTTCCGGGCTATGCCAAGGAGTTTACAGTGGTGGTGGATCGTATAAATTTATAAGCAAGCACATATACCAAGATGGAAGACAACGAGGAATTGATAGCGCAGATAGCTGCGCATTACAAACAGATATTGCAATTGATAGGCGAGGACCCCGAGCGCGATGGCTTGAAGAAAACGCCACGGCGAGCAGCCAAGGCATTGCTTGATGTGACTCGCGGCTATAAGCAAGACGCGTCGGTAATAGTGAAATCGGCACTCTTTGAGTATTCCGGCTCGAAGATAGTGATGGTGAAGGACATAGAGTTTTATTCGCTCTGTGAGCACCACATCTTGCCGTTCTTTGGCAAAATATCGATAGGTTATATACCCGATGACACCATGGTTGGTCTAAGCAAACTGGCGCGCGTGGTGGAAGTGTTTGCCCGACGCCTGCAAGTGCAAGAACGGTTGACAGCCGAGATATGCGATTCGCTCGTTAGCAATCTTTCGTCGAAGGGAGTGATAGTGGTGTGCCGAGCCGAACACATGTGCATGAAGATGCGCGGTGTGGAGAAGCAGAACGACAGTACTCTCACTATGGAATACCGCGGAGCATTCGAAGACGCTAAGCTTCGCGAGGAATTCCTGAAAATGCTGCAGATGCAGTAAACCCCGGTTTTCGGCATAATGGCATTCACAAAGCGAAAAAGAGAGAAAAATTTTGAAAAAATTTTTGCTCACTCATAACGCTGATAATGAGCTGATAAGGTGCATTTGGAGCGATTAAGAGTGAATTTTTGAAGAAATTTTTTGCTGAAATGTTTGCACAAATCAAAAAAGTGTCTTAACTTTGCACTCGCAATCGGGAAATGAGACAGCGATGCTCAAATCCTGAAAGCGAAACGCGAAAATAGCTCAGTTGGTAGAGCACAACCTTGCCAAGGTTGGGGTCGCGGGTTCGAGTCCCGTTTTTCGCTCAAAGTTCTTTTAACATAATTGCGAAAATAGCTCAGTTGGTAGAGCACAACCTTGCCAAGGTTGGGGTCGCGGGTTCGAGTCCCGTTTTTCGCTCAAATGTCCGGGTGGCGGAATTGGTAGACGCGCTACTTTGAGGGGGTAGTGGGAATTTTCTCGTGTGAGTTCAAATCTCATCTCGGACACTAAATAATTCTTTTGGATGCTAATAATCATAACGATGGTTGTTAGCATTCTTTTTTTGTATCGATGGCACAATCAAGGACCGTGGAATGCTGTGATTAATCATAACAAATCTAAAAGTAGACCGCACAGTGTTGTGCTTTAGAGAAAAAATCAATACTTTTGCAAATTGTAGTAGGGCGCTTATGTGCCGCAATCAGAAAGAGTTATGATATCGAAACACATTATATTCCCGACTTTGGCAACGCTAATGTTGCTCACGAGCTGCTTTACCGGAGTGGAGGGTACGAAAAAAATAACGCAAAAAGATGTCGACAAAGTGGTTAAGGAGTTGACCGACGAAGAGGTCAAAGCCAATAGTTTGGCTGTGCCTGTAGATTCGTTTGCCAATTGGCAAGCAGGCAAGCGCTTCTATGTGAGCGACGACAACGCTAAGCTGATATTTGCCAACAGCGACTCGTATAATGCCGATACGCTGCATCTCAAGGGCAGAGAGCTCACTTATTCGGGCTACTATTTGGGCAGCGTGCTCGACAATCGGGCTACGGTGAACGTGAAATTTACTGATGGAGTGAATACCTATGTGTATGTCACCGACAAGACAGTGCAAGAGATTAGGCCCGATTATACCATACCGTTTCTCATCGATATGGATGTGGTGGAATATATCAATCGCCAGCTTTGCGGCAAGGACTGCTACGTAAAGACCTCGATATGGTATGGCGAAGATGAGCGAATGATAGCCGGAAGAAAGTATGTGAAAGTGCACATCGACGATGTAAAGCCCGGCAATAAAGTATTTCCGATAAAAGTGCTCTTTACCGATGTTGAGACAAGCCGCAAGGCTATGTTGTGGATGACATTGGGCGGCACGGTGCTCAAGAATCGCTCGTTCGATGCTCTATTCTCGTTTGGCGATGTGCGCAAACGCTATCCCAATATCACCGACGAGGTGTGGCGATGCATAGTGGAGGGCAAAACACAGCCCGGAATGACCAAAGATGAAGTGCGCCTGTCGCTCGGAACGCCCGAGCACGTAAATCAGCGACCCACTTATTCGGGTGTAAAAGAGTATTGGTACTACACCGATGGCCGATATTTCTACTTCGAAGACGGCATATTGGTGAAATAGTTATTATGGATTTGTTTTAGGAAAATTGAAAAAGATGCAAAGCAATCAGCAATCGATAGAGATAGAGTTTTTGGGTACAGGCACATCTACCGGAGTGCCCGTGGTGGGATGCCAATGTGCGGTGTGCAAGTCGACCGATGCGCGCGACAGCAGAATGCGCAGTTCGGCGCTGATACGCACCGAGGGCAAGACCATACTTATAGACTGTGGTCCCGACTTTCGTATGCAGATGCTTAGAGCCACCGACTATCACCTCGATGCCATGATAGCCACCCATGTGCATTACGACCATGTGGGCGGCGTAGATGACTTGCGCCCCTATTGCCATCGTTTAGGCTATTTCCCGATATATGCCCGTAGCGAGGTGCTGAAAGATTTGCGCATGAAGATGCCATATAGTTTTGGAGCTAATCCTTATCCCGGTGCACCGCGATTTCAAGAGCACGAAGTGGGCGATGAACCATTTTGTTGCGAGGGTGTGATGGTTACACCGCTGCCTGTGTGGCACGGCAAACTGCTCATCAACGGCTATCGCATAGGCGACCTGGCATATATCACCGATGCCAAAACCATCGACGAATCGACCTTTGAGCGCCTTGCTGGCGTTCGATTGCTGGTAATCAACGGTTTGCGATTTAAAGAACATAGCACACACTTCACTATAGCCGAGGCCTTGGAAGTGATAAGGCGCGTAAATCCCGAGCAAGCCTATATTACACACCTTTGCCACGATGCTGGCTTTCATGCCGACTCCGAAAAGATACTTCCCGAAGGCGTGCATTTTGCCTACGACGGGCTTGTGGTGCGAATATGACCAACACTATGCCATAACCTGAAGAGTGATGCGCATTATCTTAACTCACAGCATCGTAAAATTCGTTTTTTTTTCGTATTTTTGCAGCATATTGCCAAATTGTGGCTCGGATAAAAGCGCTGTAAAAGTCCGGTGCATGCCGATGCCTGATTTTGAGCCAACAAATCGCTGCCGAATGGGGCATCGATGCGAAAAATGATTAGTAGTAGTTAAGAATAAATAAATCACGATTGATGAAAAATATAAGAAACTTCTGTATTATCGCTCACATCGACCACGGAAAGAGCACCCTTGCCGACCGTCTGTTAGAGTTTACCAAGACAGTAGAAGGAAAGGACCTGCAAGCGCAGGTGCTCGATGATATGGATTTGGAGCGAGAACGCGGCATCACTATCAAGAGCCACGCCATTCAGATGCAATATAACTATAACGGCGAGGAATATATCCTTAACCTTATCGACACTCCGGGACACGTGGACTTCTCGTATGAAGTGTCGCGCTCGATAGCTGCGTGTGAGGGAGCATTGCTCATAGTAGATGCATCGCAAGGCATTCAGGCTCAGACCATATCGAACCTATATATGGCTATCGATAACAACCTCGAGATAATACCCGTGCTTAATAAAGTGGACCTCGACAGTGCAAACCCCGATGAGGTGGAAGACCAAGTGGTGGACTTTCTGGGCTGCAAGCGCGAGGAGGTGCTGAGAGCAAGCGGTAAGACCGGCTTTGGCGTTAAGGAAGTGCTCGACGCCATAGTGGAACGCATTCCGGCGCCACAGGGCGACCCCGAAGCTCCACTGCAAGCCTTGATTTTCGACTCGGTGTTCAACCCCTTCCGCGGTATTATTGCCTACTTCAAGATAGTGAACGGCACTATTCGCAAGGACGACTTTGTGAAGTTTGTCAACACCGAAAAGCAGTATCATGCCGATGAAATAGGAGTGCTGAAGATGGATATGTTGCCATGCAACCAACTCTCGGCGGGTAATGTGGGCTATATCATTTCGGGCATCAAGACCTCGAAGGAAGTTAAGGTGGGTGATACCATCACCCATGTGGAAAATCCGTGCGATAAGGCCATCGAAGGTTTTCAGGAAGTGAAGCCCATGGTGTTTGCGGGTGTTTATCCCATCGATGCCGAAGATTTTGAAAACCTGCGAGCCTCACTCGAGAAATTGCAGCTCAACGATGCTTCGCTCACATTCCAACCCGAGTCGTCGGTGGCGCTCGGATTTGGATTCCGTTGCGGCTTCTTGGGATTGCTGCACATGGAAATCGTGCAAGAACGCTTGAGCCGTGAGTTCAATATGGATGTAATCACCACCGTGCCCAACGTGTCGTATAAAGTCTACGACAAGAAAGGCAAGATGAAAGAAGTGCACAATCCGGCAGGATTGCCCGACTTGACACTCATCGACCACATCGAAGAACCATACATCAGAGCCTCGATAATCACCGTTACCGACTATATAGGCCCGATAATGACACTATGCCTCGGCAAGCGCGGCGAATTGGTGAAGCAAGACTATATATCGGGCAATCGTGTGGAAATATTTTTCGATCTTCCACTCGGTGAGATAGTGATAGACTTCTACGATAAACTCAAGAGTATATCCAAGGGATATGCCTCGTTCGACTATCACATACACGAATTTAAGGAATCACGCTTGGTGAAGCTCGACATAATGCTCAATGGCGAGCCGGTGGATGCGCTGAGCACACTCACGCACTTCGATAATGCAGTGGGATTTGGCCGCCGAATGTGCGAAAAACTCAAGGAGCTTATTCCACGCCAGCAGTTCGATATTGCCGTGCAAGCAGCAATTGGCGCCAAGATTATAGCCCGCGAAACCATCAAGGCAGTTCGTAAGGATGTTACAGCCAAGTGTTATGGAGGTGACGTGAGCCGTAAGCGCAAATTGCTCGAGAAGCAGAAAGCCGGTAAGAAACGAATGAAGCAAATCGGTACGGTGGAAGTGCCGCAGAAAGCATTCCTTGCCGTGCTCAAGCTCGACTAAACGAATATTCAAAACTCGTTTCGCAAAACAGATTTATTTGAAAATAACACAGCCTAAATGATTGAATCGAAGATAATAAGCGATATGGAGAACGAGCGCGCAGTACTTGTGGGCTTGATAACTCCGCAGCAAAACGAAACCAAGGCAAACGAATATCTCGACGAATTGGCATTCCTTGCCGACACAGCCGGTGCAGTGACTGTAAAGAAGTTTCTGCAACGCTGTGAAGCGCCTAATCGCACCTCATTTGTGGGAAAGGGCAAACTTGAGGAAATAGCTCGCTATGTGGAAGATAACGATATAGCACTTGTGATATTCGATGACGACTTGAGCACCAAGCAAGTGTCGTTTATCGAAAAAGAAGTGAAGGCAAAGGTGCTCGACCGCACATCGCTGATTCTCGACATCTTTGCAGCACGCGCAAAGACCGCCAACGCCAAGATGCAAGTGGAATTGGCACAGTATCAATACCTGTTGCCACGATTGACACGAATGTGGACTCACCTTGAGCGCCAACGAGGCGGTATAGGTATGCGCGGACCGGGTGAAACGCAGATAGAAACCGACCGCCGCATTATTCTCGACAAAATATCGCTATTGAAAGAGCGACTTCGCGACCTCGACAAGCAGAAGACCATGCAGCGCAAGAATCGCGGCAAGCTCACTCGTATAGCCCTCGTGGGTTATACCAATGTGGGTAAGTCGACGCTCATGAATCTGCTCAGCAAGAGCGATGTGTTTGCCGAGAACAAGCTGTTTGCCACACTCGACACCACAGTGCGCAAGGTGATAATAGATAACTTGCCATTTTTGCTAACCGACACTGTGGGATTTATACGCAAATTGCCCACCAAACTCATCGAGTCGTTTAAGTCGACCCTCGATGAAGTGCGCGATGCCGACATTCTGGTGCATGTGGTAGACATAAGCCACCCGCAATTCGACGAGCAGATAGAAATAGTGAACAAGACACTGCAAGAAGTGTGCGAGGCAAGCAATAAGGAGATGATAATGGTGTTTAACAAGATAGATAATTTCTCGTATGTGGAAAAAGACCCCGACGACCTTACGCCACGCACCAAGGAGAATATCACTCTCGACGAACTAAAGGAAACATGGATGGCAAAGATGAATGATAATTGCGTGTTTATCTCAGCCAAGGAGCGCATCAACATCGAAGAACTGAAGAATATGCTATATGAGAAAGCCAAACAAATACACATGGAGCGCTTCCCCTATAACGACTTCCTCTTCCAAAAATACGATGACTTGCAAGACGATTAACAGCAATAACTAATCAAGATAGAGAAACAAGGCGCAAGCCTTGTTTTTTTTATCGGTATATGGAGTGTATATCTCGTGTTTTTGTAGTAAATTTGTGGAACAACCAAAATATAACCTTTAAAACTGATATGATAAAAAAACGAATTGGCTTTATTGCCATAATGCTGCTTGTAGCCATGGGAGCGGCAGCATCGATTAACGACACTGTAGAGAAAGATTTCCAAGCGAGGAAATCCGATAATTCGGTGTCGAAGATTCTTACAGATGTAGAGAAATTGGGATTGACAGGTGATGCCGAACTCGCCATGAAGTTCTTGTATGCCTATATGCCCATATCGGATGCAGCCGACTATTCGGTTGACTTCTACAAGATGAATGTGGACTACGCATTGCGTACACGCAAGGAGATGGACTGGGGACAGAAAGTGCCCGATCGCGAATTCTATCACTTTGTGTTGCCGGTTCGCATCAATAATGAAAATCTCGACGAAAGCCGCCGCGTGTTCTTCGAAGAGCTGAAGCAACGCGTAAAGGGTATGTCGATGGCTGAAGCAGCACTTGAGGTAAATCACTGGTGCCATGAGAAAGTGACATATCGCCCGAGCGACTCACGCACAAGTTCGCCATTGGCATCGGTAAAGACAGCCTTCGGACGCTGTGGCGAAGAGTCGACATTCGGCGTGGCTGCCATGCGCGCTGTGGGCATTCCCGCTCGCCAGGTTTACACTCCGCGCTGGGCTCACACCGACGATAATCACGCATGGGTGGAAGTGTGGATTGACGGTAAATGGCAATTCCTCGGTGCATGCGAACCCGAACCGGTGCTTAACCTCGGTTGGTTTAATGCTCCCGCTTCGCGAGGCATGATGATGCACACCAAGGTGTTCGGTCACTACGAAGGCCCCGAAGACGTGATGAGCAAGAGCAACTGCTATACCGAAATCAATGTTACCGAAAATTATGCGCCTACAGCCAAGGCTGTGGTTCGCACCGTTAACACTAAGGGCAAACCGGTGTCGGCACGCGTGGACTTTAAGGTATATAACTATGCCGAACTCTACACCGTATGCCACAAGCAAAGCGACAAAAACGGTTATACTTATGTTACCAGCGGTCTTGGCGACCTCGTGGTGTGGGCATCTACCGGCAACACCTTCGGCATCAAGAAAGTGAGTGTGGGTCGTGAAGATACCGTGGTGGTGGTTCTCGACAAAAAGCAAGGCTTCGAAGGCACCATACAGCTCGACCTGATTCCACCTGTGGAACGAAACACCGTGCCTCCATTGACACAAGAACAAATCGACCACAACAAGCGTCGTTTTGTGAGCGAAGACTCTATACGCGGTTTGTACGAAGCTACATTCTACAACGAAGCAAGCGCCAAGAAGATGGCAAGAATGTGGAATTTGCCCGAAGATAAGGTGGCACATTTCCTTGTGGGTTCACGCGGCAACCATGCCACTATCGAAGGCTTCATACAGCGTGCCGATGATAAGATAAAGGCACTCAATCTGCTCGACGTTATTTCGGAAAAGGACCTTCGCGACGTGAGCTTGGAGGTGCTTCTCGACCACTATTATAACACTATCGACCTCGGCGACGACTCGAAGTTCTACTTTGAATATGTGATGAATCCTCGCATCGACAACGAAATGATAGAGCCATATAAGGCATATCTTCGCGAAGCATTCAAGGACCTCGATGTAGAAGCATTCCGTGCCGACCCGTATAAGTGGGCTGCATGGGTGAAGCAGAACATCATAGTGGTGACCGACTGGAATCCACAACATCTGCGCATGATGCCTACCAATGTATGGGACAACCGTTATGCCGATGCCGATTCGCGCGGCTTGTTCTTCGTGGCAGGTGCAAGAGCTATGGGCATCTACGCGCGCAAGGATATGGTTACCGGTAAGGTGCAATGGGCCGATGCCAATCGTCAATGGCACGATGTGCAGTTTGAGGCTACTAAGCAAGTGAATGTGAAGCAAGGCAATCTCAGCACATCTTATATTAAGAGCGGTCGCTTGGACGATCCTAAATATTACTACCACTTCACCTTGTCGAAGATTGTTAACGGTCTTCCCGAATTGCAGAACTATCCTGAGGAAGGTTATGAAGCAATCTTGAAGAACGGCGCAAAGATGGACGTAGGAAACTATGTGATGATTTCAGGTACACGCTTGGGCAACGGTGGCGTGTTGGCACAGTTGAACTTCTTCAACATCGAAGCCGGCAAGACCACAGAAACCGAACTCGTAATTCGCCAAAGCCAGACCGACGTTCAGGTAATAGGCAACTTCAATAGCGAAAACAAATACTACGATTTGGCCACCAAGAGCGAAAAGTCGTTGCTTTCGACCACCGGTCGCGGTTTCTATGTGCTTGGTTTGATTAACCCAACTCACGAGCCGAGCAACCACGCACTCCACGATATAGAGCAACTTGTAGACGACTACAACAAGTGGGGACAAAAGGTTATGCTCCTCTTTGCCGACGAAGAGAATGCCAATCGATTTAAGGGTGCAGAATTCAAGAAATTGCCCGAAACAGTGGTGTTTGGTACCGATATCAACGGCACAATAGCAGCTGAAATAAAGCAAGCCTTGAACCTCACAAGCAACGAACGACCGATATTTATCATTGCCGATACATTCAATCGCATAGTATTCGTATCGCAGGGCTACACAATAGGTCTTGGCGAGCAGATGATAAATGTAATACATCGTCTTGAGCAAAAATAATGCAAGCATAGCATAAGCTGACAGATAAGATTAGCGGCAGGTATTCATCGAAGAATATCTGCCGCTAAATGTTTATTTGCTGAAGCCTTAGCGAGATGAGGAATGTGGAGTAGAGATGGCGTTATGCTATGCTGTTGATGGCTTTAAGAATGTCGGCGACGGCTTGGGCGTCGGTGACTTTGCGATGGTCTTCGTCGACACCTTTGGCTCCCATATACACATCGCTGCGTGAGAATTTCATCAGACTCGGCATCATAGTGCTTGCCGAGGCATGAATTTCGATGGCTCCGGTGGCTTGCAATATGTGAGCGGCGTTCGAAGCATTTACGCCGCATCCCGGCATGATGATAATGCGACCGTCGGCTTGTTTAACAAGGCGCGAAAGCAGCGGAATACCCTCAACAGCAGTAGATTGCTGACCTGAAGTGAGAATGCGATTGCAGCCGAGTTCGATAATTTGCTCGAGAGCCTCTTCGGGGCAGCGGCAGCGGTCGAATGCGCGGTGGAAAGTGATGTTGATGTCGCCGGCAGCGTCCACCAGGCGTCGGCAAGCCTCAATATCGATATCACCATCCTCAGTGAGGCAACCAATCACCACGCCGTCAACGCCGAGTTGGCGCAACATACGAATGTCGGTAACCATAGTGCGTACTTCGGCAGGCGAATAAAGGAAATCACCGCCGCGAGGACGAATAAGGGCATGTACGGTGAGTCCGAGAGTGCAAGCTTCGGCAGCCAAACCGGCCGATGGCGTAATGCCGCCTTCGCTGAGAGCACTGCACAATTCGATGCGGCTTGCTCCGCCGCGTTTAGCCGCCATGGCGCTGTCGATATCGCCGGAGCATACTTCGAGGGTATATTTCATGTGTTGTTTGTCGTTATTTGTGAATATTTTTTTTGATGCCGTAAAGTTACAAAATATTTTTGCATTGAGCTTGCTTAATGCAAACGAGTTACTTCACATAGAATACTCTTACTTCGCCCACAGGCAAACTGCCTTTAATCACCAAGGGGATGTGTCGGCTGTCGGTCGAAATCCAGCAGTCGATGTCGTCCGACGACTTTGTTTGTCCGTCCTGAGTGAAAGTGAACGAAATGTGATGCGCTATCTGCTTCGACCCATCGCGCATCTCCACATGCTCCACTTTGTGGTATTTTACCGTTACATTTTCCTTGCGTTTGCCCGAAAATACGGTGCTCTTAATCACACCGTTTTTCTTGAATGTGTCGTAGTTGAGAGTGCGCAAGAAATAGAACACGCTGAGCATATCGTAGGCTTGCCCGGGAGCTTGAAGTTTCACATATCGCGTTTCGCGGTCCTGGCGAATAACGGTGCAGTTGGCCGAAGAATAGCCGTCGCTATAAGAATATTCCACAATATCCTTGCCGTAGTGCTTGCCCTCGTGCGAGGTCTTAACGTATTTTAGGGGCTTTAGACCATCTTTTTGAATCCGACAGGTGAGAGTGTCGCGCACCTTGTATAATTTGTCGGCCCACGAGCGAGTGTGTGCCGTGAGCGATGTGTTATAGTAGTTGCCATTGTTCGATATACTCAGTTGTGCCGAAGCAGCATGCTTCCATATCATGCCCCAATGATAAACCACCTCATAGTTGAGCGTTTCGTCGGGGAAAGATGACAGCGCGCGTGCATTTAGCGAAGTGCCAAGGCATAGAAATGCTGCCAATAGGTATGCGAGATATCGATAAGCGAAGTTTTTTGTTGTCATATTATATAATTTTTATTAGTGTTGCAATTCGTTATAAATATGACTCATCGGAGAGCCGATAGTTTAATGCCAATCGGCGCATTGCAACAAAAAAATATGCCAATCGGGAGCATTTATTTAACGTGAGTTCGACGAAATTTAATTAGCTGAAAATTAGGAAAATAGCGGTAATTTTTGTAAATTTGTAGTGCAAAAAAATCAATAAAAACACCGCTATGTTTCCTAACAACAAAATTATAGAAATTTTTTCAATTTGTGACGATTTTAGCAAAGTTTTTGATAAAACTCTTGAGCAAAAA
>SFTJ01000048.1 GCA_004563195.1 bacterium
CGTCGTAAGCTTACCTTCACGATTACGGTAAGTGGTTTGAATGTAGAAGCACTTGGCATTCTTAGAGCGAGTGATGGTGAGTTTGTAGTTCATATCGTATATTCTTAAGTTAATCATTGCCATCGGCGGTCATGAAGGGCCCGGCAGACAGCATATAGCAAAATATAGCAACAAAGATACAACAAAAAAATTGACTTTTCCAAGCTGAAAGTCAATTATTTCCAAAATAAACTGTCAAACTCCCGGGAGAATCCCCCGGTTATGCCTATGAAATTAAGGAGATGACCGCCGAGGCCGTCTCCTTTTTTCATTATGCAATCTATCACCGCTTAACCGGGCATTTCTTTTTTTATGTTCCCTGATGTTGTCGTCAGTAGCGCATTGTGGCAGATTCTATGCTGTCCGGACTCTCAGTTCATTATTAGTATTTCCGAGGGAATAAATAGTAAATGGTAAAAGGGAAAGAATAATGAACAACAATACATCCAATTTTATTTCATGAACAGATTTATGGCTTATTTAGCTTTGGCTATTGTGTTGATAGCCAAAGGTTTTCTTTGTGTGCCTATATGCGCACAAGAGAATACTGTACAGACAATGACACTCACCGCACTTTACGACATTGCCGACCGGCAGAGCCGTAAGGTGAGAGTAAGCGAGGTGGCTCTGCGGGCAGCCGAAGAAGGAGTGGCAGCAGCCAAATCGGCTTTATTGCCGAGCGTCGACTTGAGCCTTCAAGGCAGTTATACCGGCAATGCTTTCATGCTCTCAAGAGGATTTTCGGGCATTGGCACTACCGATTACATTGTGCCCGGCGTGGGTGTTATTCCCGTGGCTAACGGTAAGCAGGACACTCCTCACTGGGGCAACAGCTTTACGGCGCAAGTGTCGCAGGTGGTGTATGCCGGCGGTGCTATCCGTTCGGGCATACGAATGGCTGAATTGGGCAAGGAAATGGCTGAACTCGATGTGGAGAAAAATCGTCAAGAGATACGCTTCTTGCTTACGGGCTATTATCTCGACCTCTGCAAACTCGACAATCAGATAGAGGTGGTTCGCAGCAATATCGCACTCACTCAGAAGGAGATTGAGCAGATGAAAGCCCGTCGTGAGCAAGGCACGGTGCTGCAAAACGACATCACCCGCTACGAACTTCAGTTGCAGAGCCTCGAACTCACGCTCACTAAGCTCACCGATGCTTTTTCCATCATCAATCATCAGTTGGTAACTACTCTTCATCTGCCGGAGCAGACGGTGATTGTCCCCGACAAAACCCAACTTGACTCCGAAATCGATGCGCTCGCAGCTATCACTGCACAAGAAACTTGGCAGAAGACAGCAGCCGACAACAACCTCGGCATACGCCAAGCCACAGTTGCATCCAGTCTTGCCGAACAGAAAGTGAAGCAGGCCAAAGCCGAATCGTTGCCTTCGGTGGCTGTTGTGGCCGAAAACCGCCTCTTTGGGCCCTATACGCAAGACCTCATTCCCAAAGATTGCAATGTAAATGTGTGGTTTGTAGGTATAGGCATAAAATACAGTCTTGGCAGCCTCTGGAAGAATCAACACAATATCCGCAAGGCTCGCATCGAGCACCTGCAGTCGCAGGAAGCGCTCTCCTTGGCTCATGAGGAGGTGGAAAAAGGTGTGCAAGCAAGCTACACCAACCTCTCTACGTCGTACACCGAAGTTAAGACACAGCAGAAGCAGGTGGAACTCGCCAATCAGAATTATTCGGTGGTGCAAAACCGCTATCAAAACGACCTTGCGCTCCTCACCGATATGGTAGATGCCGCCAATATGAAACTCTCTGCCGAAATGGCTCTCGTAAATGCCCGAATAGGTATGCTTTATAATTTCTATCAACTCAAATACATAACAAATACTTTATAATAATGGAAAAGAATAAGATTCACGTTTATTTATATAATGCATTAATAGTGCTTTGTCTTTTGGGCGGAGCGATATATGTGATTTGTCAGCTTATGCACTTCGGCAGTGGAGAATTTACCGACAATGCCCGTGTCCGCCAAAATGTGGTGCCTCAGAGCTGTCGCGTGCAAGGTTTTATCCGTGAGGTGCGATTTACCGACTTCCAGCAGGTTAAGAAGGGCGACACTCTGGCTATCATCGAGGATGCCGAGTTCCATCTGCGATTGGCTCAAGCCGAGAGCGACCTTCTCCGTGCCGAACAAGGCTCGAAAGGCACTGCAAGCAGCATCGTTACCACCAAAACAAGCATGACCGTAACCGATGCTGGCATCGAATCGGCGCGTGCGCAGATGGAAAATGCTATGCGCGAGGATAGTCGCTTCAAAAACCTCCTCAGCCAAGACGCCGTCACTCCGCAACAGTATGATAAGGTACACACGGCATATCTGAGTGCCAAGGCTGCCTATGATCAGGCTGTTCGTTCGCGACAGATGCAGTCGGCTGTTGTGGCTGAGCAGGGGCATCACCTTTCTGCTTCCGAACAAAGTATCGAATTGGCACGCCGAGCTGTAGACCTTGCTCGCTTGAATCTTTCTTACTGCTACATCATTGCCACCTGCGACGGCACCGTGGGCTCGAAGGACATACATGTGGGTCAGCTTGTCAATCCGGGGCAAACGTTGGTAAGTATCGTTGAAAAGGACGAACGCTGGATTGAAGCAAACTACAAGGAAAGCCAGTTGCCACATATCAAGGTTGGCGACAAGGCAGAGATTACAGCCGATGCCGTTCCCGGCGTGAAATACACCGGTACGGTGGAACGCATCTCCGATGCCACCGGCAGTGCATTCTCACTTATTCCTATCGACAATGCCACCGGCAATTTTGTGAAAGTAGAACAGCGTGTTACCGTACGCATCAAACTCGATTCGAGCAGCGATGTCGACAAGTTGAAGGGTGGTTATAACGTAGAATGTATCGTTAAGGAGTAACACGCAATGGGACAATTAACAGAATTTTTTATGAAGAGTGCCGGCGGTCCTCCCCCAAATCAGGGCTTTGCCATGCCTATGATGAAAGGGTGGGTTCCTCGCTGTATCCAACCTTGGATGTATGTGCTGACCGCCTTTTGCTTTCAGTTCAGCGGAGGTATGTACCTCGGCGCCCTTGATGGCATTCGCGGCACCACCAACTTCATGATTGAGGACGTACTTTTCCTGCTTTATGCCACTCTTGCGGGTATGGCTGTGTATTTTCCACTGCTTTACCGCATGAAGTTCCGCTTCACCAACCAACAGTTGCTTTGCTGCTCTGCCATCGTTCTTGGCGTGTGCAATATTATCACAATGCATTGCCAGTCGATGCCTGTGCTCGCAGTGGTTTGTTTCATTGCCGGAATGGCAAAGATACAAGGTACGTTTGAGTGCATGAGCAACATACAACTTTGGATTACTCCCAAACGCGATTTTGCCGCTTTCTTCCCCGTACTCCACATTATTCTGCTCACGGCCATCGAAGGTAGCGGATGGCTTGCCGCCTGGTTCGGGCACCACTTCACTTGGCAGATGATGCATGTGTTCACCGTAGGCACCATGTCGTTTGTGCTAATCACACAGATTATCTGCTGCCGCCCGTTCTGCCCTATGCCGCGCCGACTCTCGCTGAAGGGAATCGACTTTCAGGGAGCGTTGCTGATATGCGGCCTCATGCTGGTGTTGTCGTACATCGCAGTCTATGGCGACTATTACATGTGGCTCGACAGCTTGCGCATTCGCCTTGCCACCGGTGTGGCTTTTGTGATATTCGCATTCATGCTCTACCGCCTGCACTACTATCGTTATCCCTACGTAGAACTCAGTCTTTTCACACGGCGCAATGTGGTTCTCATTCTCGTTGTCACTTTCTTTGCCGAACTTGCTTTCGGTGCCGAACACACAATGGAAGAGATACTTTACAGCGAAGTCATCAGTTTGGAAGAATTGACCAAAGAGACGCAGTATATGTGGGCACTTCTCGGCATGTACACCGGCATATTGCTCGACCTTTATTGGCTGAAAGTAAGAAAATGGAAGATATGGAAACTCTTCGGCATCGCTTTCATCAGTATTGCATTCTATGGCATGTTGATGTACTTCACACTCGACATTAATGCCAATATCGAGCAATATCGACTTGCCATATTCTTGCGCGGTTTTGCCTATGCCATACTTTCTCCGGCGTTGATGTGGGCTTTAAACGAATCGGTGCCCAGTCTCGAACAGTTCTTTATGAGTTTGTTCGTATTCAATGTGCTGCACATGTATCTGGCAGGTGCTGCCGGCTATGGCATCTATTCCACCATATTCTCGCATTTTATGAACGAGAATATGATGAGCTACGGTCAGCAACTTACACTCACTCACTTAGATATGGCACACTTTAATTTGGGTGAGTATATTGGCAACGACTTCCTGCACTCCATGATGATGGTGACAATAAAACAGGTCTACGGCTACGTTATTTGGTTTGCCCTGGCTTTGGCTGCCCTATTCTTGCTGTGCGACATACCGGCTGTACGCACCAATATCCGAAAAGTGCCTCGCTGGCCGGTATATGCCATCGAATATCTTGCAAGAAGATAGTAAACCCACTCCGTTTTTCAAGCTATTTCCCCTTCGAAATGGTCTTGGAATGCAAAAACTCAGGCTCAAACACTTATTTTGCGATGTTTGAGCCTGAGTATTTTATTATGCGCCTTCTTTGTGGTAGAAGTTGATTATTATTTTGCTTCTTTCACCTTTTCTATCTTGTAGCCGATTTTCTTGAAGGCCTTTACAAAATCTTCGTAATTGCTTTTCGAGGGTTCATACACAATAGTTACTGTCTGGTTGGGAATAGAAGTTTCTATCTTCTTCACTCCTTTCACAAAGCGTATATTAGTCTTGATTTTCTTCTCGCAATTTGCACAATGCATCTGCGGAGTGGTCGTAACTTGCAGTGTTTCCGCCGATTTCGATTTCTGTGCGGAAACTGAAACGGAAGCGATGGCCAATGCCATCATGAGGATTATCTTTTTCATATTGTTCTATATTGTTTTATTAAAACTTCTCGAATTTATATCGTATGCCTATGTATGCCATAGCCCCGTTGACGGGTCCCCACACCTGGGTTGCGTCGAATGTCGGCGACCACGGGTTGGATGCCCCGATGATAGGGTTCGGAATGGTATAGTTGGTGAGATTCTCGCCGCCTATGTAAATGGCGAAATTACGGAATTCACGGGTAATCTGTGCCTGCAACTGGAAGTAAGCGGGATAGCCGGAGCGATCGTAGAGTTCGCCGCCGCCGTTCAGGCTTCCTGTGAGGTCGAAGTGCCAGAGTTCCAAGGGTGTCTTATAGCCCAATGTCAGCAGACCCTTATAGCGCGAAGTGAGTGGTCGTCGGCGCAATTCTCCGTCGTAGGTAACTCGCGCGTCGGTATAGCGGAAAGCTGCCGTGGCGGTAAAACCGTCGAAAAAAGGATAGGTGGCGTCGATTTGCGCTGAATGGGTGTAGCTTTCGCCCGAAAGGTTCTCGAAAGAGAAGGTATTGGAGCCTTTTGCACCATCGGGAATGATTACTGACTGTCGGCTGAAATCGGTATAGTAGTAATCGACGTTCACCTCCAAGTCCTTGCCGGCGATAGGTAGGCGGAGCGATGTCGAAAGGCCTGTGTTCCACGCCTCTTCCTGTTGCGGTGCTTCAGTAGCGATGAAAGTCTTTCCGCTTGCCAGCAGCGACACGTTTTCGGCTATGGCATGTGGCGAACGGTAGCCCTTACCTGCCGAAGCACGCAGGCTGAGTTGCTCCCACGGCGTGTATTTCACATGCAAGCGAGGTGTCCAAAATCCGCCATACTCCGTAGAGTAGTCCCAACGCAGTCCGGGCATCACTGTCAGTTTCTCGCCCAATTTATAAGTATACTGCGCATAAAGTCCGGTGGTGGTTTCATGAGGCGCGCCAAAGAGGTTGTCCTTCTCCCCTACCCACGGGGTGTGCATATCAAGCCGTTGACTGTAGGAATCGTGGTTAAGCGACAAACCCACACTGAGTTGGTGCTCGGGCGTGAATTCGGTCTCAAACATCAGCTGTGCATAGCCGGTTTTCTGGTTCACATCGTAGGTGGTAAGGCCGAAACGGTTATCGGCATCGTGCACCGAACCATTGAGCATCAATGCCACCGACGAATTGTGGTCGGGGTCGAACATAAACCCGTTTTTCCATTGCAATTCGTAGCGATGGGCTGTCACCTCAATGCCATAAGGCGACACAGTAGCGTGATGTGCGCCGTGACTGCTCGATCCATCCGGGTGATACATACGCCATACGCCACATTCCGTTGTATTGGCGCACCCGGGGCATATCCATAAAACCGTCTCCGCCGCGGTCGTGGTCGGTCTGTCGGTTTTCGAAGTGCAGCAGCGCGCCGGTCGACAGGCGGTCGGTGAGATGGATTGTGCCATCTGCGTTCACTTCTTGCTTCAGGTCGCTATCGATATACGCATTGGCGCGCACTCCGTCGATGCCTTGAGGCTTGATGTATTCCACATTGATTTGACCTGTGATGCTCTCATAGCCGTTTTTCACGCTCGATGCGCCCTTGCTCACCTGAATGCTTTGCATCCACGGTCCGGGCACATAGCCCAGCGAATAAGGCAGACTCGCCCCTCGCAGGTTGGGCATATTCTCGGTGAGCATCTGCACATAGGTGCCGCTCAGCCCCAGCAGCTTTATCTGTCGAGCACCGGTTGCCGCGTCACTATATGAAACATCTACCGACGGATTGGTGGTGAACGACTCGCCAAGATTGCAGCAAGCGGCACGTTGCAGCTCGCCCTTCCCGATTATCTCCGTATTCATCACCTGCAAGCGAGATCGGCTGCTCTGACGAGCCACTACCGTAACGTTTTGAAGCATCCGGTTAGCAATGCTGTCTTGCACGAGACTGTCTTCTCGTGCAATCACATTCTGTGCGTTCACACTTGTCATCAATACCAATGACCCTAATATCGTTGCTATTACCCTATTCATTCTATTAATTAATCTCATCAACCAGGTTATTAACTTTCAGTTATGAGTCCCCGAGCAACAAAGCAATGCTCGAAATTATGCTGCGTCAAAATTATTCAATTATCTTAGTCTTGCTAACAAAAGACAATGAAAAACTGCGATATGCAAGGCAAAGGTAGCAATAAATAATAGGAAATTATCTTCGTTAGGGAGCTTAAGTATTACAATTTTTCCAATGTTGGAAAGTATTGGATTTTTTTAACTTTTCGGTAAAAATTCTCCCTAATGAAATTTCGTGCGAGATGCGTAAGAGAGTATTCAACACAAGGAGGCACGAAATCGTATAATGAGGGCTTCGCAAGCCCTTCGCCTTCGAGATAGTTGAGTGTTGAGGCAAGCAGGAAATCTATTTCATATAGATAATAGTCGAGATACGACAAGTCATATAATTTAGGCGATAAATACAAAGAAAATCAAAAATCCCCAAATCTTTTTCCTTAAAATGTTGGAAAATTCCCAAATCTTTTTCCTTAAAATGTTGGAAAATCCCCAAATCTTTTTCCTTAAAATGTTGGAAAATCCCCAAATCTTTTTCCCGAAAATGTTGGAAAATCCCCAAATCTTTACGCTTCCGGCCGGCAGTGGGGATGGATGTCGTTACCCATAGGCAAAAGTGAGCGAAACGAACAAACTGCAAGGCCCGGACACCGCTTTAGCGATGTTCGAGCCTTGTTAACAGTATTCTAAGCCACTTTCGTTGAGAATTGCCTTATCGCGAAGATTGGCAAATACTCCGTGATTTGCGTAGGGGGAAATCGGTATGATAGGCTGCACCTACTCTACCATCGGCTTTTGGCAGCCGAAATAAGCGCAACTATGCCTTTTGATTTGATTCAAACAATGGCTGAAACGAAATCATTTTCGGATATTTCGAAAATACGAATAATGTTACCGGACATAACCAAACATCACCTTCTCCACGATAATCGTAGAAAGCTCCTCCTGTAAGAGTATAACTACGTCTTCTTAAAGTATATGGCGATATTTCTTTAGTTGTATTTACCAATATCTTAACAACTTTCTTACCCATTTGGTCTGATATTTCATCAAGGATCTTATGTGCTCCACCTACCATAAGAAGGGCTGACTTTGGACCTACCCAATTAGGAAGGACAATGTACCAACTACTACCTTCCTTTTCAAATGTTAATTCTTTTTGCATAATCTATTTCTTTTTTTTAAAACGGTCAATAAAAACTAAAACTTAATTATTTCGTATCGATTAGAACATCTTTATGCCCAATGCCCACCAGAAGTCGGCAGGAAGGCTTATATTTTCCATTCGGATGCAATCACTGAACAGCGGCGCCACTTGCATGGGCGTGAGTCCGGCATTGCCGCAACCAATTCGGGTAACCAAGAATCGCGTCTCCGGATGCTCTTCGGCAAACTTAACGAAGCGGCCAACGGCTGCTACAAGTTCTTCAAAGCTTCCTGTGGTGGGGATGGCATAGCTGCGGCCTTGCAGACCTTCACCCTGACCCCGAACGGCGCCAAAGTGGCGCATGGCATATGCAGCTGCCCCACCGTTGTGCTGACCGTGCGCATTGCTGCCAAATACGAAGATTTCGTTCTCTTGCAGGCGATTGATATGGTCGGGCGTTACGCGCGGGCTGTAGTATTCCTTTGCGAAACGACGCTTTCTCTCCATTCTCTCTTTGTCGGACAAATCACATTCTTCTGAATACATTATCGACATCTTCTTAAAATAAGAGAGACGCGACGAACTCTCTTTCGCCCAAGTATTGCCGGCGCCACGGCTGTCGTGGCTGAATTCCACCACATTGTCTATGGCGAGCAAGTCGGTTACTTGCTTCACATTGTGTGCCGATCCCATGTAGGAAAACGACCATCCATCGGCTTTGAGTTTATCGATAAGTTTACGCAAAGCACTTGCAGTCCACTCACGCGATGAATTTTCCAATCCGTCGGTCAAAACTGTCACCACAGCCGTGGCATCGCTGTCATTCTTTATCTTTTCATAAAGTTTGGTCAACGACTCTCCCATGGCATCGTAGAGCGGAGTACAGCCCGATGGACTATAATCAGTGAACTCTCCGACATTCGATATAGGCTGATTGTCGATGATTGTACGCACATCGGGTCTATCTGAGCCGCTGTCGAAAGTCACCAATGTGAGTGTGTGCTTCTGTGTAGCCGCAAATTCCTCTTGCGCTTTGCGGATGGTGCCGATGGTTTCGTTGATTCCTGAGAGCGTAGCCTTTACAAGACCACCCATCGAACCGCTCTCGTCCACGATAATAAGATTGTAGATACGTGCTATTCCATTTTTATTCATATCTGAAAAGTTTTGAAAAAAGATTATTTGTTAATATGTTATTTGTCTCAATTATTTCCTTTACCGATTATTTGCCCGGATATCTGCTTTCGAATTCGGTAATAATGTTCTTGAAAGCCTCCGGAAGGGTGTTCATGGCGTGCTGACGCAACTCATCGGGTACACCGAAGTATGCTTCGGCTATGCTGCCGGTGATGCACCCCAAGGTGTCGCTGTCGCCGCCTATGCTTATGGCACAGCGCACACAGTCCTCAAAGTCGCAGCCGTCGAGAAATGCCACTATGGCTTGCGGCACGGTGTCCTGACAAGTGGATCCCCAGCCGTAGGTGGCGCGTATGTCATCGCAAGTGAAGCGCAGATTGTAGCCAAAACGGCGCTCCAACTCATCGCGTATCTCCTCCTTGGTGCTGCCCATGCGAGCCATCATTATCGCCAAGGCAGTGGCTTGTGCGCCCTTAATGCCCTCGGGATGGTTGTGCGTACATTCTGCCGAAGCTCGTGCCATGGCAAGCACCTCTTCCACGCTGTTGCATGCCCAACCCACGGCTCCCACTCGCATGGCGCTGCCGTTACCGCAACTGTTATACGGCTTCATGTCGCCGGCATGCAGCCAACTCAAAAACCCCGTGCCGTAGCCACCCATCGGATTGGGGTAGTCGGTGGCAAAACGGTGGTAATAATTGCCCACCTCATCCGTTTTGGCGCCGTCTAATATCCATTGAGCCGTAGCCATAGAGAGAATGGTGTCGTCGGTCCACTTACTCCGCTCCGTAAATAGCGGAAATTCCTTTGTCTTGATATTGGCGAACTCGTAGATGCTGCCTACTATGTCACCGATTACTGCTCCTATCATATATATGTTATGTTTTATTGTTGTTGTGTAAATTTCACGCAACAAAGTTATAGACAATTTTTGGGATAAACAAATATTTTGCGTAAAAAATACGCAAGAGCATCAAAAAAATTTTTCAAAACAACAAAAAAAGCCCTCACAGATAGCTCAGAATGCACCTCCGCCGCTGTTGACAATAATCCGGTTTCTCCCCCTAAAAACAAATGTACTTTTCATTATGGTCATACAAAAGAGCAAATAACTCACCCGGAGATTCTCCGAATTGGCTACAATGATAAGAATAATGCCAACAAAAACAGAACCGCCGTCGATGGATGGATATCATCATCGGCGGCGGTTATATTAGTTTGCGTGAGTAATCAATACACTATTGGCAATGGTGGAGCATCTACTGCATCGAGCGACAAATATAAAAAAGGACGAATCTTTTACACACGAAGCTCTTAATTACAAACTATTTGATACTCAGCTTGGAAGCATTATAATAAATAATTCTATCGCCGGAGTGCAGCTATTTACGCTATGCTTATGAGTTCGATTTCGAAAATTAGAGTAGAACCGCCGGGGATGCCGGGTTGTGAAAATTTGCCGTAGCCCATTTCGGCGGGGAGATAAATCTCCCATTTGTCGCCCACGCACATGTGCTGAAGGGCTATAACCCAACCTTCCACAAGGTCGCGCAGGCGCGCTGCCAATGGTGCACCGCCGAGGCTGCTGTCGAATTTCTTACCGTTGATGGTGCGCCCGGTGTAGTGGGCTGTTATCACGCTGCGTGGTGTGGGATGCACGCCATCGTTTTTGCCTGTGGCGAGCACTTTGTAATAGATGCCTTTGGGCAACGGCATCACGCCTTCTTCTTGCGCTTTTTGGGCAAGCCACTGCTTATTGGCTTGCGCATATTCTCGTTTGTTCATATTATTTGTTTTATATGTTGATTATAAGCTCATTGAGTACATCTTCGCGAATGATTTTCGGCTTAGCCTTTCCTGCCAATATGAGAATTTTCTTGCCGTTGCGATAGATGTGGAGTTGGCGGGCGCGAACCACGGCTGTGAGCGTAGTGTCGTGCTGCATGGCTTGCCAGATGGGATAATACACGCCATCGGGCTCAAAGAGTTTTCGCTGCAGATGCGAGCACATATTCGGCCGCAGGTCTTCTGCTACGATGCCGGGCACTTCGGGTGCCGAATTATCTACTTGCGCTTGGGTGATATTGTCGGTTGTCATAATTGTGATTGTTTATTTCGAGTTATTCGGTTCTAACGGGATGCTTTAGTGCTTCTTCTATTCCCTCTATACTGTCACGAAAGTGTATGCCGTATTTTGCCACGAGCGAGCAGTCCATGGCGAGATTTCGACACTCAGGGGCATAACGCTCCTCATCGGGAAGAATCAGATTGGATGGCTGTTCCACGCCCATCAGTTTAGCTGCCTCGAGAAACAGTTCATAACTATTCCTGCTGTTTCCGCTGCCGAAATTGTAGATTCCGCCGGGTAGCGCGAGGGCTCGCTCTATGTTGCGCACCACGTCCCACACATAGGTCACGCCGCGATATTCGTGCGTGGCGGCTTTGATGACGGTTCCTTCGGCGTTTGCCTTGTGCAGATTGACTAAAATATTGCTGTTGAGGCGCATACTGCTCTCGGGAAGGTCGTACATCCACGTCAGGCGCAGCCCCACGGCATCGGGCAGATTGCGCAACGCGCGTTGCTCGGCTTCGAGCTTATGGTTGCCGTATACGTTCACGGGCTGAAGCGGGGCGTACTCGGGCAACGGCCCGAGCACGGGTGTGCCGTTATACACTTGGTCGCTCGACATAAACACCAGTTTGGCTCCTGTCAGTTTGCACGCCTTGGCTATACGCACCGTGCCTTGCACGTTAACGCGATGCGACTCCTCGGGGTGCTGCTCGCAGTACCAGGTGTTGCTCAGCGCGGCGCAGTGCACCACTGCTGCGGGCCGGTGCTCCTCGAGATAAGCCCTTACGGCTTCCTCACGGCTGATATTCAATTCGTTGTGCGTGGGCAGCAAGAGGTGGTATCTGTCTCTCAGCAAATAAGCCAATCGGCTGCCGAGAAATCCGCTTGCGCCGGTAATAAGTATGGTGGTTTTCATCGGGTGAATTAGGGTTTTCGTGGTGAAATAATCAGTTATTTTTTAAGCTTCATTGAGTTCTATCACGTCGCCGCAATGAAATTGCCGGATGCGAGGATTGGTCGCGGATAGAATCCTAAAGCATCGGTCGCCGGTGCAATGCCCTGTGTAAAATACAGTTTGGGGATAGCCGGCGGCGAGATGATGAGCCAATTGCTCGAGTTGACCGTCGGATTCGAAATTTTGGTCGGCACCGCTGTCAAGAAGATGAAATCCGCCTATGCTCACCGCCGGCGGCTGTGGCACCGACTCGAGAATATTGAGTATGCCGCTGTGGGCGCATCCGGTGAACAGCACGCCGTCGACTTCAAACGCCAGTTCGTGGCGAAAATCGTCGGGCACAAACTGCTGCGTGGCATCGCGAATAAGCAGATTTTTGTCGCCCAAAGGCAACGGATGCCGGCAGGCAATATTGGCAAAAATGTGTATGTCGCCAATCGTGGTATTTTCTTCGATAAACACCATTCGTGCGCCGTATTTCGCAAAATCGATGTGGCTCGTGATGGAGTGGCGAATCCTCCGCACCGACACATATTCCGCACCGGGGATTCGGGCTGAAAGTATCACTTTAGCCTTCGAATTGATGTCGAGAAACGCCTGAAGACCGCCTATGTGGTCGCTGTGGCCGTGTGAGATGAGGCAGTAATCCACCTCTGCCAAATCCACTCCAAGCGCCCGAGCATTGGCGATAAATTGTGCCGAAGCTCCTGTATCGAAAAGAAATCGGCCCGCAGCACACTCCATATACACAGCGAGTCCATGCTCTGCCCCTACAAGAGCCGAGCAAGCGCGATTGTCGCTCAATATTACTATTTTGGTGCTCATAATGCCCAATTTTGTCGTGATTCTCATTTTTTACTACCATCTAAGCTTGCTCGCTTAATTATGGCTTTTGCTTTACCTCATCGCCGTTTTTGTCGTAAAGTTTGCGTTTGCCCACAGGCGGCTCGGTGAGGGTGATTCTCACCACCGCAGTGCGGCTAAGCGAACGCTCTATGGCGGCATCGAACGCGTGGATGTGCTGAGGCAAAAAACGCTCGCATATCAGCCTTAGGGCTTCGATTTTCTCCTCATCGGTGTCTACTATCTCGGCTTTGCCGAAGGCTACCGCCGACTGAAACTGAAGCGTAAAACTGCCGTCTTTGGGTCCCACCGTGGGCGTGCAGCGAGTCACAGCCGAGAGGCACACCTCGGGATGCGCCTTGATGGCATCGAGCTTCTTTCCCTCGAGAGCACTGTGAAAATACCAATGCACATCATCGCCCGACGCCAACGATAGTGGCAAACCGTATGCTTCGCCATCGGCATCTACAAAACTAACCGTTATATATGGTGCCTTGTGCATCACATCCAGTGCCCAATGGCTATCCATTTCTCTTGATTTCTTTCTCATAGAAGCAAAGTTAGTTAAAAATCCTATTAAAACCGAGAAAAAAACAGTGCAAATAATCTACCTCTCGGCATGGTGATGATGTTATCACAGATTATCGCCTAGCAAGAGCATCATTTTTCACAAGGCTAATGCATTTAGACCGCCATAGGTAAGAATGCTGCATAGGGTGCTACATCGTGTGTATGCCCATATCAAGCCATATATAAGGCTCGCAACCGATAATCGTGGTGCTCACACGCAGCAAATTCAAGGTTGTTCCGATGAAATTCCGCCCGTTGTTCGATGCCGGACGGTTGTTAATAATCTTCCTCGGCTACGGCTCTCACCCATGCCGAGAATATGCCGCCCAACGCAACGAATATGTTGCCTCAATAGCCGACCGCCTCGTGTTCGCATCAATCAATCCCGAAAGCTCACTCTACCCCATTTTCTCAAAATATGAGCAGAAATCGGTTCTTCTCTCCGAATAGTTTATTCGCTACAAAGAAATTTGACTCTGGCATAAAAGCTTGCCATCAAAAAATCTCGCTATTTCTTGCCGGGGGCTTGTGGATTTCGATTATTCTGGCGAAATTTGCCCCATTAGATATTTATTCACACCACTAACACAAAAATAGTTTTTTAGAAATGAAAAAAATCGCTCTTATTACGGGTGCTACGAGTGGCATTGGTGAGGCTTGTGCGAGGCGTTTTGCTCTCGGGGGTTATAACCTTATTCTCACTGCGCGCCGCGCCGATAAGTTGGCTGGGCTTAAGGCTGAACTTGAGGCTGTGGATGCTGGCGGTGAGCCGGTGAGGGTGCGCACTTTGACTTTCGATGTGCGCGATGCTCAAGCTGCCCAAGCTGCCATCGAGTCGCTCGAACCGGAATGGCAAACCATAGATGTGCTCATCAATAATGCCGGTCTGGCGCTCGGCTTGGATAAGGAATATGAGGGCAACCCCGATGACTGGGCCACTATGATTGACACCAACATTAAGGGATTACTCACTATGACTCGCCTTATAGTGCCTGCCATGGTGAAGCGCAACGAGGGCCATGTGATAAATGTGGGCAGCGTGGCGGGCGACGCGGCTTATGCCGGCGGCAATGTGTACTGCGCCACCAAGGCTGCCGTGAAAGCTATCACCGACGGCTTGCGCATCGATGTGGCTGAGTCGGCTGTTCGCGTCACCAACCTCAAACCGGGACTCGTGGAGACAAATTTCAGCAACGTCCGCTTCCATGGCGACACCGAGCGCGCCGACAATGTGTATCGCGGCATCACTCCCCTCACGGGTGCCGATATTGCCGATGTGGCTTTCTATGCCGCAAGTGCGCCCAAGCATGTGCAGATAGCCGAAGTGCTTATCCTCGCCACCCATCAAGCCAACGGCAGCTACATCTACCGCGAACCATAGTAGTTATATCCGACATAATGAAAGTACACGGCTGCATGCGTGAGTTTTCTCTCACTATGCGGCCTTTTTTTATGTCGTAGCGCTGCGAAATAGAAAAAAGGGATGCCTACGATGCTTCATAGAGTGCTCAGATTGGCTCTGAGCCACTAATGAAATTTGTTCTTTAGCGAAAATTGCTTAAATTTGTAACGAAAAATTGAAATTCTACGGGGAATAAGAACTGTTATGGACCAAGATCTCTACTACTTTGCGCTTTGCGTTGCTCTGCCGCTTATGCTATTCTTCGGAGTGCATATGCTATTTGCACGCACGCCCGACAAGACGGTTTTCAGCAATTTCTTGCTGTCGCGCCGCATTATGGGCGTGGCATTGCTGGTGCTTGCCGCCAACTATTCGGTCCATTATTTCTGTTCGCCGCGTCTTACGAATGTCAACGCCACTATTTCGATTAATCTGGCGACCTATTTCCTGTGCTACTGGCTATTCAGTTCGGCGCTCATAACGCTGCTCAACAATCGCTACATCACTCGCCGACGCATAGTGCTGCATCTCACCATGTGGCTCGTGTTTTCGACACTGTCGTTTGTGGTAATACGGTGGATTCCCTGCGGCATAGCACAGAATGTGAGTCTTGCAGCATTGGCTGTGTGGCTGCTCACTTATGGCACAGTGCTTGCCGTGCGCATGCACCGCACCTATCGCAAGGCACTCAAAACCTTCAACGACACTCACTCCGACGACATTGGCGCCTACATACGCTGGCTGTCGGTGTTCACCTATTGGGCTGCATTTTTTGGCGTGGGATGCAGCATCCTCACCTTCCTGCCCAATAAGTATATCTACATCTGGGTGCTGTCGGCGATACCATTCTATATCTACCTCTACTGCTGCTATCAAAACTATATGCTCTTCTACGAGCGGGTGGAGACAGCTTTCCAAGAGGATATGACTATGGAGCAAAGCACCGAAGCCGAGTCGACCTTGGCCGCCACTCAAGCAGCCGAAAGCTACACTCCCGCCTATCACTCCGAGATAGAGCAACGCATAAAGGAATGGATCGACAGCGAGGGCTTTTGCAAACCCGGGCTAACGCTCAAGGACCTTTCTGACAGCCTGCGCACCAATCGCACCTACCTGTCGGAATATATCAACTCGGTGTACAATATGACCTTCCGCGACTGGATTGCCGACTTGCGCATACAATACGCCAAGCGCTGCATGCAGGAACATCCCGAGCAAAAAATTCTCGAGATTTCCGAACGTTCGGGCTTCTTGTCGCCGAGCCATTTCACCAAGACTTTCTCCGAAAAAGAGGGCTGCTCACCTGCCCGCTGGCGCAAAAATTCAGGCGAATAATCAGCACTGATTGCATCCACATATAGGCTTCTACTCGGCTGTAGAGGCCTTTTTTGTTATCTTCGTAAATTTGCTGAAACTACAAATTGACGAATTGACAAATCGCCGTTTTTGTCGGATTTATCAAAAAGTTTTCCATACTTTCAAAAAACAAGCCTTGCGGCGACTTTTATGCCCATAATTTCAGAAAAAATAATTTTCTTTGTATAATGCTTAACACAAATAACAACAACACTTTCAAAAAGCAAAGAAGCATTTTAGTTACAGCAAAACTTTCTACAAGTTTTATATGATCCAAGAGTCAGCACTTCTTGTTGAAACAAAAAAATAAAACAACAATATTAAAAACAAAAACCCATGAACAGTAACAAAGGAAAAACAGCCCCGCCGCGGAGCGGGATTACCCCGTCTCCGCCAAGGGAATCGCTGCCAATGCTACGGCATCTGGCACGACTCATTATCGCCATCCTGGCGATAACCACATTCGCTCCTAAGGCGAGTGCTGATAACCAAATTGCGATGAAGGATGTATCTTTTGGGGAGACCGACCTAACTAAAACAGGAGGTCTTATCACACTCGAATTTCCATTCTATGACGACGAAGGCAATCACGAAGGTCTTCCCTACACCGATGATTTTTTCTCATATTTGAGTATAAACGGTAAAAAGGTCCTCCGATTCCAATCATTTAAAGGCAGCGAAAAGAAACAAGACAGTGCCAGTTGGTATTGGATTAAGACCTATGTATTGGATTATTCATATTTTAGTACTGCATTTGTTCATGCCACTTATAGCCAGGTAGATCATCATTTTGATTATTGGTCTCATATCGATAAGCTGAATACCTCCTATCCATGCACTGCAAACATCACGAAGAATAAAGGCAATATTACAACAGCCGTCTACGAATTGCTCCTAAGTGAAAAAGCATTACGTGAAGCAGCAAATGGAGGTTTGAAAGTTGAGCTACACATCGATGCTCAAGTAGAAAATGGCCATACATATGTTTGGACAGCAACTGAGACATACAACTATACACTTCCCTCAACACCAGACTTCAAACATGAATTTAGTGACACACCGGGTAAATATTTGCTTGAGTTCAATGCAAAAGCGGGAAACTATTACGAAATAATTTCACCGACATCATTAAAACAAGATTCAACGTACATTGATGGAACAAAAGTTCAATTCTTAATTCCATCAATGACAGATACCTCGTATAAATTGGGGATTGTTTACAACAATTTGATTAAGACACATACAAGAAGTTCGTGGCCTGAGGCCAAACTCTATTATAAAGACACTTGCTATGTAGATATTGACGAGTATCCGCAGCCGAAGAACTTTAAAGCCACCTTAAATAACGTAACCGGAAAGGTGGATTTGACCTGGAATATGGCCACAGCGAAGCAAAACACCAATTATAAAGGAGAATTCCAGATACAGCGAAGCACCGATTCGGGATTCAATAACGACTTAAAAACGTATACCGTATCTTACGATTACTCCAAAAGCAGTTACACTTATTCCAACGATGTGAGCGATGTGCGATTCGATGGTACATATTACTATCGCATACGCCGAAGTCCATCGGCTTCCAAATGGGAGTGGGATGAAGCATCATCGTATACTTCGAGTTTAGCCGTAAAAGTAAATCACAAATATGTAAAGTCGGCTAATGCCAAACTTATCGATGATAAGAATGTGAATATAACATGGGAATATGACGATGGTAATGTTTGGGGCGATAATACCGAAGTTTTGATAACTCGCTTCAACCAAGGCAAGGGCACCAACTATACCATTACCATTCCTGCCGATTCGGTTGCAAAACGCAGCTATACCGAAGAACTTACCTCTGCTTGCGATATATATTCTTACGATATCGCAGTAAATCCTAACAGCAATGCATTTGGTAAGCAAACTCCGGTGGAGGTTAGTTCTAACGGCATACCGCTATTCCGTTCGGAATCGGGCCGAGTGCTCAACTTCGAAACCTCTAAAGGCTATTTCTCCGACCACGTAGAACTTGAATGGACCAGCGACGGCAACCCCATCGATGTATTCTCCATTCAGGCTCGCGAATATGGTTCGGGCAATGAATTCCGCCAAATCGACCAAGTTACAGCCAACTTGGCATCTACGCAATACAGCTACTCCCACACCAAGGCAATACCCGGCGTGGTGTATGAATATCAGATAGCCACAGTCACCAAGTGTGGCGAACAGAATGTAACTCACATTTTCGGCCGACGCGAAATAGGTTTCCGCACTCCTACAGGCGACATCTACGGCCGCGTGACATTTGAGAGCGGTCAGGCTGTGCCCGATGTGGAAGTACGCGCCGAGTTTGCCGAAAGTTCAGGCATCACCGGCAAGGCTTATCGCTTCGAAGGAAACGGCAAAATGACCGTCGACAACAAAGGTTTGCTCAACAACGCCACCGACGAAGCCACCATCGAAGCTTGGGTGAAGCCCGAAAGCGATGGTGTGATAGTGAAAAAGCCGGGAATGTACACTTTGGAATACAAAAACGACAAATTTGCATTCACCGTAGGCTCACAGACAGTGACCACTACCGATAACATAAGCAAATACACCGAATCGGCAGCCTTTGTGCACATTGCAGCAGTAGTAGCTCGCGACAAAATCTATCTCTACGTCAACGACACCATACAAGCCGCAGTGGCTCGCACCGGAGTGGTGACAGCCGACAGCGTGGCAGTGGAAATAGGTGAAAACTTCAAGGGTGCCATCGATGAAGTTCGCCTTTGGAGCGTGGCTCGCGACTCTATCAACGTGGCTCGCGACTATTCGCGCTACTTGGTAGGTAACGAAACCGGTCTCGAAGCTTATTACACCTTCGACTATTCGGTCGACGACCAATTCTTCGACATTTCGTATGTAGGCACTGAGTACCACAAGAACCACGGTACGGTAACCGGCGCGGCCATCACCGAAACCGATGTGCCCACCACTTCGCAGATGGGCTATCGCAGCTACACCGACGAAAACGGTTCGTACTCGCTGCGTGCCTTGCCGTTTAAGGGCAATGGAACCGCCTATTTGGTGATTCCACGCTTAGGCATACACCAATTCGAAGCTGAAAAGGAATTGCGACTAATAAGCTTGCAATCGCAGACCCATACGGTGAACTTCACCGACAAGTCGTCGTTCGCCGTACATGGCACGGTAACCTATAAGGGCGGTACCATTCCTGTGGAAGGCGTATCGTTTAAGGTAGACGGTGTGACCGTGATGGACGGCAAAGGTAATATCGTGATGAGTGGCGCCGACGGACACTACACTATCAGTGTGCCGGTGGGTATACACGAAGTGAAAGCCGTGCTTAACAACCACGTCTTCGAAGACGATGGCCGCATTACCGACCTCGACGGCAACGATTGCAACTATCAGGACGATGTAAATAGTGCCGACATAGTAGACATTACTACCGTGCGCTACATAGGTCGTGTGGCAGGTGGCAGAGTCCAAGAGGAATATCCATTGGGGCACTCACTCTCGAAGAACAATCTTGCCGATAGCATTAAGGTGACCCTCACCCATACCAAACAGGGTTATGACTTATCATCAGCATATCGCTCAGCTACATACGAGCACCACAAGAATCCGTATGTCAATTCGGTTAAGACCAATAAGGTGGAATATGATAAACAGACTATTACCATCACTCCGAATCCCGAAACCGGTGAATTCTTTGCAGATGTGCTTCCTATAGCTTATAACATAATTGTGGATGTTCCCGGATATGATGACAAATCTATATCCGGCAATAAGGAACCCATCGACTTTAGCAGCAGCTTTATTAAGCAATATAGCGAATACGAGTATGTTGACTCGATTTCAGAGGAAGGAGAATACACCAACCGTGTTGATTCGGTTGAGTACCAACATATATCGAAATTCATAGCCACCGTTTCTCCGTCAATTTTGGTCAAGCAATTAGAAAACGGTTCGCCGATTGACTATTTTGGCAAGAAAAAAATCAAAATAATGAAATTGGATAGCAGCAAATCGTTTGAAGTTACTACCTATGACGAGGAAACAGGAAAATACTTAATAGGCAAACCAGTTTACGAACAAGGTCAGATAGTAACCCTTGGTATTACCACCGCTCAAGTATATCGCTATAAAGACAGCAACGGTAATAATAAAGCCGACGTTGCCGAAGATATAGTGCCAGTGTCTGATGCCACGCTGAATTTTGGCGGTGATTTGGCATATGCAAATTCTGAAGAAGGCCTCGGGGAAGTAGAGACCGATGAGAATGGTTATGCCGAATGGACATTCCAAGTGGGTAATCCTGAACTTACGAGTGCATTGCGCTCGTTGAGCATAACGATGTCGTATGGCGATTCAGAAACGCCTACAACAATCGATTGGGATGGTAAATTCAGCGCTATAGTGATTGGTTCGAAAATCAACGGTAATGACTTCCTGACCGAAGGCCCCGACCAACTAATGTTTGTGCTTCGCGACCCACCGGGCAGCAATAGTTATTCTTACCTTGAAAAAGGTGTTACTGTGTCGCGCACCAGCACTTACAATGGCGATATATTGATTGACGCATCTTTAAATTCTAAACTAAAACTTGGCACTAAAACAGTTACTTGGACCGGAGTGGGCTCAGGAGTATCAAATGAATTAAAAGTAGAAAAAGAATCTAATTTCGGCGGTAATGTATCCACAATGATTGGTGGTACAGATACCGACTATAAAGAGTTCACCACAACCACTCGATTTGCCACAAGCTCAGACCCGCTTTATGTTGGTTCTAACGGCGACTTGTATGTAGGGTTCTCTACCAACATAAGTATAGGCACTACCAACAATATTGTTGTAATGAGCAAAAAAGACTATAGTGAAAACGTCGATGCTTATGTGTTAATAATAGACACGCAGAAAACAGGCTCGGATTATGTGGTTGTAAAGTCTACGGGCATCAGCTTGTCGGAAAAATTCAAGACGTTGTTCGTTTATCCTCAAGTTTTCATCGAAAACACCTTGATACCAAAGTGGAAAGACACTCGCAATCAGCTTCTTCGCCAACCGGGCGAATGTTCCGACTGGCAAGCAAAAGCCAATGCTGATAACAGGCCATATTTCGTATCAAAATTATTGCCGGATGATGACAACTTCGGCCGTAGCAACAACGACCCTGTATTTGGCAACAAGACACTCGAAAATGCTTACGACGGACCGAGCTACAAGATTTATTTCCCTAACGATACTACAAAAGTTGGAACTGACTCAATTCTTGTGTTTAACCAATCGATTGAACGATGGAAGCAGCACATTGCCAACAATGAGCAGCAGAAAGTAAATGCCGAACTTGTGAACAATATTTCGTTCCAAGCCGGTGGTACTTATGAGTATTCTGAAGCATTTACCACTACTCGCACCGAGACCCAACGGTTTAGTTTCACTGTTGGAGAACATTTAATTAAAAATACAGGTGTATCATTCAACAACAATGGTTATGAGTTGATTATGGAAGAATCGGTTTCAACAACCCATGGTGGAGAGTTTACCGACGAAGAAACGGCAACCCACTGCCAAGGCTTTGAACTTGCGGAAAGTGGCGACGACGACTACCTAAGTGTCGATGTATGCCGAGAATCGGGCTATAACAAGGACGGTGAGTATGTGAAGTATAAGGATATGAATGAAGAGTCAACCCAATTCTCTACGTTCATCTTCAAGACCAAGGGAGGTGCAACCTCTTGTCCATACGAAGGCGAAGAAAAGACCCGCTATTTCGAACCTAAAAAGCATACACTCAATGAGGCTACAGTGCAGATAGAAGTACCGGAACTCCAAGTTGAAAACGATTTCATCGAAAATGTTCCATCGGGTAAATCGGCTTACTTCACTCTGTATCTGCGCAACAATTCTGAAGCACAGGAAGATGGTTGGTTCAACCTCTGCCTTGATGCTGCAACCAATGAAAATGGTGCCCAACTATACATCGATGGCACACCTGTAAACTCTACCGGCATTCCATTCCTGGTGGCTGCCGGCGGCACACTCACCAAGACCTTGGAAGTGCGCAAAGGCAACGCGATGAACAACGACTCCATCCGCTTGACATTGCAATCGCAATGCCAGTGCGACCCGACCGACTTCCTTGACGACATTGTTGACGACGTATTAATCCATGTTCACTTCACTCCATCGGCTACCGATGTCAACTTGAAGCGTCCTTCGGCCAACTGGACTTACAACACCAAATTGCCTACCGAAGAAGTAAATGGTCTTGAAAAGCACTATATGGAAATCAATATCGATGGTTTCGACGTAAACTACGATAGTTTCCACCGTATAATGCTTCAATACAAACCCGCTTCGAGCTCCGATGAAGACTGGATTACGCTGAAGAGTTTCTACAACGACTCTACGCTTTATAAAGCTGCTCTCAACAAGAACATGAATGCCGAGATGATTGACCCCAAGAAGTCGGGCACAATCACCTACAAGATGTTTATGGACGACCTGCCCGACCAGCGATATGATATCCGCGCTGTGGGCACGAGTCTGATTAACGAAACGGAATATTTCAACTACTCTACAATTCACAGCGGTATTAAGGATATGTATAATCCTCGCTTGTTCGGTAGCGCACAACCTGCCAACGGCGTACTCACTGTGAACGATGAAATTCGTCTCAATTTCAACGAAACCATAGCCGAAGGCTTGCTCACCGACAACAACTTCGAAGTTACAGGTGTTCGCAACGGTGCTCAGACCGACCACTCGGTTTCGGTAACCTTCGACGGCGAAAACGATGAATTGACCACCGAATTTGTGCGCAACTGGCACGGCAAACCACTCACAGTGGAAATGTGGATACTTGCCGACAAGCCTCAAGACGCAGTGCTCTTCAGCCAAGGCACCGCCAACAGTGCTATCGAACTGGGCATCACCGCCGACAACCGCCTACGCGTGAAAGTGGGCAACAAGGAATCGGTGAGCGAACAAGCTGTAGACTATGAGCAAGGCACTTGGGCTCATGTGGCACTCGTATACGACGAAGATGCTCGCGTGAGCGCATTCTACAACTATGTGGAATACATAAGCGCAGTAGAGACCGACGGCTACGCCGGTGAAGGAAGCTACCGCTTCGGCGCAAGCATCAACGGCACCAAGCACTACGCCGGTAAGATGCACAATGCCCGCATCTGGGATAAGGCTTGCTCACGTGCTCGCTTGCAAACCAATAGTCTCACCATCCTCTCGGGCGCCGAAAGCAACCTCTTGGCTTACTACCCGATGAACGAAGCTCGCGGCAACATGATTGCCGACAAGGCTCACGGTGCCAACCTCGAGATGAAGGGCGGCTCATGGGCTGTGCCTGAAGGTCGCGCCGCTACATTCAACGGCAGCAACTACATTATCGTAAATGCCTCGGCTTCTCAAGTAGACCAGACTATGGACTACACCATAGAACTTTGGTTCAAGGCCAAGGCAGGCGCCAAGAACGCTACAATCCTCTCTAACGGACGTGGCGACGGCAGCGAATACGACAACTCGCTCAATAGCATCGAACTCGGCTTCGACGACGAAGGTCTCCTCTACTACTGCAACAACGGCACCACCGCCACTTGCTCAGGAACCTTCAACGACAACAATTGGCACCATGTGGCTGTAGCAGCCAACCGCACCAGCGGTCGCGCTCAGATTTATATCGACGGCGCGCTCAACACCTACTTCAATGCCAACGACCTTGGCGGCATTCAAGGCAACGACATCTTGCTCGGTGCGCGCATCTGGAACAACAATGACCTTGAAACCCAAAATCGGGTCGACAACTTCTTCGAAGGCGAAATCGACGAATTCCGCATGTGGGAATTGTATCGCAGCGAATCTATAGAGAAGGAATGGCACTCTCAAAAACTCGACGGTTCGGAAATGGGCTTGCTGGCTTACTATCCGTTTGAAAGCGATACCGTAAAGCAAGGTATTAATTATGTAGTATTCAACCTGAAAGACGTCAAGAAGCAACGCGATCCGGCTCTCGTGATACCGGCTGCCCAAGTAATAGGCGGTGGCAATGTGGAAACAAGCATGGCTGCACCTGTGAGAGGCAAAGACCCGGTGAGCAAACTGCTCTACGACTTTGTGGTTAACAACGATGCTCTCATCATCACTCTCAAAGATCCATACGACCGCATCGAAAAGACCATCGTAAACTTCACCGTGACCGGCGTTCGCGACCTCAACGGCAACGAAATAGTGAGCCCGATTACCTGGAGCGCTTACATCGACCGCAACCAACTCAAGTGGAACGAATCGAGCGTTTCGGTAGTGAAGAAAATCAACGAAGAAAAGTCATTTACCGTTCGTGCCAACAACAATGGCGGTTCTATTCAATACTACACCGTAGAGAATATGCCATCGTGGCTCGATGTAACGCCTTCGAGCGGCACCATCAACCCGGTTTCGGGCACCGACATCAAGTTTGTCATCGACCCGAGCCTCAACATAGGCACCTACGACGAAGTGGTATACCTCCGCAACGACAACAACGTGGTAGAAGCATTGCCTATCACCGTTAAGGTGGAAGGCGAAAAACCATCGTGGAGCGTAAATCCTGCCGATTATGAATACAACATGTCGATATTCGGCAAGATACTTATCAACAACCTCTATTCGGCTGACGAAGAGGACATCTTGGCTGCATTCAACGGCAGCGAATGTGTGGGAATATGCAACAATAAGTATTATAAGATCAACGATACTTACTACGCAATGCTCACCGTTTATTCTAACCAAGCCGAAGAGAGCAAGGACCTCGAATTCCGCATTTGGGACGCAAGCACAGGCTCTACCTACATAGCAGAACCCGAATCGCCTATCCATTTTGTCAACAACAGCGTGATAGGTTCGCCAAGCATACCCACTGTGTTCACAGCTCGCGACTTGCGTGTGCAGCACTTCGACCTCGCAAGCGGTTGGAACTGGATTTCGCTCAACGTCAACAACACCAACATGAGCGACATCAATGCACTCCTCGCCAACTACACTTGGGCATCGGACGACCAACTCAAGAGCGAAACCGACGGCTTCGTATCGTACTCGCAAAGCGGCTGGGTGGGCACTCTCAATGGCCTCAACAACCAATCGATGTATATGATGCGCAGCAGCAAGGCTCAAGCCCTCGACATCACAGGTGCAAGTGTCGACACCAAGACTTGCAAACTTCACATCTTGGGCACAATGGCCGACGGCACTCCGCGTTGGAACTATATCTCGTATCTGCCTGCCGACAATATGACTCTCAAGGAAGCACTTGCCGGCTACGAAGCATCGGAAGGCGACATCGTGAAGTCGCAAACCTCGATGGCTATGTACGACGCCAACGTGGGCTGGATAGGCAGCTTGGGATATATGGAAAGCAGCAAGGGATACATGCTGCAACGCCAGGCTAAAAACGATGTGGAACTGCAATATCCGTCGAAGTCGGCTATAGGACGCAACACGCTCTCATTGTCGCGCACTCGCGCAGCCAACGAAGCAGCCCGCACACAAGTGGCTGAATACGGACACCGCTACGCTACCAACATGACAGCCGTGATACGCATCGAGGGCATCGAAGCACTCGAAGGCGACCGATTGGCAGCTTATGTGGGCGGTGAATGTCGCGGCGAGGCTCAAGCCACCGTAATGCCCGACGGCACCACTCTGTTCTTGATGACAATCAACGGCGAAAATGCCGACAATGTAGACATAGCTCTCATGCGCGGATTCGAC
>SFTJ01000049.1 GCA_004563195.1 bacterium
AGCAAAAGCAAAGTAACCAAAAAGGGCTGACTCCTGCAATAGGTGCCAGCCCTGATTTTTTTCTGCCCGGCTCAAAAAAGTTTTATCGGACAGCAATAACAAAAAATCGAAGGGAGATGCGCTTCAAAGGCACATCTCCCTTCGATTTTGGTATTTTATCGTGAGAAGATTAGTCGGTGTTATATCGTGTGGAGGTATGTATGTAATGCTTGCGGGTTATTATTTGCGGCCAAAGTGACGTTTCAGTCGCTTAATGCCCTCAGTGCCGAGGATTATGCGGCCGGTGTACTGAAACACTTGCCCGAGACCGAAAAACAGCGCCCAAAGCACTATTTGCGATTCGAGGTCGCCCGGCAAGGCAAATTGAGCGAATGAGAAGATGTAGCACGGAATGCAAAGCGAGAACACCACAATGCCTGTGCGGAACGATAATTTGGAGAGCAATTGGCGTATTTTGCGAAATAGTTTGCGCATAGATCTTAGTTTTAAGGTGAATAAATGGCTAAAGGTGCAATGTCCACTTAGCTAATGACAAATTTAGCGAAAAAATGTAAAATTGCAAACCTTTTGCCCGGGATATGATTTAATTAGTAGAAACATATATGGTTGAGGCTTCACAGATTTTTTTGTGGCGGTTGGATTATCAGCCTCTGAGGCTGTGCGGCGGTATTTTATGCGGCTGCGCCGCGGTTGTTCGGCAACTTCGTTGCGGTTAATTAGGCGGCTGCGCCACGGTTAGGGGCATCACCTTGTGGTGATGCGGTTATTTGCTGCGATTATAAGGTGCGGAAGGTATCCAACCAGAAAGGTTGAATGCCGAGGGCTTTAGCCCGAGTGCTCTTAGCCGGGGGTGGAGCGTCAGCGTAACCCCCGGAATACCGGTCATCAAAAGAAAAGCGTCTGGAGGACGCGAATGTTGTCGCCTTGGAAGTCGATTTTCGCGTCTTTCAGACGCATAACGATGGGTGGCATGATACCGAGGGTTGCGCTTCGCTGCACCCCCGGCTAAGAGCCACTCGCTCTGCTCGGGCATTCGACCTTTCAGGTCGTGCTGCGGTTAAGTGGGTGATTATCAGCTTCTCCGTGGCTTGGGCGGTGATGATATTAGATTATAAAAAAACTAACCGAAACGGGTGGCGTTTCGGTTAGTGTATTTGATGTGGTGATGCCGATGGGCGTGGGGCGTGTTTTTTTGCTCCCACGTCGGGGCATTACACGGTGAGAATTTCCTTTTCCTTAGCGGCGAGGAGTTCTTCGATTCGCTTCACATACTTGTCGTGAAGTTTCTGAACGCTTGCTTCGGCGTCTTTTTCTACGTCTTCGGGCATGCCGTCGGCCTTGATAGCCTTTTTGAGACCTTCGATAGCATCGCGGCGAGCGTTACGAACCGATATTTTGGCGTTTTCGGCCTCGCCTTTCGACTGTTTAACGAGTTGTTTGCGTCGTTCCTCGGTGAGAGGAGGTATGCAAAGGCGTATCACTTCGCCATTGTTTTCGGGAGTGATACCCACAGGCGAGTCGATGATAGCCTTTTCGATAACACGGAACATCGATTTTTCCCAAGGAGTGATGGCGATGGTGCGAGCGTCGGGCACAGAGATGTTAGCCACGTTGCTGATAGGGCAGAGCGAGCCATAGTAGTCAACGCGCACGCCGTCGAGAATCTTAGGATTTGCCTTACCGGCGCGAATATGTGCAAGTGCTTCGTCGAGGAAGTCGATGGCGAGTTGCATGCTTTCCTCTGCTTCGTTCAAATAATGTTTTGGATCGTTCATAGGGGTATATTTAGTTTCTTTGTTTTTTTTGATTATTTCGCTTCGTAAACAAGAGTGCCTATTGGTTCGCCGTCGAGCACCTTTTTCAAGTTGCCCTTGGTATCCATGTCAAACACGATGATAGGCAGGTTGTTGAGCTTGCAGAGAGTGGTGGCGGTGAGGTCCATCACTTTAAGACCGCGGTTGTAGATTTCGTCGTAAGTAATTTCGCTGAACTTGGTGGCGGTGGGGTCTTTTTCGGGGTCGGCGGTGTAGATGCCATCCACGCGAGTGCCTTTAAGCATCACATCGGCTTCCACCTCAATACCACGGAGTGCCGAACCGGTGTCGGTGGTAAAGAACGGGTTTCCGGTGCCGCCTGCCAAGATTGCAACCTTGCCTGCATTCATGGCTTCGATGGCTTTCCACTTGCTGTAGTGTTCACCGATAGGGAACATATTGATGGCGGTGAACACTTGAGCCGGCTGACCATGTGATTCGAGAGAGCTGCTGAGCGCGAGCGAATTGATTACTGTGGCGAGCATGCCCATCTGGTCGCCTTTCACGCGGTCAACGCCCTTGGCAGCGCCTGCCAAGCCACGGAATATGTTGCCGCCGCCTATCACAATAGCCACTTGAGTGCCACTTGCTACCACTTCTTTTATTTGTTCGGCATAGTCGGCCACGCGTTGAGCGTCGATGCCGTAGCCTTGCTCGCCCATCAGCGATTCGCCGCTGAGTTTGAGAAGTATTCGTTTATATTGCTGTCGCATATCTATATCTGTTATTTGTTTTTGTTATTGATTGGGGTTTTTTCTCAAATATGGTATTAATGTAGAAATGTGATTAATGTACAAAAATAATATTTCTGCGTGGAAAAGCAAACACTCGGGCGATAAAAAACGCCGCCTCTGCAAGGGTAAAGGCGTAAAAAAGTGGAAAAAGCCGTTTTTTGAGCAAAAAAGTTCACTGCATGGTTAGCACCGAGCAGCGCTCGGGGGCTATTAGTGCGGCGGCATCGAGCAAGTGCTGAGGCGTGAGGGCATCGATATGTTCGATGGTTTCCTTCGATGGTACCACATATCCGCGATATAGCATGCTTTTGGCAGCGCTGAGAGCTATGGCTTCGCTGCTGTCGCTTGCCACGAGGAGTTGGCCTTTGTATTGCTTTTTAGCTGCGTCGAGTTGTCGCTGACTGATGGGCGAAGAAGCCAGTTGTGTGAGAGTTCGCTCTATAATGCGCAGGCTCGGCTCCACATGGTGGGCATCGCAACCGAAATAGATTTGCAGCATACCGCAATCGGTGAGCAGCGACATATTCGACTCCACGGTGTAGACCATGCCGCGGCGTTCGCGCATTTGCACATTGAGCAGAGAGTTCATGCCCGGACCGCCGAGAATGTTGTTGAGCAGCGCCATAGCATATCGGCGCTCATCGTCGAGGCCAAACAGGCGGGCACCCATAAGGGTGTGGCTCTGATGCGAATCGATGGCGATGACTTTGCGAAAAGGCTCCACAACGGGCGGCACTATGCGCTCGGTGCGGCGAGTGGGGTGCGTCATGGCGCCGAAATGCCGTTCGGCGAGACGCATTACGGCATCGAATGGGTGGTTGCCGTATACGAAAAACACCATATTGAGTGGCACATACAGATTATCGAGATAGGCACGGCAGTGAGCCGAAGTGATGCGTCGCAGATGCTCCTCGGTGCCCAGGATGTTGTGCCCTAATTGGCTGCCGGCGAAGAACAGGTCCTCGAAATCGTCGTAGATGGCTTCGCTCGGAGTGTCGCGATAGCTGTCGGCTTCGTCCATCACCACCTCGCGTTCGCGCTCCAGTTCGGCTTCGGGAAACACCGAGTTGATAACCAAGTCGGCAATCAGTTCGGTGGCACGGTTGAGGTGTTCGCCGGGGAATATTGAGTAGAGCATGGTCCCCTCCTTGGTGGTGTAGGCATTGAGTTCACCGCCCACGGTCTCCATGCGGTTGATAATGTGCCACGAGCGGCGATGAGTGGTGCCTTTGAAAATGGTGTGTTCCACGAAGTGAGCCAACCCCCATTTGTCGGGGTCTTCATCGCGGCTGCCGGCATTGATGGCGAGTCCGCAGTAGGTTACGGCACCCTTGCCGGGCACGTGCACCACGCGCAATCCGTTGGAGAGAGTGCCGGTGAATACGGTTTCTTGCGACATATAGCTAATTCTTAGAGAATTGTTGAGGTAAATAAAGCGGGTTATTTATGAGATTGAGCCATAACGGCTTCAGCCACCATCCAGTCGATGGGCGTGTCGAGGTCGAGCGAACTTTCGCGGCTCATTTCCACCATTTTGCGGCGAGAGAATTGGCTCAGCGGCATACGACGCAGACTGTCGATGTTGATTACATACACAGCGCCGTTGTATTCCCACACCTTGGGAGCGTCCTGGCGGCGCACATATTTGCCATCGCCTTTTGAGATGTGCAGAAATCCCTGTTCGTCGGTCTCGTAGGAGTTATAGTAAGGATTGGTGGCAGCTTCTACCACAGTCACCACCATATCGATATCGGGCGAGTAGGCATCGAGTGCTCGTTGCACATCGGCAGCGGTTCGGAATGGCGAAGTGGGCTGTAGTAGCACCAGTGTGTCGTAGTGAATGCCACGTTCGGCATAGAATTGCACGGCATGGAGCAGCACCTCGTAGGTGCCGCTTTTGTCGGTGGCGAGATAGTCGGGGCGCAAAAAAGGCACTTCGAGCCCCATGGCTTGCACCACATCGGCAATCTGCTGCGAGTCGGTGCTCACGCAGATGTCGCAGTCGTCGGCGAGAGCGCGAGCCACCTCCACCGAGTAGGCTATAAGCGGTTTTCCGCCCAGCGGTTTGATGTTTTTGCCTGGAATACCCTTGCTGCCACCGCGGGCAGGAATAACATATAGAGTTTTCATTGCAAGTCGTAAAATGGTTTGATGATAATATCGTTAAGAGGAGTGTTGCACACCACATCGACAATTTTTTGCAGCGTGTCGGGCTGCTCGTAAGGGTTTTTCACCTTGCGGCAGCGCAAGCGAGTGTCGGGGTTGAGCACATGGCACAAGCCGCGGAGCTAATCGGCCTTCCTGACGAATGCCTATGTTGAGTGTGGGAATACCCATCGACGGCACCTCTACGATACCGCTCGAAGAGTTGCCTATAACGGCAGCCACGCAGTGCAGAGCCGAGAGATATCGACGCATGCCCAGCGAGGGGAACACCGCCACGCGATTGGGGTGCGCATCGGCATAGGCGTTGATGAGTTCGATGATAATGGCGCCGTTGGTGTCGTTGTTGGGATATGTGAAAATCACCTTATTTTCGGGGTGACGGTCGAGAGCAGCGAGCAGGTTCTCAAACTGAATGCGCGGCTCGATGGTTTCGAGTGTGGCAGGGTGGAAAGTGCACAGCAGAGTGTTCTGCGGTATCGAAGTGCCCAATTCCGCCTCGAGTTGCTCGCGAGAGGGGTATTGCAGATGGTGTATGTTGTACACGCCCATAGCTCCCACATTATGCACATTGGCGGGGTTCTCGCCCAGCTGAATCACGCGGCGGCGATATTCTTCGGTTTCGGTGAGGTGAATGTGGCTCATCTTGGTGATGCTGTGGCGGATGCTTTCGTCGTAAGCACCGCGGCTCACGGCACCGCCGGCGATGTGAGCGATGGGAATGCGCAAAATCAGAGCAGTGCTTGCCACGGCAAGCATTTCGTAACGGTCGCCGAGAATGAGCAGCAAGTCGGGCTGCAGGTCGCTCAGAGTGCGCGCCATACCGTCCATGCATTGGCTCATAGCCACCACGGTGTCGACCGCTGAGTCGGTGTTGACCGCCATAGGCACCATGCGGTCGATGTGCAAGCCGTCGCGCTCAATTTCGTGCCAAGTGCTTCCAAACTTCTCGCTGAGGTGCATATTGGTAGCCACTATCTGCAGAGTGACGTCGGGGCGCTCGTTGAGAGCCTTTGCTACGGCGCTGAGTATGCCCCAATCGGCTCGTGTGCCGGTAACGATGCAAATTTTTCGATGGTTCATCTGTTGAAATTATTGCTACGATGCAAAATTAATAAAGAAAAGGGAAAGAAAAAACTCTCCGTGGGGCAGACATCAAAAAATGCAGCATCAGGGCGAGAAACGAATTATAAATAATGAGGTATTGAGAGAGGAGGTTTTGCTAAATAATCGGCACTAAAAAGGGAAATATGAACAAAAAAAATACGTAGCAGTAATGCGAAGGATTAAGAAAAATATATTAGATTTGCAAAGATAATGTAAGCAAAAATGAAATACATAAATCTACCCGATGAAACTCAACACCGCCTCTGCTTCTATTTAGCGATGGAAGAGTATGTGGCACAACGCTTTGTCGACGACGACGACTGCTTCTTTATGTGGCAAGTGGAGCCGACAGTGATTTTCGGGCGCCATCAAGTGATTGAGAATGAGGTGAATATCGATTATTGTAAAGAGAATGGCATACAGTTCTATCGCCGCAAGAGCGGAGGAGGATGCGTGTATGCCGACCGCAATAATGTGATGCTGTCGTATGTTACTCGTGATGATAATGTGGAGAAAACCTTTGCTCGCTATATGGCACTCGTGGCCGATGCTTTAAGCAATATTTTGCACATCGACACGGTGAAGACACAGAACAACGACTTGCTTATAGGCGAATCGAAGGTGAGCGGCAATGCCATCTATCACATCCCCGGTAAGATAATAGCCCACGGCACCTTGCTCTACGACACGGTGATGAAAAATATGATTTCGGCTATCACACCGAGCGGCGAAAAGTTGCAAAAACACGGTGTGGAAAGTGTGCGCCAGCGCATCACGTTGCTAAAGGACCACACCGACATGCCTCTCGAGGAGATAAAGAGCAATCTTCGTAACTATGTGTGCCACAGTACAGTTACGCTCACCGAGGCCGATGTGAAAGCCATAAAAGAGATAGAAAAAGAGTATCTCCGTCCGGAATTTATCTTTGGCAAGTAGCGGCTAATGCAGCCGAGGCTTGAGAGTCGGAATAACTACGAAAAAATTTATTTCATAATCAAAATAAGCACAATAACTGAAGTAAAAACAATAAAAAACTAAACCGTAAAAAAAGAACCATGAACAAGAGGACATGTCTATATGACAAGCATGAAGCGCTTGGCGCTTTGATATCGCCTTTCGGCGGTTTTGATATGCCTATACAGTATTCTTCGATAATCGAAGAACACAATGCAGTTCGTCAGCAATGCGGCGTATTCGACGTTTCGCACATGGGCGAAGTGCGCGTAACCGGCAATGAGGCAGAAAAATATGTAAATCACATCTTCACCAACGATATTGCCGATGCTCCTCTGGGCAAAGTGTACTATGGTATGATGTGCTATCCTCACGGAGGCGTGGTAGACGATTTGCTCGTGTACAAAATGGGCGAAAACGACTTCTTCCTTGTGATAAATGCAGCCAACATCGATAAGGATGTGGCATGGATAAATGAGCAGGCCCAAGGCTACGATGTAACCATCGATCATCAAAGCGACTACTACGGCCAGATAGCCGTGCAGGGTCCCGAAGCCGAGGCAGTGGTGGAAGAAGTGCTCGGATTGGCATGCCGCGAGATGGTGTTCTACACCGCCAAGAACCTTGAAGTAGACGGCGAAACCATAGTGTTGAGCCGCACAGGCTACACCGGCGAAGATGGTTTTGAGATATATGCATCGCACGACTTGATACGCAAGATGTGGGACCTCTTGATGGAAAGCGGTCGCTGCAAGCCATGCGGACTCGGATGCCGCGACACCTTGCGCTTCGAAGTGGGATTGCCACTCTACGGCGACGAACTCAGCGACTCTATCTCGCCCGTGATGGCAGGTCTCTCGATGTTCTGCAAATTCGATAAGGCTGAATTTATAGGCCGCGAAGCACTTTTGAAGCAGAAACAAGAAGGCGTGAGCCAACGCTTGCGCGGAATAGAACTCGAAGGCAACGCAGTGCCACGCCACGGCTATGCAGTGCTCCGCGACGGCAAGCAAGTGGGCGAAGTGACCACAGGCTATCGCCTGATTTCGGTAGAAAAGAGTTGCGCTGTGGCATTGGTAGATGCCGACTTGAAACTCGGCGACACCGTGGAAGTGCAGATACGCAAGAAGACATTCCCCGGCGTTATCACCAAGAAGATTTTCTACGACAAACACTATAAAAAATAACACCCGCTCTGAGCCTCGCTGCAAATGAGATGGCGAGGCAGCAGACATCGGGAAAACCCGATAAAAAATAAAGCAAGTAACATAAATCCCCTAAAAACCTAAATAATAAATATAACGATATGGCAAAATTTGAAGAAGGTCTCTACTATTCAGAGACACACGAATATGTGAGAGTGGAAGGCGATGTAGCAATCATAGGTATTTCCGACTATGCACAGCACGCATTGGGAACAGTAGTGTATGTGGATATGCCCGAAGTAGACGATGAAGTAGAGGCAGGCGAAGAATTTGGCGCAGTAGAAAGCGTGAAGGCAGCCAGCGACCTCAACTGCCCGGTGAGCGGTACAGTAATAGAGGTAAACGAAGCCCTCGAAGATGAGCCCGGCTTGCTCAACAAAGATGCATTTGCCAACTGGATTATCAAGGTGGAGATGAGCAACAAGCGCGAACTCGAAAACCTGATGGACGCCAAGGCATACGAAGAATTCTGCAGCAAGGAATAATACGCCACCCATAACGCTATTTTCTTTATGGCTTACAAGTATTTCCCGCATACCGAGGCCGACATCACCGAGATGTTGGCCCGTATCGGTGTATCGACGCTCGATGACCTCTTCAGCGACGTGCCCGAATGCATACGCTTCCGCAAGGAATATAACCTGCCCGAAGCCAAGAGCGAACTTGAGGTTAGAGAACTCTTTGCCCGCTTGGCAGGCGCCAACAAGGTGCTCACCTGCTTTGCCGGTGCCGGAGTCTACGACCACTACACCCCCTCGGTGATACCGAGCATAGTGCAACGCTCGGAGTTTCTCACCTCCTACACACCATACCAAGCCGAAATATCGCAAGGTACGCTTCACTACATCTTCGAATATCAGTCGATGATGAGCGAACTCACCGGTATGGCCATCTCCAACGCCTCGATGTACGACGGCGCGAGCGCCACAGCCGAAGCCGTGCTGATGGCAAATGCAGCAGCCAAGAAGGCCAATCGCGTGCTTGTGTCGAAGACCGTCGAAGACCGCACCCTTAATGTGATACTCACCTATGCCCACTTCCATGGCGTGGAAATCGACCTTATCGAAGCCACCGACGGTGCCACCGATTTTGCCGACATGAACGCCAAGCTCGAAGCAGGCGGTGTGGCAGGCGTGGTGCTACAGCAACCTAATAAATATGGTGTGGTAGAAGACTTCACCGGCGTTGCCGATGCATGCCATGCCAAGAAAGCAATGATGATAGTCAATAGTGTGGCAGCCGACCTGGCACTGCTTCGCACTCCGGGCGAGTGGGGAGCCGACATAGCAGTGGGCGATGTGCAGTCGCTCGGCGTGCCTATGTCGTTTGGCGGTCCGTATGCAGGCTATATGTGCTGCACCGAAAAACTGATGCGCAAGTTGCCCGGCCGCATAGTGGGCTGCACCCGCGACACCGAAGGCCGCCGCTGCTTCGTGCTCACACTTCAGGCACGCGAACAGCACATCCGCCGCGAAAAAGCCACCTCAAACATCTGCTCAAACCAGAGCCTTATGGCGCTGTGGGTTACCATCTATATGAGTTTGATGGGCAAGCAAGGTGTGAAAGAAGCTGCACAGCTCTCTTACGACGGCGCACACTATATGCAAGAGCAACTCCTTGCCACCGGCAAGTTTGCACCTCGTTTCGACCGTCCGTTCTTCAATGAATTCTGCGTTACCTATAGCGGCGACGTAGATGCCTTGCAGCGCCATCTTGCCGAAAACGGGATTTTGGGCGGTGTGAAGATCGACTCCAACACCATTATGTTTGCTGTCACCGAAAAGCGCAGCAAAGAAGAGATTGACCGCGTTGTAGAACTTAGCAAGGAGATTTGAGCCATGAACAATAAATTATACGGAAATCTGATATTCGAGTTGAGCCACCCCGGCACTTGTGGCTATTCTTTGCCCGCCAACCGTTTCGGCCATCACACACTGCCGCAGGAAATGCGTCGCCAAGCCGATGCCGAACTGCCCGAGTGCGATGAGATGACCGTGGTGCGCCACTATACCAATCACTCAGCCAACAACTTCGGTGTGAACAACGGATTCTATCCGCTCGGCTCATGCACCATGAAATATAACCCGGTAATCAACGAAGAAGTGGCAGCAATGCCCCAATTCCAAGGCTTACACCCATTGCAGCCCGACTGCACTTGCCAAGGCGCCCTCGAGGTGTACTACAATTTGCAGAAATCGCTTTGCGAACTCACCGGTCTGAGCGAATTTACGCTCAATCCGTGCGCCGGCGCTCATGGCGAGCTCACCGGCTTGATGGTGATACGCAGCTATCATCAGAGCCGCGGCGACCACCGTCGCGTGAAAGTGATAGTGCCCGACTCGGCTCACGGCACCAACCCCGCTTCGGCTGCAGTGTGCGGCCTTGAGATAGTGGAGGTGAAGAGCACCGAGAACGGCCTTGTGGACGTAGAGTCGCTCAAGCCCCTGCTCGGCGACGACATTGCCGCTATGATGATGACCAACCCCAACACCCTCGGCTTGTTTGAGAAAGAAATTCCCGAAATAGCTAAATTGGTGCACGAATGTGGCGGTTTGATGTATTACGATGGCGCCAACCTCAATCCGATGCTCGGCGTGAGCCGTCCCGGCGATATGGGCTTCGACGTGATGCACATCAATCTGCACAAGACATTCTCTACACCTCACGGAGGCGGCGGTCCCGGCAGCGGTCCGGTGGGCGTGCGTGCCGACTTGGTCGACTTCCTGCCCAAGCCAAAGGTGGTGAAGAACGCCGATGGCACATTCTCGCTCATCAACGGCTTGCAAGAAGGCGAATACGACGTTACCCGCAACCATGTGGGCGCATTCTTGGGCAATTTCGGAGTGCTGCTCCGCGCCTATACCTATATCCTCACCCTTGGTGCCGACAACATCAAGATGGTGGGCCCGTTGGCTACACTCAACGCCAACTATATCAAGGCAATGCTCAAGGACGTGTACGAACTGCCTATCGACAGCGTTTGCAAGCACGAATTTGTGTTCGACGGCTTGAAGGACAAGTCGACCGAAGTTACCACAATGGATGTGGCAAAACGCCTGCTCGACTATGGCTACCATGCGCCTACCATCTATTTCCCGCTGCTCTTCCATCAGTCGCTCATGATAGAGCCTACCGAGAACGAGAGCAAGCAGACCATCGACGGATTTATAGCCGTGATGCGCCGCATAGCCGAAGAAGCCGCAACTACCCCCGAAGTGGTGAAGACCGCTCCACACAATGCTCCTATCACTCGCGTCGACGACGTGCGTGCTGCTATGCATCCGCTCATCACCTATCGTATGTTAGTTAACGACACTCAAGAATGATAAGCACCGACCTCATAATAATAGGAAGCGGCCCGGGTGGCTATTGCACCGCTCGCTATGCCGCACAAAACGGCTTGCAGACCGTGGTGGTGGAAGCTGCCGAAGTGGGCGGCACATGCCTCAACTGTGGTTGCATACCCACCAAGAGCCTCGCTCACGATGCCGAACTTGCTCTTGCCGGTGCCCGTGCATCGTGGACCGATGCCATGGCTCGCAAGCAAGGCGTGGTGGAACAACTGCGAGCCGGTGTGGAATCGATACTCGCACTGCCCGGCATCACACTCGTGAGAGGTAAAGGCGTGATGGTGGATGCCCGAACCGTGGAGGTGGCGGGCGAGCAATATACTGCAAAAAACATCATCATTGCCACCGGTTCGTCGGCAAAATTCCCGCCGTCGCTCAGCGAAGACCTGCTCGTGAGCCACTCTGTGGAAAGCAATGCCATGCCCAAGGTGGTGACCTCAACCGAATTGCTCTCGCTTGCCCAACTTCCCCAACATCTGGTGATAGTGGGTGCCGGCGTGATAGGAATGGAGTTTGCCTCGATATTCAACAGCTATGGCGTGAAAGTCACTGTGGTGGAATTTCTCAAAGAATGCTTGCCAACGGTCGACTCCGACGTGGCAAAGCGCGCTCGCAAGCAACTCGAGAAGCGCGGCATCGACTTTGTGATGCAAGCCGCAGTGAGCAGCATAGCCGATGGTAAGGTTACTTATCAACGCAAAGGCAAAGACGAAAGCATCGAAGCCGATGTGGTGCTCGTGGCTACAGGTCGCCGACCCAATGTGGGCGGCATAGGGCTCGAAAACACCGGAGTTGAATATGACGAACGCAGAGGCATAACCGTAGACGACAATATGGCTACCAATGTGCCCGGCATATATGCCATAGGCGATGTTAACGGTCGCATGATGCTTGCACATGCAGCCACTTTCCAAGGCTATCGCGCAGTGAATGCCATTTTGGGCAAGAGTGACAACATACGCCTCGACATCATGCCCGCGGCAATCTTTACCGAACCCGAAATAGCCTGTGTGGGCATGTCGGAACAGCAATGTAAGGATGCCGGCATCGATTTTGTGCTGAAAAAAGGCTTTATGCGTTCCAACGGTCGCGCCTTGGCAATGGAAAGTGCCGAAGGAATGGTGAAACTCACAGCCTCGGCAGCCGATGGTAAGTTGCTCGGATGCCATGCATTCGGCGCAAGAGCATCGGAGATAGTGCAAGAAGTGTCGTCGCTCATGTGCCGCGATACCACTCTTGAGCAGTTGCAGGATATGGTGCACATACACCCCACAGTGAGCGAAATTATCTCAGAGATAGCAAGATAATCGCATAAGAACCAATCAATAAGCAAGGCGGTGCTTCGAGTTGTGCTTCGAAGCACCGCCTTACTGTATCTTTAGGCGTTGTTGCCACATTGTTTTTTCGAGAGAGAAACCGACTGAATCGGCGCGCAGCAATATGCTTAGAACGAAATCGCCACGGCGGCGCCTGCCGATTGCGATAGCGGGTCGTAGTAGGGCATTGCCGCCACAGCTATCTTTTTCGACTCTTGGGCAGGCAGGCGAAACAATTTTCGCTCCAGCGGCACAAGCCAATAGCCTATGCGCGCACTCAGTATGCCCACGCCTATGCCGCCAATAACATCGTTGAGCCAGTGCTTGCCCTGAGCAATGCGGCTGTAAGCCACCACCGAAGCCAGCGCATAGCCGGAGAGCCCCCACCAATTGCCGTGCTGAATGCGCATCATCTCGGCAGAACGAAAAGCACGCGCCACATGTCCTGATGGAAAAGAGTTGCGCTCCGTAGCATCGTAGGGACGCGGCTCGCGTATGGTGTATTTCATAGTGCTTGTCAGGGCATACATTACAGCCACCGATGTTACTGTAGCCATAAGATTATCGATATTGCTGTATTTGCTTTTTACGCCGCCTATGGTAATACCTAAGTTGAGAGCTAACGGCGCAAATTGCAGATAATTGTCGACACCGCCCATGTCGGTGTGCACATTTTTATATACATATCTGTTGAGCTGCTTCATGTGAGGTTCCCATACGGCAACCGTGCCCACAGCCACGAGGGCTACGGGAAGGATGGCTTGCTTGATGTTGAAACGGGGTGTGGGTTCCCCCTCGCCGAGAATCTGCTTCTTCATTTGCTCTTTTTGTTGCTGAAGTTCAGCCATATATAGCAGACGCTCTATTTCGGCGGTTTGTTGTGCTATTAAGGCACTGTCTTGTTCAATTCTCACAGCGCGCAGGGTGTCGGGATTGCTCTGCGCATGAGCGGTGTGTGCTGAAACTAATGCAAAAAGCACAATAAAAATGCTGATAATTTTCGATTTCACGATGCAAAATTAAGGTAATAATATGAATTTGCCAAATGGTATGCCTTTTTCGATAAACCGGTGTTGGCTGCTTGGCAGAAATCGGTTTTTTTGTGATAACAGCGATTTTTTTTACGGAAATGCTTGCAAATGTGAAAAATAGTGCCGATATTTGTGCTATCAAAATGATATTATAAAAATATTTATTAAATATTGAATTAATTTAATAATAATATTATTATGGAAACAAAGGAATTTGAATTTCAAGGGATGAAGCTTAATGGCATATTTATGATAATAGTGCTGTTGTTGCTGTTTGTAGGTGCAGTTTCGTCGGTGATATATGGCGCAGTAACCGAAAGCGGATTGGCAGCCGTGCCGGCAGTGGTGCTGCTGCTTAGCTTCATAATAGGTCTCTGCGGATTTGTGCAGTTGGAGCCAAATGAAATGTCGGCATTGTTGTTTTTCGGCAAATATCGCGGTTCGCTTACTCGTAACGGTTTGTATTGGGTCAATCCATTTCTTGTGAGCAAGAAGATGACCCTCAGAGCGCGCAACCTCGATGGCAAGCCCATCAAGGTGAACGACAAAGACGGCAACCCCATATTGATAGGTCTTGTGGTGGTTTGGCGATTGAAAGATGCCTATAAGGCGCTATTCGAAGTCGACTTGCAGGAAAAGGAGACCAAGACAGTGAATACCCGCATGAATGCGCTTGAGCGCTTTGTGTCGATACAGAGCGATGCAGCGTTGCGCCAGGTGGCAGGACAGTATTCCTACGATAATATCGACGAAGAAGCGAAATCGGGTGAAATAACCCTTCGCTCTGGCGGCGATGAGATAAATGAAGAGTTGGTGAAGAAGCTCACCGAGCGCTTGTCGATGGCAGGCATTGAGGTGATAGAGGCGCGCATCAACAATTTGAACTATGCACCCGAGATAGCAGCCGCTATGTTGCGTCGTCAGCAGGCATCGGCAGTGGTGTCGGCACGCGAGAAGATAGTGGAAGGTGCTGTGTCGATGGTTCGTCTGGCGCTCGATAAACTCCAAAACGAGAAAATAGAGCTCGACGAAGAGAAGAAGGCAGCCATGGTGAGCAATCTGCTCGTGGTGCTTTGCTCCGACGAGAGTGCTACTCCGGTAATCAATACCGGCACGCTCAATCATTAATGAGAAGATAATTCGAAAGCAAATAATAATAAAGAAAGTCTACCACCGCTATGGCTCAAGAGAAAGAAGCGAAAACCAAATCGTTTGTGCTGCGCATCGATAGCAAGACTATGAGCGCGCTCGAGGCTTGGGCAGCCGACGAATTTCGGTCGGTGAACGGGCAACTGCAATGGATTATTGCGGAAGCTCTGAAACGTAGCGGCAGAATGAAGAAATGATGGAAAAAGTTTGAGATTAGTATATTTTTATAAGTGTAGATTTTTCATGGCGTTTAACCTAAGGCAAGGTCTTGTAGTGCATACAATGCCTTGCTTTTTTGTTTCAGCGACTGTTATCGGCTACGGCGGATAATTGCGGTGAAAATTCTGCCCGAACGGATGCCTATGCGGCGGGCTGAGAAGTAGCGCATGGGTTGGCAACGGGTGCAGCGTCCGCTGAGATTGATGTTGGCATCGGGCACTCCGCTCTGCAAGGCTATGATGCGATTGGCTTCGGGCAAATCGATGTGGGCTTTGCCGGTAACGGCATTGCGCTTTACTATGGCGTTGAGGTCGAATCCCGCCTCGGCGAACTGTTCTACCACCTCATCGCCTACCTCGAAGCACTCCTGACAGATGGCGGCTCCGATGGCTATCATAATGCGGCTCGGCGAGGCTCCGAGGCGGCACATGGCTTGTAGGGTGTTGGCTACGATGCCGTTTTTGGTGCCTTTCCAGCCTGCGTGGGCTGCCCCGATGATGCCGGCAATAGGGTCGGCGAACACCAGTGGCACGCAGTCGGCAGTGTTGATGCCTATCACCACATCGGGCAGATTAGTGACCAAGGCGTCTACATCGTCGAGGCATGCATCGTGGCGCGAAGTGGCGGTTATGGTAGCCACATTCACCGAGTGAGTTTGGCGAGGCATTATGAGCTGAGCATCGTCGATGCCCAGCCGGCTGCAAAGCAAACGGCGACAAGCCACTATGTGCTCGTGACTGTCGCCGGTGTAGTTGCAAATATTAAATTCCGAATAATTGTCGTCGGTGCGGGCATCGCCACGGAGAGTGGTAAATGCCTCGATGCCCTCGAGTGCTGAAGCAAATTCGAGAGGCTCAAAAATCTTCTTCATCGTCGTTGTGCTTGTCGGGCCAATATTCGTCGTCCCACTCCTCATCTTCGTCGAGCATTACGCCTTCGTTGTAATCGTCGTCGGCGTCTTCGGTTTCGATAACGAAGTCGTCCTCCTCTTGCACGCGATGGCTGCGGTCGAGGTCGCGGTGGGTGAGAGTTTCGGGGATGCGGTTGCGCTCATCGTTGATGGTGCGCCAAAGCAAGTCTTTGAGTTCCACAAGGCCCATACCTGCCACCGAAGAGATAAACACCGTGTCGATGCCTTCGGGCACTTCGCCACGCATTTCAGCCATAAGTTCATCGTCGAGCATATCGCACTTGGTGATGGCGAGCACTCGAGGTTTATCCACGAGGTCGGGGTTGAATTTCTCGAGTTCGCGGCATAGCACCTCATAGTCGGCTCGAATATCGTTGGTGTCGGCGGGAATCATAAAGAGCAGCACGGCATTTCGCTCAATGTGGCGAAGGAAACGCAGTCCCAAGCCTTTGCCTTCGCTTGCGCCCTCAATGATGCCCGGTATGTCGGCCATAACAAACGACTGCGAGTCGCGATAGCTCACGATGCCGAGATTGGGCTCGAGCGTGGTGAAGGGGTAGTTGGCAATCTTTGGTTTTGCTGCGGAGATTGAAGAGAGCAGGGTAGACTTACCGGCATTGGGGAATCCCACGAGACCCACATCGGCAAGCAATTTCAGCTCCATAATCACTTCGCGTTCCTGACGCGGTTCGCCCGGTTGGGCATAGCGGGGAGTGCGATTGGTGGCGCTTTTGAAATTCCAGTTTCCGAGGCCGCCACGACCACCTTTAAGGAGCACCACCTCCTGACCATCGTCGGTGACATCGCAGATAAACTTGCCCGTTTGGGCGTCGAACACGGCAGTACCGCAAGGCACTTCGATAATTCGGTCCTCGCCCTTCTTGCCGAAGCTGCGACATTCGCTTCCCGGCATACCGTCGGTGGCGAATATGTGGCGCTGGAATTTGAGGTGGAGCAGAGTCCACAGGTTGCGGTTGCCGCGAAGAATGATGCTTCCGCCATCGCCGCCATCGCCGCCATCGGGACCACCTTTGGGCACATATTTGGCACGATGAAGGTGCGCCGAACCCGCACCGCCCTTACCTGAGCGGCACAATATCTTAACGTAGTCAATAAAATTCGATTCTGCCATTGTCTTTTTTCGTTTTTTTTGATTGTTAATGTTCTATATATGGTTGGTGGTGCGTCTTTTTTTTATCATACTTATTTTCGAGTGACAAAATTAGCTAAAAATCACGAGATTTCGGCATCGGCGGCGATAAATCGGCGTGGCTGAGGCAAATAAAATGCTGTTTGCGACCATAAAACGACTGAAAATGTGTGTGGTAACAAAAATTGGGCTGCACAGAGGCAATGCTTTTCGCTATTGCTGTGAACAAATTTTTGCCGAAATTGTTGTAAATGTGGAAGAGAACATATATCTTTGTTTTTGTATTTGGCACGAAATTTGCAGAAAATTGCGTAAGGTGCTAAAAAATAGGATGATAATAATTAATTCACTTCACACGATAAAATTGGAAAAAGTATGGCTGGAGTAGGAAATTCACAAAGTCAAAGTCAAAATCAGAAACAAGAGCAGCGAATGGTGGCAATTCCCACCAACATTGCTATTGGTGAATGTCTGTCGAAGTCGGACGACGAGTTGCTGAAGCAAATAAATGACGAATTGGAAGTGAATCCTGCGCTTGAGAAAGTATCGGACGAAGAATCGGGAGACGACGAAAATATTTCGGGTAGCGAAGGCGATTCGGACAATGACAGCGACAATGCCAATGATAAATCGGGAGATGACGACAGCTATTTGAAAGGAGAAGATATGCAATCGGACGGGCGTACCGATTACTCCGACTACGACCCCGACGACAGCCATGACACCGATCCGGGTTACGGCGGTTCGGGTGGCGACTTAGCTTGGGCGTCGACTGAAGAAACGCTCGAGGAGCACCTTTTGGCACAAATATTCCAATTTGAGTTCACCCCCGATCAGGAAGCGATAGCAAAATATGTGATTGGTTCGATTGATGGTATGGGACGCTTGCACGATAGCGTGTATAGAATACAAGATAATATGCTAAGAGAGGGCCATGACGTGAGCATCGACGACGTGCAACTTGTGGTGAAGAAGATAAAAATGCTCGATCCCTTGGGTGTGGGAGCTGCCGACCTGCGCGAGTGCCTTATGATACAGCTCGAAGCCTTGCGACGCATCAAGGGCGGACTTTACGACAAGGCGTATGTGGTAGTCGACAAATATATCGACGATTTGGGGAAGAAGAAATACGATAAAATTCGACGTTCGCTCAGTCTTACAACCGACGAAATGAAGCAAATAGAGCGAATAATAACCAAACTTGACCCCAAACCCGGAAGGCGCTATGCCGAGACATCGATGAGTGTGCAAGCCGGCTATGTGCGAGCCGACCTGAAGGTGTGGTACGACGAGGAAAATGAGTCGATAGTGGTGGAGTCGCTTAATCACATTCCGCAGTTGCAAGTGGCTGAGTCGTATCGATTGGCGAGCCGAAGCAAAGACATAGCAAAAGAGGGTGAGCAAAAAAGAGTGATTACCAACTATGTGAGACAAGCCGATAAGTTTATCGATATTATCAAGAATCGCCAAAGCATACTTATGCGCATAACCCGAGCAATAGCCATGCGGCAAGTGGAATATTTCAGAACCCTCGATGAGCGCAGTGTTAAGCCACTCACTATGAGAGAAGTGGCAGAAGATGTGGGCGTGGACGTGTCGATGGTGTCGCGAGCCACCAAGGAGCGATTTATCGAGACCGAGAATGGCTGCGTGTCGCTGCGATTGTTCTTCTCCGAAGGACTGTCGGTGGGCGAAAACGGCGAAGACGCCTCGCAGCGCCGAATGCTCAATGAGATAAAAGAGATAATAGGGAGCGAAGACAAAACACACCCCTATACCGACCAGGAAATAGCCGATTTGCTCACCGGCAAGGGTTATCAGATAAGCCGCCGCACTGTGGCTAAGTATCGCGAAGATAAGTTAAGGTTGCCTGTGGCAAACCGCCGCCGCGCTATGGCGTAAAAATTTTGCCAAATTATTGCAGTATTCGGCAAAGAGAATTAACTTTGTGGTATATAGAGCATAGGCCTTTCGGAGTGGTTTTGCCCACACCGAGGGGCATAATGCGTATGGAGCAATAGCAATAACAGAACAATTGACGAAAATTTTAATCGCAAACAACCTGACTATGAAGATAGTAGAAGCCTTGGCGCGATTCATCTCAACGATGATGAGTCCGTTGCTTATGCCCACCTATGGCGTGTTTTTGGCGTTGTGGGTTACGGTGCTGTGCTATATTCCCTTTGGCACCCGACTGATGGTGCTGATAGTGGTGGCGGGCATCACATGCTTGCTGCCTATGGTGTTCATTGCGCTGCTGCACAATGCCAAGATTATCGCCGACAAGCGACTCGTGAATCATCGCGAGCGCTGGTTGCCCTACATTTTCACCCTGGCATGCTATGTGGCATCGGTGTTCTATCTGCGCCATGTGCACAGTCCGGCGTGGATGCTTGCCATGATGTGGGGCGGAGTGCTCACTGTGGCAGTGATGGGCATCATCACTATTTGGTGGAAGATAAGTGCTCATGCCGCCGGCGTGGCGGGGTTGCTCGCCATGCTCATGAACATGCATTCGCTGGGATTGGGCGCTTTCAGCCTGTTTGGCACAATATGCGTGACGATATTGCTATGCGGTGCGGTGTGCACCTCGCGCCTGATTCTCGGCCGACACAATTTTTTGCAGATTTTGGCGGGATTTGTGTGCGGATATGCAGGTGTAGCGCTTATGGTGAAGTTGTTAGGGTAGTATCGGGGCTGACCGCGATGCTGCTCTATAATTTTTTTAGCAAGAAATAGAAATTTCATAATCTACAACAAAAATAACATAATGCAGATGAAACCATTGGTAAGTGTAATAATGGGAAGCACGAGCGACCTGCCCATCATGGAGAAGGCGCTTGCGCTGCTCGATGAGATGGAAATACCCTTCGAAGTGCTTGCGCTGAGCGCGCACCGCACTCCTGCCGAGGTAGAAGAGTTTGCCCGCGGAGCCAAAGCGCGAGGCGTGAAAGTGATAATAGCCGCAGCCGGCATGGCAGCCCACCTGCCCGGTGTGATAGCCGCTATGACACCGCTCCCTGTGATAGGTGTGCCCATCAAGAGCACCATCGAGGGTTTGGACGCACTGCTCGCCATAGTGCAGATGCCTCCCGGCATACCTGTGGCTACCGTAGGCATCAATGCCTCGCTCAATGCCGCCATCCTTGCCACTCAGATTCTTGCGCTCGCCGACGAAAATCTGGCTGCCAAGTCGGAAGCTTATAAATCGGCTCTCGCAGGAAAAATAGTGAAGGCTAATGCCGACCTCAAGGAATTGAAATATAAGTTCAAGACCAATTGATGGCTTGTGCGCCGGGCGCTGTGCATCATGGGTGCTCAGCGCTCGCCGCTGCATAGCCATGGGGATGTGTTCGCCCCACAGAAATCGAACAATATTTTATAAGAAATCAGCAAACCAATCAAGATAAAACGAGATGATAAACTACCAGCGCAGAACCACCACTGCAGTGAAGATAAAGAACCTTATGATGGGTTCGGACTACCCGGTGCGCGTGCAATCGATGACGTCGACCAACACTAACGACATAGAGGGCAGCGTGGCACAATGTCGCCGCATAGCCGATGCCGGAGCCGACTTGGTGCGACTCACCGCTCAGGGCGTGCGTGAGGCCGACAGCATAGGCGTGATACGCCGTCAGCTGATAGATGAAGGCTACGATGTGCCTTTGGTGGCCGATATTCACTTCAATCCCAAAGCTGCCTTCGAAGCCGCTCGCATGACCGACAAGGTGCGAATCAATCCCGGCAACTTTGTTGACGTGGCGCGAACCTTCAAAAAACTCACGTTCACCGACGAAGAATATGCTCGCGAGATAGAGAAAATAGCCGAGGCGCTCATCCCCTTTATCGCCATATGCAAGGAGCATGGCACAGCTGTGCGTTTGGGAGTGAACCACGGCTCGCTCAGCGACCGCATTATGAGCCGCTACGGCGACACTCCGGCGGGTATGGTGGAGAGCGTGATGGAGTTTCTGCGTGTGATGGTGGCACAGGATTTCTACAATGTGGTGATATCGATAAAGGCATCTAACACCGTGGTGATGGTGGAAACCGTGCGCCGACTGGTGGTGGCTATGGATGCCGAGGATATGCACTTCCCGCTGCACTTGGGCGTTACCGAAGCCGGCGACGGCGAGGATGGCCGCATAAAGAGTGCCGTGGGTATAGGCACGCTGCTCGCCGAGGGCGTGGGCGACACCATTCGCGTTTCGCTTAGCGAAGATCCCGAACTCGAGGTGCCTGTGGCTCAAAAACTGGTGCAATACATCACTTCGAGAGCCGGTCATAGCCACATCGATGGCTGCGAATGCTCCGATTATAACCATATTCAGCCTCAGCGCCGCACTTCGCGCTCCGTGGCCGATGCAGTGGGCGGCCGCTGCTTGCCCGTAACGGTGGCGTCGTGCCTGCCTGCCGAGGTGAAAGGCGATTTGCGCCCCGACTTCTATTCCGTGCCCGAGGGTGTGGATGTGGCCGATGGCAATCGCTACATCGTGCCCGCCGATAACTACAAAGCCGTGGAGGGCACCTATCCGCTCTTCGATGTGAGCCGACTGGCTGATGCCGCTGAGTGCCAAGCCCCTATGGTGTGGGTTGAGGCGAGTGCCGACACCCCTGTCGACCATCTTGAGCCCTTGCGCAACATGCCCCGTGCGGTGCTTGTGATATCGCCCGCCAATGTGAATGTGCCCGGAAGCCTTCAAGCTATGCTTCACGGCTTGATGACAGCCGAAATAGATGTGCCCGTGGTGGTGCGATGCTCTTATCCCGACACCGACATCGAGTGGCTGCAAGTGAAATCGGGCGCCGACTTCGGCACACTGCTGCTCAACGGATTTCGCGACGGCATTTGGTTTGAGGCTCCGCAATATGCCGATGCCGAGCGCCTGGTGCGCTGCCAGTATGGCATTCTTCAAGCCGCTCGTCTGCGCATGAGCAAGACCGAGTTTATCTCTTGCCCGAGTTGCGGACGCACCTTGTTCGACCTTCAGACCACCGTGCAGCAAGTAAAGGCTGCCACTTCGCACCTCAGCCATCTCAAGATAGGCATTATGGGTTGCATAGTGAACGGTCCGGGCGAAATGGCTGATGCCGATTACGGCTATGTGGGCGCCGCTGTGGGCAAAATAAGCCTCTATAAAGGCAAAGAATGTATCGAGAAAAACATTCCGCAAGAGGAAGCAATTCCCCGCCTGATAGCTCTCATCAAAGCCAACGGCGACTGGGTGGAACCCGCTGCAAATCACTGATAACAAACCTTATATATATCCTTTCGTAATGCTACAGAATATAAGAAGAATCATCATAGCCCTGCTGGGCGCATTGTGGGTGTCGATGTCGGTTCAAGCCGTGGATTTCGACACCGATTGGGCACAATTCGGCCGCTATGCCAAGGCGAATGCCGAGTTGAAGGAAAATCCTGATGTGGTGTTTATGGGCAACAGCATCACCGACTTCTGGGTGTGGAAAATGCCCGAATTTTGGGAAGCCCATCCTCGCTTTGTGGACCGCGGCATAAGCGGGCAGACCACTTGCGAGATGCTTGTGCGTTTTCGTCAAGACGTGATAGACCTGCATCCCAAGGTGGTGGTGATACTCGCAGGAATCAACGATATAGCGCACAACAACGGTGCCATTTCGCTCGAACATGTAATGGGAAACATACAATCGATGATAGAACTTGCGCGCCTCAATAAGATTAAAGTGGCTGTGTGCTCGGTGCTGCCCTGCGACCGATTTGCATGGCAAGAGAAAGTGAAACCCGCACCACTTGTGCGCCGGCTCAACGACATGATTAAGGCATACGTAGAAGCCCGCCGCGACAAAAATGTGATTTACGTCGATTACTACACCGCCATGGCGAACGAAAACGGCGGCCTCCCCGCCAACCTCTCCACCGACGGCTGCCACCCCGACCCCGCCGGCTACCAAATCATGCAAACCATCATCACTCAAGCTCTCCATCCCTGGGTGAAATAAAGTCAGGAGAAATTGAGACCATCCCACCCGATGAGAAATAAATATTATTGCGCCATCTTAAATATATTCCATATTCGAGGTGGCGCAATAATTAATTGTGCATTGCAATCGAAAATATATAGCTCAAGTGTTAGGGCAATACACTTTGAGGGAAATCGTATTCTGAGATTATATCGCCTATTCTCCGAAAATATTCGGCGAATAATTTGTTTATTCTCCGAATATCACTAATTTTGTCACAAAATATAGCATTATGAGATATATACATGATTCTGAAAATTGGTGGCAATTCCATTATGATAGCCAACAAATAATGAATGTATTAGGTCGAGTACGAGCCAAACAAGGCTGTCTAATAGGACGAATGATGTCTTTAGGATTTGACTCACAAGATGAAGCTATGCTCTCAAATTTGTCGCTTGAACTTGTTCGTTCTTCAGAAATTGAGGGCAAAGAGTTGAATCTTGAAGAGGTTCGATCTTCAATTGCTCGCCGACTTGGAATTGGCACAGCAGGTCTTGTGCCAGTGTCTCGTTATGTTGATGGTGTAGTAGAAATGCAATTAGACGCAACGCAAAACTATGCCAATGCACTTACTCACGACAGACTTTTTGGGTGGCATAATGTACTATTCCCTACAGGAATGAGTGGTTTATATCGCATAGAAGTTGGCAAGTATCGTTCGGGAGAAATGCGGGTTGTATCCGGTGCTATGGGAAAAGAAAAGGTGCATTATCAAGCACCTTCGCCAGAGCGAGTTCCTGCAGAAATGGACCGTTTTATTGAGTGGGTCAACAATAGCAATGGTATAGATGCTGTATTGAAAGCAGCTATTGCTCATTTATGGTTTGTATCAATACACCCATTTGATGACGGAAATGGTAGAATAACAAGAGCTTTGACCGACATGTTACTAGCTCGCTCCGAAAATAGTAGTAAACGTTTTTATTCTGTATCTGCCGAAATAAAAAATTTACAAAAGGAATATTATGAAGTATTGGAACGTACACAACGCGGAAATGGCGATATCACCGATTGGCTTTTGTGGTTTTTACATTGCTTTGAACAAGCATTAAGTGCATCAGAAAGCACTTTATCTTCGGTAATGTACAAAGCTGAATTTTGGGAACGCAATCGAGATGTCTCATTCAATGAGAGACAAAGAAAATTGTTGAATATGCTATTTGATGGATTCAATGGCAAATTAACCAGTAGTAAGTGGGCTAAAATTGCAAAATGCTCATCAGATACTGCACTAAATGATATAACTGACCTCATTGCAAAAGGCATATTACAGAAAACCAATGAGGGAGGTCGTAGCACCAACTATATATTAGTAGATTCTAATTCTTAATTCTAGCAAATAGCGATAGCCAAACCTAATTAGCAATGATATTGAAATTTCATCAACAATTGGAAACAATAAAAACAATTATTGTAGAAAGCGATAAAAATTTCTGTTTGCAATTCTATTTGCAATTCTGTTTGCCAAAATAATAATCACAATAACACTATATGAAAAAGCATTGAAGGAATAAACAGCCCTCAATGCTTTTAATATCTCTATCGCAAATTCCTAAACCTCCAATCCAGCATTCTTGCAATAATGAAAAATGTTATTGCTGTCCGATAAAATTATTTTGAGCCGGTCATACAAAATTAGGGCTGGCACCTATTGCAGGAGTCAGCCCTTTTTGGTTACTTTGCTTTTACCA
>SFTJ01000119.1 GCA_004563195.1 bacterium
ACAGCCACCGAAAGGGTTTTCTTTGCCGCATCCTGCCCGATGATATGCGCATCTAAATACGCTTTAATTTCCATCGGTTTCGGCAATCCTGTTTCGCCCCGTTTTCGCTTTTCCTTGCGCGCGGACAGTTTCATTTCGTCAATGACACAGTTGCACATTTCGACGCAAGAATCACAAATGAAGCCGTCGATGCCTTTTACAAAATACTTGACTTGGCTACGGCTTCTGCCGCAAAACGAGCACTTCTCCGTTGTTGTTTGTTTGGTTGACATATGCTGTCAACTCCTTTCTAAAGAATACGTTCGAAAACGAACTATATATATATCGTCAAAAATGCGCATTTTTTGCCCTTTTTTTGAAAAATATTTTTCATATTTACGCTTTTTTCGTTTTTTTCAGTCTTTGTACTGCAAAATCTCGACAAAATCACGCCGAAAATCCCATCTTTGTTACGGGCAAACGAAAAACGCAAGCGTTTTCGCCTGCAAGTGTGCAGGCGTTTTTGCTGACGCAAAAATTCGTTTGCCCTCGTTCTGCTCGCCATCTTTTTTTTGCACTCCTTTTCACCAAACATCAGCCGTTTTTCCTTTATATGATTTGGTTTTTCGCAAAACGCCTTATGTTTCAATGTTTGCATGAAAAAAAGTGCACCTCTCGGTTTTGTTAACCAAAAGGTGCACTTTTAATATGGGATTTGCGTGTGGAATTTTGAAGAACACAAGGGGTATGCAATATCCGTTTCTTGCATAAAATCCGTATTTTTCAGGGTTTTAAGGTTAAAACTAAGCTGTTTTCCGTAACTTTCGCAGATTTCACAGCAAGTCCTGATCGCGTGGCACCACGCAGGGTGCCAAAAATGGCACCATTTATTCAAAACAGAATAAAACTACTATTTCGAAGACGCGTCACCCGCGTCTTTTTCTGTTTCTACGATCGAAATATAATAAATCAAAAGTCATTTTCAAAATATCCGCTCGAAAGCGAATTTGTTTTCAGAATTGTATTGACTATTCGACATGCTTTAGCTACAATAGATAATACAAAAATATCCGCGTTAGCGGTCGATTAGATTGAATTTAGAAAGGACTGTGAGTTATGCACGATGTCCAATATTATAAGAGCATATTCGATAAGTACGGCGGCATGATGCGCACCATGCAGCTTGCAGAGGAAAGGATATTCTATCCGCAACGTGAAAAGCTGATCGCAGACGGTTACGTGGAAAAAATCCGCAGAGGATATTATCAGTGGATCAACCCGGACGATTTCAGCGAAGTAGGAACCGTGATTCGCCTATTCCCTGACGCCATACTCTGCATGGACACAGCGCTCCGCTATTACGGTTATAGCGATCGTACGCCGGGCGACTGGCATCTGGCAGTCAGCAAAGATTCCGGCAAATCCCGATTTAAAATTGATTACCCCTTCGTAAAACCGTATTACGTGGAGCCGGCCGTACTGGAATTGGGTTTGACAACCGGAACCATGGATGGTCATACCATTCGTATTTATAATAAGGAACGTCTGATTTGCGATTGCCTGCGCTATCGTAACAAGATGGACAAAGAGATATTCAACAAAGCAATTCAGAAATATATCGCAGATCCGGAAAAGAGCATCCCGAAGCTGATGGAATATGCCGGCCCTCTGCGCGTGAAGAAGCTGGCAAAAGATTTGATAGGAGTGTGGCTGTGATGGCAGATATGGCGGCATCCGTTCTGGCAAAACTGAAAAACAAAGCAAAATCATCCGGCATCAGTTATCAGCAGTGTCTGCAGCTATTCTTCCAGGAGGAATTTCTGCGCCGGTTGGCAGGCTCTAAGTACGCAGAGAATTTTGTGCTTAAGGGCGGTCTGTTCATTTACACCCTGACCAACTTTGAGAGCCGAGCAACGGTGGATGTGGATTTTCTGATGCGCGGCCTCAATAACGACCTCGCCCGCATGGATGAAATCATAGCGGAAATCCTGGCAGTGGATACCGGCAATGACTTTGTGACATTCAAAGCCGGCAAAACCGAGCCTATCGCAGTGCAGCGCAAATACCATGGCGTCAGCACGCAGATCACCGGATACATAAAGAATGTTCGCGTGCCTTTTAATGTTGATATTGGCGTTGGCGATGTGATCGTACCGAGCGCCGAGCGCCGAAATATTCAGACACAGCTTGAAGGTTATGACAAACCCGAAATCTTGACCTATTCCCTGGAGAGTACTATTGCTGAAAAGTTTGATGCCATCCTGCAGCGCTTTGAGCTCACCGGTCGCATGAAGGACTTTTACGATATTTATTATCTATCCCGCTCCTTCGACTTCGAAGGACTGAAGCTGCAGACCGCAATCCAGGAGACCCTGCAAAACCGCGGCACAGCCTATGAAAAGGATAGCTTCGACCGCGTCCTCGCTCTTGCGGAGGATGAGGATATGCAGGTGAAGTGGCGCTACTTCCTAAAAACGCTTGGAAATCCCGATATGGCCTTTGCAGAGGTAATGGAAGGCATCAAAACCTTCCTGCTTCCGGTCTGGGAAGCAATCACAACAGAGGAAGAATTGCAGATGCTATGGAGTACCAAATCCAAAACTTGGAAATAAATAGATGTACTGATAAGGAGAATAGATATGGCAGATAATAATACAGCCGGCATTGGCTTTGAAAAACAGATATGGGACGCAGCGTGTGTGCTGCGCGGTAACATCGACGCATCCGAATACAAATCCGTCGTTTTGGGATTGATTTTCCTCAAGTACATTTCCGATCGCTTCGACGAAAAGTACCGGCAGCTCGTGGAAGAAGGCGACGGCTTTGAGGAAGATGTGGATGAATACACTTCTGAAGGCATTTTCTTCGTACCCGAAACTGCCCGCTGGAGCGTCATTGCTTCCAAGGCGCACACTCCCGAAATCGGCACCGTGATCGACGATGCCATGAGGGCAATCGAAAAGGAAAACAAGCGACTGAAGGATATCCTTCCCAAGAACTTCGCTCGTCCCGAATTGGATAAGCGCCGTCTGGGCGATGTGGTTGACCTGTTCACTAATATTAAGATGGTGGATGCGGGCAGCAGCCGCGATATCCTCGGCAGAACATATGAATACTGCCTTTCCAAGTTTGCCGAACAGGAAGGCAAGCTAGCTGGCGAATTCTATACCCCCTCCTGCGTGGTACGCACACTGGTCGAAGTGCTGCAGCCCTATAATGGCCGCGTATATGACCCCTGCTGCGGATCGGGAGGCATGTTCGTCCAGAGCGCAAAGTTCATTGAACACCACAGTGGCAATATCAACAATATCGCTGTATATGGACAGGACTCGAACCCGACTACATGGAAAATGGCTCAGATGAACTTGGCCATTCGCGGTATTGACGCGGATCTTGGTAGCTACAACGCGGACACTTTCTTCAACGATTGCCATCCGACGCTTCGCGCCGATTTTATCATGGCAAACCCGCCATTCAACCTCTCCGGCTGGGGCGCAGATAAACTGAAGGACGATGTGCGTTGGCAGTATGGTATGCCCCCAGCAGGCAACGCAAACTTTGCATGGCTGCAGCACATGATTTACCATCTGGCACCTAACGGTAAGATCGGCATGGTGCTGGCAAACGGTGCGCTTTCCTCCCAGAGTGGCGGTGAGGGCGAAATTAGACAGAACATCGTAAACGCAGATTTGGTCGAGTGCATCGTAGCGATGCCGACGCAGCTTTTCTACACCACACAGATTCCCGTGTCCCTGTGGTTCCTTTCCAAGAACAAGAAGCAGCGCGGCAAGACACTGTTCATTGATGCCCAGAAAACTACGCGAATTGACCGACGAAGACATTGCCATGATCGCAGACGCATACAAGGCATACTGCGATGGAACACTGGAGGATCAAAAGGGCTTCTGTGCAGTGGTAGATACCGAGGAAATTGCCAAGCAGGATTACATCCTCACCCCCGGCCGTTATGTCGGCATCGAGGAACAGGAAGACGATGGCGAACCCTTCGAAGAAAAGATGGCCAGACTGACCGGCGAACTTTCCGAGCTGTTCGCACAGTCTCATACACTGGAGGAAGAAATCCGACAGAAGCTGGAGGCAATCGGTTATGGCATCTGAATGGAGACAAATCCCTATTATTGAGTGCATCGACCTAATTGGCGGTGGCACACCAAAGACTTCCGTCGCAGAGTATTGGGACGGTGATATCCCATGGCTTTCCGTAAAAGATTTCAACAATGATTATCGTCATGTATATACGACCGAAAAACACATCACTGAAGCAGGTTTGAATAACAGCTCAACCAAGCTGCTGCAGAAGGATGATATCATCATTTCGGCCAGAGGCACCGTCGGTGAAATGGCGATGATACCATTCCCGATGGCATTCAATCAGTCATGTTATGGTATCCGAGCCAAAGAAGGTGTTAGCAGCACATTTCTCTATTACTTGTTGAAGAACAGTATCAGTAAGCTGAAACTGATGACCCATGGATCAGTTTTTGATACCATAACTCGCGACACATTTGCAACACTGATCGTTGGCATACCCGACGCAAGCACACAAGAGGCCATCGCAGTGACGCTTGCAGCAATCGACGATAAGATAGAACTCAACAATAAGATAAACAATAATTTACAGCAGCAAGCACAGGCGCTCTACGGAAAGTTATTTCCGTATGCTGTTGCCGATGATTTGCCTGCTGGCTGGCGCGTCGGTACCGTTGGTG
>SFTJ01000050.1 GCA_004563195.1 bacterium
ACGGCGTATAGCAAAATATAGCAACAAAGATACAACAAAAAATTGACTTTTCCAAGCTGAAAGTCAATTATTTCCAAAATAAACTGTCAAACTCCCGTTCGATTATATTCTGTTTCTCTTTGCGAATTTACGAAATTTATCACAAATTTTCGGCTAACCAATATTTTTAATTTCAATTTATTGAAATAAATCACCTTTCTATTTTGAAATTAATTGCTCGAGCACTAATTTTGTAGTTAAATACATCTGAACCGGTATTAAAACTAGTGGCGCTAGTCCATGCTACTATTGGATTATCCTTGATGTAACCAAATAAAAAGCCGACTATGACAAAAAGATCTGCTCTCACACGAAATATCGCTGCTGCAATAGTCACTGTTATGGCCATTGCCGCCATAGCAGGAGTGCGATTGCCACACGACTATCGGTCGGAGCAGATTTTTTTGTGTCCCAACAACCATTATTATCATGCCGGCGACACTATATGGCTGCAAGGTGTGGTGACTTGCAACTCTACTCCGCATTTGCTCCCTTATAGCAGATATGTAATCATCGAACTTATCACTCCCGACACGATAATCTCTCGCATCGAAACCGAATTAGACTCTTTGGGCCGATTCTGCATGGTTATGCCCACCGACATCCGCCTTCCCAACGGCACTTACCTATTGAGGGCATACACCCAACTGATGCGGAGTTTTTCGCCTAAGAATTTTGCTTTTCAACCCATAACCATTGCTGAGAATTATATCGAAAAGGTTAGAGATACCGACGACACCATCATCTGCCGGGCATTCCCATGGGGCGGCTCTTTGGCAAGCGGTATGGTTCAGCACATCACTGTGTGGCTTTGCGACAAGTCGGGCATTGCCCTTCCCGGCAAAGAATTAGCACTAAAAGGCAGCGACGGAAGCACCATCGACCTTCGCACCACCTCTGCCAATGGTCTTGCTGTTTTTTCTTTTGTGCCTGAAAAGGGCTCGGAATACTCACTATATTCCACAAGCAGCTATTCTGCCGAACCTCTCGCCGAGTTTAAAACCGACGATTCCAAGCCAAAGATTCAATGCTTTATCCGCGAACGAAAAGTATCTTTTTCCACATCTAACACACACGCGTTGCCTGAGGGCTATCGCATGTATGGATATGACTGCAAAAATGGTCTCACCAAAATAGATGCAAAAGCGAGCCACGGCACTTTCGTGCTTGGTTCAAAACCCAATCTGTTCACCATATTTCTTACCGACTCCCTGAATCGAGTGCTTTCAGAATCTTCTGCCATTGGTATTCCCGAGCTGCAATATTCGGTAAACGCTCCGCTTACCGTAGCAGTAGGCGACTCTATCGTTCCGGTTATCGAAGGGCTCTCCGACGGCGCCATTGTGGTCACTCGTCTTATGTCGGGCAGCATTTCTACGGTCGAAGATGCCGCCTCCGCCATCAATATCTCCAGCCAATTGTCGTCATCCATACCTATGCCGTCGGCCTATGTGTCATATATTAACGGAGAGAAATTCTACAACGATGTCACTGCTTGGTTGGCAACTGCCAATTTCTCGCGTTTCTCACTACCCGATGCCATCGAGCGCGACTCGTTGATTTATACACATCTACCAAAATTGCAAATGTCGATATCGGGCAATGCCTATCTTAAATCGGGTTACAGTTTGGCTAATGGATCTTTAGTGGTGTATAATACCGAGACCAACGATGTTGCCGACGCCACATTTAACAAAAAGGGCGACTTCGATATAGCGCTGAACAATTATTACGGCAACACTCGATTCTATTTTCAAGCTATCGACATGAAAGAGATAGCAGTTAGGGCTGTTTTTCAATTCCCCGACAGGTCCTATCCTGCAGTTCTGCTGCCTGAGCATTTATCATTTATCATTAATGACAGCACTCTTAACTACGAAAGCAACTCACTTGAATTGCCCGAATTAACGGTTAAGGCTTACACCAAAAAAGAAACAAACATACCCACCAACAAATTCTATAGCGTTCGATACAAAGATAGAGAAGAGATAGAACGCCGCCGCTATGTGACGCTCCGCGAAATTTTGCGAAATCTTGTAGGAGTAAAATTGGTAGAAAACAAATTGGTTAGCACCAGAGGAGCATCCACTTTATCGGGTTCGGCTCATGTTTCCATTATGGTGGACAATGATTTATTCAAAAACCGTGAGGGAGATTTCGCGATGATGTTGGATATGTCGGCCGATGATATCGAATCGGTGGAATATATGTCACCATGGAAGGCCTTGGCTTACACAAGTGATGCATTTAACGGCTTGGTACATATCCGAACTCGCAACACACATATCCAATCTCCCGAAACCCGAGGCTCTTACTTCACCCTCACCGGACTCGCACCCACTCTGCCCATTTCTGCACCCATTGCCCGAAAAGCGGGCAACTATACCTTGGTGATCGATGTTATTTCACCCCAAGGCATCGGCACTTTCTATCAGGATATCGTTGTTTCTGACCGATAAGCGGCATTTGCTTACGCGCCACTTTTTCCACACCGGGGAAATATTTCTTAAATTATGCCACAAAACGGTTGCTCGGCATCGGTATGTTTCAAATTTTCGTTACCTTTGTTTCACCAAATCATTTTATAACTAAATATATTTATTACAACAAAGGTATTATGAAACAGCTACGCAAGGCATTAGCATTGACTATTGCATCTATTTTTGTACTCAGTCTGTCGGCTCAGGACAAAAAAGTAAAAGTATCGATTCTCGGTGACTCTTACAGCACTTTCGAGGGTTATGTGGTAGAAGGTAATGAACTCTGGTACGGCTCGAGTCCGAAATGGGACCGCGGCAACGACGTGGTGCGCGTGTGGAACACTTGGTGGCATCGCCTTATCGACGACAATGGACTTCAACTCGAGGTCAACGATTCGTGGTCGGGCTCTACCGTATGCACCACAAGCTATAACGGCGCTTATCGTCCCGACAATGCGTTCATAGCGCGTGTCGACCGTCTCGGCAATCCCGATGTGATTTTGGTGTTTGGCGGCACCAACGATATGTGGGCGGGTTCGCCTCTGGGCGATTATCAATACGCCGACTGGACCGATGACGACCTCAAAAACTTCCGCCCGGCGCTATGCTGTCTCTTCGACCGCCTCAAAAAGCGATATCCTAATGCTCTTATCTACAACATCGAGAACACCGAGCTCAAGCAGGAGTTCTACGAGTCGTGCGAGGTTATCTGCAAGCATTATGGCATCACTCGCGTGAAACTTCATCACATCAGCAAGCAACTCGGCCACCCATCAATCGATGGCATGCAAGCCATTGCTCGCCAAGTGTGGGAAGTGATGGGCAGCCGCATCGCTGCAGGTAAGGTTTACTAATGCCGAAGCTCATAATTTAGCCACTTGCAAAAAAACACAAAATAATCGCCCCGCAGGCTTTATCGGTTCGCGGGGCGATTAAATTTTATCGTGTAGTTTTCTCTTTTTCTTACACTGTCTTTGCGGGGTCGCAAGTGAGTTCCACGCCGAGGCGTTTGAATATTTTGCGGTCTACTTCGCTCAAGAGCACTGTGGAGTGCACTTGGCAACCTTCGAGTTTGGGCAGCTGCTCGAGGGCAAGGCGGCAATTCTCGTCGGTCATACTCATCATCGACAGCGCCACGAGCACCTCATCGGTGTGCAGACGCGGATTGTGACCATGCAGGAATGTCACCTTGGTACGCTGTATGGGCTCTATCATGCTCTGCGGAATGAGTTTCACCTCATGTGCTATGCCAGCCAAGTGCTTGGTGGCATTGAGAAGCAATGCTGCACTCGGGCCGAGCAGACTGCTCGAACGGGCTGTGATGATGGTGCCATCTTGGAGTTCGATTGCCGCCGAAGCAAGTCCGGTGAGCTCTTTGCGCTCGCGGGCTGCCACTGTGGTGCGTCGATACTCGGGCGAGAGCTTTGCTTGCTGCATCAGCAGGGCTATCTTCTTCACCTCGTTCTCGTTGTCGCCGCGTTCGGCAAGTCGGTTAAGTGCTGTGTAGTAGCGGCGTATTATCTCATCGCGGGCGGCATTGCAGCACACATCTTCGTCGCTCATGCAGAAGCCTATCATGTTCACACCCATATCGGTGGGCGACTTATATGGATTCTCGCCGTACACGCCTTCGAAAATGGCATTGAGCACGGGGAAAATCTCGATATCGCGATTGTAGTTAACTGCTATCTTGCCATAGGCTTCGAGGTGGAAAGGGTCAATCATATTCACATCGTTGAGGTCGGCTGTAGCGGCTTCGTATGCCACATTCACGGGGTGCTTGAGCGGCAGGCTCCACACCGGGAAGGTCTCAAACTTGGCATATCCGGCTTTCACGCCGCGCTTATGCTCGTGATAAAGCTGACTCAGACACACTGCCATCTTGCCACTGCCGGGACCCGGGGCGGTCACCACCACAAGGGGGCGAACGGTCTCGGCATAATCGTTCTTGCCGAAGCCTTCGTCGGAGTCGATGAGTTCCACATTATTGGGATAGCCGTCGATGGTGTAGTGATAGCACACTTTTATGCCCATGCGCTCCAAGCGGGCGCGATAGGCATCGGCACTTTTCTGTCCGTTGTAGTGGGTGATTACCACATAACTGGTGAACAAGCCTACTTTTTCAAACTCGCCGCGCAGTCGAAGCACATCTTCGTCGTAGGTGATGCCCAAGTCGCCGCGCACCTTGTTTTTCTCTATATCATAAGCGCTGATTACTATTATCACCTCGGCGCAGTCGCTCAGCTGCATGAGCATGCGCAACTTACTGTCGGGGTGAAAACCGGGCAACACGCGGCTGGCGTGATAGTCGTCAAACAACTTACCTCCAAACTCGAGGTATAACTTATCGCCGAACTGAGCTATGCGCTCTTTGATGTGTTCGGACTGAATCTTGAGATATTTCTCGTTATCAAAACCGTTCTTCATACGGACTGCAAAGTTACAAATTCTTTTACTCGATTGCAAACGATTTTCGCCCGAAATTCCACAATTTTTTTTACAGTCCGCACTCGCCGCTTGCTCTCTCCTCGCCTACGCCTCTGTCGGGCGCAAGTTGCTCTATATAAGCGCGTAATCGGCTGTAGAACTTATGGTGCTGAAGTGTGGAAGCATCGCCCACTATTATCACTTTCATGCGTGCGCGGGTAATTGCCACATTCATGCGCCTGAGGTCGCTCAGGAAGCCTATACGACCATCGTCGTTGCTGCGCACAAGGCTTATCATCACCACGTCGCGCTCTTGTCCTTGAAAGCCGTCGATGGTGTTGATGCTCAATTGCTGTTTTACGGGCTTGAGCACCGCACTTTTCTTAATCTTGGTGCGAAGATACTTCACCTGTGCCTTATAGGGCGAAATGAGTCCGAAATCTATGCGCTCGTCGATGATGCGCTGCACACCTATGCGCTGCACATAGCGCTCCAACTGTGCCACAAAAAAGTCAGCTTCGAGCGTATTGAGGCGACTGTTGCCGGCACTCACGGTGCGCTCGGCAAAGTCCATATCGGAGGTATCTATCCACTCCATGGCTATGTCATAATCGAGTATTCCGCGACCGCTCACTTCGGGTGCCGCCACCAGATTGCCGCCATAGAACCATTGCGACGAAAATTGCATAATGTCGCTATGCATGCGATACTGGGTGCACAGCAATGTCACAGCTTGAGGCCAACGCATAGCCACACGCTCCATCATGGTGCGCGACAAGCCGCTGCGCTCTGCCTCATAGCACTTTATGGTGGGTGGCAGCTGGCAGTGGTCGCCCGCCAAAACCACGCGGTCGGCTTTGCGAACGGCTATCCAAGTGGCTGCCTCGAGTGCCTGACCGGCTTCGTCGACAAAGAGCGTGGCGAAATGCTTACCTCTGAGCAGCGTGCTGTTGCTGCCCACGAGGGTCGATGCCACCACGCGCGCCTCATTGAAGAGTTCTACATCTATTTTCACCTCGAGTTCTTCAGCTCGATGGCGCAGTTTGGCTATGCGGTTGCGCACGGTGTCGCTATTGCGATGCTTTTTGTCGAGTCCTTGCAGCTGCCTTATGGCTTTGCGTATGCTCCACAACTCGGGATAGTCGGGGTGGCTCTCAAAACGGCGCTCGTAGCAATACGACAGCATCTTGTCGTTCACTCGCGTGGGATTGCCCACACGCAACACCGGCACACCGCGGTCCACGAGTTTCTCGCTTATCCAGTCGACTGCCATATTCGATTGAGCGCACACCAGCACTTGCGGTTCGCGATTAAGGGTCTCGTAGATGGCTTCCACGAGCGTGGTGGTCTTGCCGGTGCCGGGAGGCCCGTGCACTATCATCACATCGCGGCATGCCACTATATTGTTAACAGCCACTTCCTGGCTGCGATTGAGCCACGGAAAGCGCACGGGATAGATGTTGCGAAAACCGGGCTCTACGAGTCCGCACAGCACATCGCGTAGTGCCACAAGGCGAGTGTTTCCGGTCTTCTCCACGTCGTTAAGAGCTTCAAACATAGTGCGATAGCTGGTTTCATCGAGCGAGAGTTGCACACCCAAGCCCACCGAATTTTCCATATCCATTATCACCGATGCGCTCGGCACCACTATAGCCATGCGATTATCTTCCACATAGCTCACAGTGCCGGTGTAGTGCTTATAGGTAACCTGCCCCACTTCGTTTTCCACAAAAAAGCGCACTTGTCGGCCATATTCAAACTGGTGTTCCTCTTCGCTATGCTCTTCGCCGCGATACACTTCCACCACCAATTGATTGAGCGAATTATAATGATTTCGGCCCACACGCACAGGGTGCCAACACAGTCCGCGCTGCACATTACGAGCCACGCCGAGTTCTTCACTCAAGCGCTTATATTCTTCCTTCTCGTAGTCGTATTCCATCTGCAACAACTGCCTCTGCCGCAGAAAATGCCGCGCCACCGCCGGCCGTATATCTTCATTGCTCTTCTTTTCCGACATCTCTTTCCCAAGCATTTTTTATTCGCGCAAAGTTAGCAATTATTAAAGACTATAACAATCTCAATTCGGGGTTTTTGATTCTGCATTGTCATCTCCGGCAAAACATAATCCCGGTAGGGGCGCTGTCGACAGCGCCCCTTTTTGATGACAAAAAAACCACAAATGTAAAAAATAAGCCCCAAAATAATGCTAATAATGTGAAAAATTACCCCATAATTAGTGCTAATAATGTGAAATTATCACACCAAATTAGTGCCAATAATGTGAAATTTATTATATTTGCACATGATTATTAAGCATGTACGATATGAATACTCTACTACGACGAAAGATTGACTCATATTTGTTGGCATGGAAAAGCAATCCCTACCGAAAACCGCTTATTGTGAAGGGAGCTCGCCAGATAGGTAAAACGCGTTCCATCGAGTGGTTCGCAAGGCAAAACTACAAGAATGTAATATCTATCAACTTTGTTGAACAAAGCAAATACCGTAACATTTTCGACGATGGATATGAAGTAAACAATATCTTAAAAAACATTTCGCTGCTCAACCCCGACATTATATTTATCCCCGGCGACACCATATTTTTCTTCGACGAAATCCAAGCTTGTCCCAACTGTGCTACGGCACTGAAGTTTTTCAAACTCGATGGTCGATTCGACGTTATATGCTCGGGCTCGCTAATGGGCATCAATTATCGCGAGATTGAGTCGAATAGCGTGGGTTATAAGGAGGATTACGAAATGCATTCTATGGACTTCGAAGAATTTCTATGGGCTAAAGGTTACGATGATAAGGTTATCGAAGATTTGTATCAGCATATGCTTGAAGTAAAGCCCCTATCGCAGTTGCAAGTCGATATAATGTTAGCTTTATTCCGCGACTATATAATAACCGGTGGTATGCCCGAAGTGGTCAACACTTACATTGTCAACAAAACTTTTTCCGGCACACTCCCCTTACAGCAACAACTTCTCAAGGACTACGAGGAGGACATCACCAAATATGCCGTAGGGCTCGACAAGGCGAAAATTAAAACCATATACAACAACATTTCCGCCTTTTTGGCTAAAGAGAACAAACGCTTCCTGATTACAAAATTGGCAAAAAATGCACGCAATCGCGATTATGTGGGTTGTGTCGATTGGCTCGCGGATGCCGGAGTAATCAACATATGCTATTGTATGAACGTACCCGAATTGCCACTAAAAGGCAACTATAACCCATCGCTCTACAAAATATATTTCAGGGACACAGGATTGCTCATTGCTTCGCTCGACGAGGAATCTCAAGAGGACTTGAGAGCAAACAAGAATATGGGCACTTACAAAGGCGCTATATATGAGAACATTGTGGCTGATATGCTTGTGAAACAAGGTTATCGGCTCTACTACTTCAATGGCAATAACCCCGCCCTGGAAATGGATTTCTTTATCCGCGATGCCCATTCGCTGATACCCATAGAGGTAAAAGCCAACGACGGCGCCACTGCCTCGCTCAACAAACTCATTATATCCGACAAATACCCCGATGTGAAATATGGCATAAAATTAGGTTATAAAAACATTGGTTTCAACGGTAGGTTTTACACCTTCCCATATTACTTAACGTTCTTGCTCAAACGTTTTGTGCGCGAGCACCACACATTGTAATCACAGCACCGCACAGCCGTTGGCATTATTGTCCCACCCAAAAGCCGCAAGAGAGCACTCCGGAGTGGTTTTACGCTGTTTTTCGAAAAAAACCTAACGAAATGTGGCTCCAATTCAAAATATGTTATTACATTTGCATCAGTTTTAATTAAAACAAATTCTAAACTTAACAATTTTAACAATTATGGCTTACGTAATTAATCCTGATCTTTGTGTTTCTTGTGGCACTTGCGCTGGCGCATGCCCTGTAGAAGCTATCTCTGAAGGCGATGGCGCTTATGTAATCGATGCTGACACTTGCCTTAGCTGCGGTTCTTGCGCTTCTGTTTGCCCAAGCGAAGCTATCACTGAAGGCTAATCTGCCTCACTCACAACACAAATGAAGCGAATAGAAGAGTTGCTCCTCTGCGGAGTGACTCTTTCTTTTTTATTACCATATTCGACCAAAAGCCTGCTTTTTTCTCTTTTTTATCGAAATACTTTTGGTTTCGATAAAATATTTGTGTACCTTTATGCTGATTTTTAACCTTATAGAGTGAAATGAGCGACAATTATATGACTCGCCTATTTGAATATTTAGGCGAACTCCGTGATAATAACAACCGCGATTGGTTTAATGCCAATAAGCAGCGTTACACCCTGCTTCGCGAGCCGTGGCTCGCCGACTTGCAGCGCCTTATCGACCTCCTCACCCACTCGCGGCCGGAGTTGCGTGGCGTCACTGCCCGCGACTGTGCCTATCGCATCTATCGCGACATACGATTCAAAGCCGATAAGACACCCTACAAAACCTATTTCAGCGCTTGTATTGGCCCGCAAGGTCGCAAAACCATGCAATCGTGCATCTATCTCCACTTCGAGCCGGGAAATGCCGGCGTATACTGCGGCATCTGGTGCCCCGAGCCCGATAAGCTCCGCGCCATCAGAGCGCTTATCGATGCCGACGGCGACGAACTGCAACGTGCCATCCACGACCCGCAGTTTGCTTCGCTTTTCCGATTTATGCCATTCGACAAACTCAAAACAGCTCCTAAAGGCTACTCGGTGAACCATCCGCACATCGATTTGCTGTGCGCCAAAGATTTCACTTTCGGTATGCCTGTGCCCGACTCTTATTTCACGCAAGGCGATTGGGTGACTCGCGTTGCCGACGATTTGCAGCACACTCTGCAAGTGGAGCGTTTTCTAAACTATGTATACGATTAGCCCCCTTTTCTCAGCTCATTTTTGCTGAATTAATGGATATTATTCACATTTTTTCGGCACAAATGAAACAATAATGTGCCAAAGGTTAATCTATATAAAAAATATCCTTACCTAAGAATAATTGTATAACTTTGTAACATAATTAAAAATAATCCGGAAAGAAATGGCAAAACTAAAAGGAGCTGTAGTAATTGACGAAGAGCGCTGCAAGGGCTGCAATATATGCGTAGCCACTTGCCCCTTCAAGGTGCTTGCGCTCCAAAAGAAAGAAGTAAACAATAAAGGTTACCACTATGCTTATATGGCGAATCCCGATGCTTGCACCGGGTGCACCAGTTGTGGCACGGTTTGCCCCGATGCTTGCATATCGGTTTACCGCGTGAAAATCGACTAACAACAAAATTACGGATATGTAAAAAGAAAATTTTATATATCCCAAGCGAAAAGAACAAATAATTTATTTGAAGCAAAACATGAATAATCAAATAAAACTGATGAAGGGCAATGAAGCCTTGGCTATCTCAGCCATCCGTTACGGCTGCGACGGCTATTTCGGCTATCCTATCACGCCCCAATCTGAAGTGTTGGAAACCCTCGAGGCTGAAATGCCTTGGGAAACCACCGGCATGGTGGTGCTTCAAGCCGAAAGCGAATTAGCTTCCATCAATATGGTGTTTGGTGGTGCCGCTTGTGGCAAGGCGGTGTTCACTTCATCGTCGAGCCCCGGTTTGAGCCTTATGCAGGAAGGCATCTCTTATCTCGCTGCCGCCGAATTGCCGGCGCTCGTGGTGAACGTGATGCGCGGTGGCCCCGGTCTCGGCACCATTCACCCCTCTCAATCCGATTATTTCCAAGCCACTAAAGGCGGCGGGCACGGCGACTACCACTGCATAGTGCTCGCTCCGGCAAGCGTGCAGGAAATGGCCGACTTTGTGTGGCTCGGTTGGGATTTGGCTTTTAAATACCGCACTCCGGCTATCATTCTTAGCGACGGCGTTATAGGCCAAATGATGGAAAAGGTGGTGCTCCCCGAGCAACGCCCGCGCCGAACCGAAGAGGAAATTCGCCAACAATGCCCGTGGGCTCTCAACGGCCGAAAAGGTCTCAGAAAGCAAAATATAGTGCGTTCGCTCGAACTCGATTCTGCAAAGATGGAGCTCAACAACCTACGCTTCCAGGAAACTTACCGCAAAATCGAAGCCAACGAGGTGCGCGTGGAGATGATCGACACCGACAACTGCGACTACCTCTTGGTGGCTTTCGGAAGCATGGCTCGCGTGTGCGAGAGAGTGAAAGAACTCGCTGCCGACGATGGCTACAAAGTGGGCCTTGTTCGCCCCATCACCCTCTGGCCGTTCCCCTACGAGCAAATAGGCGCTGTGGCTAAGCACTGCAAGGGTATCATGGTGGCTGAACTTAATGCCGGACAGATGATTGAAGACGTTCGCCTCGCCACCAACGGCTCTTCGCTACCTATTGTTCACTACGGACGCATGGGTGGCATCGTGCCTAACCCCGAGGAAGTTTACGAAGCTCTTAAAGCGCAAATCAACAAATAGCAGGAGGATACACTATGGAAGTGAACGATATAATAAAACCCGAAAATCTCGTCTATCAGAAGCCGGCGCTGCTCAAGGACTGCACCATGCACTACTGCCCCGGTTGCAGCCACAGCACCGTGCACAAGATAGTGTGCGAAGTAATCGAAGAAATGGGCGCTACCGAATATGCCATTGGTGTGGCTCCTGTGGGTTGTGCCGTGTTTGCTTATAACTATATCGACATCGATATGTCGGAAGCTGCTCACGGACGCGCGCCTGCCGTGGCTACAGCCATCAAGCGCTTGCAACCCGACAAACTGGTGTTTACCTACCAGGGCGACGGCGACTTGGCTGCCATAGGCACTTGCGAAACCATTCATACCGCCAATCGTGGCGAGAACATCACCATTATTTTCATCAACAATGCCATCTACGGTATGACCGGCGGTCAAATGGCGCCTACCACTCTGCTCGGGCAGAAAACCGCCACCACACCCTACGGCCGACGCGTCGACCTCAACGGTTACCCGCTCGCCATCAGCAACTTGCTGGCACAACTCGATGGCACTTGCTACGTTACCCGCCAAAGCGTACACTCGCCTGCCGCTGTGCGTAAGGCCAAAGCTGCCATTCGCAAAGCTTTCGAGAACAGCATGGCTCGCAAAGGCACATCGGTGGTGGAAATCATTGGCACTTGCAACTCGGGCTGGAAACTCTCGCCGGTCGACGCCAACCACTGGATGGAAGAGCACATGTTCGAAAAATACCCTATTGGCGACCTAAAAAACGTGTAATATGAAACAAGAAATCATTATAGCCGGATTCGGCGGCCAAGGCGTGCTCTCAATGGGTAAAATCCTTGCTTACGCCGGACTTATGGAAGACCTCGAAGTGACTTGGATGCCAAGCTACGGCCCTGAGCAACGTGGCGGTACTGCCAATGTAACCGTAATACTCAGCGACAAGCGCATCTCTTCGCCCATCATCGACAGCTTCACCACTGCCGTGGTGCTCAACCAGCAAAGCCTCGACAAATTCGAAAGCAAAGTGAAACCCGGCGGTGTGCTTATCTACGACTCTTACGGCATACATCGCGAACCCACTCGCACAGATATCACCATACATCGCGTCAACGCCATGGAAGCCACTTTCAACCTCAAGAGCAGCAAAACATTCAATATGCTTGTGCTCGGAGCTCTCCTCAAGGCTTGCCCTATGGTGAAAATCGAAAGCGTGCTGCAAGGCCTCAAAAAAGCTCTCCCCGAGCGCCTTCACCACTTGCTCCCTGCCAACGAAGAAGCACTTCACCTCGGTGAATCGCTTATCAAATAATCACTCGGGCACTCCACCCGGTTTGGGATACTGAACTTAAATCACACCTTGAGCAGCACCGACACTCGGCAATGCTCAAGGTGTGATTTTTTTGCCCTTTGCGGCTCGCCTCAAACCTTCAAATTACTCCGGTTTTTACGGTTGATACACCCATCGGCGCACATTTTAACCCGCAAAGAGGCACAAAATGGAAATTATTACATATTTTAACTCCAATTTTACTACTATTCACTGAGAAAACTTATCGAGTTTTGAAAGTTTTCTTATAACTTTGCATTGCAATTTTCGATATAGGGAAATTTATGGACTTAAAGGAACGAATTATTACTATTACAATTCAACAAACCACACAGGTAGGGGTGTCGTCGACAACTATGGACCACATCGCCCGCCTTTGTGGCATCTCCAAGCGTACCCTCTACGAACTCTTCCCCGACAAACTCACCTTGCTCACCGAGGCTATGCGTTACAGCATCAACAAGCAGCGCACCAAACTCAGCGAAATCATAGCTAATGCCAACAATCCGCTCGAAGCTCTGCTCCACATCTATGCCAACATACGCAACCAGATTAACAGCACCTCTCGAGTGATGATTGAAGACATCAGGCGACTCTACCCCTCGCTCTATCAGGTGTACCTAGACGAGCATACCAACAACAACAGGCATTTTGTGAATATGCTCAAAAAAGCCCAAAATCAAGGTTTGGTTCGCAAAAATGCCAACATCGAAGCAGCGGTAGCCGGTTTTTCGGTTCTTATACATCACGTCAAGGGCGAAAACTTCGACTATGCTATTCATGCTCCGTTTAGCGAAAAAGATGTGCTCGACGAGTCGTTCATTACCCTCATACGAGGTCTGGCTTCAAGCGAAAGCATAGCCACAATCGACCGATTCCTCGAAAATTTCGATAAAAAACAATAACAAATTCAAGAATAAACGAAATACAATTATAATAATATGAAACGGAAAATCAGTCTTTTGCTCAGCAGTGCCCTTGCCTTCTCTGCATTCGCTTCTGCTCAAACAGCGTCGTCCGACACGCTCTCTCTCTCGGTAGACGAATGCGTAGCCATCGCACTCGACGAAAATCCTACCATCAAAATTGCCGATATGGAAATCACTCGCGTCGACTATTCGAAGCGCGAAACTATAGGGCAACTTTTCCCTAACATCACATTCTCGGCAGCTTACAGCCGCACGCTGGCTAAGCAAACCATGTATATGAACAACGGCGGACAAACCATGGCTATCAAGATGGGTCGCGACAACACCCACAATGCGGGTTTCAACGCCACTGTACCTATCGTTTCGGTTGCCCTGTGGAAATCGATTAAACTTTCCGACAACCAAATACTTCAAAACATAGAGGCTTCGCGCACTTCGCGTATCTCGCTCATCAATCAGGTGAAGAACGCCTATTATGCTCTCCTTCTCGCCTACGACTCTTACGCTGTGCTCCTCGAAAACCACGCTACCGCAAAGGTTAACGCCGAAATCTACGAAAAGAAGTTCAAAAACGGTACCGCAAGCGAATTTGATGTGTTGCGCTCAAGCGTGGCTGTGAAGAACATTGAGCCCTCGATTATCGAAGCCGAAAACTCTATCCGCAGCCTCGAATTGCAACTCAAAGTGCTCATGGGCATGGATGTGGCTCAGGGCATTAAGCCAAGCGCCACTCTCTCCGACTACAAAAGCTCGATGTATGCCGACGTGATGACTCTCGACACCGACTTGAGCATGAACAGCGACTTGCGCAAACTCGACCTTCAAACCGATTATCTCAAGAAAGTGGTCGACGTGCAGAAAGCCGGATGGTATCCCACCATCGGCGCCTCGATTGGCTACAACTGGTACTCTATGAGCGACGGTAGCCCATTCAAGGGATTCAACTGGAGTCCTAACTCAAGCGTGGGCATCTCACTCTCTTGGACTCTATTCAACGGCGCTCAGCGCTACTACAAGCAGAGACAAGCCGAACTGTCATATAAGGAAATGGCTTGGCAACGCGACAACCTAAGCCGCACTCTCGAAATGCAACGCCAAATCCAACTCGACAACATTCAGAAAAATGTGAAGCAAATCGAAACCTGCACCGCAAGCGTGGAACAAGCAGTTAAAGCCAATCAAATTCAGGAAAAGAGCTTCAAGATAGGTGCTTCTACCTACCTCGACCTCCGCGACTCTGAAGATGCCGTTATGAGTTCAAAACTCGCTTACTATCAAGCCATCTACAACTTCCTCGTGGCCAAGAGCGACCTCGAACTCCTTTTGGGTAATGCCGAAGCTCAGTATCCTACCAACGCGAAGGAAGCTAAAGAGCGCACACTAAACATCCTTTCGGAAAAGCAATTCTAACCAGCTCCACATCATTTACATACGAAATAAATAATAAAAAAAACACCAATATAAATTATGAACTCAATCAAGCAAATTCTTAGCATGGCATGCGCTTCTCTCCTGCTGGTGTCATGCTCAGGCAAAGAGGACACTGCCACTCAAAAAGTTGATGAAAAACTTCTTGTAAAAATTCAGAAAGTTTACGAACAAGAAGTGCCCCAAGTAGCTGAATACACAGCCACAGTAGAAGGCTTTAAGACCAACAACATCTCCACTTCTACACCTAACCGCATCAAGAAAATCCTCGTTGACGTTGGTTCACCCGTACGTGCCGGCCAGGCGCTCGTGATTCTCGACGATGTTAACATCGAGCAACAGAAAATTCGCCTCGCCAATCAAAAAGTCAACCTCGACCGTGCTAAAGAACTTCTCAGCATAGGTGGTGGCACACAACAGACTGTCGACCAGCTTCAAGCCGAATACGACGCTGCTATGCGTGCCTACAACAACGCTAAAGAAAACACCGTGCTCACTGCTCCTATGAGCGGTGTGGTTACTGCCAAGAACAACGATCCCGGCGACTACACCAGTGGCTCACCTATCCTCGTGATTGAGCAAATGCAACCCGTTAAAGTGGTGGTGAATGTCAACGAAAGCGACTTCCCTCGCATCAAGAAGGGACAAAAAGTAGATGTTAAGGTAGACGTTTACGGCGACGAAGTGTTCACCGGAACCGTTTACTTGGTTCACCCTGCCATCGACCCCGCCACTCGCACTTTCCAAGTGGAAGTAACATTGCCTAACGGCGACAATCGCGTGCGCAGCGGTATGTTTGCTCGCGTAATATTCAACTATGGTTCTGCCAATCGTGTGGTTGTTCCCGATATGGCTATCGTTAAGCAGACTGGCAGCGGCAACCGCTACATTTATGTCTACAAAGACGGCAAGGTATCGTTCAACCAAGTGGAACTCGGCAATCGTCTCGGCAATAGCTACGAATTGATTTCAGGCGTTGAATCGGGAAGTGACGTGGTTATCAGCGACCAATCTCGCCTCAACGACGGTATGGAAGTGGGTATCGCTAAAGAGCAAAACGTCCAAGCCACCGACTCGGTGAAGTAATTCGCCCTATCTCCTTATTCTCCACCTTATAATAAGATTAATATAAAACATTAAGAACTATCCACACAATGAGTTTATATGCAAGCGCGGTAAAACGACCGGTAATGACCAGTCTCTGCTTCGTGGCAGTGATTATTCTCGGTTTGTTTTCCTATTCAAAACTACCTATCGACTTGTATCCGGATATCGACACCAACACCATCATGGTGATGACCTACTACACCGGAGCAAGCGCCAGCGATATCGAGCAAAACGTGTCGCGACCTCTTGAAAACACCCTCAACTCGGTTGAGCACCTCAAGCACATCACTTCTACTTCTCGCGAAAATGTGTCGGTCATTACCCTCGAATTTGAGTATGGCTACGACATCGACGTGCTGACCAACGATGTGCGAGACAAACTCGATATGGTGTCGAACAGCCTACCCGATGAAGCTAATACCCCTTTCATCTTCAAGTTCAGCACCGATATGATTCCAATCTTGCTGCTCTCTGTCGAAGCCAACGAGAGCACTCCGGGACTTTATAAAATCCTCGACGACCTCGTAGCCAACCCATTGGCTCGTGTCGACGGCGTTGGTTCGGTGTCGGTGGGCGGTGCTCCCGAACGCGAAATATATGTTTATGTCGATCCTATCCGCCTCGAAGCCTACAACCTCACCGTAGAAGGCATAGCCTCGATTATAGGTGCCGAAAACCGCAACATCCCCGGCGGTTCGTTCGATATAGGTAACGAAACCTACTCGCTGCGCGTGCAAGGCGAATTTAGCAATGCCAAGCAGATGGAGAACATAGTGGTGGGCACACGCAACGGCGCAAGCATCTACTTGCGCGACGTGGCTCGCGTGGAAGACACCTTGCAAGAACGCGCCCAAAAGACCTTCAACAACAATGTGCAAGGTGGTATGATTGTTATTCAAAAACAATCGGGTGCCAACTCTGTGCAAATCTCTAAGAAAGTGAAGGAATTGCTTCCGGGCATTCAGAAAACTCTTCCTTCCGACGTGAAACTCGGCGTGATTGTCGACACCAGCGACAACATTATCAACACCATCAACTCACTCACCGAGACCGTGCTCTATGCACTGCTCTTCGTGGTTATCGTGGTGTTTGCATTCCTCGGTCGTTGGCGTGCCACCATTATCATCGTCATCACCATCCCTATCTCTCTTATCGCTTCGTTTATCTACCTCTTTGCCACAGGCAACTCGCTTAACATCATTTCGCTCTCGTCTCTGTCTATCTCCATCGGTATGGTGGTCGACGACGCAATTGTGGTGCTCGAAAACGTCACCACTCACATAGAGCGCGGTTCCGACCCCAAGCAAGCTGCCGTGCATGGCACCAACGAGGTGGCAATCTCGGTTATTGCTTCCACGCTTACACTTATCGCAGTATTCTTCCCATTGACTCTCGTTACCGGTATGACCGGTGTATTGTTTAAGCAACTCGGTTACATGGTGTGCATCATGATGATTATCTCCACCACTTGTGCCCTTTCGCTCACTCCTATGCTTTGTAGCCAACTTTTGCGCTTGCGCGGTGCCGAGAAGAAAGGTCTCTTCAAGAAGATTTTCATCCCTATCGAGTCAGCCCTCAACTCCCTCGACAGTGCCTATGCTCGTCTGCTCAATGTGGTGGTTCGTCACAAGACCACTACCATATTAGTCTGCCTCGGCATTTTCATCGGTTCTATGACGCTAATGAAATTTATCGGTAGCGAATTTATCCCGGTGAGCGACAACAGCCGTTTGGGTGTAACACTCGAGTTGCCTATCGGTGCTCGCGTGGAACGCGCTGAGGAAATAAGCCACCGCCTCTACAACGAATGGAAAGCAAAATATCCCGAAATACAAGTGATGAACTTCACCGTAGGTCAAGCCGGCGACAACAACACCTTCGCTTCGCTGCAGGACAACGGCTCTCACATCATCTCGATGAACATTCGTCTCTGCAACCCGGGCGAACGCGAACGCGGCATCGTGGAAATAGCAGCCCTTATGCGTGAAGACTTGCGTCACTACCCAGAATTCAAGAAAGCCATCGTTAACGTGGGCGGTAGCCGTGGCGGCAGCATGAGCGGTCAAGCCACTCTCGACTACGAAATCTATGGCTACGACTTCGCCGAAACCGATAGCGTGGCTCAACGCGTGAAACGCTTGCTGCTTTCTTGCAAAGGCGCATCGGATATTACCATCAGCCGTAGCGACTATCAACCTGAATATCAGGTAGATTTCGACCGCGAAAAACTCGCGCTCTACGGTCTCAACCTATCTACAGCAGCCAACTATCTGCGCAACCGCATCAACGGTAGCACGGCAAGCTACTATCGTGAGGACGGTGAAGAATACGACATCAAGGTAATGTACGCTCCCGAATTCCGCACCTCACTCGAAGACATCGAAAACATTCTCATCTACAATAGCCAAGGTCAAGGCGTGCGCATCAAGGACGTGGGTAAAGTAGTGGAACGCTTCAACCCGCCTACTATCCAGCGTAAGGACCGCGAACGTATCATTACCGTGCAAGCCACCGTCGACGGCGTACCTATGAGCCAGATTGTGGCTGAGATGCAGCCTAAGCTCGACCAGCTCGACATACCCACCGGAATTACCGTAGAACTTTCGGGTACCTACGAAGACCAGCAGGATTCGTTTGCCGACCTCGCTATGCTCGGAATAATAATCATCATACTCGTCTACATAGTGATGGCTGCTCAGTTTGAGTCGCTCACCTACCCGGCTATCATCATGACATCTCTGCTCTTCGCACTCTCCGGTATCATACTCATCCTTTGGGCTACCGGCACCAACCTCAACATCATGTCGATGATCGGTGCCATCATGCTTATCGGTATTGTGGTGAAGAACGGTATTGTGCTCATCGACTACATCATCCTCAACCGCGAACGCGGTTTGAGCATACGCGCCGCCGTGGTTGATGCCGGCCGCTCTCGTCTGCGTCCTATCATCATGACCGCCCTCACCACCATCCTCGGTATGGTGCCTATGGCTGTCAGCCAGGGTGAAGGTGCCGAAATGTGGCGCCCGATGGGTATTGCCGTTATCGGCGGTCTTACCTTCTCTACTCTGCT
>SFTJ01000051.1 GCA_004563195.1 bacterium
GCGTCTCGGCAGTGATGAGTGTGCGAGGCGCCGAACTTGCCACGGTGAGGCGTTGCACCTTCTCGATAGCGACTTTGTCGGCTCGGTCTTCGGGCAAAACTGACGGCTTTATTTCGGGCATTTCGGCTTTGTGAGCGGCTTCGGTTCGCTCAGCCACGATGTCGGTAGCCGATGGCAGTTGAGGCGAGCGTAGGGCAAACCATGCAGCAGCAGCCACCAAGGCAGCCACCATAGCCGCCGCCGCTGCTCGGCGCAGCCACACCACTGTGCCGCGGTGCTTGTTTTGAGCCACCTGAGCACTTGCCAAATTGCTCTCAATATTTTGCCACAAAGCCTCCGGAGCCGCCATCTCATGGCTCTCCATGCGTTGCTTTAGTTTTTTCGACCAATCTTGTTCCATATAGTCTACAGGTGGTAAGTGAGTTGTTTATATTCGGTTATTTGTTTGGCAAGGAGTCGTTTGGCTCTGAGCAGTTGCGATGCCGATGTGCGCTCTTTGATGCCGAGTCGCTTGGCAATCTCGCTGTGAGTGCATCCTTCGAAAACGAATAGGTTGAACACCATACGATAGCCCGGCGGGAGCGACTGAATCATGCAGTGAATGGCATCGATGGGCACATCGTCGAAGTCGGCATCGCAGTCATCGTCGGGCAAGTCGGGCGGGTCCTGAGCCACAAAGAGGCGCTCGTGCTTTGCCATAGCCTTCAGGTGGTCGATGGCCTTATTTGCCACTATTCGGCTCATCCAAGCCCGTAGCGAACCCTCGCCGCGGTATTCAAATGTGCCGATGTGGGAAATGAGGTAGACGTAAGCGTCTTGCAGCACATCGCACACATCGTCACTGTCGCCGAGGTAGCGTGTTGCCACCGAGGTCATATAACCCACGGTGTGGTCATACAACTCCTTGATGGCTTTTGCATCGCCCGCCGCCACCGATTGTGCTATTTCCTGTTCGGTTTCCAATTTTTTCCGATTCCTTTCTATCATTTAATCTTATTCCCTATGCAAATACTGCACCGAAGTGCGATATTTTTTTTCAAAATTAATCATTTTGATGATTTTTTTGCCCCCAAGTGGCTTTTTTGCATAGTTTTAACTCCAATAACAACACTCGACCTGCAGCCAAAGTTTGGTTGCAGCCCGAATAATAATGCGGAAATAATATTTTCTCTTTTGCCAAAAATGCCAAAAATTTATTTGGTAGATGTCCTGTCAGGGCATCACAGCACCATGTTGTAGAGATATCCAAGTGCTATGATGCTAATGGCTACTGTGCCGAAAAATTCGAATTAACACAAATTAAGTCGCAAAGGTGAGATTTCACTCTTGTGGGAGCACCTTCCGGTGACGCAGGAACCGAGCTATGCGGTCGAGCCAAGTGTAGCTGCCGGTGCCGGGCGAAGCTTTGAGTTGGAAACAGTGGCGGCGCAGGCATAGTGTGTGAAGTTCGCTCTGCACGCCCATATCGGCATCGCCGTGAATCAGCAGCATAGGTGCTGTGGCGAGGTCGAAACTGAAATCGGGCACAATGGAGGCATCGTCGGCATTTCCGCCGCCGGTATTTTCGCCATCGGCGCCATCGCTGAGCACATAGGCGGGGTAGATGCCTATTCCCCACTGCACATTGCAGGGCGTGAGGTCGATTTCGTCGACCGGCCAATAGGCTTGATGCATCGACGATGTAACGCCCATGAGTGTGAGATGTCCGCCCGCCGAACTGCCCATTATGCCTATTTTCGAGCCGTTGAGCCCGTATTTAGGTGCTTGGGTGCGCACCACCTTGATGGCGCGTTGCAAGTCTTGCCATGCTGTGGTGTGCTTGGCAAGGCCCTTGGGGCGCGGAGTGCGATAGGTGAGAGTCACCACGGTCATGCCCAGACTGTTGAGAAATTGTCTGGCGGGCACCACTTCGAAGCTCATTGAGCTATTGCTCGAATAGGCGCCTCCGCTATAGATTATCTGTATGGCATCGGTCTTTTTCTCTTTAGGGAAATACCACTTGAGTTCGGGTTTTATCTGATGGTCTTGTGCATCGGGCATCTTGCCTTGAGGCCACAATTCGGCATCGGCAGTGTGTGAGTGAGCATCGGCAAAGCGTGCCACGAGTTCTTCCTCGGGCTGCAGTTGCGAGTAGAATTGCATTTGGCGCATAAACTCAATGCCGCGTTCCACTCCTAATGCGCCGTGCCCTTGGTCGGGATAGAGATGCAGTTCGGCAGGAATGTTACGGCGACGGAGTTCGCGATACACGAGAGTTGAACCATTGGGCGAATAGATGTCGGTGCCGCCGTGATGCAGCGACATAGGGCAGGTTTTGGCATCGAATTTCAGCACATCGGTGAGACTCACATCGGTGCCATAGCCTTGCCGAGAGGCGGGTGTACCGTTTTCGGCATCGGTAGTGAGATAGGCCGGAGCAAACACTATGGCCCAATTGATGTGGCAAGGAATGGAGTCGAGGGCATCGACGGGCTCATAGGCTCGGGAGAGCGAATTGGCGGCAAGCAGCAAAGCCAGGTGAGAACCTGCCGACATGGATATTGTGCCTATCTTTTCGGGGTTGAAACCACGCTTCTTAGCCTCGCTGCGCACCATGCGCACTGCACGTTGGGCATCTTCCCACGCTGTCTGATAGATGGGGAGACACTCGGGACGAGGGGTGCGATACACCAGTTTTACGCATTGTATGCCCTCGCGGGTGAGTCGTTCGGTCCACTCGTTGAGCAAGTTGACATCGCAACACGATTGGTAAGATCCGCCCGAGATAAGTATCATGCAAGCATCTGTTCGCACCTGCTTGTCGGGGCGGGGCATCCACTCTATGTAAGCCACCCGGTGCTCATCGGGATTGTAGTCGGCAAGGGCTTTTTCATCGTCCATCACCGCCACCTGATGCGGCTGGCTATGCGGCATCTTGCCTTTAGACCACAAAAACTCAATGTCGCGAGCATTCGCGGCAATCGCAATCAACAAGCCCGTTAAGGCAAACAATAAACGCTGATGAAAATTGATGTCAATGCGTTGATAAAGAGCAGAATTATTCATAATCGGAGAAGTTTTTTGCAGGTAAACTGATTAGTTGGATAATCATCTGTAAAATTAAACATTCTCACCATTATTTGCAAGAAGCAGAGAAGGAATCGAAAGCAGCCGCTGGAGCAAGTGATATTCGCGTTCTTCGCATAATGGTGGATGTAACGATACCGAGGGTTACGCTTCGCTCCACCCCCGGCTAAGAGCCACTCGCTTCGCTCGGGCTTTCGACCTTTCAGGTCGTGCTGCGGGGTGTTTAACGCCGATGAATATCAGCATCGCCCTATCACCGGCTGCGCTTGGTGTTGATAAGGGGGATGCAAAAAAATGCTTTGGTAGGCCTTTTCCGGAGAAGTGCTTACCAAAGCAGGAAACAATACAAAACTCTCCCTCTCTAAAACAATCAGATGGTGGTTTTCCGGCTCATCAGGTGAGCCTTAATGGTATGCCTAAGCCTTGGGAGAATGGGGCGGTAGGCGAAGTGTTATTGTAGCTAAATATATATGTTTGTCTCTAAGTAAAGCGTATTAAAGCAATTTGAGGCGGCGCTTGTATTCGTCGATAGCTTCGTCGAGGCGTTGCTGAGCTGTGGTATCGCCCGGAACATTGTGAGAGGGGTTGATAAATATCTTCACACCGCGCTCTTCGAGGATTTCCACCACGGTGCAGATGGTCATCCACACCAGCGTTACCGAACCCAAGGTAGAAAGCGGACCAATCTTGTCGAATTGCTTGCGGGTGGTAACCGAAGCGTCTTGCAGAGGCACGCAAGTGTCGACCACCACATCGGCGAGTTGGAACAGGTTCTTGCCGCTCGAGTGGCGTCCGGGCTTGTCGCCTGTGTTGCCGGCCGAGCCATATACTATCACTTTCATGCCGCGCTTGTGAGCTTCGTTAGCCATATCGATGTTCACGGCATTGATGCCGGTGTGTGAGAATATCCATATGCAGTCGTCCGACGAAAATTCGTAGTTCTTCATCACGGTTTGGGCATAGCCTTCGAGGCGTTCGAGGTAGAGGAATTGGTGTATACCCATCTGACCAATAATCTGAGTGAAGAAAGTGAGCGGGAGTTCGCATAGCGGGTGGAATCCCACAATGCCGCCGATGCGGGGATACATTTCCTCGCAAGGAATGGTGGCATGGCCACATCCCCAAGTGTGCACCCAACGGCCTTTTTCGATGGTGTCGGCCATTATTGTTGCTGCTTTTCGCACATTCTCCATTTGTGTTGCTTCGATGGTGTTCATCACATCGTGAGCATTTTTCAACCAATCTTTTGCGTACATAGTTCTTTAGATGTTTTTTATTGAGTTTTAAAGTATGTGTTAATATTATCTGTTACTTATTCTTTTGGCGCGATTTCACTATGCGTGCGCCGATGCGATAGAGCACAGCCATAGCCAATACAGCCGCCATCATCACATAGGGGTAGTATCGTAGCAGCACTCCGCCCACAAAGGCGTTGAGGAGCGAGCTGCCCGCAAGGGCTATGGAAATGGCAATGCCGAAAGCCGTTCCCGAAAGGCGTTTAAATCGAGAACCGAGTTGCCCGAGCACAATGGGATAGGTGGCAGCCGTGCCAAATCCTATCAGCACCATAGCCAGCATTGCCACGGCTATGTTTGAGGCTATGGGCAGCAGCGCAAATCCGGCAAAAAGCACGGCGAAAAAGCTGTATAATATGGTGTCGGGTTTCAAGCGCTTCGAAAGCCATGTGAGGAAAAATCGTGCGACAGTGAGTGCCACCATCATCACCGTCAGTAGCAGCACCACGCCCTTCATTCCGGCAAAATATGAAGTCACGAGGTTGTTGGTGACGCTCTCGATGCTGCTTTCGAAAAGCAGTACCAAGCTCAGCACCACCAGCGAAGGGCTGCGGAGCAAGCGAAACACATCGCGCAGCGGAAAACTCTGAGCATGGGTAGGTGCCGGGAATTGAGCCTTAAAGCAGAGCACCGAACCCACTCCGAGCAACACCACCAGGCTTAGGAGCAGATATTTATAGTCGATAATATCGCCCAACGTGCCCATGAGCAGAGTTATGGCTATGGCACCCACTCCGTAGAATGCTCCGAGCAGACTCAAGCGAGCGCTTCGAGTGCTTTCGTCGTCGAAGAGGTCGGAGGTGATGGTGTTGGTCTGTCCGTTGAGCACGCCGCCACCTATGCCTATGAGCACATAGCTGAGCAGAAGCCAATGCATGGATGGCGCAAATGCTATTCCCGCCAAACCCGCCACTACGGCAAAGCAACTGCCGAAGAATAGGGCGCGATGGCCGTAGGTGTCGCACACGGGTCCGAAAATCACCGATCCGGCAAGAATGCTTGCCGTGAGAGTGCTTGCCAAGGTGGCTTTCTGCATGGTGGTGAGTGCGAGTTTCAGGCTCAGCGAGGGCAGAACCGACCCCAATGCTACCATGGTGATGCCGAAAAACATCATCCCGAAGCAGGCTGCTGCAAATGCGTGGGTTTTATGTATGGGTTTCATTGGTTTAGGCTTATTCGAGTGAGTATTAATGCTATTGTGAATAAAAGGTAATTATTTGAATTCTACTTTGCCACGGTTAAGAGCCAAAAACGCGGCGCCGAGAATCACTTCATCGCCGTCGAGCATAGTGGCTTCGAGGCTTACGGTCTTAATGGAGAGCGGTTGAGCCCATTTCTTCGATTCTTCGTAGATTCTGCCCACGAGTGAACGCGCCGAACAGAATACACCGCCTCCCCAAATGATTTTCTCGGGATTGAGCAGGCTTACGAAGTTGGCGGTTGCCATGCCCCACATTTCCACAGCCTTGTCGATAACGGCCTTGGCTATGTGGTCGCCGTGGCCGAATGCTTCGAACACGCGTCGTGTGGTGATGCGCGAAATGGGCATCTGGCGCAATTCGCCGCGATAACTTTTGTCGGCACGCACCAATTCCTTGGCGCGCTCGCAAATGCCGGTGCCCGAGGCATAGTATTCGAGGCAACCTTGAGGGGCATAATCGGCTATGTAAGGCGTTTGGAGCGCCATCCAGCCGGTGGCACCCACTATATCGTTGTGGCCGTGGAGCACGCGGCCGTCAATCACTATTCCGGCACCTATTCCTGTGCCCACCACCACGAAGATGCAGTTTTTGCAACCGCGCCCTGCGCCTTGCCAGAGTTCGCCGTAGATGGCGCAACTGCGGTCGTTGTCTACATATACTTCGATGTTGTGGTTAGAGATGTGTTGCTTTATTTCCTCAGCGATGGGATAGTTCTCCCATTCGGGAATATTTGGCGCCCACACCCGCTTTGTGTCGGGATTGACGCTTCCCGGCACGCACAAACCTATGGCTTCGATGGGGATTTTGAGGTAGGCAGCTTTCTCTAATTGTCGATTGATGTTCTCGATAATCAGTTTGCCCACATCGTGCCCCTTGCGACCACTCAGTAGGTTTTTGTGCTTATATCGTATGTTGCCGTCGTTATCGATGATGGCACTTGCTATCTTGGTGCCGCCCAGGTCGAGTGCTATTACTGCCATGATGTTCTTATGAGATTTTAGGTTAATAATTTTGTTGTCGTAAAGTTAGTGATTGACGATGCTTAGCACCAATTTTTTGGAGATGAATATATAGTTAAAACAAGTTAATATTCTTAAAATATGTGTATGCCGGTTGAGGGCTGTATGTGCAAACGGTTGATTGATAGCGATAACGTGAAAGTGTGATTTTTGCCTTGTGTTGCTTTTAGTGTTTGTTAACAAACAGAAAAGTTCAGCCGATGCTTTGTGTGGAGAAAAGCATCGGCTGAATGGGTGGAAAGAAGGCACTAAGTTATTTCCTTTCGGGGAAATCTTGCACGCGGGCGCGAGTGCAGTGCTCGAGCAGCACAGCTTTTTGATTCCAGTGGAAAGGCTTAAAGTCGTGATTATAAGTCACTTTGTTGTCGCGCACCACTATTCCATCCACGCTCTTGGCATATATCAGCGGCGAATCGAAGGTTTCGAATATGTTGTCGCAGATGACGATGGCGTTTTCCGACCCGCCATGGAAGTAGGTCTTCGACTCTTTGATATTGGGAATTTCGGGATAGATTGAAATCACGGCGTTAGTAAACTGGAACATATTGGTGAGCGCATTGAGGAATCGGTTGCGACGAATTACGATATTTCGCACCGGGCCGCTTTCGTACCAACCGTTGCAGTCGCCGCAGAGCAGAATGGCAGTGCCCGAGGTGTGGTCGAAGAAATTGTCCTCGCACACGGTAGCGCGAGCCGAAGAGAATAGGGCACCACGAGCGCGATTGTTGCGTACGGTGCTGTTGCGGAACACCACTTCGGGAGTCCAAGTTATGTTTTCAATGCCGTAGCCCTCTTTGTCGGAGATTTCTTCAGGCAGGTCGCGGTCGAGGGTGATGATGTATTCCAAAGTTCCTGCAATAGGGCCTCCGGCGGTGTTGATGCTGCGAATAGTGGCTGTGAAGGGCAGTTGGTCCATAGTGGCAGAGCGGACAAACACCACCGAGTCGCCCGGTTCGCCCCATTTGTAGCCGAAGGTTTGGTTGTGCTCAAATCGGCAGCGCAGGGTGCGATTGTTGATGCGTTGGCGCACGCGTAGATACACGCCATGCACATTGATGGCATCGTCCATCATGCCTTCGTAGAGGCCGTTTTCGGAGATGAGTGTGCCGCGGCATTGCACAAAGTGGGTGGCATCGGCTTGAGTGGTGAAATAGCGCTGCGAACCTTTAGCCAGGCACACATTGAAGCCGTCGAGGTGGATATCGGTACACATTTGAGCCACCAAGCCCATGCCTTCGGCATAGTGAACACTCACATTGCGGAGCAGGGTGCGAATATCGGCTTCCATAAACACGGCAGGGTGCGGGCGGTGGTAGGAGCGGAGAGCCAAGCGAGTGCCCACCGGGAGGCGGCTATCCTTCCAGTTGGGGGCTTTCACCAAGTCGCCTTGTCGGGAGCAATCGCTGAGATTGATGCTCAAGTCGCTGGTTTGCGGCACTATGTGGTAAGTGTTGCCGTCGAAGGCAATGCCGGTGTAGTAGTGCAGCGTCCAGTCCTTGCCGTGAGCAGTGAAGCGCTTTTGGTCGTCGATATCCCAGTTGACCTCGCTCGAGGGGCGGAAAGTGATGCCGCTATCGTCGTTGCTCACTATGGTTACTTGCGAAATGTGAGGAGTGGCAAAGTCGATGTGAAGGTTTTTTACGGTGACATCGGTGCAGCCCACAATGCTCATGGGCAGCATGCGACCTTCGCAGAGCAGAGTGCTGCCTGCGCCGTCGAAAGTGAGACCTTCCCAACCCTCAATGGCAACGCCGGTGGGGTGATGCACCACTTGGTCGTGATTGGAGATATAATAGATTCGGTCGGGGGCATCGTCGGGCGATAGGCGATAGGTGCCTTTCTCGAGGCGCACGGTTACCTCAGAGCCATTGGCATCTTGTTTGATGCGTTGCAATGCAGCATTGATGGCTGAAGCCGCCTTCGCCGATCGTGGCGTTACGCCGTAGTCCTTTAGATTATACACCTTGGCGGGTGCGGCTTGTATGCAAAACGGCAGGATGCTCAAAAGTAGTAGAATGTAGCGATACATAGGTTTTGTTTTTTAGAGTAAATGTTTCAGATTCTTGTTACGACACTATCGTAGTGCTATTATTTTGGTTTTACACTGCAAAGTAAGCAAATTATGGCAAATAATCAAAGTGGCTTTGCAGCATAAGTTGTTGCAGAGAGGTAATATTTGCCAAAAAGGCGCGAAAAGTGGTTTGAAGTTCCTCGAGTTGAAAATTTGAACTTTTTTGATGCCAAAACGAACACATTGTGGTGCTGTTTTGTTGCTAATTTAGCATCGCCTACATAGTAAGAGGCAAGGGAAATTTTGAAAACAATGATTTGTAACCTAAAGTATATAAAATTAAATAGGGTGCTTGCAGTGCTATTGGTTATGTTTTGCACACAAGTTGTGGCAACTGCTTCGTGTGCCGACTGTTACGCTGTGCACCCCACCGATTCATTGCCGCAGGACGATGTGTATTTCGAAGCCGACACGATGCCGCAGCCGAGCTATAAGCCCACTATTTACGACTTACCTTATTCGCTCAGCGAGAATATGCCTAACGTGAAGAAGTTGGTAATCAACACAGCCACGCTCTATGCAGCGGGAGTGTTGACGCTTGGTGTGCTCGAACTTCTGCCCGAAGATGCCACGGCGTGGAACAAGAAAGAGATTCGCGACACGCCGCTGTTTGAGCGCTGGTGGAATCACGTTCGCGAGGGCCCGGTGTGGGATAAAGATAATTGGGTGTTCAATTATGTACTGCATCCCTATGGCGGCGCAGCCTATTACATGAGCGCCCGCACTCAAGGCTGCAGTGCCATCAATTCGTTTCTCTACGGATTTGCAGTTTCCACCATATTTTGGGAATACGGCATCGAGGCGTTTAACGAGATTCCGTCCTATCAGGATATGTTTATCACGCCCATCGTGGGTGCAATAATGGGCGAAGCGTTCTATAAGTTGAAGCGCCGCATATTGCAAGACGACACGAGCCTGTTTGGCTCGCGCCTTTTGGGAAACATCACATTGTTTCTGATTGACCCGGTGAATGAGGTGCTCGGACTAATCTACGGCAACGATGCAAGGCGCAACGCCGCATTTTCAGTTCGCCCCACCGCCCAAGGCATGCAAGCCTCACTCTCGCTCTCGTTTTAAAAGGTGGGGGATGTCGGACGGGTCAGACCGGTCGGACATATCTGACGGGGGTAGATTACCCTCTAAAAACCGCTATTTTGCACGAGATCCAACTTTTTTCGATGTTTTTAGGCATAAAAAAGTTTGATTTCGTGCTTTTTTGGTGAAAAAAGGGTATTTTTGTGGTAAGAATTATTAAGGCATAGATTATGGAAAATCGCAAGATTATAGGCAGAGAAAAAGAAATGGCAGAGTTGCAGCGATGTTTGGATTCAGACCGTTCGGAACTTGTAATTGTCTATGGCCGAAGGCGTGTAGGCAAGACATTTTTGGTCGACCAATTCTTCAATGAGACTTATGATTTCTCCTTTGTGGGTGGGCATAAACTATCGCAACGGCTCCAACTTCGCAACTTTGCCAAGGCTATTAAGCAGGCAACGGGAACTGCTGCTGCGCCCAAGTTTGCCGATTGGTTTGAGGCATTCGATGCTTTGGAGGATTATCTGGCATCTCTGCCAGCCACTCGTAAGAAAGTGGTGTTTGTAGACGAAATGCCTTGGATTGACTCCCTTCGTTCGAACTTTACCGAAGCTTTCGAGAATTTTTGGAACGGATGGGCGGCTCGCCGCAATGATATAGTGTTTGTGGCAAGTGGTTCGGCTACATCGTGGATGATTGATAATCTTGTGGAAAACCAGGGTGGTCTGCATGCTCGAATTACATGTCAGATATATCTTCGCCCCTTTACTTTGAGCGAGACAGAGCGATATTTGCAGTGGCGTGGTTGCTTGTGGGATAGATTTCAAATAGCACAGTGCTATATGCTTTTTGGCGGTATTCCATTTTATTTGAGCCTTTTTAATGTTAAGGAAAGTTTGGTGCAAAATGTGGATCGACTTTGTTTTGCTCGGGGTGGAGCGCTGCGATTGGAGTTTGAGGAATTGTATAATGCTCTGTTTGTGCATGCCGATAAGTATGTGGATATTGTGCATCTATTGGCCGACCGACGAGGTGGAATGACAAGTGGAGAAATAGCAAAAATTACCGGTATTGATGGCAAACGCTTGGCGAAGATTCTTAACAATTTGGAGCGCTGTGATTTTGTGATGAGGTTTAAGTATTATGGCAAAAAGAATAATGATATTATCTATAAGTTAACCGACTTCTATACTTTATTCTATTTAAAATATATTGAGCCTAATATAGATTTCTATGATGAACAATGGTGGCAACATCATATGGCCTCACATAGTGTAGAGTCATGGTTGGGTTTGACATTTGAACTTTTGTGCTTGATGCATATTCGCCAGATTCGTCAGTCGCTGGGTATAGGAGGAGTTGCCACTGAGGTGTCGACCTGGTTTGACCCTGCCGACAAGTCGAAAGCGGTAAAAGGTTCGCAGATCGACCTCATTATTGAGAGAGCCGACCGAATAATCCATCTTTGTGAGATGAAATTCAGTCAGGGGGAATTTCGCATTACGGCTGATTATGAGGAACGATTGCGCAACAGGATGGCACTGTTTAAAGATAAAACCAAAAACAAGATGGCTTTAGTGCATACTTTTGTCACAACTTTTGGAGTGGCTGATGGAAAATACTCAAGTATTGTGCACAGCGAGGTAACATTAGATGGCTTATTTGTTTCGTAAGGAGTGCCTTGCGATGGCAAACAACCGCGATTTTGCACGAAATCCAACTTTTTTCGATGTTTTTAGGCATAAAAAAGTTTGATTTCGTGCTTTTTTATGAAAAATGGGTGGAGGTTTTGGTTTTTGTCGGACAGGTCTGACGGGTCGGACAGGTCTGACCTCAATGTTGTGGGTGAAATAAATTAGAAAATCCCGCCAATCTTGCGATTGACAGGATTTTTTGTTGGTTTGCGCTTCAAGATGGACTTGAACCAACGACCCCCTGATTAACAGTCAGGTGCTCTAACCAACTGAGCTATTGAAGCATGTTACTTTACTATTATTAGCGCTTCAAGATGGACTTGAACCAACGACCCCCTGATTAACAGTCAGGTGCTCTAACCAACTGAGCTATTGAAGCAGTTTTTGTTTTCAGCTTTTCAACGGACTTTTCCGTGAATTGCGATGCAAAAGTACTGCCTTTATTTGAAATATGCAACACTTGGAACAAAAAAACTGCAATTTTTTTGCTAATTAAATTATTTTTAAGCCGAATTATCTATATAAATAGAAAAGATAGTAGTATTTTTGCCAACAAAATAGGAAGGAAATGAATAATAAATCTCGAAATATATTATTGGTAATGCTTGTGGCGGCAATTTTGCCGGCATTGGCGAGTGGAGAGTATAAGAAAAATGACAATGCAGCCATAGCGCGCGGCATAAAGATTTTCACCAGTGCATTTAAGGAACTCAATACATATTATGTCGACACCATCGATGTGGAGAAGTCGATAGAAAATGCTTTGGGCTATATGCTTGGTTCGCTCGACCCCTACACCGAATACTATCCCGAGCGCGAAGAAGAGACTTTGCGCGCGATAACCACCGGCGAATATGGCGGTGTGGGCTCATATATTCAGAAGCGCGACTCGGTGGTGATATTCTCCGAGCCGCAGATAGGCACGCCATCGGCAAATGCAGGCATTAAGGCGGGCGACAATATTCTGAAAATCGACACAGTTAATGTGACAGGCTACAGCACCGAGCAGGTGAGTGCCATGCTCAAGGGTACGCCCAAAACCACGATAACTGTGACCGTGAAGCGCCCTTATGTGACCGATAGCATTAAGACCTTTACGCTTATTCGCGATAAGATTCGCGTCAATCCGGTGCCTTATTATGGCGTAAAGCGTGGAAATATAGGATATATCAATGTTTCTACCTTCAACGAGCGCACCGGCTCGGCTGTGAAAGAAGCCCTTGAGGTGTTGAAAGCCAATCCCGCGGTAGAGAGCATAGCGCTCGACTTGCGCGGCAACACCGGCGGCTTGCTCGAAGAGGCTGTGAAGGTGGTGGGACTCTTTGTGCCCAAGGGTACCGAAGTGCTTCAGACTCGCGGTCGCCAAACCACCGACACCAAGGTGTATAAGACCACACAAAAGCCCATCGACACCAAGATTCCGCTTTTTGTGCTTGTAGATGGCAATTCGGCGTCGGCGTCGGAAATTGTGGCAGGTGCTCTTCAGGACCTCGACCGCGCCGTGATAGTGGGCTCTCGTTCGTTCGGCAAGGGTTTGGTGCAGACCACTCGCCCTTTGCCCTACAAGGGACTCTTGAAGGTGACTATTGCCAAATATTACATCCCCAGCGGACGCCTCATACAGGAAATCGACTATTCGCAACGCGATGCCGACGGCAAGGCAAAGCGTGTGGCCGATAGCCTCACCAATGTGTTTCACACTGCTCACGGTCGTGAGGTGCGCGATGGCGGCGGCATCACACCCGACTTGAAAATCAAATCCGACAGCGTAAACCGCTTGCTCTACAACATATATGTGGGTAATTGGGCATACGACTATGCCATAAAATACTGCAATACTCACGATAGTGTGGCGGCTCCTGCCGATTTTAAGGTTACCGATGAGATGTTTGCCGATTTCAAGGCTACCATCGCCCCCGATAAGTTCAACTACGACAAGGTGTGCGAATTAGGACTCGACCGACTGCGCCAAGTGGCTGAGATAGAAGGTTATGCCAACGACTCGGTGAAGGCTCAGTTTGATGTGCTTGCCAAGATGCTCAAGCACGACCTCAATCACGACCTCGACCACAATCGCGATGCAATAAGCGATATGATAGCCGATGTGGTGATGCGCCGATTCTATTATGAGCCCGGCAGGGTGGAATATACGCTCAACAGCGACAAGTGCCTCAATGAGGTGGAAAAGACGATGAGCACCCCCGGCGAATATCGCCGCATCCTTGCGCTCGATGGTGATACTCGCAGCACCGAAAAGAAGAAAAAGTAGTAATAAGATAGTGGAAATCAACGAACTTTCAGACCTCTTTAACAGTGCGGCACGCACTGCGGCAGTGAAGCAACTGCTCTCGCACAAAGGCAAGAAACGAATAATGATAGACGGCTTGGCGGGCTCAGCCCCGGCAATGCTGTTTTCGCGCTTGCCTCGACGCAAAGTGCCGTATCTCATCGTTGCCAACGACCTCGATGAGGCAGGCTACCTATATCACGACCTCTGCCAGATAACCGACGACCACCAAGTGCTGATATTCCCTTCGGGATATAAGCGCGACATAAAATACGGGCAGAAGGACGCTCCCAACGAGATTTTGCGCACCGAGGTGCTCAACCGTTGGAGCGAAAGCAAAGAGCTGCGATGGGTGGTGACCTATCCCGAGGCCATAGCCGAGCGCGTGGCTGAGCGCCAAGATGTGGACCAAAACACCATAGCACTGCGCAGCGGCGGCGTGGCGGATATGAACCAAACAGCCAAGCGCCTGCGCGAACTCGGATTTGTGCAAGTGGATTACGTCTACGAGCCCGGGCAATTCTCGGTGAGAGGTTCGATTCTCGACGTCTATTCATTCAGCAATGAGTTGCCCTATCGCATCGACTTTTTCGGCGACGATATCGACAGCATTCGCACCTTCAATGTAGAAACCCAACTCTCTGAGCAGAAGATAGATGAGGTGTTTGTGATGAGTAATAGCGGTTCGTCGGACTCACGCGGCGTGTCGCTGCTTCACTACATAGGCACCGATGCCGTGGTGGTGTGCCACGATAGCGCGTGGATGCTCTCGCGAGTGAAAGATATATGTAGTCAGACCATCTCTGGCAGCGCCCTTGTAGCACAAGACTACGATGCCGATGCCATGAGCAAGGTGGTGGATTACGACACCTTCGAACGCGAATTTGCCGATTTTTCGCTTATATCCTATCACCTTGGCGAGGCCCCAAAGGGCGATGAGAAAGCCCGAATGACGCTGAAATGCAGTCCTCAAGGCATCTATCATAAGAATTTTGAACTCATAGGGCAGTCGTTTACCAACTTTTTGCGCGACGGCTACCGACTCATGATACTTTCCGACAGCGAGAAGCAAATCGACCGTCTGAAAGCCATTTTCGACGACCGCGGCGACGATATCACCTTCGTGCCCGTGCTGCGTACCCTCCACGAGGGATTTATCGACCACGACCTGAAGTTGTGCGTCTTTACCGACCATCAGATTTTCGACCGTTTCCACAAATACAGCCTCAAGAGCGACCGAGCCCGCGGCGGCAAATTGGCGCTTTCGCTCAAGGAACTCAACCAGATAGAGGTGGGTGACTATGTGGTGCACATCGACCACGGCGTGGGTCGCTTCGGCGGATTGGTGCGTACCGACATCAACGGCACGCCTCAGGAAATGATAAAACTCACCTATCTCAACAACGATGTGGTGTTTGTGTCGATTCACTCGCTGCACAAACTCTCGAAATATCGAGGCAAAGAGGGCGAGCCGCCACGCCTCAACAAACTGGGTAGCGGCGCTTGGAACAGAGTGAAGGAGCGCACCAAGAGCAAACTCAAGGACATAGCTCGCGACCTGATTCGCCTCTATGCCGCACGCAAGTCGCAGAAAGGTTTTGCCTTCTCGCCCGACGGATATATGCAGAACGAACTCGAGGCTTCGTTTATCTACGAAGATACCCCCGACCAACTCAAGGCTACCAATGCCGTGAAAGCCGATATGGAGAGCGAACGCCCTATGGACCGCCTGATATGTGGCGACGTGGGCTTCGGCAAGACCGAAATAGCCATTCGAGCTGCCTTCAAAGCCGCCATCGACGGCAAGCAGACTGCGGTGCTGGTGCCCACCACGGTGCTCGCATTCCAGCACTATACCACCTTCCGCGACCGCTTGCGCGACTTCCCCGTGCGGGTGGAATATCTCAGCCGCGCCCGCAAGGCCAAGGATGTGACTCAGATAGCCGCCGACCTCGCCGAAGGCAAGATAGATATACTCATTGGCACGCATAAAATTCTTGGTAAAGGCATAAAATTCAAGGATTTAGGTTTGCTCGTGGTTGACGAAGAACAGAAATTCGGCGTGTCGGTGAAGGAGAAATTAAAGCAGATGAAGGTAAATGTGGATTCGCTCACCATGAGTGCTACACCCATACCGCGCACCCTGCAATTTTCGCTTATGGGCGCGCGCGACCTGAGCACCCTCAACACCCCGCCTGCCAACCGCTATCCCATACTCACCTCGGTGAATACCCTCGACGATGACATACTGCGCGAAGCCATCAATTTCGAGATGTCGCGCAACGGTCAGGTGTTTATCGTTAACAATCACATCGACGGCTTGTCGCACCTCGAGAATATGGTGCATCGCATAGTGCCCGATGCCCGCGTGGTGGTGGGCCATGGCCAGATGAAGCCCGAGAACCTCGAGCAAGTGATTATCGACTTCGCCAATCACGACTACGATGTGCTCATAGCCACCACCATCATCGAGAACGGCATCGATATGCCCAATGTCAACACCATTATCATCAACAATGCCCATTGCTTCGGTTTGAGCGCATTGCATCAGTTGCGCGGTCGTGTGGGACGCAGTTCACGCAAGGCCTTCTGCTATCTGCTTGTGCCTCCCGGCAATCCGTTGACGCCCGTATCGCGACGCCGTCTGCAAGCCATTGAGAGTTTTTCCGACCTTGGCAGCGGCATACACATAGCCATGCAAGACCTCGACATACGCGGCGCCGGCAATCTGCTCGGAGCCGAACAAAGCGGTTTTATAGCCGATCTCGGCTACGAAACCTATCAGAAAATACTCCGCGAGGCAGTGTTCGAACTCTCCACCGAGGAGTTTGCCGACACATTTGCCGACCGCAAGGAGCAGCTTGCCGATGCCGAAGAGCAAGCTTTTGCATCCGACTGCGTGATAGAGAGCGACATGGAACTCATGTTCCCGGCGTCGTATGTGCCGCAAGAAGGCGAGCGCATAAGCTTGTATCAAGAACTCGACAATATGCAACGCGAGACCGATGTGCTCGAGTTCCGCAAGCGCCTGGAGGACCGCTTTGGTCGCATTCCGCACGAGGCAGCCGAACTGATACGCATAGTGTCGCTGCGCCGCATAGCACGCTCGCTCGGCATCGAAAAGGTGGTGCTCAAGCAGCATGGCATGTATATCTACTTCGTGGGTGAGGAAAATAAGGCATATTATCAGTCGGCAGCATTTGGCAGGATACTCAATTATCTGCAAGCCAATCCGTTGCGATGCAAATTGCGCGAGGTGCGCGGCAAGCACTCCATGCTCATATCCGATGTGCCCACCGTGCAGGAAGCTGTGGCGATATTGGGCGGAATCACGCAGCTGCAATCGGTGTAAACAGCCTTTGCCGAGGCAATCGCAGCTTGTGGTGAATATGTCGACGACATTTTGCACACTTTTTTTGTTCAAAATGGCACTGATGCTGTTCTAATTGGAGTGTGCCTTTGTATAGTTTGGTAAAATATAATAATTTTGTACGACAAAATTTCAGACAGGAAGAAATGAAGATAGGAAACATTGATTTAGGCCCCCGTCCGGTGATGTTGGCTCCCATGGAGGACGTTACCGACCCCTCGTTCCGACTGATTTGTCGCGAGCAGGGTGCCGATATGGTGTACACCGAGTTTGTTTCTGCCGATGCACTGATAAGAAACATCAACAGCACCACCCGAAAGCTTTGCATACAAGCCGGAGAGCGCCCTGCGGCGATTCAAATCTACGGCCGAGATGTGGATTCGATGGTGGAGGCTGCCAAGATAGCCGAGGCTGCCGGTCCCGACATCCTCGACATCAATTTCGGCTGTCCGGTAAAGAAAGTGGCTAACAAAGGAGCCGGTTCGGGCATGCTTCGCAACATACCGTTGCTGCTCGAAATAACGCGCGCCGTGGTGAATGCGGTGAAGATTCCGGTGACGGTGAAAACCCGCCTCGGGTGGGATTGCAATAATCTGATAATCACCACACTTGCCGAGCAGTTGCAGGATTGCGGCATACAGGCACTAACCATTCACGGACGCACCCGGTCGCAGATGTATACCGGCGAAGCCGACTGGACTCTCATAGGCGAGGTGAAGAATAATCCACGCATACATATCCCCATCATCGGCAACGGAGATATCACCACTCCGCAGAAGTTGGCTGAATATTATGACCGCTATGGTGTGGACGGCATAATGGTGGGCAGAGCATCGATAGGGTGTCCGTGGATATTCCGCGAGATGAAATATTACCTTGAGCATGGCACACCGATAGAGGGCCTTGACTCGCACTACAAGATGGGTCTGCTGCGCCGCCAAATCGACGAAAGTATCGACCGAATAGATGAGTATCGAGGCATCTTGCACATACGCCGCCACCTGGCTGCAACGCCCCTGTTTAAGGGGATACCCAATTTCCGCGACACGCGTGTGGCTATGCTGCAAGCCAATACGTTCGCCGAACTCAATGACATATTGAATCATATCGAAAACGATATATTAACATAAATCGACTATATAATTAAAAAGGGAAATTAAAAAAACAAATTTAGGCTAATTGCGAAATGAAAAGGAAATTGATTTTTTTGCTGATGCTCGGCGTGATGAGCTCCGCTATGGCAGCCGTGCATCGTTATGAGAAGAATTTTGGCGAAATTCGTCATGTGCGAGTGCTCAACGACATCGACGTGGATGTGGTTTGCGATGCCGATTCGGCAGGAATCGTGGTGTTTTTTGCCAATAGCGAAGCCGTGGATCGATTGCTATTTGAGAACAACACAAAGGGCCGCCTCACCATACAGACCGACAACACCAACAACCCCGTGGCGTTGCCTCGTGTGAAGGTGTTTGTGGGCGAACCCGAAAGTGTGGAAAACAGCAGCGACGGCACTGTTACACTCGATGCTAAATCAAAGAATGTCAGCGAAATAAAACTTAAAATATCGGGCAACGGAAAGCTTATTGCCAAGAACATAGAAGCCACTATAGTTAACGCCTCCATCAACACCGGAAAGGGCGAGATAGAACTTAACGGCAAGTGTCAGAAACTCGAAGCCAGCAATGTGGGCAAGGGCGAAATCAATGCATACGAACTCATGTCGAAGGACGTGTCGTGCCGCATAGTTGGAACCGGCAGAGTGTTGTGCGCCGTAGATGGCGGCGAACTCTATCTGCGAGGCTCGGGTACAGGAAAACTCCTGTATAAAGGTACCCCGTCGAAGGTGACCGTAAAGCAGATAGGAACACTCAAAGCCGTGGCTGCAGAATAGCGCAAAAACTGCGATTGGTTGCAGAAAATCGCTATATAACGAATCTACGATTTTTACATATTAAGCATCCCGAAACCTAACCGTTTCGGGATGCTTTTTACATTTCAGCCCCCGGATTTTCGGTATTTTTCGTGCGTTTATTTTTGGAAGAAATTGTTTGAAAAATTAAAGTGCAGATAATCAGTAAGATAAAATTTTTTACAAACTTTTAAATGTTAAATGGCGTGTTAATTTTGGTAAATCGTTTCTTAAAGCCCAAAAAATATTAGGAAAGCGTATATAGGCGGTTATAACTTTGTGGCATCGGAAACGCAAACGAAAACTTGATAAGGCGTGACGATATCACGATAAGGAACGAAGAAAGAAAATAAAAATTGTTGGTAACTTGATAAGAAAAGTTCCTCATCGCGAACGAGAATTAGTAAATTAAATTATTTAGTAAATCGATAGAATTAAGGATTGCGTTATGAAAAAATCGTTTTTAACATTGGTAGCAGCATTAGTATTGTTTAATGCAAACGTATTTGCCGGCTCACTTCGTACCGGCGGTAAGACTCTCGTTGAGTCAGGTAGAACCACTGAACTCGCCTCTTGGTTGAAAGACATCTGTGGCGCTACAGGTTCGGGTACGTCTTACACCATTACCACCACTCCAAACAACAACGTAGGTGATGTATACTTCGTAGGAATCAACAACTATTGGGTGGGTAACATTAGTGGCGAATACTCAGTTTACGACCAAGTTAACAGCGGCGTAACGCTAATCGACAAGGTTCAAGACGATAGCAAGCAAGAGACCTCTACAGGTACGTTCTACACCTATCAAGCCAAGAACGCCAATAAGTTCTTCTTCATAGTTCGTGCCAAAAAGGCAAAATCAGGTCAGACTTGGAATGACGATATGGCATTTGCTTACTACAACGAATATAGCTACGTAGATGAAAGCAAGGCCGGAAGCATCGGTTACTCCGATCTGACAGCAAAGTGGAACAACCTGAAGGACGGCGAACCCTTCCCGGCACCACACGACTGCGACACATCGCTCGAAACCAACCACTATATCACTCTCAACGACAAGGAAGACGACGAAGCTCCTCTCCACAACTTCACAGCTTTCTTGTATGTTCCAAGCACAACCACATCGTATGAAAAAGGCGATATTTATTATGTGTCTAATAATGGCAGATATAAAGTTAATAACATAACAGAAGATTTGTATTGCATAGATGAGGATGGTGATTATGTATCATTCAAAAAGGAATATAGGGGTGAAAAATACTCTACCACCAAGCCTTGGAGTAATTATAAAGCAGTTCAGACTTACAAGAAAAAGGCAGTGCCTTACGTATTCTTCTACAACGTGACAATGGCAGAGGCAACTCTTCAGGCAAACGGAAATACAGGCAACGCATGCAACTACAACGTAGCACTCAACTGGAGCACCGTATTCGACAAGTATGCTGAAAACGAGGTTCAAAAGGCCACACAATACGACACAATGAAAGAGCCTACTGGGAAGAAGTATCTCCGGCAAGCCTCAAGGAAGTGAGCGGCAACGATGTACGTAGTACTGCAGGCAAGAAATTCGTTGACACCGAACTCAAGGACTTCGACGAAACCACCAAGGTGATAGGTTACACAGTATACTATCGCGTTCGTTCGCAAGTGATGAAGAGCGACATCAATGCCAAGATGGCTGAAACACAGTCGAACATCGTTACAGTGAACATACCGGGCACCGCTCCATTCTCATTGACTCTTCTCTCGGGCGGCACTTCGAAATACGATCCTACAGCAAACAATAAAGCCGGTGCCAACACATTCCGCAACAGCCTCGTGGCAGCCGAAACAGCAGCACACGCAGCAGTGACATTGGCTGAAGGTGCAGAACTCTCGCTCATCCGTGTTGACGAAAGCAATGCTCAAGGTGTGGCAGTAAAGACCGTGAAAGTAACCGACGCAAACATCTCGCTTGCCGAGCTCGTGGCTCAGATAGCCAACAATGCCGAAACCGGTGCTTACACCGAAGAATTTACCACTAAAGCAGGCGAAAGCAAGGACGCTACCTACCAGTTGGTATTGAAAGTGCCTGCAGGCAACGACTTCGAAGAACACTACTCTAACAAAGCCACCATCGCTAACGCTAAGGTGAATGCATTGGCAGTTGAAGCTCACCGCTCGGGTACTCCTGACGAAAACAAGAGCGACATCGACGAAACTTTCCACAACGAAGTGGAGTTCACTCCAGCCAACACCGGTATCGGCACAGGCTACTACATCTACCGCAACGGCGAACAGATTGCCGACTTGGTTGACAACGGAAACGGCACTTTCTCGCTCCGCAACACTACCGAAGAAATTGCATTGAACTCTGAGGGTAAATTGGTTTACACCGACTTTGTAGATAATGCTCCTATCGCAATAGGCGAAACCGGCAACGGCAACTACGTGGCAAGTTGGGGTTACTCAGTGGCTCACTACGACGATAGCAAAAACACCTACGGCAGCGCAAGCGCCCCAGTAACCTACACAGGTGCTCAAAACGAATTGGTGGTTAATACCAACGGTAGCATAGCTGCAGCTCTCATCCCATCGAACGGTACAATCTACGTAAGCACAAAAGTTAACTGGGCTGCAAAGAACTACTACAGCGACACTCAAGCACAATCATACAGCGTATATCGTCGCATCAAAGGCGAAGAAACTGAATATCAGTTGATGAAAACAGTAGACGCTACTACTACCGAAGTGGAAGTAATCGACATCTACGAACGCGAAGCAGGCAAGACCGGCAAGCTCGCCATCAACGAAGTGAAGACCTACGACTTCTACGTGACAATGAACACTACCAACAACGAGCTCAAGAACTCGCAAGTGTACACTCCAACAATCTCGGCAGGTGCTATCTTCACAGGCATCGACGAAGTGGAAATGGCTGAAATCGACGTTACAGTAGCCAATGGCATCGTAACAGTGAACGGCGTGGAAGGCAAGATAGCTATCTACAGCATAAACGGTCAGGAAGTAGCAATGGCTGAAGGCGACGGCGCAACTACCGAAATCGACGTCACCTCGTTGGAAAAGGGCGTTTACGTAGTGAAAGCTGATAATATGAAATCTACAAAGATCCTTATAAAGTGATTTACTAAGAATATGTAAAAAACGAAGAGTGGCGGTGCTCGTGAGAGTACCGCCACTTTGCTATATATATAAATAATGTGTAAACCGACTTTTTGTTCCCTATATATAAATAATGTGTAGACGTGAGGCTGTGTTTACCAGCCGAAGATGTTGCGGCTCAGCCACCAGGCAATCACCGCTACGAATATGCCCCAAATGAAGGCGGGCTTATTAACGGCGCAATAAAATCGAGGAAATCGCGAGCGTGTAAATTCGGCGAAGGTGTAAACCGCCAAAACGGGTAACGACACCACCATCATGGCATTGAAATGCCACGCCGTGGCTAAATCGCCGTGCAGAATAGCGTGGATGGCGCGTTGCGAGCCACATCCCGGGCAACGCCAACCGGTGATGCTCAGAAATGGGCATCGCGGAAAGAAACCATTGAGCGAGGGGTCGTAGAAATAATATATGCCGGCAGCGCACAGCAATGCCACTGCCACGAGCGCAATCATTATTATGTGCCGGGTGCTCATAACAGCATCATCAAAAATTGCAACGGAGAGAGAATCAAGCTCGAAACTATGGTGCCGATGATGGCATAGGCAGCATAGTCGCTATAGCGTTGAGCCAGAGCAAGATTGCCGCTATTGATGTTTTGCGAAGTGAGTGCGCTGAACACTATGGCAATCACGCCCACAGCATTGCAGCACAGTATGGTGAATAATATCGACCACGCCATGTAAGTGGACGGAATCTTGTCGGCGGGTTGTGGTTGCTGATACGGTTGCTGATAATATTGAGGCTGAGGAGCATAGTAGTGAGGAATGTTAGGAACCGCAGGAGGGATAGGCGGAACGCAGCTGCCCGTGCTTGGCGAAGCCGAAGCGGCAGCAGAAGACTTCTCGGACAAGTCGGACCCGTCAGACTGGTCAGACGAGTCAGACTGGTCAGACAATTCCGGCTCTGCCGGCTCTGCCGGTATTTCCGGCACGGCTGGGACTTTTGGGGCTGCTGCTACAATGTCGGCAAACTCCGGCAGCCGGTCGATTCGTTCCCAGTTGCTCATTCCTTGATGCCACACATAAGTTACCGAAGGGTCGGTAACGATTTCGGCGAGCGCCTCACGCGATATAGGGCCGCTCTGAACGCCATTGATATTTACCCAAATCTGCATATATAATTCGTTTTTAGCAAAGTTAGTAAAAATCAGCAAATTTTGCTAAATTTGCACTAATTACTAACAAAAAACAAGCGATGAAACAATATCTCGATTTAGTAAAGCACGTGCTCGCCAACGGAGTGGAGAAGAGCGACCGCACAGGCACGGGCACCAAAAGCGTGTTTGGCTACCAAATGCGCTTCAACCTTGCCGACGGTTTTCCGTTGCTCACCACCAAGAAGGTGCACTTGAAGTCGATAATATATGAGTTGCTCTGGTTCTTGAAGGGCGACACCAATGTGCACTATCTGCAAGAAAACGGCGTGCGCATATGGAACGAATGGGCCGACGAAAACGGCGATTTGGGCCATATCTATGGCTATCAATGGCGTTCGTGGCCCGATTACGAAGGCGGACATATCGACCAAATAGCCCAAGCCATCGACCAAATAAAGAACACCCCCGACAGCCGTCGCATCATAGTGAGCGCATGGAATGTGGCTGAGGTGCCACACATGGCTTTGCCGCCGTGCCACTCGTTTTTCCAGTTTTATGTGGCTGATGGCAAACTCAGTCTGCAGCTCTATCAGCGCAGCGGCGACATTTTCCTCGGCGTGCCGTTCAACATCGCTTCGTATGCCTTGTTGCTCATGATGGTGGCACAGGTCACCGGATTGGAGCCCGGTGAATACATCCACACCCTCGGCGATGCTCACATCTACACCAATCACTTCGACCAAGTGCATGAGCAACTCACCCGCACCCCGCGCCAGCTGCCCAAGATGGTGATTAATCCCGATGTGAAGAGCATTTTCGACTTCAAATACGAAGATTTCCACCTCGAGGGCTATGATCCATATCCCGCCATCAAGGGCGTGGTGGCTGTGTGATGCCGCAGCGATAATAATATTCTCAAAACATCATTTTTATTTGCACCGACACAAAATCATTAACAGATATGTCACTTTCAGCAATAGTGGTGATAGCCGACGACAGAGCGATAGGCAAGGATAACGGACTCTTGTGCCACCTGCCCGCCGACTTGAAGCATTTCAAGACCATAACCATGGGGCATACCATCATCATGGGTCGCCGCACATTCGAGTCGCTGCCCAAGGGCGCTCTGCCCGGGCGCGAAAACATAGTGGTGAGCCGACAGCCTGATTATCATGCCGAGGGAGCCAAGGTGTGCGCGAGCATAGAGCAAGCCATAGCCGAGGCATCGATGCCCGGCGAATGTTTTATTATAGGTGGAGCACAACTCTATGCTTCGACCATCGATATGGTCGACCGCCTCTATCTCACCGCTATACATGCCCGATTTGAGGGTGCCGATGCGTTTTTTCCCGCCATCGACCCCGATAGCTGGCGCGAAGTGGAGCGTGAAGACCACCAAGCCGATGAGAAAAATCGCTACAACTATAGTTTTATAACTCTCGAACGCCGAAAGTAGTCTTTTATAGACCACGCATTGTGAAAGTCGCGAGGAAAGCACATTTCGAGGGGGATACAAAAAAAGAAGTGAGTTGTGGCCAAATCGGCTGTCACAGCCCTTTAACGATACCACGCACTCACTTGGATTTAGAGAGATATTGAAACTTAACAGAATTGCAATAAGATTTATAAGCTATTCTGTAGGTAATAACAAAATGAAGCATTGATTTGTTCGGCAAAAATCGAATTTTTTTTGCAGAGAGCAAGTTTTTTTAGAAAATGTCGAAAAAAAAGCAATCAGCAAAGCCACAACCCGAAGCACCGTCGCTCAAACTCAAGACGGCGCGCACGCTCAAGTGGAACACCGTGGACAAACTATCGCAGCAAGTGCTATATGCCGTGACCGGCATAGTGCTTGCCAATATGTGGGTTCTCCAATGCGCTCGTTCAGCGCAAAGACCCTACTGCCACCGACTATAGCACTGTGTTTTGGTTCAACTTGGGCGTGAGTGTGGCCATTTACATGGTTTTGTGGTTTGCCGCACCGCTCATCGACAGCATTTTCCATGCCGATGGTCGCTTGGTGCCCATGAGCCGCGTGATGTTCCTCACATTCATAGTAAATGCCACCGCGCTGGTGCAGACCAACAGGCTCATCAAGCAGATGAATGTGAAAATGGTGGCTGTGAGCAATGTGATAGGGCTCGTGGTGAGCGGCGCTTTAGGTATATGGCTTGCCCTCGATGGCTATGGCGCATGGGCGATAGTGTGGCAGTCGCTATCGCTTGCCGCTGTGAAGAGCATAGTGTTGTGGATAACCACCGGATGGCGCCCGTTGTGGGAATTCAGTATGGCATCGCTGCGCTCGATTTTCAAGGTTGGCGCCGGCGTGATGACCGGCAATCTGCTCAACGTAACCTTTCAGAACATCTATTCATTTATAATAGGAGCATTCTACAACCTCGCCCAACTCGGGTGCTACACCCAAGCCGACAAATGGAGCAAAATGGGCGTGGCATCGCTCTCCTCGATACTCAACACCACCTTTCTGCCCGTGCTCAGCGGTGTGCAGGACGACCGCGAGCGCTTCTATCGCATGATGTCGAAAATCAATCGCCTCTCGGCGTATATGGTGCTGCCATGCATGGGGTTGCTTTTTGCCACCGCGCCCGCCATATTTCATGTGCTCTTTCAGGACAAATGGGATGCGGCGATAGTGCTCTTTCAGTTGCTCGCCGTGCGCGGTGTGTTTACCATAATGTCGTCGGTCTACTCCACCTACATCCTTGCCATAGGCAATGCCAAGCAGCTGGTGCACAGCGAGGTGGTGAAATGTGTGGTGATAGCCATAGCCATAGCGGTGACCGTGCCTTATGGCATAAAGTGGCTGGTGGTGGGCCAACTTGTGGCAGGCGTGGTGTGCTACGTCTACAATGCCGTGCTGGTGTATAAGGTCACCGGTTACCATTGGGCTCTGCTCATCAATGAGATAATGCTCTTTGCTCTGGTGACGGTGCTTGCACTGTTCCCGGCGTCGGCGTTAGGACTGTGGATAGAGAGCGATTATCTGCTGCTTCCGGCGCAAATAGTGGTGGGCGGCGGCATATATCTGGCACTCAATGCACTGCTGCGCAGCGCCATACAGCGCGAGGTGCTCGGTTATGCCTTTGGTCGGTTTATAGGTGGCAAGCAAGACAAAAGCGGCAAGCGAGGCAGATAAAAAATGCTGCTATTCTGCCGAAAAGTCGAGATAACTTGCTATATTTGTAATCATAATAACCAAAAAGCTAACTAAGCAAGACGCTCGCGGCAACGGCTTATGCCGCCGGCGAAACTACAGAGAATAACAAAACAACATAGTAATAAAACCCATAAATACCATTTTTAACGATGTACGAAAACGACAAACGAATAGTTATGGTTCTCGATGCCGGTGGCACAAACTTTGTGTTCTCGGCTATACAAGGTTTGGAGCAGATAGTCGACCCGATAAGCATTCCTGCCGTGTCGGACAACATAGAAGGCTGCTTGCTAACCCTGGTAGAGGGCTTTGAACAAGTGAAAAAACTCCTTCCCGAGCCTCCGGTGGCTATCAGTTTTGCATTCCCCGGTCCTGCCGACTATAAGAACGGCATCATAGGCGACCTTCCCAACTTCTCGGCATTCCGCGGTGGTGTGGCTCTCGGCCCGTATTTGCAGCGCCACTTCGATATACCGGTGTATATCAACAACGACGGCGACCTGTTTGCCTATGGCGAAGCCCTTGCCGGTGCATTGCCCGAAATCAATGCTGCCATCAAGGCTGCAGGCGGCACCAAGCAGTATAAAAATCTGCTCGGCGTGACCTTCGGCACCGGATTTGGAGGCGGTGTGGTTATCGACGGCAAGTTGCTCTCGGGCGACAACGGTTGCGGCGGCGATGTGTGGTGCTTCCGTCACAAAGATGCTCCACAATGCATCTGCGAGGAGGCTGTGGGTGTGCGTGGCATTAAGCGCATGTATGCCGAATATTCGGGACTCAGCAGCGACGACCTCACACCCAAGGACATCTGCGAGATAGCCGACGGCACTCGCGAGGGCGACCAGGAAGCTGCCAAAGCCACATTTGCCAAACTTGGTGAGGTGGCAGCCAACACTATGGCACAGGCTGTGACCATTGCCGATGCCATCATGGTGATGGGCGGCGGTTTAACCGGTGCTGCTCGCCACTTTGTGCCGGCTATGATTAAGGAGTTTAACGGCACCATAGGTCGATTCTCGGGCGAGACATTCCCGCGTATGCAAATCAAGGTCTACGACATGACCGATATGAACAATATCGATGAGTTTGTGAAGGATGCGTCGGTTGCCATCAAGGTGCCGGTGTATGGCGATGAGGTAATCTACGATAAAGAGAAGCGCACAGCACTCATGATATCGAAACTCGGTGCCAGCCGAGCCATCAGCCTCGGTGCTTACACCTATGCTCTTGCTCAAATCGATGCTAAATAATGTAGTTTGCAGATCTTTTTGAACACTAAACAAGCTTCTGCTATTACAAAACAATGAAATAATGAGCGCGACCCTCGGGCCGCGCTCAAATGTTATAATATACAATATCGTTATGCTTCTCGCTATGCATTAGTTTTTCGACAAGCGGTGCCACATCCATATACCGTAGATACAGTTGATGGTGTAGATGCTATATTTGCTCACTATCATAAATGAGAATGCCGAGTCGCTCATAATCCATATCGATATTGAAAGGAAATTGATAACCAGCCACAAATACCACTGCTCCACATAGGCTTTGGCTGAAATCCAGGTGGTGACGATGGCGAGCACTGTGGATGCGGCATCGAACCATAGCTGATATTCGTTGGCATACTCGGGCTGAACGTGGAAGTTCATGCTGTGGAAAAAGTCGGTGAGATGCGGTCCGGCAAACTTGAGGAACAGGCCGAACGCCAAGGTCATGGCCGCCGTAAGTATCAGATACACAAATCTTACGCCCCAGCTCATGTAGCGCGTAACTATCTGTGTGGAGCCATCGTTACGCTCACGCTTCGACCACAAGTGCCAGCCTATGAACTGCATGGGCAGCGTGTAGAGCAATCGCTGCAATGCGTCGCCATAGATGTGACCGGCAAAGCAGATGTAGGTGTAGATGATACCCTCGAAAATGCCGAAAATCCAGTTCGCCATCGAGCCCTTGGCACCGAGCACCACGCAGAACACGCCGAGGATAGCCGAAAGGGCGGCAAGGAAATTATTAAACTCAAATTCGCCCTTTAGCACAAACGACACTATTGACAGAATCATAATGGCGGCTAAAAGGCTGATTTCGAAAGCATTGAGCGAGCTCAGACTGCGCTGAAGCATCGCCACATAGCGGTTTTCGCTTAGTTTCATGTTGTTAATTGCCTTTAATATATGTGATTTTGAGTGCAAAGTTAATGTAAAATGGGGTAAAGTCAAAATTAATGCTATTATGTGATGGTGTGAATACAATAATGTAAAAGCAAAAGCTTTGAAACAGTGACTTGAGAGGGCAAATAATCGAATTGGAATATATTGCGACTTTGACAATAAGTAATTGTTGTGAGTACATTAAGCAATAAATAAAAGAATAATTTTTTGGTAAAAATATTTTGTACTATTGTGAACAATTCTTAAATTTGCAACGAGCTCAGGCAAAAAAAGTATAAATTTGTTGCAAGTGACGCCAAAAAATATGAATTGGTGTCGCGATATTTGGGCTTAAAACTAAACTAAGCTAAGCTAAGAAGATATTTTAACGACTAACTATTTTTTATAACTTAAGTAAAATTCTATGGTTAAACATTTCAAACTATTTTCAGTGTTGCTTGCAATGGCTGTCAGCATGCCGGTCGTAGCAAATGCAGCAGAGACATCAGCTCCTGCACCTCAGACAGCTGATCAAAATGGTGTTTTATCTGGAGTTGTTAGAGATGCTGAAGATGTAATCATCGGCGCCTCTATCTTGGTAAAAGGCACTCAGAAGGGTACATCTACCGACTTCGACGGTGCATTTACACTTTCAGGTGTAACACCCGGTTCCACAATTCAAGTTTCTTACGTTGGCTATAAGTCGCAGGAAATCGTATGGAACGGTGGCAAACTCGACATCGTGCTCGTTCCCGGTGACAACATACTCGAGGAAGTTGTTGTAACAGCACTCGGTATGAAGCGCTCTACCAAGGCCCTTGGTTATGCAATGACCGAGTTGAAGGGCGAAGACTTGAATGCTAACCTTATCAACCCTGTACAAGCCCTTCAAGGTAAGGTTGCCGGTGTTGATATCAGCAGTTCGGACGGTGGTATGTTCGGTGCTTCGAAGATCCTTATTCGTGGTGCTTCTACACTTGGTAAGAACAACCAACCTATCTATGTAGTAGACGGTGTAATCCTTGACAACGGCGTTGTATCAAACGATGCTGACTGGGCAAGCGGTAATGCCAACTACGGTAACGAACTTAAGAACCTTAACCCTGACGACTTCGCTACAGTATCAGTACTTAAGGGTGCTGCCGCAACTGCACTTTACGGTTCGCGCGGTCTTAACGGTGCTGTGGTTATCACCACCAAGAGCGGTAAGGGCGCTAAGGGTTTGGGCGTTAGCTTCACTCAAACATTCGGTTTCGACCGTGTAACCGGTCAACCTGACTTCCAGAACGAATATGCTGAAGGTACTCTTACCGGTTACTACAGCGGTAAGAACCCATACGACGTTAACGAAATCTATTGGAAGAACGACGCAGGCGTTGCTTCTTATAAGGTATTGGGCCAATATCAAGACAATGGTATGTCGTTCGGTCCTTCGTTCGAATATTTGCGTCAAAACTTTGGCCAAATCGAATGGTGGGATGGTTCACTCATCACTCCTAAAGCTCGCAAGAACAACTTCAAGGAAGCTTATGACACCGGTTTCAGCTCTAACACCAACGTAGCTATCAGCGGTGGTAACGATAAGACTACATTCTACACTTCTTTGTCGTATAAGTATGCTGATGGTACTATGCCAAACAACAGCTTCGACCGTTTCTCTATTTTGGCTAAGGCTTCTCACAAGATTAGCAAGGACGTAGAACTCGAAGCAAGCATGACATTCGCTAAGTCAATGCCAAAGAACGCTCAGATCAACGTGGGTGAAAACTTTGCACTTGGTGCATGGGACCGTACTTACGACTCAGCTTATTTCCGCGACAAGTATAAAGGCTCGCACGGCGGTCTTGCAAGTACTACTTACGGCGACGAATATGCTTATATCCCCGGCATCGGCACATGGTGGAGCATCTGGGAAAACGAATACTACCAGAAGGAAACTGTAGTTCGTCCCGACTTGAAGGTTACTGCACAACTTCTTCCTTGGTTGAAGTGGGTGACTGAAGGTAGCTACAACTACTACTATGTACGTTCAGAATCGAAGCAACCGGGTAGCGGCTACCAGAACAAAGGTGGTTACTATAGCATCGGTTTCTCTCAAAAGGAACAAATCAATGCCAACACCAACTTTATGTTCGATTCTCAATTGAACGAAGATTGGCACATCAACGGTTTCTTGCGTTACGAATTGTATCATGACTACTCGATGGGTCTTTCGGCTAATACCGATGGCGAGTTCATAATTCCTAACCAATTCTTCTTGGGTAATGGTAAGAACGGTTACAAGGCAGGTCAAAGCATTGGTGGTACCAAGACCATCCAATCAATCGCTGCTCAATTCGGCTTCAGCTGGCGCGACCAAGTATACGTTGACGTAACAGGCCGTAACGACTGGTCTTCATCGCTCGTTTATGCCGATGGTCACGGTACTTACTCTTACTTCTATCCATCAATCAACGCATCTTGGTTGATTCACGAAACATTCCGCGGCAAGTTGCCATCTTGGATTTCGTTTGCTAAGCTCCGTGGTTCTGTAGCACAAGTAGGTAACGACTGCGCGGCTTACTACATCAACTCGGCTTACTCGTTGAATTCATACAACCTTGGCAGCACAAGCTACTACTCACTCTCATTGCCGGGTACTACTTACTCGCAAGATTTGAAGCCTGAACGCAAGACTTCTTGGGAAATCGGTCTCGACTGGCGTTTCATCAACAACCGCATCGGTCTCGACTTCACTTACTATAAGGAAAATACCAAGAACCAGATTATGACCGTTTCTATACCTTCAGTATCGGGTTACAGCAGCGCACTTATCAACGCCGGTAACATCCAAAACCAAGGTGTGGAAATCGCTTTGAACACTACTCCTGTTGAAACTAAGGACTTGACTTGGGATTTGAACTTCACTTACACCAAGAACAACTCTAAGATTCTGGAACTTTCTGACCTCGTAGCAAACTACATCACATTGAACGGTTATACCGACTACGGTAACTTCCGTGTAGGTTCGGTTGCCAAGGTAGGTGGCTCTTACGGTTTGCTTATGTCGGATTCGGCTCCTAAGAAGGATTACACTTACGACGAAAACGGTAACATCACCGGTGGTTCAGGTCTTCCTGTTCTCAACTGGTCAGACGGTCGTCGCTTTGCTTACACTGCTCGCTCAGGTAAGGTAGAAGAAGTAGGTAACTCAATGCCTGACTTCTTGGGTTCTATCAATACTTCACTCCGCTGGAAGAACTTCACATTGAGCGCAAGCTTCGATATGCGCTTCGGTGGTAAGGTTGCTTCTTATGGTTCGCACTACGGTACTGCTTACGGTTACTTGAAGACCTCTTTGGCTGGTCGTGACGCTGCTAATGGTGGTGTACAATGGACATCAGGCTTCGATGGCGTAACTTACAACGATGGTGTTATTCCTGAAGGTGTTATCCTTAAGGGTACTTCTATCACTCAACCCGACGGTTCTTCATATATCGTAGGTGCAGGTGGTGTATCGCCAAACGGTGAGTCTTATCAAGAACTTATCGCTAAGGGTAAGATTGAACCTACTCACGCAAGCTCTTGGATCTATCGTAACAATAGCTGGGGTCAAGCAGTTCTTAATGACAACTGGTTCAAGACTCTCAACTACATCGCATTCCGTGACTTGTCGTTGTCATACTCGTTCGATAAGAATATTGCATCTAAGATACATGCAAAGGGCTTGAATATCACAGCAGCAGCTCACAACTTGGGTTACTTGCTCAACTCAATGCCTAACCACGAAAACCCGGAAGCCGTTGCAGGTACTGAAACTGCTGAGTTCCGTGTTCGTCAGTTCTCAGGTGTTACCACAAGTTTCACTCTCACTCTTAACGCAACATTCTAATATTGTCTAACGGTTTTAATTAATATAAGAATATGAAATTCAATAAAATATTATTAGTTGCAGCAATGACATCGGTGTTGGCTGTGTCGACTTCGAGTTGTTCTGAAGACTATGTTAAGTTGAATCAGAACCCTTCGAATGTGTCGAAAGCCGACCCTAAGGGTTTGATGACTCAAGCAATTCTTGAGTTCCAACCAAACGACTACCTCCTTTGGTGGTACAATGTGAACTATCTCACAAGATGGACTCAGATGACTTGTCCTACCGGTAGCTTCACCGAATCATTTACTGAAATGGCAGAAAACGGTGGCCAAGGTGGACAGTATATAGCTACTCTTCGTTATCGCAACGAAATCAAGGCTGCAATCGATAATAGCGGCGAAGAACAATATCGTGGCTATGAAGCTGCTTGTACTATCTTGACCGTTTATCTTGGTCTTTTCGATAGCGACGTTTACGGTGCCCTTCCTTACACCGAAGCTTGCCGCTACAAGACCGATGGTATCCTCGTACCTAAGTACGATATGGTTAAGGACTTGTATGACACTTGGTTGGGTGAACTCGACAACTGCATCACAGTTCTTCAAAACAAGGACCTCGACTCAAATGCTGCACAAGACCCTGCTTACCAGGGCGACTGGAGCAAGTGGGCTCGCCTTGCCAACTCTTTGAAGCTTAAGATTGCCGTTCGCCTTCTTGCACAAGATAAGAGCCGTGCTCTTGCAATTGCAAAGGCTGTAGCAGAATCGCCTGCCGGTTACATCGACAACCTCGACCAAGACTTCCGCTTCGCTAAGGCTACAAAGGTTAACACAGGTAACAGCGACTATGTATATGGCACAGGTAACGGTCTTTCAAGCCCGGGTCTTAGCGCTAACGTTGCTAAGTTTATGCTCGGTTCGCTCGACCCACGTATCCGCTTCATCTACACCAAGAACTCTTACAACTCTAAGGTTGTTCAAGGCTTCATCGATGCTAACAAGTTTGAAGATCTTCCTACTTGCGTTAAGGAAGTGGTTGTACGTGACGAAGACGGTAACTTCAAGGAATGGGGCGGCCTCGGCGAACCTTGGGTACGCTACAATGGCCTTCCTGTAGTTATGGATGGTAGCATCAAGACTGAATATAACGAATACTTCAACTATGGTACTCGCTACAACTTGACAGTTGGCGAAACCACCAAGTCGTACTACCCATTCTCTACAATGTCGGAAGAAATGCGTCGTGGTCGTGTTGACTTCACAGTTCCTACTGTAGGTTCTAATGTTATCCAAGATACCGACGACAATCCATTGTACACTATGTATCTCACAGCTGCTGAAGTTAACTTGTATCTCGCTGAGTTCAAGGCTCTTGGTGCATCACTTCCACAAAGTGCTGAATACTACTACAACCGTGGTGTTCGCTTCTCTGTAGAAACTTACGATGCTCTTGCAGCAGCCAATAAGATACCTTACTACGGTACTACTTACGGCTATGATGATAACGAAAAGGTTATCGACCTTCAAGCAGGTGAAATCGACGCTATGTTGGCTACTGAAAATGTTAAGCTTACAGGCTCAGCTGCCGAACAGCTCGAAAAGATTTACTTGCAAGAACTTATCCACTTCTCTTTGATGCCTGACGATCAATTCGTAACTGCTCGTCGCTCGGGTTATCCAAAGGTTGGTTCTACATTGTTGCCAATGATTAAGTTCGCTGAAGTTAACTTGGAAGCTATTCCTCGTCGTTTCGAAATCGGTTCGATTTCTCCTACCGACAAGATGAAGGATGTTAAGGCTGAAGCTTACAAGCAACAAGGTTTCAACACCCTCGGTACCGGTCACTCAGGTGGTGCATTCAACAACTCAAGCAGTGCACTTAACACCGAACGTGTATGGCAAGACATTCCTGCTCCACAATGGGGTACTCCTGCCAACTAATAAGCAATCAGTGTAACTGAATAAATATTTATGGGCGTCTCAATTATTTGGGACGCCCATTTTTAATTATTATTAATATGTATTTTTGTGGTTAAATTGCTTTAATAGTATTACTTTTGTGAAGCAGAAACAATAACTACACCGACTAATGATATGAGAAAGTTTTTATTACTAATTGCACTGATGGTGTGTGCCACCGGCGTGGCGCAGCAGTTTAAGCGCGTCTATTTCTTCGACAACTTCACCGATGCGCTCGTGCTCTACAAAACAGGGCAAAAATACACTCTCAAGATGAATTATGATGCCAACAATCAAGTGATGCTCTATATGCAAGGCGATGTGATGATGGAACTTACCAATCCCTATCAGGTGGACACCATCTACATTGCCGAACGGAAGATGGTGTATCGCGAAAGCCGCTTCTGCGAGGTGGTGCACGTCAACAACAATAAGGAAGTGCTCATAGGTTGGCAGATAAAGCAGACCTATGGCGGCCGCACAGGTGCTTTCGGGTTGCCTACCCAGGCGCAAGTGATAAAATTGCGTGCCGTTGACCTTATAGGGCCCGAATATGGCCATAATATGAATGCCGGCATGGAGGTGTCGCAATACGATGCCCGCAGCGCCGATTTGGAGGTGTGGAAACAGAAGAACAACAACACCTATTTCATCAATATAGGCGACCGTATCTACGGCCTCCGCACGCTCAAGGATGTGTATAAGACCTTCCCCGAGCATAAGGATAAAATCAAGGCGTATGTCAAGGAAAATAAGCTCGATATGATGCACACCAATCGCGCACTGAAGCTTATGGACTATTTGCTTAATAATCTGTAACGCAAACTTTTGCAGCTGCGCTGCTGTGGATTTAACACGGAATTAAGGCACGGAATTTCACAATATTGTGTTTTTCGGTGCCTTTTTTGGTGTGTAATCGGTGTTGATTATGTGCGGCGGTTATTAGGCATCACCTGGCGGTGATGCGGTTATTCGGCAACTTCGTTGCGGTTAAAAGGCGGCATTGCCGCGGTTATTGGCATCACCTGGCGGTGATGCGATTATTTGTTGCGATTATAAGGTGCGGAAGGTATCCAACCTGAAAGGTTGAACGCCGAGGGCGAAGCCCGAGAGCTCTAAGCCGGGGGTTAAGCGTCAGAGCAACCCCCGGAGCCGTATGACCCCCTCGGAAAGCGTCTGAAAGACGCGAATGTTGCCGCCAAGGAAGCCGATTTTCGCGTCATTCAGACGCATAATAGTGGGCGTTACGATACCGAGGGTTACGCTTCGCTACACCCTCGGCTAAGAGCCGCTCGCTCCGCTCGGGCATTCGACCTTTCACGTCGTGCAGCTGGTGGTTTTACCACGGATTTTCACGGATAGAGTGTGTGGTTTTTTACCACGGATTTTCACGGAATTAGGCACGGATTATCACAGATTTTTTTCGTGGATGTGGGATGTTTAAGAGGTGACTATCAGCCTCTCCGAGGCTGCGCGGCATTTTTTAGCGGCATTGCCGCGGTTAAACGGCACTACCTTGACGGTTATGGGGCTGTTGGTGGTGTTGCAGGTGCTTAATCGATGTTCGGCGTTGTGGTGAAGCTAAGAGGTGGCACGATTTGCGGCGATTGGGCGCGTGGCTTTTTTGCTTTGAAATGTGATATAGTTTTGCTAAATTTGTAGGACCATAAAACTTAAAACCAATAAAACAGTTTATGAATATGAAGAAGAGAATACTGGCGGGTATCATATCGTTGTTAGTAGTGGCTCTGAATGCCAATGTTTTGGCTCAGGGAGTGGGCACAGAGGTGCATGGCCGCAGCACAAGCTATGAGTGGCCCACCGATAAGCAAGTGCTCGAAAAACTCGACCAATGGCGTGACCTTAAGTTTGGTGTGCTCTTTCACTGGGGCTTGTATTGCGTGCCCGGCATAGTGGAGAGTTGGAGCATCTGCTCGGAAGATGTGGACTGGATAGGCCGTCGCACCGATATTCCCTACGATGAATACAAGAAATGGTATTTCGACCTTAAAGATGTGTTCAATCCCGTGAAATTCAATCCCGACGAGTGGGCACAGATTATGAACGATGCCGGAATGAAGTATTTGGTGTTTACCAGCAAGCATCACGATGGCTTCTGTATGTACGACTCGAAATACACCGATTTCTCAATAGCCAAGGCGGCTTATCGCAACAATCCGCGCCGCGATGTGCTTCGCCATGTGTTCGACGCTTTCCGCAAGGAAAATTTCTGGATAGGATGCTATTTCTCGAAGCCCGACTGGCACTGCGAGTGGTATTGGAATCCCAATTATGCCACAGCCAACCGTTTGCACAACTATAAGATAGAGCGCCATCCCGAATGGTGGCAGAACTATAAGACCTTCACCAAGAATCAGCTCACCGAGCTGACCAGCAACTATGGCAATATCGACATTCTGTGGCTCGATGGCGGCTGGGTGCGAGGCGACGATGTAGACCTCGACGAAATACTCGTGGATGCCCGCAAGCGCAATCCCGGATTGCTCAGCGTGGACCGCGCCGTGCATGGCCGCAACGAGAATTATCAGACACCCGAACGCGGTATTCCCGATGTACAACTCGATAATCCATGGGAGAGCAACATCCCATTGTCGAACGACTGGGGTTGGGTGCCGAATGCTCCGTATAAGTCGGCTCAAAGAGTGATTAACACCCTTGTGGAATGCACAGCCAAGGGTGGCGCCTTGCTTCTCGGCATCGGTCCCGACGCTATGGGCACCATAGAGCAACCCATAGTCGACCGCCTGAAAGAAGTGGGCAAATGGCTTCGTGCCAATGGCAAAGCCATCTACGGCACACGCAATGCCAAGCACTATCACGAAGGCAATGTGTGGTTTACCGCCGATAAGGACGGCAGCACCATCTATGCCATCTATGCCCTTCCCGAAGGCGAAAAACTCCCTGCCGAGATTACTTGGACCGACAATGCCCCCAAAGGCAAAGTGCGCATTCTCGCCAACGGCAAGAGCGTGAAAGCCGTTACAGTGGGCAATCGCACCACAGTGCGTCTGCCCGGAGGCTTGGCACAAGAGCCTGTGGCTATGGAATTTAAGATAAAATAAACCTAAATAACCAACAATATTTTTTAAACTAAAAACTGTATGGATATTCGCAAGATTATAAGTGTGGCGAGCGCTCTTGCTTTGGCAATGACAGTGAGCGTGTCGGCGCAATCGTATGTGCACGAGCAAAGCAAAGATTACATTTGGCCCACCGACCCAAAGGTGGTGGAAAAACTTCAAGAGTGGCAAGACCTGAAATTCGGCGTGCTGCTTCACTGGGGACTCTACTCGGTGCCTGGAATGGTGGAATCGTGGGCAATTACCTCTGAAGACTGGATTACACCGCCGGTCGACAAGACCTACGAAGAATATAAGCAATGGTATTGGGGACTAATCGACCAATTCAATCCCGTGAAGTTCAATCCCGAGCAATGGGCAAGTGTAGCCAAGGATGCCGGTATGAAATATGTGATTTTCACCACCAAGCACCACGACGGCTTCTGCCTTTGGGACACCAAGACCACCGATTTCAATGTCACCAACAGCGGTTTTAAGGGCAATCCTCGTCAAGATGCATTGCGCTATGTGCTCGATGCGTTCCGCAATGAAGGTTTGATGCCGGGCACCTATTTCTCGAAGCCCGACTGGCACAGCGACTACTATTGGTGGACCAAGAAAGCCACACCTAACCGCAGCCATAACTACAAAATAGAGCAATATCCCGAGCGTTGGGAAAATTATAAGAAGTTTGTCTTCGACCAAGTGGAAGAGTTGATGTCGAACTACGGCGATGTGGACATTCTTTGGCTCGATGGCGGCTGGTGCACCGCTCCGCGCGAAGATATCAACCTCGACGGCATAGTGGAAATGGCACGCAAGAAACAGCCCGGTCTTATAGTGGTGGAACGCGCTTGTCCGGGTATTCACGAGAACTATCAGACACCCGAGCAGACCATCCCCGACCATCAGATACTCAACCCATGGGAAAGCTGCATCACCCTCACCTACGACTGGGGTTGGACACCGCGCAACACATGGAAATCGCCTGCCAAGGTGATATCTATCTTGTCGGAAATAGTGGCAAAGGGCGGTTCGCTCGTGCTTGGCGTAGGTCCTACACCCGAGGGCGAAATCGAGCCCAAGTCGGTGGAAGAACTGAAGATTATAGGCAACTGGCTGCGCGCCAACGGCGAAGCCATCTATTCTACAGTGCCTACACCGGTATATCGCAACGACGATAGCACCATCTGGTTCACTGCCAACAAGGATGGCAAGACTATCTATGGCATAGTTCCGCAGAAAGACGATGCCGACTTCCCCGCCACCATCTCGTGGAAGGGCAATGTGCCGGTTAAGGGTAGCAAGATAGTGCATCTTAGCACTGGCAAGAAGTTGAAATATAAGACCGAAGGTGATGTCACCACAGTGACCCTGCCTCGCGATGCCAACGGCAGCAATGGTGTGGCATTCAAGATTATCACCAAGAAGTAAAGCCCCGCAGCTCGCTATGCCACGGCAAAGCGACCGCGAGAGCACATAACACCCAAAAAACTCACCCGCGTGCGAATCACATATTTTAGAGTCCGCGGGTGAGTTTTTTTGCATTATTGCAAGATGCTTATGCGAAAAAATATTTCGGGGTAAGCGGATTATTTCGGTGAGGTCGGATGGGTCGGACGAATTGTGGCGTTGTTATGGTTAGGCGAGTGATTATCATTGCTGCGGTTAGTAGGCATCATCTGGCGGTGATGCGGTTATTTCGCCCCAAGCGAAACTTACGAGTACATCCGTTAGATGCCACGACAGAGCAATTTAGAGGTTATATTCCAAAAATGTTCGGCTTTTTTCGGAATTGATTCCAAAAATGTTCGGCTTTTTTCGGAATTGAATCCAAAAATGTTCGGCTTTTCTCGGAATTGATTCCAAAAATGTTCGGTTTTTTTCGGAAACGATTTCAAGAATGTTCGGCTTTTTTCGGAATTGATTCCAAAAATGTTCGGCTTTTTATATGCCAGGTGTGTTGGGTTTTACCACAGGAATAGCAATTTTGTATTGTTCTCAAAACAAAATTGAGTCATATCCTAAGGCAGTGTATAAGACGATTACGCCGGGCAATATTGAGGAGTTTGTGCTTTGAAAAATGTGCTAATCCGGGTCAGCGGATTGTTTCGGTGGGGTCGGACCGGTCGGACGAATCTTAAATCCGCAGTCTCTACCTGTGCGGAGGTTTTGCTAATGCTTATAAAAACAATTCCCTCGACATCACGTCGTGGGAATTGGTGATAAACAAACACGTAAAAATATCTAATTTTTATCCTAAAATGTCATTTTATTGAGTCAAGATTTCTTCAAAGCTTATTACGAAACTCGAGGTTTTGAGCCTTGGCGCCTCGTGGTTTCTTACATCTGTCACAAATTTAATAGATGTATTTTGATTTTGCAACAAAAAAAGCAAAAAAAATATTATATTTTAAAAATCCGATAAAATATCATTGCAAATTGGAATGTTATCACCCCTGTAGGGCGATATTTGCGATTGAAAGTAAAAGAGTAATCGCAAAAGTGCTTAAATTTCAAAAATGATGCACAAAAATTGTGAAAAGTGCGTGTCGAAGCCCACTTTTATGATGCTTTTGTAAGATTTTAAGAATTAATACGAAAATGTTTTCTTACCTTTGTCGTTGAAAATTATGCACTTCGCCATTTCGGTGCTCGCAGCAGGCCGCAACGGCTACATAGTGGTGCATATTTCGCAAAAACTACATACCCAGAATAAATCGGAAATATGAATATTAAGGCAATTAAATTTTTATTGTTTGCAACATTGTTCGCCGTGGCTATGGTGTCGTGCGATGACGACAAGAATGAAGATACCGACGACGAATATATCTATTACAATCTGCTTGTGGTGCCAAGCCAGCCAAGCGCCAGCGGATCGGCTATCACTCGAGATATGCAGTGGAAGACCGGCGACCAAGTGGCTGCCCTCAATCTGCTCTATGCCCGCGATGTGGAAACTATGACCTACGATGGCTCGAAGTTTAGCGGCCGCATGGCTTCGGTTTCGAGTGCCGGCACCATAGGTTATTTCTATCCCAAGAGTGTGCTTGAGCAAACCACCAGCGACACCACTACGGTGCATGTGGATTATCAGATCCAGGATGGTGTGACCGTGATGCCATATCTTGCCGGCGAAGAGGCTGCCATTATCACAAGCACCGGCAATGCCGAGAGCGAACTCAATATGCAGTGCATCAATGCTTATGCCACCATCGCCGTTAACTGCAACGGCGCTTTGGTTAACGACATAGTGCACATGGAGATATCGGCTTACAGCGGCAAGCTGTATAATAAGGGCGATTATGAGCTCAAAAGACTCACTTACACCACATTAAAGGAGGGAAATATATCGGTTAAAAGTCCCGGTCTCAACGGCGTGGCACGCATAATGATGATTCCTACCGATGGTGTAGCCCTCGCTGTGACAGCAGTAGCCGCCGATGGTAGTGCTTACGTAGGCAAAATGCTCAAGCCGTCGGTAGTGGAAGCCGGTGGTGAATATGTATTCGCCTTCGATTGCCAACTCGAAGAAGGTTCGGCTCGCATAGGCGACTATTTCTATAGCGACTACACCCGTTCGTCGGAATACGATGAGACCAAGACCCTTGTGGGCATAGTATATGCGCTTACCGACTACGAAGGTGGCGACATCAATCCCGAACTCAGCGTGAGCAATCACGGCCGCGTGATGTCGGTAGTAGACTACGGCAAGGCAGTGTGGTCGTTCTCAGCCACCTATGTCTTCGACATTCCCAAGATTCCTAATTTCGGCAATGTAGACGGAAGCAATAGTCAAGGCTTCTTGCCGGAGAATGCAATGGAGGGCACATATCACGCCGATGCCGACACCAAAATCGATGTTAAGCTCGATAATCTGGGTCGCATCGTTAAGTGGCCTAACGCAGGTGCGCTCAGCGACTTCAACGGTCGCCACAACACCGAGTGCTCCGACACTGCAGTCAATCGTATGCCGGCTTCGTTCCGCGCATCCAATTTCGATAAGGGCGGACTTTCGGGCTGGTACTTGCCATCGGCAGGCGAAATGGCACTCATAAGTGCTCAGTGCTCGTCGGGCGTGATGGATAATAAGGAAGGATTTACTCCACTGAGCAATTTCACCTATTGGACATCGACCGAACATTCAGCCGAGAAAGTATGGGCTGTGCAGCCGTTCAACGGTCGTGTGGTGGCAAACTACAAGACATCTACCTATATGGTGCGACCCGTGCTGCAGTTCTGACGGAAATTTTCATATAAATATAACCGCACAAAAAATTATTGCTGTCCGATAAAAGTTGACAGACGCAAGAAGATACGGCTCGGCTATCGTTTTCACGGTGGTCGAGTCTGTTTTTTAGATTTCCAAGCCCCCT
>SFTJ01000009.1 GCA_004563195.1 bacterium
AATGGTCAAGCACGCGAAAGAACGCAGATATTGATGGATTTGTCGAACAAATTCAATGCGTTGGTGCTCGGTACAGGCGACCTTTCAGAGTTGGCATTGGGCTGGGCTACCTATAATGGCGACCACATGTCGATGTACAATGTGAATGCAAGTATTCCTAAAACTCTTGCAAAACACCTCGTGATGTGGTTTGCCACATCTGTGGGCACTTCCACTCCTCAGGGAGTTTTGATTCATGAAACATTGCTTGATGTGCTCAACACGCCTATTAGCCCTGAACTGACACCAGCAGCATCAGATGGCGAAATCCAGCAAAAAACAGAAAATCTGATTGGCCCTTACGAACTGCATGATTTCTTCCTGTATTATATGCTGCGTTATGGCTACACTCCACGCAAGATTTTCATGCTTGCCAAGACTGCTTTTGGTGATGAATATGACAATAAAACGGTGAAGAAATGGCTCACAAAGTTTATGTGGCGATTCTTCTCACAACAATTTAAGCGTTCATGTCTTCCTGATGGACCAAAAGTGGGTACTGTTAGCCTTTCGCCTCGTGGCGATTGGAGAATGCCAAGCGACGCCGCTTCTGCCATTTGGATCAAGGAATGTGAAACATTGCCAGAATAACTGACTATAAAAAATGCGTCCAGTCATTAGACACACATATAACGTGGTGCGTAGTATCATCGTCTTCTTCCTGGTGACGGTGGTTACGCTCTATGCGTTGTTATATATCTTGCTGTGCATCCCTTCCATTCAGCAAAAGATTAAAGCAGAGGGGGAGAAGGAATTGAGCAAGTTCTTGAAAACCAATGTTCAAATTGGTGAACTCTCCATCAAGCCTTTCAATCAAGTTGTGCTTTATGATGTGGTTATTCCAGACCAAAAGGGAGGTGACTTAATTCAAATTGATGTGCTTGGCGCAGGTTTGAATATGCAGAAACTGCTTGCCGATAAACGAATAGAGGTGAATTATGCAGAACTGCTTGGACTTCATGGCCATATCACAAAGGCAGACAAGGATAGTCCTACAAATCTTCAATTCATTATCGATGCTTTCAAGCCAAAGAAAAAGAAGGAACCAACCAAGTTTGATTTGGCAATACGCAACATTGTGATTCGCAATACCGACCTGCGTTACGACTTGCTGAGTGAACCGAGAAAGCAGAACAAATTTGATGCGAACCATGTTGGTATCATCAACCTTTGTGCTGATGTGGATATTCCACGACTTAAAAACGATGATTTTTTGATTGATGTTAAAAGATTGTCGTTTGGTGAAACTACGGGCTTTGTGGTGAAACAGATTTCCACAAAATTGGCAATCACTGCCCATAGCACTGTGATTTCTGATTTAAAAGTGGAATTGCCACATACAGATTTGGCGTTAAATCAGCAAGTGTTCACTTACGATTCGCTCAAACATATCGGTAATGCTGTGAAAACGGCTCCATTGAATATTTCACTGAAGGATGCAAAGATTAATTTGATTGACTTCAAGGCGTTTGTGCCAGCATTCTCTCATTTCGACGAGGATTTCAAATTGTCGTGCAGAATTAATGGCGATTTGGATAATCTTAAAGTTTCGCAGTTCAAACTCAATAACAATAGCGGAGACTTTAGCCTCGATATTAATGGCGTGGTTACCAATCTTAAAGACAAGGACAAACTCACGTTTAATGTGCCTCGTGTGAAATTGAGTGTCACGGGAAAAGAAATCAACAAGATTACGAACTATTTGGTGAAACTTAAGCCAAATGTGAATAGCATTATCAATAATCTTGGTGATTTCAAACTCGACGCTGCTGTGTCGGGTAGCGTTAAGCACATCAATTTTAATGGCAAATTCAGTTCTGCTGTTGGCGATATGGTTTTGAAAACCACACTCAATATGTCGAATGATAAGTTTGACATCGATGCAGATTTCAACACGCCTCAATTTAATGTTGGCAAACTGATTTCAAAGAGCGATTTGATTGGCTCGTTGTCTGCTGACGCGCATGTGAGGGCAAGAATCCACAAGAAAAAGATTGAGGATTTAGCCGTGAAGGGTGATATTAAATACATTGATTTCAAAGGTTACCGTTTCCAGAATATAGTGTCGGATATCGTGGGCGGTGCCAACAATTTCAAAGGCACTTTATCGGTTAACGACCCTAATGGCATGATTCATGCCACAGGCAATGTGCTGCTTAGTGGCGCAAAGTCAAAGTTTGAGGTTGATATGTCGGCTGCCAATGTGAATTTGGCAAAAATGAAGTTGTATAATGGCAATTTGAGTGAATTTTCATTCAACCTGCACGCTTCCATTGATGGTAACTCGCTCGACAATATCAATGGTTTTGCCACTTTAGACGACATTTCACTTACTGATGCTAAGGGAAAGTCGATGTCGTTTAACTCTATTTCGTTAACAGCCGACAACGTATCGAGTCCACAAGTGGTGCGATTTGATTCCGATATTGTGAATGGTCAACTTTACGGTAAATTCGACTTCAAGACACTGGTTCCAGCCTTTAAGAATTTGATTTCGCAGGTTCTTCCAAATCTTGTGGATCCAAACACGGTGAAACCTTTGAAAAAATCGAACAACGACTTCAAATTTAATCTCACTGTTCATCCGAGTGAGAAACTTGAGGAACTTTTGAAGTTGCCAGTGAAATTGCTCTATAAAGCAACTGTTGATGGTAATGTGAATATGAGCGAAAAGGATATTTTCGTGAATGTGAGCATTCCCTATATTCAGCAGGGCAAAAAACTGATTGAAGGAACGTCGCTTACTGCATATTACGACAGCACTTCAAATGCTTTCGTGACTAATGTGAAGACGCTATTTCCTTCAAAGGACAGTAAAATTGCTATTGACTTAAACGCTTTGGCTGCCAACGGACGCATCGACACGGATTTGGGTTGGAAATTCAACCGTGATAGAGATTTCCACGGCAATATTTTAACATCGGTGGTGTTGTCGAAAAACGAAGATAAGTCGATAGCCGTACATACCGACATCAATCCCTCGCAAGTGGTGGTGAACGATACGGTTTGGTATGTGAAGCAAGGCGCATTTGATTATGCAAATGGCACTGTGACCATCGATGGCATCCATGTGTTCAGGGAAGGGCAGTTTATCGACATTGAAGGCGCTGCTTCAAAAAATCCTGACGATGAAGTGAAACTGGAACTCAAAAACATCGACCTTGATTATATTTTTGAAACGCTGCATATCAATAATGTGGATTTTGGCGGTAAAGCCACTGGCGTGTTCTATGCAAGTGAAGTTTTTACTAAGTCACCAAAACTGCTGACACCTAATCTGCATGTCGATAATTTGCGTTACAACAAGGCAGATATGGGTGATGCTGATATTGAGAGCCATTGGAACAACGAGGATAAGGGCATAGCAATTAATGCAACCTTGTCGCAAAAGAATGGCCATCAATCATTCATCAACGGAGCCATTTTCCCGATGGCAGATTCGCTGTATCTTGACTTCAATGTGACTAAGGCAAATGTGAAATTTATGAAGCCGTTTATGTCGGCGTTCACGAGTGATATTGATGGATACGCATCTGGTCATGCCGTGCTGTTTGGTAATTTCAAGACCATTGACTTGTATGGCGACATTTATGCAGAGGATTTGAAATTGAAATTGGATTTCTCTAATGTATATTACTACTGTACTGACTCAATTCACATGACGCCTGGCTTGATTCAATTTAGCGATGTGAAAATCAAAGACAGAGACGGACACAGTGGCAAACTTTCTGGTTGGGTAAAGCATGAACAATTCCATAATGCGTCGTTCAACTTTGTTGTGACCGATGCAAAAGACTTGCTATGCTACGATACCAATGCCTCAAACAATCCTATTTGGTATGGCACTATTTACGGCAATGGCTCCGCATTTGTGGAGGGAGAGCCGGGATTTGTCAATATTAAAGTAAATATGGAGTCGGCACCACGAAGCAAATTCACATTTGTGATGTCGGATAATCAGGTGGCTAATGAGTATAAATTCATTACCTATCGTGACAGGAACGAACTTTATGGACCAAAAGATACGGTTCCCGAAATCGACACTATTCCCGAAATTGTGAAGCAGTTCACTCAAAAAATCAAGAAGGCAGATTCGTCAGACCCAACAAAATATCTGATTGACCTACAAGGCGACATCACGCCAGATTTGCAAATGTATTTGGTGATGGACCCTGTGGGTGGTGATAAGATTAAAGCCACTGGTAGGGGCAATTTGCAAATGAAGTACGACAACACGGATGAGAAGTTGGAAATGTATGGCAAATATTCTTTGGAAAAAGGCACCTACAACTTCACACTTCAAGATATCATTGTAAAAGATTTTACGATTAAGGACGGTAGCACGATTTCATTCCAAGGCGACCCATATAATGCTTCTCTCGATATTCAAGCTATCTATTCGCTGAATGCTAACATTCGCGACCTTGATGAGAGTTTTGCTGATGATAGGGAACTGAATCGAACCAGTGTGCCTGTTCATGCGCTGCTGAAAGCAAATGGCGTGATTAGTCACCCCGACATCTCATTCGACTTGGAATTCCCAACGCTTACTTCTGAGGCGTATAGAAAAATCAAGAGTATTGTCAGCACCGACGATATGATGAACCGACAAATCATATATCTGCTTGCGCTGAATAGATTCTATACCCCAGAGTATATGAATGGCACAAATAAGAACAATGAATGGACTTCAATTGCGTCGTCCACCATTTCTTCACAGTTGAGCAGTTTGTTGGGGCAGTTGAATGAAAATTGGACTATCGCACCTAATTTCCGCACTAACAAGGGCGACTTCACCGACACGGAATTTGACTTGGCGTTGTCGAGCCAGTTGCTGAACAACCGATTGCGCTTTAATGGTAATTTCGGTTATCGCGACAACACCTATAACACTAAAAACTCCAACTTCATTGGTGATTTCGACTTGGAATATCTCTTGAACGCGAAGGGTTCATGGTTGCTTAAAGCATATAATCACTTCAACGACCAAAACCTCTATTCAAGAAATGCGATGACCACACAAGGGGTGGGTATTGTGTTCAAGCACGACTTTGATAACTTGTTTGATTTCCTACATAGGAAGAAACAAAAAAGAAACTTACAACAGGATTCTGTGTTGGCAAAACCCATTGTCGGTTCTGATTCTGTGACTGTGAAATGATTCGTAGGTATTTTGTCATATTGATTATGCTGCTAAGTTTTGGTTTCACTTTTCTTAAAGCAGAGCCAAGAATTAATCTAAAGAATAAGATTCAGCAGATTAAACTGAAAATGGCTGAGCCCTTCGACACAACTCGCGACAGCACCTATTGGAAACGCGCTTTACAGCATGGAAAAGTTGATATGAACGACACCACTATCATTTATCCATCGTTTCTTGATTTCTGCGTGAAGGTGTATCGTTGGGGTGACCATACATTTAACGGCTACGACTCCACCTATGTGGTGAGCACAGGCAAGAACTGGAAATTGATGCTCAAAAACAACAACTGGCTAAGTTCGTGCATCGGCCATATTTCGGAAGAAAGAATGCCGGTGGGCATGTATTCTAATATGACCTCGTCGTTTGGTGCCCAATTGTCGTTTATGGCTGTGAGTGTGAGTTATATGATGAACATCAACGACTTGATTTCGGGTAATAAGGTGAAGAATAAAAAGTTTGATTTTTCATTCACATGCTCCCGACTCTATTTAAGTCTCTACAACTATAAGGGTGATTACCCATACTATATTCATAGATTTGGTGATATCCCTCATCAAGACATTAGAGGCTATAAATTCAAGGGAGTGTCAAGCACATTAAAAGGTACGAATTTATACTATATATTCAACAACAGGCATTATTCACAAGCGGCGGCATATTGTTTCTCGAAATATCAACGAAAAAGTTCGGGCTCATTTATTGCAGGGATTCATATTTTCAACGAAGATGTGACCATGAACTTTAACGACTTGAGAGAGCATTTCCCCAACGAAAAAATATGTGATGATTTGTCATATAAATATAAAGGTTATAGCGCACTTTTCGGATATGGCTACAACTGGGTGTTAGGTCGAAATTGGCTCTTCAACATCACAGCCGTGCCGGGGTTTGGCTATCGCCGTTCAACACCGGGTTCGCCTGATGGTGAATTTGATTTCTGGTCGTGCGATTATCGTGCGAAAATGGGATTGGTGCTGAATAGGAAAAGGTTTTTTTATGGGTTGCATCTTTTCACAGAGGGGCATTGGTATTTAACTAAGCACAATAGCGTGTTTAATGCCAACCACGACTTGAATGCAATCGTAGGTTTTAGATTTTAAATTTTCAAAAAGATATGAGTACAATTATTCTTGGAATTGAATCATCTTGTGACGACACTTCTGCTGCAATCATCGTTGATGGCATATTGAAATCTAATGTGATTGCCAGTCAGAAAGTTCATGAAAATTATGGTGGAGTGGTTCCTGAATTGGCTTCACGCGCGCACCAGCAAAACATTGTGCCTGTGGTGAGCGAAGCCATTCGCCAAGCGGGAATTAATAAATCCGACATCAATGCCATAGCGTTCACTCGCGGACCAGGCTTGCCAGGCTCGCTCCATGTGGGCACATCGTTCTCTAAAGGATTGGCATTGGGCTTAGATATTCCATTGGTGGATGTGAACCACTTGCACGGCCATGTGCTTTCGCATTTTATTAAAGACGACGAAAACACCGAGGTGCCAGAGTTTCCATTCCTTTGTTTGCTGATTTCGGGTGGCAATTCACAAATTGTGAAAGTCACTTCTTATTCAGAAATGGAGATTTTGGGCCAAACCATCGACGATGCCGCTGGTGAGGCTTTCGACAAGTGCGCAAAGTCTATGGGCTTGCCTTATCCGGGCGGTCCTATCATTGATAGAATGGCTCACGAAGGCGATGCCACTAAATTCAAATTTTCAAAGCCACACATACCTGGCTATAACTACAGTTTCAGTGGTTTGAAAACCTCGTTCCTCTACACCCTCCGTGATGAAATGAAGGTGAACCCCAACTTTATCGAGGAAAACAAGAACGACTTGGCTGCTTCGCTTCAAAAGACCATCATCGATACTTTGATGGATAAATTCTCGAAAGCGATTAAGGACACAGGCATTAAAACCATCGCCATTGCAGGTGGTGTTTCGGCAAACTCAGGTATTCGCGATGCCGTTCAGGAGTACGCTGACCGACGCCATATCAAGGCGTTTATTCCTAAGCGCTCTTATACCACCGACAATGCTGCAATGATTGCCGTGGCTGGTTATTATAAATATTTGGATAAGAAGTTCTGTGATATTACAGAACCTCCTTTTGCAAGAGTAACAATCTAAAAAGATTCAGCAAAATGAAGTATTCAATTATCGCCATTGGTGACGAACTTTTGATTGGGCAGGTTACCGACACTAATTCTGGATGGATTGCCCGTGAAATGTCGGTTTATGGTTGGGAATTGCAGAAAGTGCAAGTGGTTCCCGATAATGCCGATGCGATTAAAAAGGCAATAGATATTGCTTTTGAGGAAAGCGATGTGGTGTTGGCTACTGGTGGACTTGGTCCCACAAAAGACGACATTACCAAAACCACCCTTTGTGACTATTTCGGAGGCGAACTGATTTTTGACGATGCCACTTTGGCGAATGTGCTCGAAGTGGTGGAAAAGCGTCATCTCAAACTCAATGAATACACCCGAAACCAAGCCTATGTGCCAAGCAGTTGCGAAGTGGTGCAAAACGAAGTGGGTACAGCACCTATCCTGTGGTTTGAAAAGGACGAAAAGGTGTTGGTGTCGATGCCTGGTGTTCCGTTTGAAATGCAGCACATGATGAAGAAAGTGCTGATTCCGAAACTTGTTAAGAAAACTCACGACAATATGCACCTTCAGTATCGCACCTTTATTGTGATTGATATTATAGAATCACTGCTTGCTATGCAGCTCGATGATTTTGAGAAGGAATTGCCCGAATACATGCACCTTGCATATTTGCCCACACCCGGCTTAATTCGCCTGCGATTGACTGGCGCATGTAAAGATGAAAGTCTTCTTTCGGCTAATATGGATAAGTTTTCGGCAAAGTTGCATGAACTTGTTGGCGACAAGATTATTTGCGATGAAGATATGCCTCTTGCCCAAATTCTCGGCAAAAAACTTTTAGAGAAAGGTATGACTGTAGCCTCTGCAGAAAGTTGCACAGGCGGTAATATCGCACATGAAATTACCCGAATTGCTGGTAGTAGCAGTTATTTTAAAGGTTCTGTGGTTTCGTATGCCAACGAAGTGAAAATCAATGTGCTGAATGTTTCGTCAGCAGATATTGATGTGCATGGTGTGGTGAGCGAACCTGTGGTGCAGCAGATGGTGAGTGGCGTGTGCAAAGTCATGAACACCGATTGTGCTATTTCCACAAGTGGCATAGCTGGCCCTGGTGGTGCAGAACCAGGGAAACCTGTTGGCACTGTATGGATTGCAGCAAAAGCAGCCGACAATGTGGTGAGCCAATGTTTCCATTTCCCCGGTGATAGAGAACGCGTAATCAACAGGGCTACGAACGAAGGTATAAAAATGTTGTTGAAACTACTTAACGATTAAGTGTATGCAAGATATTAATAATGGCATTATTAAGGTTGTTCGCTCGCTTGCTGTAAAGAAATACAGAGACGATGAACGACTCTTTGTGGCAGAAGGCACCAAATGTGTGCGCGACACTTGGGATTATTTTAACTGCAAATGGCTGATTTGCACCCGAGCATGGCACGACAGGTTGGCAAATGCCACGATGCACGACAAAATTGTGTTGGCTAATAACCAGCAGATGGCTAAAATGTCGCAGTTTTCTACTCCAAGCGATGTGATTGCCGTGTATGAAATGCCAGAAAAAGAGATTGATGAAAAAGAGGTGAGAGATGGTCTCAACATTGTGCTTGATAATGTTCAAGACCCAGGAAACCTCGGTACAATCATTCGTTTGGCTGATTGGTATGGCATCAAGAATATTTTCGCAAGTATTGGCACTGTGGATGTGTATAACCACAAAGTGGTGCAAGCCACAATGGGTGCTATTTCACGCGTGAAAGTGCACTATTGCGATGTGCCTAATTTGCTTGAAGAATACAATGATTTGCCAGTGTGGGGCACATTCCTTGATGGCGATAATATCTATCAAAGCGAATTGGACAACAAGGGCTTTGTTGTGTTTGGTAACGAGGGTCAAGGTATTGGTCAGAAAGTGTCTAAATTGGTGAATAAGCGCTTGCTTATTCCATCGTGGAACAGTGGCGAAACGAGTGAATCGCTTAATGTGGGCGTGGCTACTGCTGTTGTGATCAGTGAATTCCGTCGTTCGGTTTTAAAAAATAAGTGATTATGGCTAAACAGGTTAAATCGGCATTCTTTTGCAAAAATTGTGGTGCAGAATCATCGAAATGGGTGGGTAAATGCCCCTCCTGCGGTGAATGGAACACCTATGTTGAAGAAATCATAACTCCTAAAGGGAAAAATGAAGTTCTCGGTATTGGGGTTGGCAAAAAGGTGCTGACACCTGTGAAAATCAGCCAAATTAAATCGGAAGAATATCCCCGAATCAAATTGCCAAGCAACGAACTGAACCGTGTGCTTGGTGGTGGTTTGGTACCTGGTTCCATTATACTTTTGGGTGGTGAGCCCGGCATTGGTAAATCCACCTTAGTTTTGCAAAATGTGCTTCGAATTCGTTCAAGAAAAGTGCTTTACGTTTCGGGCGAGGAAAGTGCACAGCAATTAAGAATGAGGGCTGATAGAATAGCTGGCGGAAAAATGGATTGCGAGTGTTTCCTCCTTTGTGAAACTTCGCTTGAAAACATTTTCACATGCCTGAAAAATGACAAGCCTGATTTGCTGATTGTAGATTCTATTCAGACCATAGCGAGCGACTTGCTTGAGTCGGCGGCCGGCAGTGTGAGTCAAGTGAGAGAATGTGCTGCTGCATTCTTGAGATATGCCAAAGAAACCAACACACCTGTGATTTTGATTGGTCACATCAATAAAGAGGGAAGTATTGCAGGACCAAAGGTGCTTGAGCACATTGTCGATGCTGTGATTCAGTTTGAGGGCGACCGGCATTATCTGTATCGCATTCTTCGTGGCATTAAAAACCGCTTTGGCAATACAAGTGAAATCGGTATCTATGAAATGAAGGAAGATGGCTTGAAGGAAGTGACCAATCCAAGTATGATGCTGCTCAATGAGAGTGATGAGGCTCTTTCTGGCTCTGCTATCGGTGTTACAGTTGATGGTGCACGTCCATTTTTAATTGATACGCAAGCGCTTGTCAGCACTGCTGCATACGGTACGGCACAGCGTTCGGTCACAGGTTTTGACCCTCGACGAATGAATATGCTGTTGGCAGTATTGGAAAAGAGAGTTGGTTTTAAACTCGCTCAAAAAGACGTGTTCTTGAATATTGCAGGTGGACTGAAAGTCAACGATCCTGCTTTAGACTTGGCGGTGGTTTGCGCCATATTATCAAGCAATTTCGACTCGCCAATTGCGAAAGATGTGTGCTTTGCTGGCGAGGTTGGACTTTCTGGCGAGATACGTCAAATCACACGAATTGACCAGCGCATTTCCGAAGCACAAAAAATGGGCTTTAAAACCATTCTCGTGCCTAAAAGCAATATGAAAGGAGTGGCTAAAAACGATAAAATCCGCATCTTGGAAGTGGGTAGGGTAGAAGAAGCCTTCAAGTTTATTTTTGGTTGATGTTAATGACTGTTAAATGCGTGTTTGCGTTTAAACTTTTATTAGTTTTGTTAGTCATAAAAGTGGAAACAAAACAAATACAACTGTAAAGCTTCAAACATACTAACTTTTTTCAGTAAAATCTATAATCCATCTGCTGTTAAGCATTCTGGGATTTGACAAAAAATAAACACCAAGAACTTGATTCGTGCTTGGTGTTTATTTTATTTTTGGTTGTTTAGGTTCGCTTCATCTTCTTCTGTCCACAACGGATTTTCATCGTCCCAATCATCAAATCCAAAATATGCTTCCTCGGTGAATTCTTTCATTTCGCGACCATCTTTCTTCGTTGGTCGTCCCAGACCCTTCTGTCGCTTTACAAATCCACTGATTCTTGCCATTTCTAACAATTCGTATTGGTCAGGAGTGGTGATATTTTTCAGATAGTTCGGAACGAGTTTTGCGCCCACTCGGTTGTTGAGCAATGCCAAAACTTCAAAAGTGAAGGTGATGGGTGGTTTTTTAACGGAAATCTTTTCGCCCACCTTCACAACTCGTGAAGGCTTCACATTCATTCCGTCGATAGTCACGCGCCCCAATTTGCAGGCATCGGTGGCAATGGTTCGGGTTTTGAAAACTCGTGTAGCCCACAACCATTTGTCGATTCTTACTTCACTCATTACTTGTTGTTGAAATTTGTCATTGCAAAACTCAATCCTGAAAGGCAAAACGCTTTGATTGCCTCGATAGCAACTTCGGTGCGCTCTGGCAATATCTGCAAATCTTCATCAGATGGATGACCGAGCACGTAGTCAACTTGCATACCTTTTGGGAAATCCGAACCTACACCAAACCGGAGTCGGGTATAGTTGGACGACTGCACGCATTGGGCGATGTTTTTCAAACCATTGTGTCCACCGTCGGCACCCTTTCCTCTGAGACGAATTGCTCCGAAAGGCAACGCTATGTCGTCGACGATGATGAGCACATTTTCCAGGCTTATGTTTTCTTTCTGCATCCAATAGCGAACAGCCTCACCACTCAAATTCATATAGGTGGAAGGCTTGAGTAAAACGAGTTGCTTATTCTTCAATCTCATTTGAGCCACATCACCGTAACGCTGAGTAGTGAAAGAAATATTGGATGCCTTAGCGAAGGCATCCAATATTGTAAATCCTATGTTGTGGCGGGTTCCTTGGTACTCTGCACCAATGTTACCCAATCCAACAATTAGATACTTCATCTAAGGCGGTTTGATTATTCTGCGTCTTCAGTTTGAGCCTTAGCTGCTGAACCACGAGTAGCACGAACACCAGCAATCACGAGGTCCTTAGCGCTTACGAGTTCAAAGTTGTCGAACTGAAGTTTGCCAACCTTGATTGATTGACCGATGTTGATGTCGGTAACATCGATAACCAAACGTTCAGGAATGTTGTTGTAGAGGCCTTTAACCTTAACCTTCTTAAGGTTGAGATACAACTTACCACCAGCCTTAACACCGACTGCGTGACCATCAAGCTTAACAGGAACTTCCATAACAACTGGCTTGTTGTCGTAAACTTGGAGAAGGTCGATGTGGAGAATTTCGTCAGTGAGTGGGTGGAATTGAATATCCTTGAGAACAGCCTTGCAAGCAGTACCGTTAATGTTCAATTCGATTACGTAAATCTCTGGAGTGTAGATGAGTTTTCTTACATCTGCCTTTGTAACGGTGAGGTCGGTAGTGATAACACCCTTACCTTCGTTAGTGGTTAAAACTGCTTTTTGACCAGCTTCGAGCTTTTCGTTGCAAATCCATTCACCAGCTTCGTTCTTAGCGAATTGGATGAGCTTACCACCGTTGAGTACTACAGGAATTTTGTTTTCCTTACGGATAGCCTTAGCGGCTTTCTTGCCAAGGTCAGTTCTTGGCTCTGCGTTTAATTGAAAAGTTTTCATTTTAAAAAATTGTGTTACTAAAAATTAAGATGCTTCTTAATTTCCCATCACACGGGACTTAAAAGCGGTGCAAAATTACTGCTTTTTTTTGAAATATGCAAAATATCAGGTCATTATCTTCTGCAAAACTCAATGAATCTACAATACTTACATTCTGCTTTCTTATCATTTTCGCATTGTGTGAATGGCACTTTTTTATCAAAGAAATCATTCATCACACCTGCCATTTCTGCAAGAAATTCATTGCAGAGACCAGAGTTCTCATCACTGAATAGGTCTGTGATCATATTTTTATCGTGGGTGATGCCCGATGTACCCATATCCTTAATTTTGTAGATAATGGGTTGAAGCCCCACGCTCACATCAAAGTTGGTAATGTTAGCGTCGTTTTTCAGCGCATAGCAGTAGAGGAATAGCTGCATAATAGCCAAATAATGTCCACTATCTTTATTCGAAACCACATCGCCGATGTTTTTGAATTTCACATTGTCTTTGCCGGTTTTGTAGTCGATAATTCGCAGCTCACCCTTATCGTTGATTCGGTCGATACGGTCAACTTTATAAGTGAAATTAAATGTGTTGTCGCCTATAGTCAAACTCACCTCGTGCGGAATTTCACACTCGTATATTGCCAAGAAATCATCATCATTTTCCAGCAGTCCCATATCGTATTCAAGAACCTGTTCTGCATAATAGTGAAGTGCTTTCATTGTGATAGCCGTTTCGCCGATAAGTTCCTCGTCAAGGTTTTCTTTGTGTAAATATGTCTTGTTGACTTGCCTTATCAGTTCACGCTCCAGTTTTTTATCTTTAAAATCTTTTATTTGCTTTTTCGTCACAATATTCTTTTTGCCTTCTTCTGGATAGTAGAACGCTTGGAGTGTGTCGTGAACGATTGTACCGAATGTGGCATAGTCCATGAATTGAGATTCCTCATTTTCATCGTCTAAGCCCTCGATATGGTTGAGGTAGAATTTCAGCGGACACTTGATAAGCGTCTTGATTGAACTTGCCGACAATTTTTTCCTTGATGCGTCATCAATTGTGTATCTCTTGATTTTTTTGAGAATTTCGTCGGTCTTTTCCACTGATATGGTCAAAGGCGATTCTGGCCTAACCTGTAAATTGATGTTATGGAAGTGCATGCGGCACCCATACACTTTTTCAAGTTGGCTGATAAATCGTGAATATTCACTGCTACCAATTCCTGTAGAACTTGTGTCATAAATCAGGAATAGGTTTTTTGCCCTTGTGATTAATCTGTAGAAGTAATATGCGCTCATCGATTCCTGCTCGTCGATTGTTGACATCAAATAGTAGCGGCGCATATTGGGTGGAATGAACGAACTTTTAAAGAACTTTCGTGGGAACACTCGTTCGTTCATCGACAAAATGATTAGATTGTCGAAGTCGAGATTTCGCGTTTCGAGCATACCCATAATTTGTAAGCCCGATAGTGGCTCGCCCTCAAATGGCACGGTATATAGCGAAGCCAACTTGTCGAACAGGTAGAAGACCGACGATTCGCACATCGGTATTCCGTAGCCTTGGATTAATGTCTTCGTTTCGTTCAATATGTCGATATATTGTAGTGCGAAAGTGCTTTGAAGCGAGAGTTGAGTGGTGCTGTCCTCTTCCACATGGTTTGCGTAATGACTGTTGATGTCGTTACACAGGCTGATTAATCTGTTGATAAACTGTATAACTTCATTCTTATCCTTCGTGTCGCTGATGGTGGTGAAGATGGTGCCTAATTTCGTTTGGCGCAAATATTCTTCGCCGACGTAAAAATCATTGCTGAGGTTGATGTGATTGTTGATTTCGGTCACATCTTTAGGATAGAGCGACTTGATGATGGGGTGCGACAATATCTCCTTTACAAATTCCTTTAAGAATTTGAAATGTCCCTCACCATCTGGTCGGTACGCATTTTTGTGCACCTTAGATATGTTGCGGATAAGCGATGATATGTCGCTGTTGCGAAGCGACAAGCCCAGTGTGGCATTGATATTTTTGATGTTGGCAGGAACGGAATTTGTGAGGTTTGTGAACAAACCTTCGTCAGGAAGTACAATAGCCGTGTCGATTCCGTTGTTGCGGTCTTTCACTTCGCCGTCTTGAATGAGCTTCTCCACCAAAGTGAAAGCGTATTTCGTTTGTCCGATATGTGAGGGAATGCCCACCACATTGATATTCTTGGGAAAATCGCTGATGTTTTCAAGTTTGAATGATGATTTATATCTATTGGATAGCAGCGCAAGATGCCTATGTCCTTTGTTGGCAGAATTTTTGAGTGCTGGTGATGCGTCGTCCCAATGAAATTCGGCTATTCCTTTTTTCTTGAATGAGTCGAAAATCATCATTTCGCTGGTTGAAAGCAAGTTGAAGCCCACGAATACGTATTTCTCAAATGGAAAATCCTCAATCGCATTGTCTTTTAATTTGAGCACAAACTCACGGAGCATTTTGCCTGTGTATGTCAAATTCTTCTGCTCCAGCAGTTCATTGTATTTCTGATAAAGAGGATAGAGAATTTTCCAGAGGCTGGTGAACTTTTCTGTCACTTGCTTTTCCTGTTGTGGATTCAGGTTTTTCCAGAACGTCTCACCGTCGGAATCCTCAAGTTTCATGTTTAAATATCTTCTGAGTTCATCTTTAAGCTCATCAGGAAGATAATCGGTGGAAATTTCTTTCCAGTCAGATATGTTGCAGAACAGTTGCTTTGCATCGACCATATATTGGTCAACGTCGTTGAAGTCTGTCACTAATATGTTGCCCCAATGTATGAATTTGTCGAACTCGTAATCCTTGTTCTTGGTCACTTCGCAATATGCCAAATATAAGTTGAAAATAAGTTCGGTGGGTGTGGCTAATGTGTAATCAGAATTGTCGTCAACAAAATCCGAAATTGTGGTCACGTTGGGGTGCATACAGTTTTTGCTGCTGCATTCCTCAAAATATTTCAAAAAGAATTGTCCACTTCTTCGGTTTGGAAACACAAAGCAAAAATCGTCAACATTGTCAAACGATGCTGAGTAATGCTGTGCAATTTGCCTCAAAAATGGAGTGCGTGTGTTGTCGTGTTCAGGTTTGTTCATGATGAAGGGTGTTTTAAACTTTGATTAATATTGTTATCTTGATTGCCATATCAAACAGCACGAGTTTAATATTGCCATTCATTTTAATATCTTTTTCGGCAGTATCAAATTCGTTGATGAGTTTTTCCACATTATATTCGTTGATATAGGGCGCAAACTTGATGCTGAACGTTTTTTCTTCAGCCGTTTGGTAGTTCAGCTCAGGGTGGTGCAGATTGTAAATGAAGTTTTCTCGCACCATGCGTGAGGCATAGTTCAGAAATCTTCTTGCTTTTTCTCGCTTGTAGTCGGCGATATGCTCACTCCACACTTTCAGTTCCTTCAGATTTCGAATGTATGCCATTCGCATCAGCTGCATGAAGTCTTGGTGAAACTGCTTGGTTTCACTATCAAGCTCCATATTGCGCTCGGCTTGCGCTATATCGCCATCGGCAGCTACAGCAGCCAATCTTGCCGATTCGGGGTCGGCATTGAATCGGCGGCAAATGTAAGAAGTGATGTCGGCTGTTGATGGACGCTTCAACTCGATGCGCTGTGTGCGTGAGAAAATGGTCTTTAATATCGACTTTTCATCATCGCTTACGAGAATGAATTTGGTGTCGTCGCTTGGCTCTTCAATGAGTTTGAGCAACTTGTTGGCGCATGATTCGTGCATCTTTTCTGGAAGCCACATAATCAGCACCTTGTATTTCGATGTGTAGGCAGCCAGGCTCAATTCGCGAATGATTCGGTCGCTTTCCGATTGGTAAATGATGGGTTGGGCATTCTCTTTCGACAAATATTTCGTCCATTTTTGGAAATCCTCAACCTCGTTCTCATTCAGAAATTCCTTCCACTCGTTGATGAAGTCGTTGCTGGTTGGATTCTCACCAATCTTCACAATCGGGTATGAATAGTAAGTGTCGGCGTGGTTGAATGACTGATGCTGTAGGCATGAGGGGCATGTGCCGCAGGGTTCGCCATCGATGCGGTTGGTGCATTGAAGATACTGTGCGGCAGCTCTCGCTAACGACAGTTTTGGGATTCCCGGCAACCCGTGAATGAGTAGGGCGTGTGGGAATTTGTCGCTGTCAATCATTTGGCGGATTCTCTCCTTTGCTGAATTGTTGCCTATAATATCACTAAATTTCATATTCCGTCGTTCGTTATTTTACTATTCAGGATTGATGTGTTTGTTTATTCTGTAAAGTTACAAAAATTATCCCACCCAATAAATGAGTTTCTGCACATAGTTCATAAAAAAGGTCAATGCCCATGGTTGAGCATTGACCGAAAGGTATTTTGTGAAATGATTATTCGTCGTCTTTGCTTGCTTCCAAGTATTCCTTGTGGAGTTTTTCTTGGATATCGGTTGGAACGAGTTCGTAACTTGCAAACTTCATGGTGAATGAAGCGCGACCACCAGTGATAGAACTCAATGCGGTAGAGTAACTTGCCATTTCCTTCAGTGGAACCTTGGCGTTGATCTTTTGCAGACCGTTGGCTTCTTCCATACCCATGATGATAGCGCGGCGGCCTTGGAGGTCACTCATCACGTCACCCATGCAGTCGGCTGGCATAAGCACTTCTGCATCGTAAACTGGTTCAAGCACCTTAGGACTTGCAGCGTTGAATGCTTCGCTGAATGCGTGGCGAGCTGCCAGACGGAATGAGATTTCATTACTATCCACTGGGTGCATCTTACCATCGTAGATGCAAACGCGAACGTCGCGAGCGTAAGAACCGGTCACAGGGCCTTGTTCCATGCGGTCCATAATACCCTTCACGATTGCAGGGATAAAGCGAGCGTCGATAGCACCGCCAACGATACAGTTGTAGATCACAATCTTGCCACCCCATTCGAGAGTGATTTCTTGTTTGTCTTTCACGCTCATCTTGAATTCCTGGTTGCCGAACTTGTAAGTTCCTGGTTCTTCCATTCCTTCTTTGTAGGCTTCTACGATCAGGTGAACTTCACCGAATTGACCAGAACCACCTGATTGCTTTTTGTGGCGATAGTCGGCGCGAGCCACCTTAGTGATGGTTTCACGATAAGGAATCTTTGGTTCGAGATATTCAATCTGTACCTTTTCGTTGTTTTCGATACGCCATTTCAAAGTGCGGAGGTGGAATTCACCTTGACCAGAAACGATAGTTTGCTTCAATTCCTTAGATTGCTCAATCTTCCAAGTTGGGTCTTCTTCGTGCATACGGTTAAGAATGGCACCCAATTTTTCAATTTCGCTTTCGTTTACAGGACGGATAGCACGTTGATATTTTGGAGCTGGATATTTGATGAAATCAAATCTGTATTCCACACCCTTGTCGTTAAGCGTGTTGCCTGTTCTTACATCTTTCAGTTTCACTGCGGCACCAATATCACCAGCTTCGAGGGCTTCTACTGGAGTCTTGATTTGACCGCAAACCACAGAAATCTGTGCGAGGCGTTCCTTTGAACCGCGGTCCACGTTGTTCAAGTCCATACCGGCCTTGAGAGTACCCGACATCACCTTGAAATAAGAAACTTCACCAATGTGTGGCTCAACAGTGGTCTTGAAGAAGAACACGCTGAGTGGGCCATTTGCATCAGGCTTGATTTCTACGCCTTCGGTATTCACTGGAGCCTTAACTTCGTTAACGAATGGCACAACGTTGCCAAGGAATTCCATCATGCGGCGAACACCCATATCTTTCAGTGCGCTTACGCAGAACACTGGGCAAATGCTACGGTCGATAAGCCCCTTGCGGATACCTTCACGCATTTCGTCTTCGCTGAGTGCGCCTTGCTCGAAGAATTTGTCCATAAGGGTTTCGTCGTTTTCTGCTGCCATTTCCACCAATGCTTGGTTCATTTCGGCTGCGCGGTCTTGATATTCAGGAGCGATGTCGGTAATTGTGGGTGCGCCACCTTCAGGACCCCAAGTGAGTTGCTTCATGATGAGCACGTCAACGATAGAGTTGAAGTCAGGACCTGTAGCCACTGGGAATTGAATAGGAACCACCTTGTTGCCGAAAGCCTCTTTAAGTTGGTTGATCAGATTGTCGTAGTCAACGTTTTCTGCGTCCATCTTATTGAGGGCGAAAATCACAGGCTTGTTGATTTTTGCGGCTGTTCTGTAGATATTTTGAGTGCCAACCTCAACGCCATATTGGCTGTTTACGACGATAACGCCGGCATCAGTAATGTTAAGTGCTGTCACAGCATTTCCCACGAAGTCGTCCATGCCTGGGCAGTCAATAACATTCAATTTCTTGTTGTTGAACTCAGCATAGAATACTGTTGAGAAAACAGAATAGCCATATTCTTTTTCCACAGGGAAATAGTCGCAAACGGTATTGTTGTTGGCAATAGAGCCGCGACGGTTGATTACTCCACACTCGTAAAGCATAGACTCGGCGAGTGTGGTTTTTCCAGAGCCTTTGCTACCAAGAAGTGAGATGTTTTTAATCTCATTAGTTTTATAAACCTTCATGTATTAGTGAATTAAATTTGTTAATGTATTACTTAGTTTTGGTCAACATTGAAAGATATTCAGCAAAAATGCCACTTTCAATGTTTTCAGTTACAAATATAGTGTTTTTCTAATAATAATCTAAATATTTTGCTAAAAAAAATCACTCAAGAAGCAATCTAATGCGTCAATCTTTTACTATCTTTGTGATATATGGCAGGTTTATACATACATATTCCATTTTGTGAATCGAAGTGCATCTATTGCGATTTTTATTCTATGGCGAATAATAATCACTTGATAGATAATTATATAGATGCGCTGCTCGTTGAGGCTGTTGAGCGAAAAAAAGAACTAAACACCGAAACACTCACCACTGTTTACCTCGGTGGTGGCACTCCGTCGCTTCTCTCATCCACGCAATTATCAAAATTAGTGAATGGATTGAAAAAAGTGTTTGATTTTTCCGATGTAGAGGAATTTACGATTGAAGTGAACCCCGATGATGTTACGCCAGAATGCATTCAGCAGTCAAAATCGCTTGGCATTAATCGTGTGAGTATGGGTGTTCAGAGTTTTAGTGATGAGGATTTGCGCTTTATCAATCGTCGCCATACAGCAAAGCAGGCTACTGATGCTATTCATATTATAAAGGAAGCAGGAATTGATAATATAAGTATCGACCTGATATATGGCATTCCTGGGCAGAATTTTGAAATATGGAAAAATAATGTAGATACTGCCATTTTGCTATCGGTGCAGCATATTTCTGCCTATACATTAATGTATGAGGAAGGCACTCGGCTCTCGGTGATGCGTTCGTTGGGTAAAATTACGGAGGTGGACGATGATGTGGTGACTGCTATGTATGATTATTTGGTGGCGCAACTCAAATTAAACGGCTATACACATTATGAGATATCCAACTTCGCTTTGCCGGGCTATCACTCGCGCCACAACTCCAGTTATTGGAATCTCACCCCTTATTTGGGATTAGGTGTGGCGGCTCACAGTTTTGATGGCACAGTACGGCGATTTAATCCCTCAAACCTTAAAAAGTATCTTGATACACTGAGCGAAGGAGAACTTTGCGTTGAGGTGGAGAAAACAACCAAAGCGGAAAGATATGACGAGTATGTGATGCTCCGATTAAGGACTGCCGACGGAATCGACGCTGATGAGTTGACGCGTCGCTTTGGTGAAGAATATTATCAGTTCTTTATCGAAAAAGCTAAACCGCTGGTCAGCGAAGGCTCTTTAATTAATGAGAATGGACGATACTATATTCCTGAAAACCACATCATGATTTCCGACAACATCACTTGCGATTTGCTGTGGGACGATTAAACCCAAATCGGCCGATTCGGGTTAAAACCGCTATTCGTGGTGATATGGCTCGTGGTTGATGATGGTGTAGGCGCGATATAATTGTTCCGTAAAAATCAGGCGAATCATTTCGTGATTGAATGTCATTTTTGAGAAAGATATTTTATCGTTTGCTCGGTCGTACACCTCTTGTGAAAATCCGTATGGTCCTCCAATCACAAACACCACCTTTTTGGCTCCGCTCAACATTCGCTTTTGAATGTAACTTGAATATTGCATCGATGTGTATTCTTTGCCGTGCTCATCAAGCAGCACCACAAAATCTGATTTGTCGAGTAGCGAGAGAATTTTTGCGCCTTCAGTTCGCTTTTGTTGGTCCTCTGAAATGTTTTTGGTGTTTTTAATATCGTCGATATATTTGGTTTCAAAGGGCACATAATGCTTGAGGCGTTTGATGTATTCATCAATGCCTTGTTTCAAATAGCCGATTGAGGTCTTCCCGATTACTGCGAGTTCGATTTTCATTTTCTCGAATTATGATTTGAGCATTTTTTCAATGGTGAAATCCTTAAAATCAGGAATAATCAGTTTTGCATCGCCGAGCACGCTTTCAGGATTGGTTGTGGATAGCGCAATCACATGTCCACCCGAAGCGAGAGCGGCTTTGAGTCCATTGATGGAATCTTCAAAAATATAGCAGTTTTTGATGTCAATGTCCAATAGTTTTGCACCGAGCAAGAAGCAGTCGGGTGCAGGTTTTGCATTTTCCACCATTTCGCCCACGATCACGGCTTTGAAATAGCCACGAAATTCAGGGTGCTGTTCATACACGGCATCCATCTTTTTTTGGTCGCTACTGGTAACAATGCACATAGGAATACCAGCATCGTAAAGAGTCTTTACCCATTCAATGGCGTATGGGAAATAGCGATACTGCATGGTTTTTTGAAAATCATTAAGAATTTCAATAATTTTAGCATGGTTTTCTTTTGGGAAATAACGGTTGAGAATGTCTTCCAGACAGCAACCTTTGATTACTTTGCTGAAATCTTTCACGCCTGTCGGGAATTTTCCTTCAATTTGATTCCAAAATTCGGTATAAATACCCTCGGTATCAAGAATTACACCATCTAAATCAAAAAGTACACCTATATTATTGTTTTGCATATTCACTATATTCATTGTCGTTTATAGTGCAAAATTACGCTATTTTCATTATTAATCACTAATTTTGCACAAAATTAAATGTGTTATGATTGAAGAACTACAAATAAGAGTATCACCAAAAGTGGCGTATTACAATGAGGAAATCGTTCATTTCATTGCGAGTGAGCGTCACATTAGCCACACCCGAATCAAAGGCGTAAGAATCCTTAAACGCTCTATCGACGCGCGCAAGCAGCGTGTGATGGTGAATCTTAAAGTGCGTGCTTATATTGATGAGCCTGTCAACAATTCACATTTAATACCACCTATTGAATATAAGAAAGTGGATGGCACCCGTCAGGCTATTGTGGTGGGTGCAGGTCCTGGTGGTTTGTTTGCCGCTCTTCGTTTGGTAGAATTGGGTATTAAACCAATTTTGATCGAACGTGGAAAAAATGTGGTTGACCGTCGTGTGGATATTGCTAAAATTTCTCGCGAGGGCATTATCGACCCTAACAGTAACTACAGTTTCGGTGAAGGTGGTGCAGGTGCATATAGCGATGGTAAGTTATACACCCGAAGCAAAAAGCGTGGCTCTGTGGATAGGATTTTGGGTATCTTGCACCAGCATGGAGCATCAGAAAATATTCTGATTGATGCGCACCCTCACATCGGTAGCGATAAATTGCCTTTGATTATAGAGAAAATTCGTCACACAATTTTAGATTGTGGTGGTGAGGTCCATTTTGGCACATTGGTCACCAAACTTACGCTTAAAGATGGCGAAGTGGTGGGCGTGGAATGTGCCGACGGTTCACAATATAGTGGGCAAGTGATTTTGGCTACAGGCCACTCTGCGCGTGATGTGTATGCTATGCTGAAAGATGAAAATATTCAACTTGAGGCAAAGGGCATAGCCATAGGTGTGCGACTTGAGCACCCACAACATTTAATCGACCAAATTCAATATCACTCAAAGCAGGGTAGAGGCGAATATTTACCAGCGGCAGAATATAGTTTTGTCACGCAAGTTGATGGTAGAGGAGTGTATTCGTTCTGCATGTGCCCTGGTGGCGTGGTTGTGCCAGCGGCAAGCAGCCCAGGACAACTGGTGGTAAATGGTATGTCGCCTTCAAATCGTGGCACATATTGGTCAAATTCGGGTATGGTTGTGGAAATACATCCAGAAGACTTGCCTGAAAAATATCAGCAATATCAAGAATTAGCAATGATGCACTATCAGGAGGATTTGGAGCGTACATGTTTTGAACAAGCCAAATGTTCGCAAGTGGCTGGTGCACAGCGCATGAAAGATTTTGTGGAAGGAAAACCATCGAAACTAATTCCACCGTCATCATTCCCCGCAGGGTTGCAACCCTCACGCCTTGACCAATGGTTGCCTAAGTTCATTGGCGACAGGTTGCGCAAAGCGTTCAAGGTGTTCGGTAATGCGGCAAAAGGATTTTTGACCAATGAGGCAATCGTGATTGGTGTGGAAACTCGCACATCTTCGCCAGTGCGCATCCCAAGAGATAGAGAAACCCTCTCACATATTACTGTGAAAGGGCTGTATCCATGTGGCGAAGGTGCTGGTTATGCAGGCGGCATCGTGTCGAGTGCCATCGATGGCGAACGATGCGCCGAAGCCTTAGCTACCACCTTTAACGATTAAGACATACGATTTTTGTAATCTTCGTAGGTGAACTCACGAAGAACCTCAATGCGTCCGTCTAAGTGCTGTAAGGCGATAGAGGGGTGGTGAATGCCGTTGAACATGTTGGTTTTCACAGTGGTGTAGTGGTTCATGTCCAAGAATGTGAGGCGGTCGCCCTCTTTAAGTTCCTTTTCAAAACTCCAATCACCCACAAAGTCGCCACTCAAGCACGAGTTGCCACCAATCCTGTATGTAGGATAATTGGTGTCAACCTCTTCCATGGCTTGCTTGATTGCAGGCTTGTATGGCATTTCCAAGCAGTCGGGCATGTGACAGGCAAACGATACATCAACGATGGCAGTTTTAATGCCATTGTTTTCCACCACATCAACCACGGTGGCTTCCAAATCGCCAGTCTGCCAGCAGAATGCACTGCCTGGCTCTAAGATGATGTCAAGGTTAGGGTGCTTTGTCTTGAAATTTTGTAAAAGTTTGATGAGGTGCTCCACATCGTAGTCTGCTCGTGTCATCAGGTGCCCCCCACCCATATTCAGCCACTTCAGTTTTGGCAAGTATTCACCGAATTGCTCTTCCACAGCATCAAGAACTTTACTTAAATCGTAGGAAGTGGACTCGCAAAGGGCGTGAAAATGAAATCCTTCAATGCCTTCGGGCAATTCATTGATTTCCTCTTTTGTGATGCCAAATCTTGAACCTGGGCAGCAGGGATTGTAAATGTCGGTTTCAATAACAGAGCACATGGGGTTGATTCTTAATCCGCAACTAATGTCTTTACCAGAGTTTTCAATCGTCTGCTTATGCTTCAAGTATTGTGCAACGGAATTGAATGTGATGTGCGAACACCCTTCAATAAATTGCTTGATGGTGGTGTCGGTGTAAACTGGGCAATAGGCGTGGGCTTTGCATTTCATCTCATCGTTTGCCAACAGCATTTCATTGACTGAACTTGCAGTGGTTTCGATGCCGTATTCTCGGAAAATGGGGAATGTTTTCCAGAGCGCATTTGCCTTAAATGCCATGATAATTTTCACACCTGCCTCATTCATCACTCGTGTGATTAAATCAAGATTTTTGCGAAGTTTTTCCTCGTAAACGATATAATATGGGGTGTTCATTTTATTGGATTTTAAATTTTGCGTAACCTAAAAGTAAATTTTTAACTCCTGAATTTTCAAAATCAACGATTATCTTGTGGTCGGAAGATGTATCTATTTGTTTAATAGTACCATAGCCAAATCGCTGGTGCAAAATAGGTTGTCCAACATGCAATTCTGCTACAGTATGGGTGGTGTAACCACCTTGTGAACTTGCTGCCGATGGTGTGTGCGCCTGTTTCGCCACAGCCTGATTGATAGGCGTGAGTTTTGTGGGCATAACACTTACTTTTGCTTTCGTTTCGTTGGGACTTGACGAAGCAAAAGTATTGACAAAATGCCCGCTTGGTCGGCTTGATGGTCGGTCCTGCTCCATAAATGAAGGTCTGCCGATTTTCTCCACGTATTTGCTGTCGATTTCTTCAATGAACGGGCTTGGATTTGCAGGTGTCAATTTGCCATTTATCGTGTGCTGCGACGCGTGGGTGATGATGCAGTTTTCCTTCGCTCTGGTAATAGCCACATACATCAATCGCCTTTCTTCTTCTATTCCTGCCAATGAGTTTTTGCTTTTGGTAGATGGAAAGAAATCGTTTTCAGCGCCGAAAATAACCACATTCGAGAATTCCAAACCTTTTGCAGCATGAACGGTCATAAGCGTTACGGCGTTTGCGTGATCTGTATCCTTGTCTTGATCGGTGGCGAGCGATACATCAGTCATAAAGTCGCACAGCGAAGTGTTGCCACCCTCCATTTCCAATTGGTTTTTAACAAACATTTCAGCACTTGCCACCAATTCCTCCAAGTTCTGCACACGGCTCACATTTTCAGGTGTGTTGTCGTTGGCAAGCACTTCAATCAATCCCGATTGGCCAATGATTTCTTTCACCATTTCGTGCGCATTGGCTGTTTCTGAATTGCGCTCTATCAATGTGCTGATTAAAGATTTAAATTCACCCAGTTTTGATAGTGTGCCTTTATTCAATTTCACTCCGCACAGCCCAGCTTTTGTCAATACGCCCCAAATGCTGAGGTTAAACTCGTTGGCCGCTGCTTGGAGTTTGTTGATGGTGGTTTGACCAATACTGCGTTTTGGATAGTTGATTACACGCCTTAGCGCCTCGTCGTCGTTGGGATTCAGCACTAAGCGGAAATATGCTACAGCATCTTTCACTTCCTTTCTTTGATAAAAGGCGGTGCCGCCGTAAATGCGGTAGGGGACAGGCATTCGCGTGTTGCCGTGGGTGTCTTTTGCACCGCCAGAAGAAAAAGCACGTTCCAAAATGCGTGATTGTGCATTGGTGCGGTAGAGCACGGCAAAGTCGTTCCAACTGTACGACATGCGCTGTTTCAGACCAAGTATGGTGTTGGCTATGTAAAAAGCCTCATCATAATCGCTTTGAAATTGCTTAATCTTAATTTTTGAACCTACTGGATTCTCAGAGAAAAGCGATTTCTTGATTTGTGAGGTGTTTTTTTCAATCAGAGAGTTTGCTGCAAGTGTGATATTCTGTGTCGAACGGTAGTTCTGTTCAAGTCGGAATATCTTCAGTTTTGGGTATCTTTTAGTGAGTGAAAGAATATTATTGATATTCGCGCCACGGAACGAGTAGATGCTTTGTGCGTCGTCACCCACAGCGAATATGGATTGGTGATTTTTCGCTAATTGATACACGATATTGTCTTGCGCAAAGTTCGTGTCTTGATATTCGTCGATAAGCACCGTTTTGAAAAACTCTTGATATTGCTTCAGTACATCGGGATGGTCGCGGAAAAGAATGTTTGTGTAAAAAAGCAAATCGTCAAAATCCATTGCGCCAGCTATGCGGCAGCGTTCCCAATATTGGAGATATATTTCCGCCATTTTGGGACGTTGGAGTGCTTCATCTTCCTTGATGAACTCACTTGTGCGTGCGTAGTCGGTAGGGGAGTAGAGCGCATTTTTCATCATGGAAATGCGGTGGAGCACAGCTGATGCCTTATATTGCTTCTCATCAAGTTCTTTCTCTTTGATAATGTGCTTGATGAGTGATGTGGAATCGTAGGTGTCGTAGATGGTGAAGTCGCTTTTGAAACCGATATGCGATGCATTGAATCTCAAAATTCTTGCAAAAATGGAGTGGAAAGTGCCCATCCACAATTTCGCCGCCACTTCATCGCCCACGAGCAGTGAGATGCGCTCACGCATTTCTTTAGCCGCTTTGTTGGTGAATGTGAGTGCCAATATCTGGTGTGGCTTGTAGCCGTTGTTGAGCAGGTGTATGATTTTATAAGTAAGAACGCGTGTCTTACCCGAACCGGCACCAGCAATTACGAGTTGTGGGCCGTCGCAGTATGTGACAGCATCCCTCTGTTGTGGGTTAAGTTTTGACAAATAATTATCCAAAATGAGTGTCAGTTTTTATATTTCAGAATAATTTGGAATATCTCTAAGGAATGAATATGAATTGTTTTCATAGTCGATTTTGCAACAGTAATGCTGCAAGCCGTTCGACACGATAAGGCATTTCGCTTTCATCACCATGTTGTATCTCACAATTTGGTCAAACACGCTTTGTGTGATTGGAATCGACGGAGCTTTATACTCCACTATCACGAAAGGGTTTCCCTCGATGTCGGCAACGAGGGTGTCGCACCGGCGCTTGATGCCGTTTTGCAAGAGCGACACTTCATTTCCCATCAACGCCGTGGGGAATTGTTTTTCTTCAATCAGAAAGCGCACAAAATTCTGACGCACCCACTCTTCGGGAGTGAGCGTGATGAATCGTTGGCGAAGATGGTCGAAAATCACCAACGCCCCTTTGTCATTCTTTTTTATATTAAATTGATAATGAGGAAGGTTGAGTTTCATCGTCAAATTTGATTTGCACATATCGTAAATTGATTGTAAATTTAACAAAAAATCGGGTAATATCAGTTATACAATGCCTCCAAAAAAAGAAGAAATCACATATTTTTCGCTCAAAAGAGAAATCGAGCAGAAGCAGTTTCGCCCTATCTATGTGCTCCAGGGTGAAGAGCCTTATTATATCGACAAGTTGTGCGGCTTGATTGTGGATAATGCGCTCACCGAAGATGAGAAGGCTTTTAACCTCACATTATGCTACGGTGTGGACGTGGAAATGCGCAATGTGATTGCCGCATGTAAGCAATATCCTGCCATGTCGCAGTATCAGGTGGTGGTGCTGAGGGAAGCGCAGAATGTGGGCAAAGCGGGCAACAAGCACGCCTCCGAAATCAATATGCTCCAGTTCTATGCCCAAAAGCCATTGGATAGCACCATTCTTGTGATTTGCTATAAAGGAGGCTCCATCAAGACCAATGATTTCACAAAGGAACTGAAAAAGACAAAGGGTGTGGTATATACGTCGAACAAGGTACGGGACTACGAAGTGCCAAAACTTGTGCGTGAATATTGTCGCTCAATCAATGTGAATATTGAAGAAAAATCGGTGTCGATGCTCGCTGAGCACATTGGCTCTGATTTGTCGCGCCTTTTCGGCGAAATCGATAAACTGAAATTGTTGACCGATGCCAAAAACACGATTACGCCCGATTTGATTGAAAGAAACATTGGCTACAGTAAAGAGTTTAATATTTTTGAATTGGAAGATGCCATTGTTAGTAGAAACCAACTGAAGGCATTCCGCATTGTGGATTATTTTCAGAAAAATCCGAAAAACAATCCGCTTATTCCAGTGCTGGGCAGTTTGTTTAATTTCTTTACCAATATTCTGCTGATTCAAACGGCTAAGGACCGTTCAGAGGCTGGTTTGATGGAGCAAGTAAATATTCGTTCTCCATTCCGTGTTAAGAAACTCGCCGAAGCCGCATCATCATTCAGCAAACGCTCTTGCGTGAACATCATCTCGTATATTCGCGAGTGTGATGTAAAAAGTAAAGGTCAAGGCTCACGCCAAGACCCTTATGATTTGTTTAAAGAATTGATTTTTAAAATCCTTCACAGCTAAACCCAAATCGGTCATTTATTTTATGCGGTAGTAGTAACCGAGTGTCAGCATAATCGACATGGAATTTGAGCCCGAAAATGGGTCTGTCTTTTTGCTGGAGAACACGTTGTTCAATCCGTAATAGAATCTGCCTTCCAAGTTGAAAGAGTGCTTTCTGTTCATTATCCACTCAATACCTGCGCCAGCCGAAATGCCATAATCAAATTTGTTCTTTATGGGCAATGTGAGCTGGTCGTTATACCTGTTTTGTGTGGGGAAGTCAGGCACATTCGCAATGTTGTTGTAATCAAAATTGGAGTTGGTTTTGGTTGCAATCATATATCCAATTTCTGGACCTGCATTGAAAAATCCCTTGAAATGATTACTGCTGAAGTAGATGTGCGTAAGCACAGGGATTTGAATGTAGGTGAGTTGCTTGTTGAACTGAAATGATGTGCCTTCATACTTCTCTTTCCAGCCGCGTTGCTCAATGTTGAATTCGGCAATCAATCCGAAATTCTTCTCCTCTGCATATCGGAATGTGGCACCTATCATCAATCCGCCTTGCATATTCTGTGGCACAGATGGATTAAATGCCAATTTCGACATGGTGTAGCCACCCTTCGCACCAATTGCAATGTTTGGCTCATAATGGTTTTGTGCCGAAATTGCGATTGGGGCTAAAAGTGCTGAGATCAATAATATGATTTTATTTGTTATTCGCATTATTTAATGATACTTTCTGTGGCTTTACTGCCATTAAAATGTACGAGTTCAACGCATTTGTTGATATATCCGCTCCAGTTGCTGCTGCGTTGCAATTCAATGTCCATCTGCACGCCGTCGAAGTATTTCTGTGAGGTGGCAAATGAACCCTCGTTTGCTAATGTGGAGATGATATATGAGCCAAGGTCGAAGCCAAGTATGCCCAGTGATGGAGTAGTGGGAATCATGTATTCACCGTAGGCTGCCTTAAACTTATTCTTGATGTCGGCACCTCTTTTATCGTTTGCAATGAAGAATCGTGAATACACATAGCTGTCAATTTTTTGTAAAGAGGCTTTCATACCCTTTGAAGCAAGGTATTCAGGGTGTCCGAGCAAACAGATTTCACAGTCAAAGCGTTTTTCCTTTGCCTCAACAAGAGCATCGGAGATTTTGGTGAAGAACTGCTTTGTTGAAGATGTAGGGATAAACAAATAGTTTGTGCCTGGATCCATGAATGATGAAACGGTTTCAAAATCCAATGGATTGCTAACGTCGATAGTGTGCGACTTGATTTTGTGCGATTTAAGATGCTGCTTCACATCTGAAATGATTTCAGCATCTTCACCGCTGGTGTCTCTCAAGAACACCACCTCGTAGTCTTTGAATTTGGTTGAAATCATTTCGTTCACAGTCGATGCCAAAAACGATGCTGGCATATTCAGCTGGATAATCATTGGGTTCGACGCATAGTCCTCGTTCTTTGAAGAGAAGCAGTTGATGATGCACACATTGTTTTTCTTGCCAAATTCGTTGCATCTTTCAAGTTGCTTAGGTTCGGATGGAGCGATAATCACGTCCATTTTTTTCATTACGTCTAATGCAAGAATGCTGTCGGTGACATTCAAATTGTTCTGAGTGTCGTAAACGTTGATATTTACTTTCTTGTTTGCGTTTTTGCCGATTGAGTCCACTGCCAATAAGAATCCGTTGTAGAAATCGGTGTAAAGGAAGGCTTGGCGTGGTGGGTTTTGCTTTTGAAGTTGGAATGGCAGAATGATGGCGATGTTGATTACTCCGTCAACTTTAGCCTTATATGCTTTTTGGAAAATGTCGCCGAGTTGGTTGGCATAGGTTCGCTCCAGTTGCTTCTCTGTTGCATCGGTGCTATTCACAGTTCTGGTAGTGATACATTCTTTTGGAATATACACAGTCTTGCCTTTTTTCACTTTCTTCATGTCTGGGTTAGCGGCTTTCAGTTCTTCAACGCTTACGTTGTTCGCCTTAGCGATTGATTCGTAAGTGTCGTTCTTCGCTGCCACATAACTCATCATCTGCTTCACATCTTTTTGGATAGTGATGTTGGTGGGTGTGTTGGGGATAATCTTGATTACATCACCCTCGATAAAGTTGTTTGGATAAATACCAGGGTTGATGGCAAGCAGGTTTTCAATAGTGGTGTTGTACTGCCTAGCCACGCTATACATTGATTCTCCCTTTTGAATAGTGTGGAAAACTGCATTGCCTGTGGTACGAGTGCCCGCTGTGGTAGTTGCTGTTGTGGCGCTTCCTTGTTGGTTTACAGGGATGATGATGTCGTCGCCTTCTTTGAGGTTGTTATAGCAGTTTGGGTTGGCAGCCACGATGTCGTCAACCGTCACGTTATAAATTCGGGCAATGCCGTAAAGGCTTTGTCCTTTTTTCACTTGATGCACCACTTTCTGTTTAGCGACTGTGACAGCGCCTTTCTTGTTGTCGGTGAAATCTGCAACAGGAAAAAACAGCAACTGCTTTTTAGTTACGCCTTGCGCCACAGAAGGGTTGTAAAGAATAATGTCTTCAACAGGGATTCCGAGTTTGTGCGAAATGCCGTTAAGAGTTTCTTTACCTTTTACTTTATATAAATAATAAGATTCACCTCCCAGCACCTTTGTTGGAAGATTCAATTTTACTTTTGCTGATAGCGATGCGCACATAAGAATGCACATAAAAGTGAGTACATAACGTAACCTTTTCATTTTATCAGTAATTATAGTTTGTAAGTCAATATTATGCAAAGATAAGAAAAATATTGATAGCTTTCTATTAATTCAAATTTTTAGGATTGACAACGCGCTCGCCAGTAAGTTTTGCCAACTCCTTTCTATATGTTGTTAATTCTTGTATCTTTTTGAGAATCTCAAATTGTCGATCGATTGTTGCTGATTTCAGCTCAGTTTCCAATTGTGAAATCTTTATTTCAATGATGGTTAGCTTCCAGTTGAAGAGCGATGCAGAAACCAATGCCAACAGCCTTTGCGAATCCATGTGCTGAGAGAAAATCTCTGCATGGATTTTGCTGAGGCTGTGCTTTGGAAGGCAAATCTCATTCACAATCTCGCGAACATCGTCGTCGGGGTGTGAACTCAAATGCTTGAAAATGAAATTCTGACGATATTCCGAAATCTCATTTTCAAATTGAGCATCAACGGATTGTTTTGCCTCTTCCTCTTTCCTTTCAATCTCTGCCACATTACCCTCAAATGACGAGCGAAATTGCTCAATCTCCTGCGTGTATAATTGGTGCTTTTTCTCCTCTACCGATTGCATGAAGTTGCTGAAAGCCACGGTGAAATCGCTGAACAGTTCTTGACAAAGTTTGTATAGCTTTTGATACAGTGGAATGGTGAAGCGGTGGTTGTCGTCGGTGATCTCTTTTGTGAGCCATTCAATAACCGTGAGTTGCTCATATTCAAAAATGAATGAGCAGCCATATTTTACCATATATTGTATCACCTCATATTCGCATTTCTGCAAAGCGCTTTCGTGCGCGGATGGTTGTTGCTGAAATGATGGTGCAGGTTGAGGCACAGGTGGTTGCGTAGCAGGAACCTCTTGTGGATAACTTGCTGGAGGTATATTTACATCGAAGGGAGGAGGTGGAAGTGGATCACCTTGCCCAGATACTTCCACAGCAGTTGTAGCAGCTTCAGCCTTTCTTTTTGTATCAAGTTCTCGTTGTTTACGTTCTCTTTCTTCGTTTTTCCAATCTTCCTCTTTGATTTGCGCCCTGTATCTTTCTATTTGGTTGACAATCACACTTTCTGAAAGGTGGAACTTGTTTACACACACTTGTGCGTAAACATTGCGAGTGATTTGGTTTGGAATGTTTGCCACAGAGCGTAACACCGATTCTATTGCCTTGGCTCTTGCTATCGGGTCGCGCTCGCAGTCTTTCAGAAGCACATCGGTTTTGAAATCAATGAAGTCTTGTTCGTTTTGATTGATGTAATCAGTGATTTCTGATGCGCTATGGTTTTGTGCGAAACTGTCGGGGTCTTCGGGCGAGGGCAGAACCAGAACTTTGATATTCAGGTCTTGCTTGAGCAGCATGTCCACGCCCTTAATTGCCGCCTTGATGCCGGCCTCATCACCGTCGAACAGTTCAGTTACGTTGTTCGTGAGATTACGAATGGTGTAAATGTGCTCTTTGGTGAGTGCCGTGCCAGAGGTGGCAATCACATTCTTGAATCCTGCTTGGTGCATTGAAATCACATCGGCATAACCTTCCACAATAAAACATTTGTCAAGTTTGGCGATTTCACGCTTTGCTTGCGCCAACCCATAGATGGTTTTGCGCTTGTGGTAGATGGCTGATTCTGGGGAGTTGATGTATTTAGCGTGGTGATTATGTAGCGTTCTGCCGCCAAATGCCACCACTTTTCCCGACTTGGTGAAGATGGGGAAAATCACCCTACCTTTAAATTTGTCGTACCAGTGTCCTCTGTCGTCTTTACCACAAAGCCCCACTTTTATGAGCAGTTCCTCATTATAACCGGCTTTCACCGCCGCTTCATGCAAAGCGGTGGGCTTGTCGGGACTATATCCTAAATGGAAATTATGGATAGATTCGTCGCTGAAACCTCTTTCTCGAAAATAACTCAGGCCAATATCCAAACCCTCCTGTGATTCATGGAGCTGTTTTTCAAAGAAATTCATTGCAAACTCATTGATGACGAACATGCTTTCCTGCTCGGATTGCTGTTGTCGTTCTTCATCGGTGATTTCTTTTTCTTGAATTTCGATGTGGTATTTTTTTGCAAGGTATCGCAGCGCTTCGGGATAGCTCATGTTCTCTATCTTCATAATAAAGTTCACTGGGCTACCTCCTTCTCCACAGCTAAAGCATTTGCAGAACCCTTTTGTGCGGGTAACATAAAATGATGGCTTTCGGTCGTTGTGAAATGGGCATAAACCTACCCAGTTGGCACCTCTTTTTTTGAGGGCAACGTAATCACTTACCACATCAACAATATCTGCGGCATCAAGAATTTTCTCAACAGTTTGGCGATCAATCATGTTTTTCAAATTGTCACTATAGTCTTACAAAGTTACTAATTTTTCAAGGATTAATTAGTAAATAGGAATGAAAAAAGTCCACACAGCGTTGTGCGGACTTTTTAAAGAATGATATGACGTGATTATTATTCTTCGTTAAGAAGGATTTCCATCATGTTGATAGCCGACTTCATCACTGAAGTACCAGGGCCATAGATTGCAGCCACACCAGCCTTGTAGAGGAAGTCGTAGTCTTGTACAGGAATTACACCACCAGCAGTTACCATGATGTCTTCACGACCAAGTTTCTTCAATTCTGCAATTACAGCAGGAATCAAAGTCTTGTGACCAGCAGCAAGTGAAGAAACACCGAGGATGTTAACGTCGTTTTCAACTGCTTGCTTAGCTGATTCTTCTGGAGTTTGGAACAAAGGTCCCATATCCACATCGTAACCACAGTCGGCATAACCAGTAGCACAAACCTTTGCACCACGGTCGTGACCGTCTTGACCCATTTTAGCAATCATAATACGTGGTTGACGACCATATTTCTGTGCAAACTTAGTAGTAAGTTCGCGAGCCTTTTCGAGGTCAGAGTTGTTGTTTGCTTCTGTAGAGTACACGCCTGAAATCACATTAACTTTTGCTTTATAACGGCCTACGATTTTTTCGCAAGCATCAGAAATTTCACCGAGTGAAGCACGGTCCTTAGCAGCTTGTACAGCGAGAGCAAGGAGGTTGCCTTCACCAGTCTTTACGCAGTTAGTAAGAGCGTCGAGGTCGGCCTTAACCTTGTCGTTGTCACGCTCTTTGTAGAGCTTTTGAAGACCAGCAACTTGTTCGTTGCGCACTTCTGTGTTGTCGATTTCAAGAATATCGATTGGTGCTTCTTTTTCAAGTACGTATTTGTTAACGCCGATAATGGTTTGACGACCAGAGTCGATACGAGCTTGAGTACGAGCAGCTGCTTCTTCAATACGCATTTTTGGCACACCGGTTTCAATAGCCTTTGCCATACCACCGAGCTTTTCAATTTCTTCGATGTGTGCCCATGCCTTGTGCACGAGTTCATCGGTGAGCTTTTCTACATAGTAAGAACCAGCCCATGGGTCGATGGCCTTGGTGATGAATGTTTCTTGTTGGATAAAGATCTGGGTGTTACGAGCAATACGAGCAGAGAAGTCGGTTGGAAGTGCGATAGCCTCATCAAGTGCGTTGGTGTGGAGTGATTGAGTGTGGCCTTGAGCAGCAGCCATAGCTTCAATACAAGTACGACCTACGTTGTTGAATGGGTCTTGTGCAGTAAGTGACCAACCTGAAGTCTGGCTGTGTGTACGGAGCGACATTGATTTTGGGTTTTGAGCACCGAAGCTCTTTACAATCTTTGCCCAAAGCAGACGACCAGCACGCATCTTAGCTACTTCAGTGAAGAAGTTCATTGAGATACCCCAGAAGAATGACAAACGTGGAGCGAAAGCGTCAACAGAAAGACCTGCGTTCACACCTGTGCGGATGTAGTCCATACCGTCGGCAAGAGTGTAAGCGAGCTCAATATCAGCGGTTGCACCAGCTTCTTGGATGTGGTAACCAGAGATAGAGATACTGTTGAACTTAGGCATATTTTGTGAGGTGTACTCGAAAATGCTTGCGATGATGTCCATAGAGAATTTTGGAGGATAGATATAGGTGTTACGCACCATGAATTCCTTCAAAATATCGTTTTGGATAGTACCTGCCATTTCTTCGAGTTTAGCGCCTTGTTCCAAACCTGCTACGATGTAGAATGCGAGAATTGGAAGCACTGCACCGTTCATGGTCATAGACACTGACATCTTGTTCAATGGAATACCATCGAAAAGCACCTTCATGTCTTCAACTGAGCAGATAGACACACCAGCCTTACCCACATCACCAACCACGCGTTGGTTGTCGGCGTTGTAACCGCGGTGGGTTGGAAGGTCGAATGCTACTGACAGACCTTTCTGACCAGAAGCCAAGTTACGGCGGTAGAATGCGTTAGATTCAGCTGCGGTAGAGAAACCAGCGTACTGACGTACAGTCCAAGGGCGGAATGGGTACATCAAGCTGTAAGGGCCACCAAGGAATGGAGGAATACCAGCAACGAAATCAAGGTGTTCCAGACCTTCAAGGTCTTGGCGAGTATATACTGGCTTAATATCGAGCAACTCGGCGTTTTTCCAAGGCTCAGCCAGTTTGAGAGGCTTGTGTTCTACATTGAAAGCCTCATTTGCGATATCTATATTTTTAAAATTTGGTCTCATTGTCGTGATTATTTTAAAAGTTTAGCATTGAAAGCCTTCAATGTTGAAAGAACATTGGTGCGAACGTTAATAAAGTTGGTTACACCCATAGCCTTAAATTCGTCGGTTTCAGGACCAGCGAGAACGAATTCTGCGCGGCCATCGAGAGCCTTGAGAGCGCCAGGGATTAATTCAGGATACTCAGCGTCGCTTGAGCAGAGAACTACAACATCAGCCTTAGCAGCCATAGCAGCTTCTACGCCTTCTTCTACGGTCTTGAAGCCGTTGTTGTCGATCAACTTGTAACCAGCGCAGCCGAAGAAGTTGTCGCTGAATTGAGCGCGAGCCAGACGCATTGCCAAGTTACCGATAGTGAGCATGAACACAACTGGAGTGTTGGCTGCTTCTTCGGTAGATTGACGGAGGTCTTCGAATTGGCTTGCCAAACGCTTACTGTTAAGTACAGGAGCACCTTCTTCAGGAGCGCAGCTGCAACCGCAGCAGCAAGTGAGAGCCTTCTTGCCATCAGATACTTCGGTGAAGTTAGGGAATTGGTTGGTACCGAGAAGCTGTTCACGACGTTTAGCCACCTTGTCGAAACGTGCGTTAGCAGATTCGTTGATAGCGTTTGTCACATCATAGCTTTCAACAGCGGCCTTGAATCCACCCTTATCTTCGGTTTCGAGGAACAACTTCCAAGCCACTTGTGCGAGCGACATGGTGAGTTCTTCGATATAGTATGAACCACCAGCAGGGTCAACCACCTTGTCGAGGTGACTTTCTTCCTTGAGGAGGAGTTGCTGGTTGCGTGCGATACGTTCGCTAAATTCGTCAGACTTCTTGTAAGGAGCGTCGAATGGAGTGACGGTGATTTCGTCAACTGATGCGAGAGCTGCCGACATAGCCTGAGTTTGTGAACGGAGCATGTTTACGTATGAGTCAAACAAAGTTTGGCTGTAACGTGAAGTGGTTGCGTTCACCACCATCTTGCAAGCGCAGTCGCAAGCAGGGTTGTATTGCTTCACGATTTGAGCCCAAAGCATACGTGCTGCACGGAATTTTGCCAATTCCATGAAATATACTGTTGAAACGCCCATGTTGAACTTGATGCGGTTTGCCACTTCGTCGGCGGTGAAACCTGCTTCGGTCAACTGTGCCATCCATTCGTTACCCCAAGAGAGCGCGTAACCGAGTTCTTGGTAAATGTATGCACCAGCGTTGCAAAGCATTTCGCTATCTACAGAGAGAACACGAAGTCCCTTAACTGGTGCCACAACCTTGAGAAGTTCAGCAGCTACCTGAGTCATGTCGTCAGAGAGCTTCTTGCCTTTCTTGAATGCAGCCTTGTAAGGGTTGAAGTCGATAGAACCAACAAACTTGTCGGCAGTACCCTTCTTTTCGAGGTATGCTACGAGAGCCTTAGCAAATTCTACAACGTGCTTAGGGCAAACGATGAAGTTTACTTGGGCGTATTCGGTGTAAACACCTTCAAGAAGTGTGTCGAGATCGAGATTTTCACCCATTTTGAAACCTAAAGAGGTAATACCCTTGTTGAGAACGTCGAGTGCCTTAGCATTTGCTTCTTTCACGTCGGTAGCATCGATGTTTTGGCGGGTTTGCCAATCGTTGTTAGTGCGTGTACCACGAACATAAGGATACTCACTTGGGAGTGAATCAATTGTTTTGAAGTCCTTGATGTCCACTCCACGGTAAAGTGGCTGAACATTGAAACCTTCATTAGTTCGCCAAATCATTTTCTTATCGAAGTCAGCACCTTTCAGGTCAACTTCGGCCTTTGCTCTCCATTCTTCAGGAGACACAGGAGAAAACATGTCGAACAATTTTTCTCTTTTTTCTGCCATAGCTTTAAAAATAAATTATATAGTAACTTAATAGTTGTTTTACTTCATCAGAAGATTATCGTCTTTAAAAACATACAAAGTTATAAAGAATTATTGAATTAATTCCATAATAAGCGATGTTTTTATAGTATAAATTCCGTTAATTGTGGTAATTGTGGGAGGGGTAAACCAATAAATAAGGTGTAAAGAAAGCAGCACCGCGATTTTTTCGCAGTGCTGCTTCATAATTATATTTTGTGAACTAATTATTCACCTTTGATAGCTGCCACACCTGGAAGAACTTTGCCTTCGATAGCTTCGAGAAGAGCACCACCACCAGTTGATACGTAAGAAACTTGGTCGGCATAACCAAACTTGTTGACGCAAGCCACTGAGTCGCCACCACCTACGAGTGAGAAAGCACCATTCTTGGTTGCTTCTACTATTGCGTCGGCGATTGCCTTTGAACCAACAGCGAAGTTGTCGAATTCAAACACGCCAGCAGGACCATTCCAAAGGATAGTCTTTGCGTTCTTGATTGCGTCAGCAAACTTAATGCGGCTCTTAGGACCGATGTCAAGACCTTCCCAACCAGCAGGAATTTCCTTAGCTGAGCAAACTTGAGTGTTAGCGTCGTTGCTGAAACTGTCAGCGCAAACGCAATCTTCAGCAAGCACGAGGTTCACGCCTTTAGCCTTAGCCTTGTCGATGATGTCGAGAGCGAGTTGCAACTTGTCGTTTTCGCAGATTGAATCACCTACGGTGCCACCGAGAGCCTTCATGAAAGTGTAAGTCATACCACCGCAAAGAATGAGGTTGTCAACTTTTTCCATCAAGTTTTCGATAATACCAATCTTGGTTGATACCTTAGAACCACCCATGATAGCGGTGAATGGACGCTTAATGTTGTTGAGAATGTTGTCAACAGCGTTGAGTTCCTTTTCCATCAAGAAACCTACCATCTTGTTGTCGGCATCGAAGTAGTCAGCGATAACAGCGGTAGAAGCGTGCTTGCGGTGAGCGGTACCGAATGCGTCGTTTACATATACGTCGGCATAGCTTGCGAGGTTCTTTGCAAATTCTTTTTGCTTAGCCTTCATTTCCTTCTTTGCATCGTCGTAAGCAGGATCTGCTTTGTCGATTCCTACAGGCTTGCCTTCTTCTTCTGGGTAGAAACGAAGGTTTTCGAGAAGCAGGGCTTCGCCTGGCTTGAGAGCTGCAGCGGCTTCAGAAGCCTTAGCGCAGTCGGGAGCGAAAGCAACCTTTACACCGAGAGCGGCAGAAACTGCATCTACGATTTGACCGAGAGAAAGTTCTGGTTTCACTTTGCCCTTTGGCTTGCCCATGTGCGACATGAGGATAAGGCTACCGCCGTCAGCCAAAATTTTCTTGAGAGTAGGGAGGGCACCGCGGATACGGGTGTCGTCGGTGATTTCGCCTTTTTCATTCAAAGGCACATTGAAGTCAACACGAACAATCGCTTTTTTGCCAGCGAAATTGTAATCATTAATGTTTGCCATTTTTTTACTATTGTATGTTTAAAATTAATAAGTTTGCTTTTTGGTTATCAACTCTGCTGTGTGATATTTGTTGCAAAATTATAAAAAAGTTGGGTAATAAGATATTAATTACTGAAAAAAATCTTTAATGTTGTAGGTTAAAGAATACTTTCAAGTAATTCCGACATTTGAGATTGAAGCTCTTGGGCTTTCTGCGCCGCTACTTGAGCGTAATCATCGTCATGTGAAGCGTGGATAATGCCGCGTGATGAATTCACCAGCAATCCACATTGCTTGTTCATTCCGTATTTTGCCACATTCTCAAGGCTGCCACCTTGTGCGCCTACGCCTGGCACGAGCAAGAAGTTGTTGGGAGCAATCTCGCGAATCTGTGTAAACATTTCAGCCTGTGTGGCACCGCACACATACATCATGTTGTCGGCATTTCCCCACTTTTGTGTGGTGGCAAGCACACGCTTAAACAAAGGAGTGCCTTCCTCGTCTTTGATGTGCTGGAAGTCTAATGAACCTTTGTTGGAAGTAAGCGCCAAAACCACTACCCATTTGCCTTCATAGGAGAGGAATGGGGTGACGCTGTCTTCGCCCATGTAAGGAGCCACTGTGAGTGCGTCCACATTCATCGTTTCGAAGAAACTTTTAGCATACATCTTGCTGGTGTTGCCAATATCGCCACGTTTGGCATCGGCGATAATCATGATTTCGGGATAGTGTTCACGAATGTACTTTACGGTGTCTTCAAATGCTTGCAGACCTTTCACGCCTTGCACTTCGTAGAATGCCAAATTTGGCTTGAAGGCTACGGCATACTGGGCTGTGGCATCGATAATCGCTTTGTTGAAAGCGAACAAATCGCCGTTCAGCGACTTTGGCATTTTATCCAAGTCGGGGTCCAAACCTACGCACAGAAAACTGCGTTTGTTTTTAATTTGGTTAAATAGTTCTTGTCTGTTCATATCTTATAATTCGGCTTCTTTAAGTTTTTCTGCGTTTTCAGCCACAATCAGATGGTCGATACAGTCTTGAATATCGCCGTCCATGAAAGCTGGGAGATTATATATTGTGTAACCGATACGGTGGTCTGTGATACGTCCTTGTGGATAATTATATGTGCGGATTTTCGCAGAGCGGTCGCCTGTTGAAACGAGGGTTTTTCGGCGGCTTGCTATGTCGTCCATATATTTTTTATGTTCGTTGTCGTAGATGAATGTACGCAAGCGTGCAAGCGCGCGTTCCTTATTCTTAGGTTGGTCGCGCGTTTCGGTACACTCAATCAGAATTTCCTGTTGCTCATTGGTGTTGGGGTTGGTCCACATATAGCGCAGACGCACACCTGAGTTCACCTTGTTCACATTCTGACCACCTGCACCACCGCTTCGGAAAGTGTCCCATTTGATTTCGCCCTCGTTGATTTGCACATCGAAAGGCTCAGCCTCAGGCAATACAGCTACTGATGCCGCACTGGTGTGAACACGTCCTTGAGTTTCGGTAGCAGGCACACGTTGTACACGGTGCACGCCCGATTCGTATTTCAAGGTGCCGTACACATTATCGCCCTTAATACTCATCACTATTTCCTTGAAGCCACCTGCTGCGCCTTCGCTGCTGCTCGACACTTGCACCGACCAGCCTTTCTGTTCGCAGTAGCGGGTGTACATGCGTGCCAAATCGCCAGCGAAAATGGCGGCTTCATCGCCACCGGTTCCGCCACGAAGTTCGAGCACCACATTTTTAGAGTCTTCTGGGTCTTCTGGAATTAAAAGCAACTTGATTTCCTCTTCCATTTTCGGAATTTGAGGCTCGTTTGCATCAAGTTCTTCTTTTGCCATTTCACGAATGTCGGGATCCGATTCGTTTGCTATTAAAAACTTAGCATCTTCGATATCCGCCAATAATTTCTTGTACTTATTAGCGGCATTCAAAAGGTCTTCGAGATGCTTGTATTCCTTAGTTAATTTCACATAGCGTCTCTGGTCGGCAATCACTGAAGGGTCGGTGATAAGGGTTCCTATTTCTTCATAGCGAGCGTCAAGCCCTTCGAGACGGTGGAGTAATGTAGAATCTGACATGTATAATTATATCATCAAAATTTTTTACAAAGTTACGAAAAGATTATAAATTAATGAGTATCACTTTTGCTCTAAAGAAAAAAGTTTGCAGAAAATATGTCATTTTATTGCGCAAATCTTACGTTTTGAGTAATTTTGTGTGGTTTTCTGGCTTTTTTATGAAAACCGTCAATAAATATAAACCATATTAAATTGATGACAACACTAAAAAAGGCCTCTCTTATCCTTGAGGATGGCACCAAATTTGAAGGATTTTCGTTTGGAGCTACTAAATCTTGCTCTGGCGAAGTAGTGTTTAACACTGGTATGACAGGCTACCCCGAAAGCCTTACCGACCCGTCTTATTTAGGTCAGATTCTTGTTTCCACATTCCCCCTTATTGGTAATTACGGCGTACCTTCTCGTCAAGAAGAGTTTGATGGTATGAGTGCATATCTCGAAAGTGAGAAAATTCACCCGCAAGCCATTGTCTGCCAAGATTACTCCACTGAGTATAGTCACTGGCAATCAGTTTCCAGTCTGAGTGATTGGCTGATTGAAGAAAATGTGGTTGGCATTTGTGGTATCGACACAAGAGCGTTGACTAAAATTTTGAGGGATAAAGGTTCGATGTTGGGGAAGATCATTGTAGATGGCTGCTCCAACATTGATTTTTATGACCCTAACACAGAGAATCTGGTTGGGAAGGCAAGTTGCAAAGAGGTGATTGAATACGGCATTGGCAACACTAAAAATGTGGTGCTTGTGGATTGCGGTGTGAAAAACAATATTATCCGCTGCTTGCTCCGCCGTGGTGCGCATGTGATGAGAGTTCCGTGGGATTACGATTTCACCACAATTGATTACGATGGACTGTTCATTTCCAACGGACCTGGTAATCCTGATTTTGCAGAAGTCACCGTTGCAAACATTAAAAAAGCATTTGAGATAGGAAAACCTATATGTGGTATTTGCATGGGCAACCAATTATTGTCGAAAGCGGCAGGTGCTAAGGTCTATAAGCTGAAATATGGCCACCGTGGTCAAAACCAACCAGTGCGAGAAGTGGGCACCAATCATTGCTTCGTGTCGTCGCAAAATCATGGTTTCGCAGTTGATACCACTTCGCTCAGCGCAGATTGGGAACCATATTTCGTGAACATGAACGATGGTACTAACGAAGGCATTAAGCACAAGACCAAGCCATTCTTCTCCACCCAGTTCCACCCCGAAGCATGTGGTGGTCCTACCGACACGGAATTTGTATTCGACATTTTTATGGATTTATTAAAATAAGGACTTGAGTTATGGAACAGAATAATATTAAAAAAGTATTGATTTTGGGTTCTGGTGCCTTGAAAATTGGCGAGGCTGGCGAATTCGACTATTCAGGCTCGCAAGCGCTTAAAGCCCTCAAGGAAGAAAAAATAACCACAGTTCTTATTAACCCAAATATCGCTACCGTACAGACCAGCGATGAATTTGCCGATAAGATTTATTTCCTTCCAGTCACACCATATTTTGTGGAAAAGGTGATTGAAAAGGAACGCCCCGACGGCATTCTTCTTTCGTTTGGCGGTCAAACTGCATTGAATTGCGGTGTTCAACTTTTCCAAAACAAGGTATTAGAAAAATATAATGTGAAGGTTCTCGGCACTCCAGTAGAAGCGATTATGAATACTGAAGACCGAGAATTATTTATACAGCAGCTCGATGAGATTGATGTGAAAACCATCAAGAGCGAGGCTGTGGATAACATTGATGATGCTATTCGTGCTGCTCGCGAGGTGGGCTATCCTGTGATTGTTCGTGCTGCTTATGCTCTTGGCGGTCTTGGTAGCGGTTTTTGCGACAACGAGGAAGAACTCACCAGCTTGGTGGAAAAAGCACTGTCGTTTTCACCACAAGTGCTTGTAGAAAAGTCGCTCAAAGGCTGGAAAGAGATAGAATATGAAGTGGTTCGTGACCGTTACGACAACTGTATTACTGTATGTAATATGGAGAATTTCGACCCTCTCGGTATTCACACAGGCGAAAGTATCGTGGTTGCGCCATCGCAGACATTAAATAATGCCGACTATCACAAACTCCGTGCGCTTGCCATCAAAATTATTCGCCATATTGGAATTGTGGGTGAATGTAATGTGCAATACGCCTACGACCCATCATCGATGGACTATCGCGTGATTGAGGTGAATGCCCGATTGAGTCGCTCGTCGGCTTTGGCATCAAAAGCCACAGGTTATCCACTTGCTTTTGTGGCAGCCAAACTTGGATTGGGCTACGGCTTGTTTGACTTGAAAAATTCGGTCACTAAAGTTACGAGTGCCTTCTTTGAACCAGCACTTGATTATATAGTGTGTAAAATTCCTCGTTGGGATTTGGGTAAGTTCCACGGTGTGAAGCGCGAGATTGGTTCATCAATGAAATCGGTGGGCGAAGTGATGGCTATCGGTCGCACATTTGAGGAAGTGATTCAAAAGGGTTTGCGTATGATTGGTCAAGGCAAACACGGCTTTATCGAAAACTCACCCATGCGCATTGCCAACATTGAAAATGCTTTGAAAGAACCTACCGACAGCCGTATTTTCGTGATTGAAAGCGCTTTCCGCAAAGGCTATGATGTGGATAAAATTCACGAACTTACCAAAATCGACAAGTGGTTCCTTTACAAACTCCGCAATTTGTATCAAACTGCCACTGAACTGGAGTCGCTCAACCATATTAAGGATATTCCACAAGATTTGCTCAAACTTGCAAAACAGCAAGGATTCAGCGATTTCCAAATTGCCAAGGCTGTATTGAAGCAAAATTTAGGGAATGGCCACGAAGCCAACCTGAAAGTTCGTGCCTTGAGAAATGAATATGGCATCAAGCCTGTGGTTAAGCAAATCGATACCCTGGCGGCTGAATATCCTGCTCAAACCAACTATTTGTATATGACCTACAACGGTACCACACACGACATTGCTTATGAAAACGATGGCAAATCTGTGGTGGTGGTTGGTTCTGGTGCCTACCGCATTGGTAGTTCTGTGGAATTTGACTGGTGTAGTGTGAATGCGCTGCTCACTGTGAAGCGTGAGGGCTGGCGTTCGGTGATGATTAACTATAATCCCGAAACCGTTTCCACCGACTATGATATGTGCGATCGCCTTTATTTCGATGAACTCACTTTTGAAAGGGTGATGGACATCATCGATTTGGAAACACCTCACGGCACAATTCTTTCCACAGGCGGACAGATTCCTAACAATTTGGCAATGAAGCTCGACGCTCAAAAGGTGAAGATTTTGGGTACACAAGCCATCGACATCGACCATGCAGAAGATCGCCACAAATTCTCTGCTATGCTTGATGAATTGGGTATCGATCAGCCTGCATGGCGTGAATTGACTTCAATGGACGACATTCACAGTTTTATTGAAGATGTGGGCTATCCAGTGCTTGTTCGTCCTTCCTATGTGCTTTCTGGTGCGGCAATGAATGTGTGCTCAAACGATGAAGAACTTGAACGCTTCTTGCAACTCGCTGCCAACGTGTCGAAGGAACACCCTGTGGTGGTGAGCGCATTCATTCAAAATGCAAAGGAAATAGAGTGGGATAGTGTGGCGCAAGACGGCGAAATCAAGTTGTATGCCATCAGTGAGCATATCGAGTTTGCCGGCGTTCACTCAGGCGATGCCACAATTCAATTCCCTCCACAAAAGCTATATGTGGAAACGATTCGCCGTATCAAGAAAATTAGTAGCAAGATTGCCAAGGCACTTCACATCAGCGGACCGTTTAACATTCAATATCTCGCCAAAAATAATGAGATTAAGGTGATTGAATGTAATTTGCGTGCATCACGTAGTTTCCCATTCGTGTCGAAAGTTTCTAAAATCAACTTTATCGACTTGGCAACAAAGGTGATGCTCGGTATTCCTGTGGAGAAGCCAAACAGCAATGTGTTTGACCTCGATTATGTGGGTATTAAAGCTTCGCAATTCTCATTCTCACGTCTGCAAGGCGCCGACCCTGTATTGGGTGTGGATATGTCGTCAACTGGCGAGGTTGGTTGCTTGGGCGAAAGCACTTCTGAGGCACTGATGACTTCTATGCTTTCAGTTGGGCATCGTATTCCTAAAAAAGGCGTGCTGCTGAGCACTGGTTCAGCAAAACAAAAAGCCGACTTGCTTGAATCTGCACACAGGCTCCATAAAAAAGGCCATCAATTATACGCCACTGCCGGCACGCACCGTTATTTGAATGATAATGGCATACCTGCAATTTTGGTGCATTGGCCAAGCGAGGCAGATAAAGAGCCACAAGCACTCGACTTGCTGCATAGAAAGCAGATTGATTTTGTGGTGAATATTCCTAAGAACCTCACCAGCAATGAACTGACAAACGGTTATAAGATTCGCCGTGCAGCAGTTGATTTAAATGTGCCACTCATCACCAATGCCCGACTTGCAAGCGCGTATATCCGCGCATTCTGCGATCTCACAGTTGATGACATTGAGATCAAGTCGTGGGATGAATATTAATATTTAATCGTGATTTATGACAAGAGAGAATACTTTTCGCTTCAAGCAATTCGCTGTTTTAAACGACAAAACCGCCATGAAAGTGGGTACCGATGGAGTTCTGCTTGGGGCGTGGTGCGATGTGCGCGAGGCGAAAAGCGTTCTTGATGTCGGCACTGGTTGTGGGCTGATTGCTTTAATGATAGCCCAGCGAAATGCTGATTGCGACATAGATTGTATCGATATCGACGAGGGTGCTATTGAAGAAGCAAGAATCAATGCTGACAACTCCCCGTGGAGCGATAGGATTTATCCTTTCATGTCCGATTTTAAGCAATTCATTTGCGATAAAAAATATGACTTGATTGTGTCGAACCCACCTTTTTTCAACAATGGCGTGCTTGCTCCCGATAAGAGCAGACAAAATGCGCGTCACACGGTGGAGTTGAGTTTCGAGCAATTAATCCATAAAGCCATTTCTTTACTTTCCGATAAAGGTAAACTATGCCTGATTTCGGCCACTGATGCAGAGGAAGAAATCACAAAATCTTGTGCCGAAGTCGGGGCGTATGTCCATCAAAAAGTTGTGATATACACAAAGCCTGGCAAAGAGCCGAAAAGGTGTTTGTGGGAAATTTCGAAGCATAATTCCGCTAAGCGATGCTCTGAATTATTTGTCCAAAATAGCGATGGACAATATTCAGAGCAATATATCGGTTTGTGTAAAGATTTCTATATGAACATGTGATATCTTTACTTGAAGTCACTATTCCTAAATATCAGATTTACAGCCTCGTTATATTTAGTTAAATTATTACTTTTCTTAATCAACTTGCGAGCCTTCTTATCGCCATCGGGCAACAAATATTCCCATAAAGTTTTCATTTTTGAGAGTATTTGATGTTCGCCACCAGTAAGTTTTTCGCTATAACGTTCCAATAGCAAATCATGAAAGTGCCTAATTTTCTCTGCTGATTTCTCAGTTTCAAATAAATCGGGCGTCGCAAGCAGTTTTCTGCCAATCATCACCCCCGATAAATTCGGGCATTTTTCTTTTATCGTATAAATCTGCTCAATGGATTTAATGTCGCCATTGTAGATTAGAGGATATCGACAACTTTGTGCAAATTCCATGAATTGTTCAAAATTGATTTCTCCTTTATATAATTGTTTCCCGATTCGTGAGTGAAGCACTATTACTTTTGGATTAATGCTTTCGAATAGCGGCAATATTGATTTCCATTGCTGTGCATCGTCGTAGCCCAGTCGCATTTTAATGGAATATTCCATATCAGGAATTTGGGCTAACGCAGAAAGCGTTTGTTTACATACATCAGGGTAAGCAAGAATCCCCGAACCTTTTTTCTTCAGAGCAATGGGAGGGTGAGGGCACCCCATATTAATGTCGATACAATGATAGCCCATCTCTTTCATCTTCGTTGCCATCATCACGGCATCGGTTGGCGCACAGGCTATTATCTGTGGGCGAATGGTTGCGGTGTTGTTTTCTGGCAAAATATCATGAATGTCACGTTTCGGAATTTTACCATTCACCATTCGCATAAATGGTGTGTAGTATATGTCGATGCCTCCAAACATTTCCGCATGGGTATTTCGCCAAATATAATCGGTAAACCCCTGTAACGGAGCGCAATATATTTTCAAATCTTCAAACATATTGCAAAGATAATGATTTAAAGCCAACGGCCGCTTCTTTTAATGAATTTAAATGTGAACTTATCGGCTTTGTTGCATCAAAATTTTGTATCTTTGCATTTATGATTTCCGTACAGAATTTAAAAGTGGAGTTTAGCAGCCAGGTGTTGTTCGACAATGTGAGTTTTGTTGTCAATAAAAAAGACAAAATTGCGTTGGTGGGCAAGAATGGCGCGGGTAAATCCACATTGCTAAAAATATTTGCAGGTATTCAAAATCCCACTTCTGGACAAGTGTCGAGGTCGTCGGATATTACGATTGGTTATCTTCCACAAACCATGAATTTATCAGACAGCTGCACGGCTAAGGAGGAGGTGCAAAAGGCCTTCAGTCACATTGATGAACTGGATAAGCAAATTGATGAGCTGAATGTTCAGTTGGCAGAGCGCACCGATTACGAGTCGGAAAGTTATCAAGATTTGATTGATACACTGACGCACAAAAACGATCTGCGTGCAATGTATCAGAGCGAGAACTATGAAGCCGAGATAGAGAAAACCTTGATTGGCTTGGGCTTTAATCGCACTGACTTCGACCGCCCCACCTCTGAGTTTAGCGGAGGGTGGAGAATGCGTATTGAATTGGCTAAGATTTTGCTCCAGCGCCCCGATGTGTTGCTGCTCGATGAGCCTACCAACCATTTGGACATTGAGTCTATTCAATGGCTTGAGAATTTTTTGAAAACTCAAGCCAATATGCTGGTGCTCGTTTCGCACGATAAGGCTTTTATTGATAATGTCACGAATCGCACCATCGAAATTTCGTGTGGGAAAATTTATGACTACAACGTGAATTATTCTCACTTTATTGAACTGCGCAAAGAGCGAATCGAGCAACAAAAGCGCGCTTATGAGAATCAACAAAAAATGATTCACGACACAGAGGAATTTATCGAGAAATTCAGATATAAGCCCACAAAGTCGGTGCAAGTTCAGAGCCGAATCAAGCAACTTGAGAAAATTGAGCGCATCGAGATTGACGAAGTTGACAATTCGCATTTGCGATTAAAATTTCCCCCAGCGCCACGTTCGGGCGACTATCCGGTTATTGCCAATGATTTGTCGAAATCGTATGGCGACCACAATGTGTTTCACGATTGCACTTTCACCATTAAGCGTGGTGAGAAGGTGGCATTCGTGGGTAAAAACGGTGCCGGTAAATCTACGCTCGTGAAGTGTATTATGCATGAAATCCCATTCGATGGCGAACTCAAAATCGGCCATAATGTGGAAATCGGATATTTTGCGCAAAATCAGGCGATGCTGCTTGATGAGAATTTAACGGTGCACGACACGATTGATTATGCCGCCACAGGCGAGATTCGCACCCGAATCAACGACATTCTTGGTGCTTTTATGTTTGGCGGTGCTGCCAGTGAGAAAAAAGTTAAAGTGCTTTCAGGTGGCGAAAGAAGCCGCTTGGCAATGATTCAATTGCTGTTGCAACCTGTGAACCTCCTGATTCTCGACGAACCTACCAACCATTTGGATATCCGCACCAAAGATATTCTTAAGGAAGCGATTAAAGAGTTTGACGGAACTGTGATTGTGGTATCGCACGACCGTGACTTCCTCGATGGGCTTGTGGATAAGGTGTATGAGTTTGGCAACGGCTTGGTGAAAGAGCATCTGTGTGGCATTTACGAATTTCTTGAATACAAAAAACTGAGTTCGCTGCAAGAACTTGAAAAAAGCGACGCTCCACAAAAAGATTCTGCAGCAAAAACTGAAGAAGTGAGCCAATCCAAACTCTCATATCTTGAGCAAAAGGAGGCGCAAAAGCGAATCCGACATGCTGAAAAGCGCATCAAGGAGTTGGAAACGAAAATCAACACTTACGAATCAGAGATTAAAGAGATAGAAAACCTGTTGTCGTCGGGCACCAATACCGACCAAAGTATTTACACCAAACATCAAGAACTTAACGAGGCTCTTGAAAATGCGATGATGGAATGGGAGACGGCAAATGAAGAGTTTGAAACATTACAAAACAACGATTAATAACATATTATTATGAAAAAATCAATCATCTTATCAATGGCGTTAATGTCGGCATTAATGGTTAGTGCCGGTAGTTTAGACAAAGGTGTGGATCGCAACAATCTGGATTTGGCCACTGCTCCTGGTACTGATTTTTACCAATACGCATGTGGCGGCTGGATGAAATCACACCCACTCGACCCACAGTATGCTCGCTTCGGCACATTCGACCAAATGGCAGAAAGCAGCCGTGAGCAACTGAAAGAGCTCGTTCTTAATCTTAGCAAGCAGCAAAATGCTAAAGGAACGATGGCTCAAAAGGTGGGCGACATTTTCAATATGGGTATGGATAGCACCCGATTGAACAGTGAAGGCGCAAAACCACTTATGAAAGATATTGATTTTGTGAAGGGCGTGAAGAAGGCCACATTGCCTGAAATGGTGGCATTCATGCACATGGGTATTGCTTCGCCATTCTTTGACTCAGGCGTGATGGCTGACTTGAAAAACTCAGATGTCAATCTCATGTATATTCAGCAATCAGGCATGGGCTTGGGCGACAGAGATTATTATCTCGACGAAGATGCCAACACAAAGAAGGTGCGTGAGGCATACTTGACCTATGCCAACAAACTTTTCACTTTCATAGGTTACAAGAAAAGCGATGCAAAGAAAGCGGCCGAAACTGTTCTTAAAATTGAAAAAGAATTGGCAAAAGCCACTATGACTCGTGAAGAGCAACGCGACTATAGCAAGCAATACAATATTTTCACACTTGAAGAACTTCAAGCCCAATATCCAAACTTCAACTGGAAATCATATTTCTCTGGCCTTGGATTGAATAATGTGAATCGTGTATGTGTCAGCCAACTTGATTTCATGAAGAAAGTTGATGAATTGATTTCCACACTCAAAGAAAAGGAAATTAAGGAATACTTGATATTTAAGTATATCGATGCTGCTGCTCCATATCTGAGCGATGCTTTCAACGAAGCTAATTTCGATGTTTATTCAAGAGCGTTGTCGGGTAAGCAAGTGATGCAACCACGATGGAAAAGATCACTCAATGTGCCTAACACCCTCCTCGGCGAAGGCGTGGGACAATTATATGTGGAAAAATATTTCCCTGCAGAGTCGAAGAAGAAAATGAAACAGCTCGTTGATAATTTGCGCATTGCACTTGGCGAGCGTATTGCCTCACTCACATGGATGAGTCCTAAGACCAAGGTGAATGCTCTTGTGAAATTGAACAGCTTCACTGTGAAGATTGGTTATCCCGACAAATGGCGCGATTATAGTGCAGTATCTGTAAACCCAGAATTAAGCTATTGGGAAAATGTGTTGGCATTGAAGAAGTTTGACGCTCAATTTAGCTATTCTCAATTAGGTCAGCCTGTGAATAAGGATAGATGGCAAATGACTCCACAAACAGTGAATGCTTACTACGACCCATCTACCAACGAGATTTGCTTCCCTGCAGGTATTCTCCAACGCCCATATTTTGATCCTGATGCCGACGATGCTTGCAACTATGGTGCAATCGGTGTGGTAATTGGTCACGAAATGACTCACGGATTTGACGACCAAGGCAGAAACTTTGACCAAAATGGTAATATGGTTGACTGGTGGACTGAAGAAGATGCAAAAGAGTTCCAAAAGTTGGCTGACAAACTTGGCGCACAATATAGCGCAGAAATCGTTGCCGATGATGTTCACGCTAATGGCACATTCACCATGGGTGAAAATATTGCTGACCACGGAGGATTGCGTGTGGCTTACGCTGCATTCAAGAAAACCGAGCAGGGTAAGGGCAACACTCTTATCGATGGTTTCACTCCTGACCAACGCTTCTACTTGAGTTATGCCAATGTTTGGGCTGCAAATATCACTAAGGAAGAAATTTTGCGTCGCACAAAGGTTGACCCTCACTCACTTGGCAAAAACCGTGTGAATGTAGCACTTCGCAACTTGGAAACATTCTTCAACGCATTTGGCATCAAGGCTGGCGATGCAATGTTCAGAGCAGAAGAAGACCGAGTTTCTATTTGGTAATAAATTATTATTTAATCTAAAATTATGACATACACTTATAATGAGGCTTTCGAGGCTTCGAAAAAATATTTTGAAGGCGACGAACTCGCTGCGAGAGTATGGGCAACTAAGTATGCTCTGAAAGATTCTCAAGGCAACTATTTTGAGCTTACTCCCGACGATATGCACCGCAGAATTGCTCGTGAGATTGCTCGTATTGAGAGAAAATATAAAAACCCAATGGATGAGCAACTGCTGTTCGACTTGATGAACCATTTCCGCTATTTGGTTCCTCAAGGTAGCCCAATGGCAGGTATTGGCAATAATCTGCAAGTGGGTTCGCTGTCAAACTGCTTTGTGATTGGTTTGAATGGTGAGCCCGACAGTTATGGCGGCATCATCAAGATTGACGAAGAGCAAGTGCAACTGATGAAGCGCCGTGGCGGAGTGGGGCACGACTTGTCGCATCTTCGTCCAAAGGGTGCTGAGGTGAAAAATTCAGCACTCACTTCCACTGGTTTGGTGCCATTTATGGAGCGTTATTCCAATTCCACTCGTGAAGTGGCGCAAGATGGTCGCCGTGGCGCATTGATGCTTACTGTGAGCGTGAAGCACCCTGACTCTGAAGCATTCGTTGATGCAAAAATGACAGAAGGTAAAATCACTGGTGCAAATGTGTCGCTGAAAATTGATGATGCATTCATGCAGGCAGCTATCGAGGGAAAGGAATACACCCAACAATATCCTATCCACGCAGAGAAGCCTAAATATACTCAAAACATCGACGCCACCACATTTTGGAATAAAATCATTCACAATGCTTGGCAGAGCGCAGAGCCTGGCGTGCTTTTCTGGGATACTATTATTCGTGAATCATTGCCCGACTGCTATGCCGACCTTGGTTTCAAGACGGTTTCAACCAATCCTTGTGGCGAAATCCCATTGTGTCCTTACGACAGTTGCCGACTGTTGGCAATCAACCTCTATTCCTACGTTGAAAATCCATTCACTCCCAATGCTAAATTCAATTTCAGCAAGTTTAAGGAGCATGTGATGTATGCCCAACGAATGATGGACGACATCATCGACCTCGAGATGGAGAAAATTGAAACCATCATCGCTAAAATTGAGGCAGATCCTGAAACAGACGAAGTGAAGGCAACTGAACTTAATCTTTGGAAGAAAATCAAGGATAAAACTTCGCAGGGTCGTAGAACTGGTGTGGGCACCACTGCTGAGGGCGATATGATTGCCGCAATGGGGCTTACCTATGGCACAGAGGAAGCTACTAAATTCTCTGTTGAAGTGCATAAGACATTGGCACTTGCTGCTTATAGAAGTTCGGTGATGTTGGCAAGTGAACGAGGTGCATTCCCGGTATTTGACTACAAGCGTGAAGTCAACAATCCTTTCATGAATCGCTTGAAAGATGCTGATTCTGAACTTTATGACTTGATGGTGAAATACGGTCGTCGCAATATTGCTTGCTTGACCATTGCACCAACAGGCACAACAAGTATTCTCACCCAAACCACTTCCGGCATTGAACCGGTATTCTTGCCAGTTTATAAGCGCCGCCGCAAGGTGAATGCCAACGATAAGGAGGTGCGCGTAGATTTCGTGGATGAGTCGGGCGATGCATTTGAAGAATATGTGGTTTATCACCCTAAATTCATCACATGGATGAATATCAAAGGTATTGAGGTGAAAGACAACTACACCCAAGAGCAGATTGATGAGATTGTTGCAAAATCACCTTATTATAAAGCCACTTCAAATGATGTGGACTGGCTCAATAAAGTGAAAATGCAAGGTGCTGTTCAGAAGTGGGTTGACCACTCTATCAGCGTCACCATTAATTTGCCTAACGACGTGTCGGAAGATATGGTGAACAAACTTTATGTGGAAGCTTGGAAATCGGGCTGCAAGGGTTGCACTGTGTATCGCGATGGCTCTCGTTCCGGTGTGCTCATTTCTCTTAAAAATGAGAAAAAGAAAACTGCCGAAAATGCAGCTCCAAGTCCAGCAGATGAAAACGGCTTCGTTACACATAAGCGCCCAATCGAACTTGATGCCGATGTGGTGCGATTCCAAAACAATAAGGAGAAATGGATTGCATTCATTGGCTTGATTGATGGCAAGCCTTATGAAATCTTTACTGGTATTGCTGATGATGACGAAGGTATTTTCTGTCCAAAATCAGTGAGCAAGGGTAAGATTATTAAGGTGATTGACGAAAACGGTCAGAAACGCTACGACTTCCAGTTCGTGAATAAGCGTGGCTTCAAAACCACCATTGAAGGACTTTCTGAAAAGTTCAACCCTGAATTTTGGAACTATGCGAAGTTGATTTCGGGCGTGTTGAGATACCGTATGCCTATCGCACAGGTGCTTAAACTTGTTGGTAGTTTGGAACTTGACAATCAATCCATCAACACTTGGAAAGTGGGCGTGGAAAGAGCACTCAAAAAATATCTGCCAAATGGTGAGAAAGCAAGCGGTCAAACCTGCCCAAATTGCGGTCAGGAATCGCTCGTATATCAGGAAGGCTGCTTGATTTGCACTAATTGCGGAACATCAAGATGCGGTTAATTACCGTAAAATATACTGAAAATTAAAAACTGGGGTTTTTACAAGCCCCAGTTTTTTTTACTCGAATCGGTCATTAGGAATTCTTTTCGCTAAGTTCGAGCCATCGAAGTTCCATCTCATCGAGCAAGTCTTTCACTTCCTCAAATCTGCTGGCTTTCGTTGCCACATCGTCGATTTGCTCACCGCTGTTAAAGAGGTTGAAAAGTTCTTCTTTCTCTTTAGTGAGTCGTTCAATGGATTCTGTGAGTTCCTCAAACTCTCTTTTCTCCTTAAAGGTGAGTTTTTGTGAATTGTCTCTATTGTTGTTTCGTGGCTTCGCTGGCTTTGACTCTGCTTTCTGTTTTTGCACTGTGGCTTCTTCTTTTTCGTGAGCCTCTTTCCACGCGCGATACTCGCTATAATTGCCAGGAAAATCCTTAATCACACCATCGCCCATAAACACGAAAGTGTGGTCCACGCAACGATCCATGAAAAAGCGGTCGTGGCTAATCACAATCAAGCAACCACTAAATTTGCTCAAATAGTCTTCAAGTATTTCCAGCGTTTGGATATCCAAGTCGTTGGTAGGCTCATCGAGAATCAGGAAATTTGGTTTGCTCATGAGCACCATTGCCAAATAGAGCCTTCTTTTTTCACCTCCGCTGAGTTTTTCTATCAATTTTTGCTGGTCGGTAGGGGAGAACAAGAAAAGTTGAAGAAATTGCGATGCTGAATAATGGTGCTTTTCATCAAAGTAGATGTGTTCAGCCACATCGCGAATGGCATCAATCACCTTTTTGCCCTCATCGAAATGAATGCCCTCTTGGCTATAATAACCAAATTTTACCGTTTCGCCAATCTCAAAGTAGCCCGAATCGGGTTGTATCCTATCGAGCAGTAATTTGATAAAAGTGGATTTACCTACTCCATTATCACCCACGATGCCCAATTTCTCATATCTTGAGAATATGTAGTTGAAATCGTTAAGTATTACCTTGCCATCGAAAGACTTTGACACATGGTGTGCAACGAATATTTTCTTTCCGATATATCCTGCTTTCACGTTGAGTTCCACGTCGCCTTTGTCGTTGCGGCTTTGTGCGCGCTCTTTCAAGTCATAAAATGCGTCAATGCGATATTGCGCCTTATGGGCACGAGCCTGTGGCTGGCGGCGCATCCATTCAATTTCGGTGCGAAGTAAATTGCGTGCTTTCTCTACTGCCGCATTCTGTGCGTCGATTCGTTCTGCACGTTTTTCCAAATAATAATTGTAGTTACCATCGTAACCGTAAATGCTCTTTTGGTCAAGTTCAAGAATCTTCGAGCAGATTTTGTCGAGGAAGTAACGGTCATGTGTCACCATCAGAATGGTCATTCTGCTCCTTGACAAATACGCTTCAAGCCACTCAATCATATCTATGTCGAGGTGGTTGGTGGGCTCATCAAGTATCAAAAATTGTGGATTGCTGATAAGAATCTTCGCCAGTGCCACACGTTTGATTTGACCACCCGACAGTTCTGATATGCGCTGTTTGAAGTCGTCTATCTTCAGTTGCGACAAAATCTGCTTGAATCGTTCTTCATAATCCCAAGCCGATGCCAAATCCATCGCCTGAATGGCTTTGGTCATTTCCTCGTTGTTGCCCTCGATTAAGGCATTCTCGTATTGGCGAATGGCTTTTGATTGGTCGTCGTCGCCAATGAGACAGGTGTCCATCACCGACAAGTGTGGTTCAAATTGAGGTAACTGTTTCAGATATCCAATGGTTACATCATTCTTGAAAATCAATTTGCCGTCGTCAGGTGTGTCGTCGCCAGCAATAATGGAAAGGAGTGTGGATTTACCTGTGCCATTTTTCGCAATCAAACCCACCTTGTCGCCTTCGTTGATGGTAAAATTTATATCATCGAATAGGGAGTTTACGCCAAATGATTTTGTGAGATTTTCAACTTGAAGAAGATTTGCCATATAATGTGTCTGTAATTTTATGCAAAATTACGAAAAAGCAATAATTTTCGCAAAAATTTTGCAGTTTTGAGAATTTATACTAACTTTGCAACGCAAAACAAAATGGTGGTATCGTCTAACGGTTAGGACGCAAGATTCTCAATCTTGTAATCTGGGTTCGATTCCCAGTATCACTACCAATTCAAAAGCGAGCTTGAAATTCTGATTTCAGATTTCAAGCTTTTTTATTTAATACAATATTTCGGCATGGATATTTTTAATAGAGTGAAATTGCTGGTCGGCGACCAAACAATGGAGCAAATCCAAAATAAGCGCGTGATTATTTTTGGCGTTGGTGGCGTTGGGTCATGGTGTGCTGAAAGTTTGGTGCGTTCAGGAATCAAGTACCTCACCATTGTGGATTGCGACAGAGTAGCAGAGTCGAATGTGAATAGACAACTAATGGCTACCACTAAAACGATTTCGATGGTGAAGGTGGATGTGCTGAAACAGCGTTTGTTGGACATTAATCCCGATGCGCAAATCACAGCCATGCAGGAAGTATATACCCAAGAAACCAATCATCTGTTCCATCTTGAGAACTACGATTATATTGTGGATTGCATCGACTCGCTTCGAGATAAATGCGCCCTTTTACTCAACGCCACAAACGGCTCATGGGGAATGAAAGATGGTGAAAAGCCACAGCAGGAGTTGCCTGTTCACGGAAAAGTTTTTTCCTCAATGGGTGCGGCTCTTAAAATTGACCCAACAGCCATTAAGGTGTCTGAGTTTTGGAAGGTGAGGGGATGCCCATTAGGAGCGGTGCTTCGGAAAAAGATGAAGCGCGCCAAACAGAAGCCTGGCAAGAAAATTCAATGCGTGTATAGCGAAGAGGTTTTACCAAACCTTGGAGAAGACAATGAAAAAACGTCCCCAACATCTTATGTGAAAAACGATGCCGACATGGCAAGCGATGAACTAAACGCTAAAAAGAAACAAGTGAATGGCACCCTCGCACACATAACTGCTATTTTCGGTTTCACTCTTGCAGGTTTAATTTTACAAGACATTTATAAAAGTTAAATTAAAAAAAACGACCACCAATCGGCGGTCGTTTTTTAGTTATGTGTCATTTTGACTTTTTACTTAACGAGGATGCGCTTAGCTTCAGTCTTGCCGTTGGTAACAACCTTCACTACATAAGCACCAGGTGCCAAGTTTGCAGTAGAGATTGTTGCGCTTGTTGCAGCAGGAGCAACATTAGCTACGGTTACACCATTCATTGCGTAAACGAATACCTTACCAATAGCTTCAGGAGCATTGATGTTGATAGCGTTGCCGTCGTTAGAAATAGTGATGTTGCTGGTTGCGATTTCGTCAACAGAAGTGATGATGATATCGTCAAGAGTAGCATGTTGTTCTTCAGTGTTGTAGTGAACGTATTTCAGTTCATCGAAGTAAACATCACCAGTCCATGCTTGTGAAGGTTCGTCTGGATCTTCATCAGCGAAGTCTTCAACATGACCACGCCAAATCCAGAATGCATCGTATTGCCAGAGACCAGCCACCAATGTCTTTTCACCAGAAACGATTTCGTTTTCTTCGTGGTTAACATCCCATGTAACCATTTCCCAACCACGATTCATTTGGTGCTTGGTGTGACGCTTAACAGATGCTGCATCTGAACGGTCGCGAACGCCATGACCTGCCCAGTTGCCAGAACCGTCGCCATATACATAGGCTTGAATGATTGCGTCTTTGCCATCGTTGTAGTATTTCGCACCATTCTTCTTGTAGCAGCGAAGTCCCCAGTATGGGTGTTGAGTGTCAGGATCGAATTGATAGTGAATCTTGAATGAAGAAGCTTGGCTTGGGTTGCTCACGAGGTTGCTTGTCACCATAGATTGGTCTTCCAATTGAGTGAAGCCCTTAGATGAACCTGAACCACCTGGAGAGAACCAGTCGTCAGGATTGTCAGTAGCGTCGATCACACCACTTGACTTCACTGTGCGGTATTCTGACAAGAATTTGAATACAATACCCTTGCTCACGTTACCTGAGAGGTCTTTGAAACCACCCTTAACAGCCACCTTGTAGCACTTGTCAAGTTCCAAATCGTTGTCGAGATAGAAGTGGAGAACTGATGCACCACCTACCACTGCGTGAGTGAGGCGACCTGTAAGAACTACACCTTCCTTGTTGGTCACTACGATTTCGTCACCAGTCACGTCGTCTTCGTTCCATTGAAGTGGTTCGTTGAATTCAACGCGGATAACTGGACGCATAGTGTAAAGCATAGTTGAGTTTTCAGCAGGAGTTGTGCTTGTGATGTAAGGTGCTTCAACGTCGGCTGGTTTGGTGGTGAAGCTAAACACATAGTTGCCACCTTCTGCACCGTCCTTATCGCCATCAAGGAATTGGTTGGTTTGAGAGTTCTTAGCGATTGAACCATCAATAGTGATAGTGTAATCCATATCATCCAACAAATCCTTTGGATTCACGCGGAGAGTGTAATCGTTGTCCCAAGAGAGAACCACAACACCTGCATTATTGATAGAGAATGCTCTTTCAACAGAAGCTCTGTCCATATTACGAGAGAATGTGAACACGATGTCTTCCAGAGTGCTTACAGCGGTTGGGTTAGTTACGCTAACGCCTGAAACTTGTGCAGGAGCATTTGATGTGAGAGAAATGTTAGCCCAAGTTACGTTGTCACCGGCCAGTCCTTGTGGGTCGCTCTTAAGAGTCACCTTTTGTGAAGCTTCTGGATAGCCGTTAGCCTTGTAAGTCACTTCAACTTCTTGACCAGGCACCAGGTCGTCTTCAAACAAGAAGAAACCGATTCGTATGAGTCAGTAACAATGGTTTTGCCATTAACTGTTACAGATACATTATTGATAGGTTGACCATTTTCTGAGTTGGTTACAACACCGGCAAGCATAATCTTTTCAGGGCGTGCAAGACCACGGAATTCCATAATAGAACGTGCGGTAGCAAAGCCTTCCAAGCGCTTGTAGCTTTCATTGATGTTTAACGCCTGTTGCATAGGCAAAGTGTGATAACCACCTTCGCTCAAGATTGAAGCCATGTTGGTACGGCGGTTAACAGAAAGGTATGGGTATTGGTTTTCGTGAGTGTCAACATCTCCATTGTAGAACACACGGTCATAGTAGTTACCACGAGTTTCGGTGTTGTACATCACGCCGGTGAGGTTCGGGCACATGATGTCGCCCATGCGCTTACCACCGTTAGGAGTTTTCTCTATATAATTCCCATTTGATTTCCAACCACCAAAGAGGAAGAGGGTAGAGTTCTTTGATGGAGAGCCAGCATCAGAGTGAATAGAGTAGAAGAAGTCTGCACCCCATGCGTTGGCCATATCAGAACGTTCGTCGAGGTCAACGTATGCATTATCGTTGTCACGAGTCATGCCGATGGTAGTTTCATCAGCAGTGGTGTATTTAAACAAGAATGCACGGGTAGCCAAACCTACGCGCAACACTTTTTCTGCCTCAGTATAGCCATAAAGACCAGAGTTTTCGCGACCAGAGTGTCCTGGGTCAATCCAAAGTTTGAATGTGCCCCAATCCTGCTTAGTGATTTCTTGAGCCTGGGCGCTGCCGCCAAATGCCATTGATGCCAAAGCGGCAATCATAATATTTTTCTTATAATTTTTCATGATTTACCTTATTTAATATCAATAACATAAATATTACCATCGGCATCGTTGTCGAACGCCACCTTTGTACCGTCAGGAGATACCGACAAAGTAACAGGAATCACATCACTATTAGGAGTGAGATTGTTTTCAACGCCAGTTTCAACGTTTACTGAGTAAATGTCGGAAGCAGTGAAGCGTTCGCCATTGTCTTGCAAACGAGCAAACATCAAATCCTTGCTGTTGGGAGCCCATGAAGCATGTGAACCCTTGCCGAACGACTTGAGGTTAGAACCGTCAACATCGCAAACAAACAAACCGTTGCTTACGATTTGGAATGCGATTTTCTTGCCATCAGGCGACAAAGTTGGATTAAGCACCATCTTGCCAGCGAACTTTTCAAGTGATGGAATCAATTTTGTTGCTTCAGCAGGTTGGTCAACCATGATTTTGAGAAGGTTTGTAGCTTTCATCACCTTTGATTGACGGAAATTTCTTTGACCAGCTGCCACTTCTTGAATTTTGCCAGTCTGTACATCTACATTTTCGATGCGAACCATGCGTAGGTTGTCAACCACTGTGTAAGGGGTTGAAACGATTGTGGCTGCGTCAGCCCAATTCATTTTGTAACCAGCACCTAAAGCATCGGAAACTTGTTGGAGATTGGAACCATCAGCATTGGCAACCCAAATACCGATGTAGTTGTCGCCAGTAACAGCAATCTTACTGCCATCAGGTGACCAAACAGGAGCCATAAGGCTTTGAGAAGATTTGATAAACAATCTTGGCTCGCTAACAGCCTTTGATTGTGCCATCAAACTGCTCACACTCAGCATCATTGCTGAAACGAGTAGCAATTTTTTCTTCATGTTCAGAAAAATTAATTAGTTAGTTAAATAATAAGTTTTCGGTTTTATTTCCTCCAAAATTAATATTTTTTTTAAAACCCTACAATAAAGATTGTGTAAAAATAAAAAAAACTTCTGCGTTTCGGCAGAAGTTTTTCGTTATGTGATTTAGTGTTATTTTGTCGCAAGTTCATCGAGCAATGCGAAATCCAACACATCTTTAATGCATTCCACATAATGGAAGGTGAGGCCTTTGAGATATTTTGGCTCAATGTCGTTGATGTCCTTTTTGTTTTGGTTACACAGTATAATATCTGTGATACCAGCACGCTTTGCTGCCAAAATTTTCTCCTTGATGCCTCCCACAGGAAGCACCTTGCCACGCAATGTGATTTCGCCCGTCATAGCCAGTTTGCTGCGCACTTTCCTTTTGGTGAATGTGGAAACCAGTGAGGTGACCATTGTCACACCTGCAGATGGTCCGTCTTTTGGAATTGCGCCTTCTGGCACGTGGATGTGTACGCTGTTGTTGTCAAACACACTTTGCTCAATGCCCCATTCTGAAGCGTGTGCTTTAATGTATTGCATTGCAATGATAGCCGACTCCTTCATCACATCGCCTAAATTACCTGTTAATGTGAGTTTTTCGCCCGACTTACCAGCTGGCGAGAGTGACGATTCCACAAAAAGAATTTCACCACCGACGGCAGTCCAAGCCAAGCCTGTCACCACACCGGCATAGTCGTTTCCTTCATATTCCTCACTATTAAATATTGGAGAACCGAGGTATTCCTCTACCATATTTGGAGTAACAGAAGTTGGGTATTCTGTGCCGCTGACTTTTTTGCAGGCAATCTTTCTGAGGATTTTTCCGATTTTCTTTTCCAAATCTCTCACGCCGCTTTCACGAGTGTAGTTTTGGATGATTTTAGCCAAAGTGGGTTTGGAAATACTTACCTCCTTTGGTTCAAAGCCGTTCTCCTCCAGTTGCTTTGCCACAAGATGGCGAGCAGCGATTTCCACTTTCTCCTCCATTGTGTAACTGTTTATTTCAATAATCTCCATTCTGTCGAGCAATGGGCGAGAAATGGTCTGGAGAGAGTTGGCTGTGGCAATGAAAAGCACTTTCGACAAATCGTAATCAATGTCGATGTAATTGTCGTGGAAGTGGGAGTTTTGCTCTGGGTCAAGCACTTCAAGTAAAGCCGAAGAAGGGTCGCCCTTGAAGTCGCTTCCCACTTTATCTATTTCGTCAAGCACGATCACGGGATTGTTTGCGCCACACTTTGCCATGGCTTGGAGTATTCGGCCTGGCATAGCTCCGATGTATGTGCGTCGGTGACCACGGATTTCCGACTCGTCGTGAAGACCGCCAAGAGAAATTCGAGCATACTTTCTGTTGATTGACTTGGCAATAGAGCGGCCTAATGAGGTTTTACCCACACCAGGAGGGCCGTAAAGGCAGAGGATAGGGGCTTTCAAGTCGCCTCTCAATTTCAGCACAGCAAGGTGCTCAAGTATTCTTTCCTTCACTTTTTCAAGTCCGAAGTGATCTTTATTGAGTTGTGCCGATACCTTTTTCAAACTGATATTGTCTTTAGTGGTATCATCCCATGGGAGGTTGAGCAGATTGTCGAGGTAGCTGAACTGAACGGAGTAATCTGGTGATTGCGGATTGTAGCGTTCGAGTTTCTTCAGTTCCTTTTCAAATTGCTGCTGCACATTCTCGTTCCAGTTCTTGCTCTTGGAGCGTTGATACAGTTGCTGAATATCGTCTTCACCATTGCCCAGTTCTTCCTGAATGGTGCGAATTTGCTGTTGCAGGAAGTGCTCACGTTGCTGTTGCGACAAATCTTCTCTGGTTCGCGAAGTGATATTTGCCTTCAATTCCACAAGTTGCGCCTCTTTGCTCAATGCTGCAAAGAGGAGATAGGCACGCTTTTTGACATCTCTTTCCTCAAGCATTTCTTGCTTCTTGTGAGGCTCGAATGGCATGTTGGTGGTGAGGAAATTGATTAAATATTCGTTACTGTCGATGTTCTTGACAGCAAAAGCCAATTCATTGGCGCCTTCACCAAGTGTTTTGAGAATTTGGTGCGTAACATCCTTAATCGACGACATCAACACACGGAATTCCTTATCCTTTGCGATTGGTCGGATTTCTTCAAGCGTGGTGATACTGCCTTTGAGATATGGTTCGGTGGCGTGAATTGAGTTAAGCTTGAATGGTGAGCGGCCTCGCAAAATCACGTTTGTGGTGCTGTCGGGCAATTCAAGCACTTTTATAATATCGGCCACGGTACCTACTTTGTAGAGGTCGTCGAAGCCGGGATTGTCCACTTTGCTATCTATTTGGCAGACCACAGCAATCGGGCGGCCCAGTCGCTTTGCCTCATTAATCAGGTTTAATGATTGTGGGCGACCAATAGCCACAGGCATGGTCATTTCTGGGAAAAGCACCATGTTTCTCAATGTGAGAATTGGCATATCCGTCATTTCTTCTGCTCCTACGTTCGTGTTGCCGAGTGGATCAGCTTTGATTTCGGCGAATATTGTTCCAATTTGTGGAGCAGCTTCTGCTTGTATGTCGGTGTCTAAATCGTTAAAAAAATCTTTCATCCTTTTTTATTTTTATGAATCAAGTGGCAATTAAAGTGCCAATATAATATGTGAAATCACAAATATGACTATTTTGCGCTGTTTCTGCCAAAATGTCGCCTCTGCGAAATCAAAATGGGGTGGCACGAAAAATGCGAATTTGAATTTTCGAAAATAATTATAAACTTTAAAATACTACAAAAATGACAATTAAACCATTAGGCGACCGCGTTCTTATCGAACCCGCCAAAGCAGAAGAAGTCACTGCTGCTGGCATCATTATTCCAGACAGTGCAAAGGAAAAGCCTCTCAGAGGCACTGTGATTGCATGTGGCAATGGCACTAAAGATGAAGAAATGTACGTTAAGGTGAACGACATGGTTCTGTATGGTAAATATGCTGGTACAGAAATCGAAGTTGATGGAAAGAAAATGCTGATGATGCGTCAATCCGACATCTTGGCTGTAGTTGTTGACTAATTAAAATTTTAAAGACATGGCTAAATTAATTAAATTCGATATTAAGGCTCGCGAAGAACTTAAAAAAGGCGTTGACCAATTGAGCAACGCAGTAAAGGTGACACTTGGTCCAAAAGGCCGTAATGTGATTCTCGACAAGAAATTTGGTGCTCCTCACATCACTAAAGACGGTGTGAGTGTGGCTCGCGAAGTGGAGCTTGAAGATGAATTCCAAAACATTGGTGCTCAACTTGTGAAGGAAGTGGCATCAAAGACCAACGACGATGCTGGTGACGGTACAACCACCGCTACAGTTCTGGCTCAAGCTATTGTGAACGAAGGACTGAAGAATGTGGCTGCTGGCGCTAACCCAATGGATTTGAAGCGTGGTATCGACAAAGCAGTTGCAAAAGTTGTGGAAGGCATCAAGGCTCAAGCTCAAGAAGTGGGCGACGAATTCGACAAAATTGAAAATGTGGCACGTATCAGTGCTAATAATGATTCTGTGATTGGCGAACTCATTGCAGAAGCTATGAAGAAGGTGAAACGCGATGGCGTTATCACAGTAGAAGATGCAAAGGGTACCGACACTTACGTAGATGTGGTAGAAGGTATGCAATTCGATCGCGGATATATTTCTCCATATTTCGTTACAAATGCAGAAAAAATGTCATGCGAAATGGAGCATCCCTACATCCTTCTTTTCGACAAGAAGATTTCCACATTGAAGGATATGCTTCCTATTTTGGAACAAACTGCTCAAAGTGGCCGTCCACTGCTTATCATTTCAGAAGATGTGGATAGCGAAGCATTGGCCACATTGGTGGTTAACCGTATGCGTGGTTCACTCAAGGTTTGCGCAGTTAAGGCTCCAGGCTTCGGCGACCGTCGTAAGGAAATGCTCGAAGATATTGCAATTCTTACCGGTGGCGTTGTTATCAGCGAAGATAAGGGTATGAACCTTGCAAGTGCCACTATTGATATGCTGGGTACTGCTGAAAAGATTTCTGTCAACAAGGAAAACACCACTATCGTGAATGGTGCTGGCGACAAGGCTAAGATCGCTGACCGTGTTACTCAAATCCGCACCCAAATCGAGTCAACTAAGTCAACTTACGATAAGGAAAAACTCCAAGAACGATTGGCTAAGCTTGCAGGCGGTGTAGCAGTGCTTTACATCGGCGCACCAAGTGAAGTGGAAATGAAGGAGAAGAAAGACCGTGTTGACGATGCTCTTAGCGCAACTCGTGCTGCTGTGGCAGAAGGTATCGTTCCTGGTGGTGGCGTGGCTTACATTCGCTGCTTGGATTCTCTCGAAGGCTTTAAGGGCGACAACGACGATGAAACTACAGGTATTCGCATCGTAAAGCGTGCCATCGAAGAACCACTTCGCCAGATTGTGAACAACGCAGGTCTCGAAGGCGCAGTTGTGGTAAACGAGGTTAGAAACGGCAAGGGCGACTTTGGTTACAATGCACGCACCGACAAGTACGAAAACCTCTTTGAAACTGGCGTAATCGACCCAGCTAAGGTTACTCGTGTGGCATTGGAAAATGCAGCTTCTATCGCAGGCATGTTCTTGACCACAGAATGTGTAATCGCTGAAAAGAAGGAAGAAGTGCCAGCTGCTCCTGCAGCCCCAGGCATGGGTGGTATGATGTAATCTAAAAATCATATAATCATATTGTTAAAGGTCGTGAGAAATCACGGCCTTTTTTTATGTCAATACCTTAATGGTTATAAGGTTTTTTCAATTATTTGTCAAACTCACATTTTTTTTATATTTTTGTTGTTTAAATGAAGGATAATGTACCCTGCCAAAGGAGAGTTGTCCCGAAATGCTGAATTTCTTATGAACGAAATCATTTGTATATCATTAATACTAAGTTGCATAAGCTCTTATGTGGCTACCAATCTTGTGCTTAAATTTGCTCATAAGAAAAGGCTTTACGACTCGTTTGACGAACGCAAGATTCACAAAGGCAATATTCCTCGATTGGGAGGCGTGGCATTTTCGTTAGCCACAATTTTGACAATCATTTTGGTGGGTATATATGTTCGATATTGGGGCAGCTTCAAGTTTGCATTGTATTTCGCCACACATTCCGAACTGATTATGTTTGCAGTTATTGCTTTGCTTCTTGTCACTATGACAGGTCTGCTCGACGACCTGATAGGCTTCAGGTATCGGACAAAATTCATAGCGCAAATTTCGGCTGGCGTATTGGTGTGTTACAGTGGTTTTTGGATCAACAACTTTCACGGATTGTTCGGTTTATACCACCTCAACATTTACCAAGGCTGGATTCTGACTATCTTTACTGTAGTACTGATTACTAACGCCATCAATTTTATCGACGGCATTGATGGATTGGCTGGCACGTTGAGCCTGTTTTTCTTTGTCTTTTATTTTATTGTGGCATACACCTATACGCAGTTGGCAATATTAATTATCACAATTCCCGTAATTGGAGCATTATTGCCATTCCTGTATTTCAACTTATTCGGCAATGCAGAAAAGAAAAAGAAAATATTCATGGGTGATACTGGATCCCTGTTTATTGGTTTCTTGGTCAGCGTGATTTGCATCGACATCACAAATGATTCTGAAAATATTTTAGGAGCCACACCTATTGCGGTGGCATATTGCCCTCTAATCGTTCCTTGCTTCGACTTGGCGAGAGTGGTAATCAGCCGATTGTACGAAAACCGCAATCCGTTTAAAGCCGACAAAACTCACCTTCATCACCTCATATTATCTATTGTGAAATCGCAAAAAGTGACATTGCTTTTGATAATGACACTTGCGTTATTTATCACTTCGGCATCAATCCTGTTGTCGTATGATTTCAATGTGAACCTTGTGTTTATGTTTGACGTGATGATTTGGATAATGGTAATGATGGTGATATATCGCAAACTTAAAAAGAATAACTAAAACCCAAGATAAATGAAAATCAAGACTTTACTTTGCTCTTTAGCTGTCGGGCTTCTACTCACAGGATGTAAAACGCCCCAGTTAGGCTATTTTCAAGACTTGAAAAATGGCGACAAGAAAGAACTGACATCAGAAAATATTATCAAGCTTCAGCCAGGCGACCGCCTTTCTATCTTGGTAAGTAGCAAAGACCCTAATTTGGCGTATCTCTACAATTTGCAGGTTGTGGGCCATTATCGTTCCACTACTTCGAACAACAACCTGTCAACATCTTCCATCGCAAGCTATACCGTAGATGAAGATGGCTGCATCGATTTCCCTTATTTGGGAAAATTGCACATTCAGGGTATGACTCGTAGTCAGGTTGCCGAATTTGTAAAGGCTTCGCTTATTAAAAACGATATGCTGAAAGACCCTACAGTTACGGTTGATTTCCGCGACATGTATTTCTCGGTAACTGGCGAAGTGAAGAATCCGGGGCGCTTTGTTATTGACCACGACAAGGTGACAATTCTTGACGCGCTCAGCCAAGCTGGCGACTTGACTATTTATGGCCGCCGCGACAATGTGTTGGTCATGCGTCAGGAGGGCAAAACCCAGAACGTGTATCGCATAGATTTGGCTAATGCCGATCAGCTTTACTCTTCTCCCGTGTTCTACTTGCAGCAAAACGATGTGATTTACGTAGAACCAAACACTCGTAGAGCAAAAGAGGCTACCGAGCTGGGCATTTCGTTCAGCAATCCATCTCTCTGGCTTTCAGCTGCTTCATTGTTAACCACTATTAGTGTTCTTATCTTTAAAAATTAATGGAACAGAACAATACATATAATCAGAGCGATACAACACAGAATGAAGATTTTGTGAAATTGCAACAATGGCTTTCGCTGTGCATTAGTAAATGGCACTGGTTTCTAACTTCAATGATTGTGGTTGGTGGCTTGGCAGTGCTTTATGTGCTAACCACAACGCCTACCTACACTCGAAAAATGTCGATTCTCATCAAGGACGATGATGCGTCGAGCTCTCTTTCTAAAGAGTTTGGACAGTTTTCCGATATGGCGTTTGGTAAGTCGCGAACCAACATTCAGAACGAGATGATTACATTGAAGTCAATCACCTACATGAAGGAGGTTGTTCAATCCCTGCATCTCGACATGAATTATACAATTGACGGCACTTTCCACGATAGGGTGATTTATGGTAAAGATCTTCCTGTGAATGTGGTACTTCCTGATATTGACCCTGATGCATACGTCGGATTCATTCTTAAAATCAATAACAACGGACTTGAGTTGTCGGGCTTTTCAAACAAAGCTGATGATGAAAAAGGGAAAGTCATACTCGGCAAACTCAATACGCCAATCCAAACACCTATTGGTAAGGTGATTGTTACGCCTACAAAGTCGTATGTGGGCAAATTTGATTATCCAATCCACGTTGCAAAGTACAGCACTGCTGACTGTACCAAAAATTATGCCAACAGCCTCAATGTGGAATTGAATCAGGAGCGTGCTTCTGTGGTCGATGTCACACTTAACGATGCATCGCCAGAAAGGGCTGAGGACATTTTACACAAGCTCTTTGAGATTTACAATAAAAAGTGGGTGGAAGACATCAACCAGCAAGCTATCAGCACATCGCAGTTTATTGATGAGGAGCTGCGCTTGATTGAATCTGAGTTGGGCATTGTTGACCAAGATATTTCTTCGTTTAAGAGTGAACATCTGGTACCTGACCTGCACGAAGCGTCAAGCATTTATATGAATAAAATGGAAACCACCAATTCACAATTGCTTGAGCTCGACAACCAGCTCTTTATGGCGAAATATGTGAAACGACAGCTTAGTGATGGACATAAATTTAATGTTCTTCCTGCCAACTCTGGAATTGACAATGGCGTGATTTCACAACAAATTGCCAACTACAACGAGATGGTGCTTCAACGCAATAATTTGGCAGCTAACAGTAGCGAGAACAACCCTCTTGTTCAAGATATTGACAAGTCGTTGACTTCCACTAAACATGCCATTCGTGCAGCTATAGACAATGTGATTGCCACACTTACCGATAGAATCGCCGCATTGCAGTCAAGTGAAAGCAAAACCAAATCACAAATCGCTTCGAATCCTACTCAAGAGAAATATTTGTTGAGCGTTGAGCGTCAGCAAAAGGTGAAAGAGCAGTTATATGTGTTTTTGCTTCAGAAGCGTGAGGAAAACCAACTTTCGAAAGCGTTCACAGCATACAACACAAAGATGCTTAATCCGCCAACTGGTGGCAAAGCTCCTACTAAACCTGTGAAAACGAATGTGGCAATTATTGCTTTTGTGATAGCGTTGCTGATTCCTATGATTATCGTGTTCATTGTCAGTAATATGGATACTACTATTCGTTATCGAAAAGATGTGTCATCGTTGTCTCTTCCATTCCTCGGTGAATTGCCACTTTCATACAAGCGCAGGAAAGGCATATTTGGGTGGTTCCATAAGCAGAAGGACATTCGCACAATTGTGGTACAAGAAAAGAATGGCAACTCCATTAATGAGGCGTTCCGTGTACTTCGCACCAACTTGGAATTTATCACTGGTAAGGAAGGAAAGAACAAGCGAATCATGTTCACATCATCAAACGCAGGTTCAGGTAAGACCTTCATTTCCATGAACCTTGCCACATCTTTTGCCATTAAGGATAAGAAGATTTTGGTGATTGACCTCGACTTGCGTAAGGCTTCGCTCTCTTCATTTATCAGCACTCCACCAATTGGTATTTCTGACTATTTGAGCGGTAATATTGATGATTTTGAAAATATCATTGTAAAGGGCAAAACTCATCCTAACTTGGATGTGATTCCTGTGGGTACTATTCCTCCTAACCCAACCGAAATCCTCTTTAGCGAGAGATTGGCACAACTTCTTGATAGCGTTCAGAATCGTTACGACTATATATTTGTTGACTGTCCTCCATTGGAAATTGTGGCTGATGCCTCAATTATCAACAGCCATTGCGACATGACTATCTTTGTGATTCGTTCGGGACACCTCGACAAGAGCATCTTGCCAAACATCGAGAAATTCTATGTAGAAAAGCGCTACAAGAATATGATGATTGTGCTGAACGGTATCGACACGTCGTCGAATGGTTACGGCTACGGATATGGCTATGGTTACGGCTATGGCTACGGTTATGGCTATGGCAACGACAAATAACGAAATTTTGATTTTTAAAATTTTTAAATGAAAGCATGTTTTATGGGGTTGGGCTATATTGGCCTCCCTACAGCAATTATATCTTCTCAACACGGCATTAATGTTTGCGGTGTTGATATTAACCCTAAGGTAGTAGAGAAAACGAATAAGGGAGAACTACACATCGTCGAACCGGGTCTTCAAGACTTGCTCAAAAAGGCCGTGGACAGCAAGAGCCTCGTGGCAAGCACTACGCCTTTTGAAAGCGATGTGTATCTCATCGTTGTGCCTACTCCTTTTAAGGCGAAGCACGAACCCGACATCAGTTATGTGGAATCTGCTACTAAGGCTGTGATTCCACTTTTGAAAGAAGGTGATTTGTTCATTATCGAATCTACCTCTCCAGTAGGCACTACTGAAAAAATGGCAGAACTCATTTTTGCAGAGCGTCCCGAACTGAAAGGACGCATTCATATCGCCTATTGCCCAGAGAGAGTACTCCCAGGCAATGTGATTTTTGAACTTGTGAACAATGATCGTGTAATCGGTGGCATAGATGACGCCTCTGCTGATGCGGCAGCTGAATTCTATGGTAAATTTGTGACCGGACAGCTCCACAAGACTAATTGCAGAACTGCGGAAATGTGCAAACTTGTGGAAAATTCCAGCCGCGATGTGCAAATCGCATTTGCCAATGAATTGTCGATGATTTGCGAAAAAGCAGGCATCAATGTTTGGGAACTCATTTCACTCGCAAATAAGCACCCTCGTGTGAACATTCTTCAGCCTGGATGTGGTGTGGGTGGTCACTGTATTGCAGTCGACCCATATTTCATCAGCTCTGCTTTCCCTAACGAGGCTAAAATTATTGCTCAAGCCCGCAGCATCAACAATTACAAATCAGAATGGTGTGTGGAGAAAGCAAAAAATGCCATTCTTTCTTTTGAATTGGAGAATGGCAAAAAGCCTCAGGTAGCTCTGATGGGACTTGCGTTCAAACCAAATATCGACGATTTGAGGGAATCTCCAGCAATGAAGATTGCCAAATATCTGGTTGCCGAAATGCCCGATGTAAAATTCAATATCGTAGAGCCAAATATCAGTTCACATCCCGATTTCGATATTGTGGACTTCCAAACTGCTTTTGAGCAATCTGATATTGTGGTGTATCTCACAGCTCACAAGCAATTTTTCACGCTTCCACAGGAGGCTAACGATAAGTTGATTCTCGATTTTTGCGGTGTAATTAAGAAGTAGTAGTATGATTCTCAGCATCATTGTATATACCCTTGTAGGTGTAATGCTTTTCTATTTTGGTTGGCATTACAATCAGCGTTTTGCTCTGCCCACAGAGCATCATACCGTCAAGGAGTTTATGCTAAGCTGGGAAATCATTGCTTCATTCGTTCTTTTCTCCCTCATCACAGGTCTGCGTTACCACACAGGTTGGGACCACGAATGCTATATTCAAGACTACGTTCAATATCAAAACGAGGGCACACTTTACCGGCCTGATTTTGAGCCAGGATTTAGATTGGTTGAAACGATATTTGCAAAACTCGGTTTCCACTATTCTGTATTTTTCGGATTCTTAGGTCTCGTTAATATATTCTTTATCTACATCGCGCTTCGTAAAAATAGGGAAGTCATTCCATGGGTTGGTCCATTAATCATGGTCGGTCCATATTTCCTCCACTTGGTCAATTCTTTGCGTCAAGGTATTGTGGAATGTATTTTCGTTGCATTAATACTGCTGGTCAACAATCGCAGGTACTTGTTATTCCTGCTTTGCGCTTTATTACTGGTGTCGATACATAAAGTGGCTCTGCTGATTATTCCGGTTATTCTTTTAGCAAAGTACCTCTCTAAGTTTGAGAACAATAAGCACCTTTTCGTGGCATATTTCGTTTGCTTTATCATTGGCCAATTCCCTGTACTTATTTCTTGGACAATCAACGGTTTTAGCGATGTTTTGGCACTGTTGGGGTATCACAAATATGTGCGTTTGTTTAATACTAACCCGCTGTATGCATTCCATAGATGCTCATTTGGCGTTATATCTATCTCATTGATAGTGACTCACCTATTTTTGATTTATTACTATCCAAAGTTGCGTGAGTATTATAATGGCAACAAGTTCTTCACGATTTGCAGCACACTTACATTGATTTATGTATGCTATTTTGTGCTGGTGATGAACACTTCGTTTTATTTCAAGCGCCCCTATGAATTGCTGTTGCCTTTTATTGTTATAGCATCTGCATTCTTGATGGTATATCTGTTAAAAACTAAAAGATTTGCGCAACTCGCAGTATTTTGCACAGTCAATTTCTCTGTTGCAGCAATCACAGTTTTTAAAGTTGCCTACTTCGGAATGGCTGACTCCACTGATTTCTATCACTTCATACCACTATAATGCTGATTTCTGTTGTCATACCGGTTTATAATACGTCAAGTTATCTGGCGAGATGTATTGATTCCATTTTTGAGCAAGACCTCAAAGATGTGGAATTGATATTCATCGACGATTGTTCAACCGACAACAGCTTCGAAGTGCTCAATCAATGCCTAAAAGGAAGAGAAAGTGAAAATCTCACAATCGTAAAGAATCCAAAAAATTTAGGTTCAGGTGAAACCCGTAACAAAGGAATTTCATTAGCGAAAGGAGATTATGTGATTTTTGTGGATTCAGACGACTATGTTACGTCTGACTACTTCCAGGTTTTGAAAAACGCAATTGAATCAAGACCAGACATAGTGGTTTTCGACATGACAGAAATTTGGAGCAATAAAACGGTGCTCAAGCACGTTGATTTGCCCGACTCACCTTTGGAAAGCGTAGAACTCCTATTGCTCAACAAGATGCACAATAGCTTGTGCAACAAGATGTTTAAACGCTCAATGTTTCTTAAACATGACATCCGTATCACTAAAGGGTTGAGCATGTTTGAGGACAAATCCATTTGCTTCAAGTTGTTTTACTACGCAAAGTCGCAGCTTTATATCGACAAAAGTCTATATTTCTACGACAGGAGTAGGGAGAACTCTTTAACGAAGGTGTTTAAAGAAAGTAATATTCAAGCATCGGTGATTGTCGCAAAAGTGATTGACGACTTTTTTAAAGATAAAGAAGTCTCTGATAATATTCATAATGCCATTCAAGCCAACAAAGTACATGTGCTGGGCTATATAGGATTGTATTGCGGCAGAACTACCCGAAGTAAATATGCTAAAGAATTAGGAAAGCTGCCATTCTCTGCTTTCTCGCAAAAATGCAAAATGCCGATTCATTATAGAATCGCTTCATTTGCTGTAAATTATAAGTTGTACCCAATTTTATTCGTGATTCGACGACTATATTTTTTGTGTAAATGATTCAAAAGATTAGAATAACAAATAATGGCTCGTATGCGTTGATGTTGGCAATTCTATATGCCATATCACCCATTCTGTCGTTGTGCGTCGCCCTCATGATGTACAAGAATTGGGTTTCTCAAACGTTCTTCATTCTGTTTGCATTTTATTTTGGTTTCCAATTGGGCCCAAACCTTGATTTGATGCAGCATTACCACAACTACTTAGATTTCTTTGGTAAATCTTTCTTTGACCGATATTCCGATTTCGCTACTTTGTATTTGGGTAAAGAGCCGTTCCACATCGTATTTAAATATATCCTCTCTCGTGTTGAACTAAGTTCACGAGTATTTTGTGGCTGTGCTGCTGCGATTTATGCTACTACATTTATTTATTTCATACGCCAATTTAAGGACTTTTACACGCAGAAAATGGGGTGGTTAAGAACCTTAGTTCTACTCACATTAGCTGTTACGGTTGAGTTTTATTGGTATTTCGGACTTCGATTCTGGACAGGTGGATTTGTATTTATGATATTCTATTGCAAATACATCATCACCACCCAAAAGAAATATTTGTTCTTAACGCTCACTGCACTGCTGTTCCACTTTGCTCTGTTCGCAGTGATCGCAGTAGCAATCTTGGCTGAATTTTTAAAGAATTACAAGTTGTTGCTTTATATCATTGTTGGCGTCAGCACTCTCTATAGGGAGGTGGAATGGAATTTGATTAATTTCTTGTCGTCATTTTCTATTTTTAGAACCCTGTTTAAGAGCAGCTATCAAAGTTCGAGCGTTCAGCGTGCTATTGCCAATCGTGCAAAAGAATACTATGAGAATGGTAACATTGTTTACCAAAGTAGAATACCTTTGCTGATGATATTCTTCTTCTCAATTATAATCTTATTGTGGACAAAAAACAAGAATGTCACGAAGTCGTATCCCAAAATGTATGCCTGTATATTGATACTTTTGGCGATTGCGAATTTCGGCCATGCCGACTTCGTGTTTTATGAGCGATATTTGAAATTCAGCTGTTTGCTGTCGTATTCTTATTTATTCTTGATCTTATTCGACAAGGCAAACGACTGGATTAACCACACCATTTTCACAAAATTGGTGTTGGCTGGCATCTTCTTAATAGCATTCAGTATACCTCTGTATCAGCAACGACAACTAATCTCAGAAATGGCATTATGGTTTGGCAACTTCTTTACATTAATTCCACTAAAAGAACTGGGTAATACATGAAAAAAGTTTTAATCATAGGGCCATATATCACCAATATTGGAGGAGTGTCAATTCATATATCACGATTGATGCATCTGCTTAAGGGTGACTTTGAGTCTGATTTCATAGATGAAAGTCGCCAAAGGAGCGAAGGAGTGTATAACATTCGTTCGCTTAACCCCTTTCCCTACATCAAAAAATTGATTTCAGCCGACATTGTTCATATTCATTCCGGAATTAGCATTTTAAGGCTGTTTCATGTTATTGTATGTTTGCTGCTGTTTAAGAAAACAATCGTAACAGTGCATCGCGACATCAATATCGAGAAGCGAAAGAAGTTAACTCGTTTCTTTTTACGTCGCTGCTCAAAAATCATTTTGGTGAATCAGGTTTCTTATGATTTCGTTACTGAGAACTATAAGAAATCTAATTGCTTTCTTATACCAGCATTTCTGCCTCCAATTTTGGAAAACGAGCCAGAATTACCATCAGAAGTGAAGAAGTGGATTGGTAATTGTAGAAGCCAACACGGTTTTTTATTGTCTGCCAATGCCAGCTACCTCGCTATCAACAATGGACAAGACCTCTATGGGCTCGACATGTGTATCGACGCAGTTGAAAAGCTTAATGATAAAGGCAATGCTCAAATATTTTTGATCTTTGTGGTGGCTGATACTTTAAAGAATGCTCCTTTACTTCAAAAGTATAAAAAAGAGATAGAAGCAAGTAATTTGCAAAACCACATTTTGATTTGGGAAGGAGGGCTTTCTTTTATACGCCTTATACAGCAATCAGATGTCGTGTTGAGAACCACAAACACTGATGGTGATGCCTTAACAATTCGCGAAAGTTTGTTTCTTAACAAACCTGTTATCGCAAGCGATGTGGTTTCCCGACCGGAAGGAACAATTGTTTTTAAAACGCGTAATCTTGATTCGTTGGTGGAAACTATTGCGAAAACCCTCCGGGGCAATACTCAAGGCAAATCCAAAATCACTGTTCCAAACTACAAGCAAATTTATACCGATATATATAATTCTTAGTTTATATATAGATGCAGCAATCCGACACATATAAGAGTAGAAAATCGAAATTCCTGAAGGACTTCGGAATTTACACGATTGGCGTGTTTGGAACGAGAATTATCACGTTCCTCATGATTCCTCTCTACACTTATTTTGTGGAGAATCCAAGCAATTATGGCGTGTGGGATTTGTGCCTGCAAGCCACTATTTTTTTACTCCCTCTTTCCACTCTGCAAATGCGTGAGGCCGCATTCCGTTTTTTGTACGACGAGGACGAGAATGCTCAAAAAACAAAAATCATATCTTTCATATTTAGAACTTTAATTTCAAACTTGGTGATAATTGCGTTATCAGTTGCCGCTTTATCTCTTGTTTGGGATTTCAAATATCTGTGGCTGACCTTCCTGCTGCTTTTCTCATCATCGTTTCACGATGTGATGTGTCAGGTTTCGCGAGGCTTAAAAAGGAATGATATATATGTGTCATGCAACATTCTGAATGCTTTTCTTGTGGCATTGCTGAGCGTTCTGTTTGTGGCATTGCTAAAGATGGATGTAGAGGGCATATTTTGGGCAAACATCATTTCTCGTTTATGTATATGCGTGTATCTCCAGTTCCGACTTCATATTCTATCTCGATATGTGAAAATCAGCGTTAATTGTAGAGAAATTGGCAAGGAGATTATCAAATACTCTTTACCGTTAATCCCGTCATCGATGTGCTGGTTGATTACAACAGTATCTGATCGTTTTTTCATCAGGATTTTCGTGTCAGATGAAATGAATGGCATATATGCGGCAGCCATTCGCTACACAATGATTCTCCACTCATTGGCACTTGTGTTTTATCAAACTTGGCAAGAAACAGCCATTCGCCAATACAACACTCCCGATAAAAACCAGTTTTTCAGCAAGGTTTTTAACTTCTATTTCTATGGCTTAGGAGTATTGCTTATCATATATTCCTACACCCTTAAATTTTGTTACACATGGTTGGTTGGACCAAATTATCAAGATGGTGCGAACTATTTGTTTATAATGGGCTTTGTGTTCTTGCTTGGCGCAATGTCATCGTCATTCTTTGATTTGGGTTATCAGTGTGCAAAAGATACAAAAAGAGCTATTCCTGCCATTATATTAGTGGCTATCATCAATGTTGCATCAAACCTTGCTATTACACCACTACTCGGCGTGCATGGCGTGATTATTTCTAATTTTATCTCATATTTGGTTCTTGGTATATATAGATTTATCGACACTAAACGATATTTCAAAATCTCTATATCGGCAAACACTTTCGCCATGATGCTTATGCTGGTATTAGGCACAGCCTTATACTCATTTGATGTTGCAAATATGGCACATTTTATAGTTTTTGCAATTCTGGTAATTATATCAATCTGCATTGCCCCAAAAGAGCTCAAATCTATGGTGATAAACAAATTGAATAAACGAAATTAATGATTATATACGATTCGTTATATCGGCTTAAAAAATATTGCGAGAAGGAGCAATTTATGGGGTGGGACCCTTATGATGGGTTAAACTCTAAATTGTTTCACGCAATTCCATTTTTGGATAAGATTCCGTTTTGCAGATTGGTGATGATTCAGACTTTTAAAAGGAATCCATTCAATTTGCGAAGGCTTGCGCTTATCCCAAAACAACACAACGCTAAGGGTATTGGATTATTTTTGCAAGGCTACTGCAATCTTTATAAAGCAGTGCAAAAAGACCATAAACTTGTAGAACTTTTTGGCTCAGTACAAGATATAGTCATACAAATACATAAATTGGCTGATTTGCTTATCGAAATGCGCTCTGATGGCGATTACCATGGTGCTTGCTGGGGGTATAATTTTGATTGGCAAGCGAGATTGTATTTCTTATTTCCCAAAAACACGCCCACAGTAGTAGCCACCAACTTTTGTGCAACGGCATTGATGGAGGCATACGAAATCACCAAAGAGCAGAAATATTTGGATATCGCTCTTTCTTCTGCTCGTTTCGTAATTGAGGATTTGCATCGCTCGAAGCAGCAAGAAGGTTTCCTGTTTTCATACAGTCCACTTCCGGGCAACGACACCGTGTATAACGCTTCGCTGCTTGGATCTCGATTATTGAGTTTTTGCTACAAATACACTGGCGATGAGGAATATAAACGCCTCGCAAAAGAGTCGATTATCGCTTGCTGCAAAGGTCAACAAGAGAGCGGTGCATGGGTTTACGGCTTAATGCCATTCCAAAATTGGGTGGATAGTTTTCACACAGGTTATAACTTAGACGCTCTGATTGCCTATCAAGAGAATACTGGTGACAAGTCGTTCAATCATTACATAGAAAAAGGTTTTGATTACTATATTCATCACCATTTCGATGAGAATAACGAGCCAAAATATTACGACATAAAGAAATATCCAATTGATATTCATTGTCCAGGACAATTATTTGTAACACTGTCGCGTCTGCATAAGTTTTCGGAGCATAAAAAGTTGGCTTCTGATGTGTTGCGATGGACTATTAAACACATGCAGGATAAAAAAGGGTATTTCTATTATCAACTCAAAAAGGGCATTAGCTCAAAAATTTCTTACATGCGATGGAGTAATGCGTTTATGTTTTGCGCGCTCTCGTATTATTTATTAAGTGAAATTGAAAATGAAGAGAATAAAACTAAATAGTGTAGAGGCTTTTCCATTCACATCGGCTGATGATTTGATGGAGTATGTGGATAAGCATAAGGGAATTTTAGTGGCTGTGAATGCTGAAAAGATTCTCCACTCTACTCCAGAAACAGAAAGCATCATCAACGGCAATATTGGTTACTGCGATGGTGTAGGTGCAGTGAAAGCAATGCACCAAAAAGGGTTTAAAGACGTTAAGAAAATTGCAGGTTGCGAACTGTGGCTCAAAATCATCGCTAAATATTACACAACCAAGTCATTTTATCTTGTGGGTGGAAAGCAAGAAGTGATTGATGAAACAGTAACTAAACTCCAAAAAGAGTTTGAAGGCATCAATATCGTTGGCAACCGTAACGGATACATCAAAACTGACGAAGAGCGCACAAGTCTAATCTGCGACATTGCACGATTAAAGCCCGATGTGGTGTTTGTGGCAATGGGGTCACCCAAACAGGAGTTGCTCATGGGTGATATGTTACGAGTTCATCCTGCCATTTATCAAGGTTTAGGCGGAAGTTTTGATGTATATACAGGTCATGTGCAACGTGCTCCCAAATGGTGGGTAGATCACAATATAGAATTTGCATACCGTCTGTTTAAAGAGCCGTCGAGAATCAAGCGCCAAATTCATCTGGTGAAATTTTTCTGGTGGCTGTTAATTGGCAAATTCAAGAAATAGTAAAAAGAGAGGAACGAATCAGAATTTCGTTCCTCTCTTAAAATATTAGAGTGTAGATTTTTACATTTTATTGGTGATTGGGTGCCAGTCGCGCTCTTTAATGTCGCCATTGCGATAGGCAAGAAGCAGTTCCTTCAAATCGTTGATTTGTGCTTGGAGTTCCGCACCCTTGTCGGTGTCCTTTACCATCATTCTGTGGTTTGCCATTTCCACCATTTCCACAGTGGATTTGATGTCTTGACCTTCTTCCACAGCTTTTGTGATTGAAGTGAAAGGTTCATGCTGCACGAGCTGGAAACCACGGCTGTGATATACTAATGTGTACCCCGCAATGCCGGTCTTTGGCTGATACGCTTTAGAGAAACCACCATCAATCACCATCAGTTTGCCTCCTGCTTTCACAGGATTTTCGCCTTCAATCGTCAAAACTGGCACGTGACCATTGATAATGTGGCGGAAGTTGCCTTCAATACCAAATTCATCTAAAATCATGTCGCAAATCTCTGGCTTGTCGCGCAAGGTGTAGTAGTGTCCTTTAATCTCCTTGTGCGTGCATTTGTCCTCAATAAAATAGCGCTCAAAAGTTGCCATCTTGTCTTTGTCAAACACTGGCGAATCCTTTCCGCACCACAAATACCAAATATAGTCTAAAGCAAAGTTGTAAACTTCAGGGTCGGCATCGCCAAAGTACGCAGAGCGAATAAGCGCGCCCACTTTTTTCAACAACGCTTTTCCGTGGTACAATTCACCTTGAATATTGATGTCCTTCAAAGTGCCGTCGGCATTAAGAGGCATTGAAGCATGGTAAAGCAAGTTGCCATTTGCCACTGCATATACGCAACCGTTGGCAAACAAGCATTTCATGTGCTTCTTGAGTTTTTCACTACCCTTAAATGACTTGTGCAATTTATCGACCACAATCTGTTCATCTTCTGTGAGTTGATAAGGATTTGCAGGGTCAACAGTCGGGAAGTTAGAGTCGGTGAGTTTGTAATCTACACCATCAATCTTGATTACATTCTTTTCAAAATCAATCTTGTCGAGCAAAAGGCGACTCTCCATATCAAACTCTTTGCGACGCATGATAGTGGCAGCCTCAAGTTTGAATTGAATGATACTGATAGCCTTGTGCATTTTCGCAATCAGCAGATTGGCACGACGCTTCGCCTCTGATGAAGTGTCAACTTTTGGCATAAACGGCACACATTCGTCGTCGCCATACACATCAAGTGCAAAGGTGGCGAGAGGCAGCATATTAATGCCATAGCCGTCTTCAAGCACACTTTGGTTGCCATAACGGAGTTGACCACGCACCACATTCGCTATACAGCAATCGTTGCCGGCAGCTGCACCCATCCACAAAATATCGTGGTTGCCCCACTGAATATCAAAGTTGTGATAGTTACACAATATATCCATTATCTTATGTGGGAAAGGTCCACGGTCGAACACATCACCGAGAATGTGAAGCATATCGATAGTAAGCTGCTGAATCAGGTTACACGTCGCCACGATGAAATCGTCGGCTTGCTTCGTGGAAATGATTGTGCGCACAATCACATCTACATACGCCTGCTTGTTCAGGTCGTTTGAGTTCTCGTGCAAAAGTTCCTGAATAATGTATGAGAAATCCGCCGGCAGCGCCTTGTGTACTTTCGAGCGAGTGTATTTCGACGAAACGCTACGACACACTTTCACCAAGCGATTAATGGTGATAAAATACCAGTCTTCCAGTACCGATGGGTCGGTATATTCCGATTTCACCAAATGAAGTTTTTTGCCCGGATAATAAATAAGTGTGCAAATTTCTTTCTGCTCACGGTTACTCAATGTCTCGTTAAAGATTTCTTTCACTTTACGCTTAATCGTACCCGAAGCATTGCGTAGCACATGCTGGAACGCCTCATATTCACCATGCAGGTCGGCAAGGAAGTGTTCGGTGCCTTTTGGCAAGTTGAGAATTGCCTCAAGGTTGATGATTTCCGTGCTGGCAGTTGCCGCATTAGGAAAGTTGCGAGATAGTAGTTTTAAGTAATTTAACTTGTTATAATTTTGGTCCATTTCTATTCTTAATCTTGTGGATATTCGAGGTTCTCATCTTTAATGTTTTCGAGAACTTCGATTAAATATTTGCGTGCTTCCCATTTAGCCATTGGCAGATTATTGAGCGTATAGTTACCACAATCGCGCGCAGTGGCACCTGGAATTGAGCCCTCGTATTCTGCAATGAAACGGAAAGTGTCTTGCATCAGTGGCAGAATGTCTTTTGAGGTGAGTTTGCCCGACATCAGCAAGTAATTGCCTGTGCAGCAACCCATAGGTCCCCAATAAATTACCTTGTCCTTCCATTCGGGCTGATTGCGAAGATATGTAGCTGCCAAATGCTCGATGGTGTGCAATGCCGACTGGCTTACAGCAGGCTCACGGTTTGGTTGCTTCATTCTAATGTCGAAAGTGGTGATTACATCGCCATTGGGCAAAGTATCAACTCTTGAAACGTAAATACCACGAAGGAGTTTCAAATGGTTGATTGTAAAACTTGCAATTTTCTCCATAAAATCAAAGATTATTTAATAAAGTTTCTACAATTTCAAACGTGTGCTTGGGAGCATCTTCCCAGAAATCATTGTACTGGCAAGTGCTGTTGCGGCTTGCTCCTGGAGAATCGCTAATCACACGAAGCGAGAGGAAAGGCACATTCATCACTTCACACACATGTGCAATAGCCCCCGATTCCATATCCACAGCCAAAGCTTCAGGATAATTCTCTTTTATCTTATTCACCTTCTCAATGGATTCCACAAATTGGTCACCTGACACAATCAGACCATATTTGAGCAGTTGTGACTGTGGCAATTTAGAGATGATACTTTTGCTTCCCTCAAAATAGTTGGGCAATCCTTGCACCACACCCATCTTGCATTCCGGGCCGCACCACACATCGTGATACGACACTCTTTCTCCAACCACAATATCCATCACATTAATGGACTTGTCGGCGCCACCAGCCACGCCGGTGTTGATAATCATATCTGGTGAATATTGAAATATCATAGTCATTGTGCCAATGGCTGCGTTCACTTTGCCTATGCCACATTGCAGAGCCACAACGGTGTTGTTTGCCACTTCGCCTTTAATAAAATTGAGCCCTTTCACAGTTTCTGTGGTGGGCGACTTCAATAAAGGTTTGAGCAAAGCCAATTCTTTACCCATTGCAACAATAATTCCTATTTTCATAAATATGCTTTAAATATTTTTATCATACAAAGTTATAAAAAATATTTGTCATAGTGTGTGTTTCGCGTGCTGTAAAGATTGATGTCATAAAATCGTAATAAAAACGCCAATTCCAAATAATAAAAAATTATAATATGGCAAAAATACTTTGTGGAATGAAAAAACGTTTGTAACTTTCGCAAAATTTGGAAATTTACAATTATGAAATCATTACTCTATACAGCTATATTATTATTCATTTGTGGTGCTTTCTCTTGTTCAAAAAACAAAAACGCACAAAAAGATTCACACAAGCTTTCTGATGAAATTGTGATGGACTCTATTTCTATCGACGATTTTAAGACCCTGATGGATAAGGCTGTTAGCGAGAATGACACATCAGATATTCAAAAACTTTTAGGTTTAGCGCAAAGCACTTATCAAAAGATTTCTTTACGCAACGATGTCGAGGCAGAAAACTTTGCACAGCAGGTGAAAGCTGTGATTTTAGGCGAGCCTTATTTAGACAACCTCATCACGAACAAAGACAATTTCTTCTTCAAATTCAACAACAACGCTTTTGAAGAACGACCAGACACAGACAAGGAAGAACAAGAATTGCGTGAGCAAAACTTGGAAGACTATGAGGAAGTCTTGACTGATGAAGAACTTCAGGAAATCAACGAGGGTAAAATCCCTACTCAAAGTGAGCCAGAAAAGAAGCCTGCTGAAACTAAAAAGGCTGACGATAAAAAGACTACTCCTGAAGCAACTGCGGCTCAACCAAAGGATAGAGTGAAGAACTCATTCGAAAAGACAACTACTAAAAACAATTAATAAAAAATCACTACTCAATTTCACTTTTTAATACAAACTTTGAACGACCTTGTGAAGAGTTGTTCTCAATGAATTTATTATTTAGGCTAAATTTTAATTTTATGGTGAAGTTCAATCTATTATTTGCATTACTAATCACTCCATTAGTATGCTTTGGTCAGAATGCTTATGACTATTATGGTGAAAAAGTGCAACTTGAAGCACATTATTTTCAAAGTCAAAATGCAGGCAAACTTCAAGGCGACAAAAAGTTGTCGTATCAAGGTATGGACATCAGCAATGGTTACGCCGTGAGTGCCCAATCCACAGGTGTAATCACAATATATGATTTGAATGGTGGCGATATGAGCAAGGAAAAACAACTCAAACTTTCCACTTTCTCAAAAACCGCCAACGCCTATAATGTATCGTTTGGCACAAAAAAGATGACAGAAGAAGACGTTCTGCCTTTGCTTTATGTGAGTGGCAACAATGGCGTGTTGAATGTTGAGCAAATTGAAAAGAAATTCAAAAACGTAAATGCTGTTCAAACCATCACCCTTGATGCAAAATTCAGCAAAATTGATTGGGCTGTAGATGCCGACAACGGTTTCTTGTATGCATTCTGCACTAATAAGAATGGCACTCACCAAATCATGCGTTTCAATGTGCCAGAAGTGAAAGAAGGCGAAGTGAGCACTGTGAAACTGAAGACCAGTGACGCTTTAGACAATTATCTCGTAGAGAAATACTACCAAGGCAGATCCATGACATCGACTCACGGTGTTTATGTGCACGACGGCCAACTCTACATCACTTCAGGCAATGGCACACCTAACGACGCATCTCGCCTCTATGTTTGGGACCTTTGTGGTAAAATGTTGCGCAATGTGATTGACCTGTCCACAGCCACTCGCGACGAGTTGAAGGCTTGCAGTGTACATAATGGCGCATTGTATGTTCAAACCCAAAGCAGCATGTATAAACTGATTTTCTAAGTCCACATTATGAAACGTATTGTATTATTCGGAATGGCTCTGCTGTGCATTGTCGGAATGAATGCACAAGACAGATTCTATTATAGTGGCCCGCAGTTAAGTATTGCTAAAAATCAGTTCACTTGCGTGTCGGTAGGTAAATTAGATGGCACAGCCGACTTGAACTACCACGGCATGGACTGCTGGAATGAATATATCGTTAGCCTCCAAAATGAGGGTATGGCTACCACATATAAATACGGCGGCATGACTGTCGCAAAAATCGGCACATTCAAACTTGGCAGTTATGGCGACAAAAACACCGCTAAAGTAGCAAGTTTTAGCAGCCAGTTTTTCTCAAGAGAGGATAAGATGCCGCTTTTGTTTGTTAGCCAATCGCATAATGAAGCTGTCGGAGGGCAGAAAGACGTGATTTTTGTGGAGCGAATTAGCGCTAACATGAAGTCATCAAAATTGGTGGCAAAAATCCAATTTAAGGAAGCAAACAAACTTTTTGGCAACACCCTTCAGTGGGTGGTAGATAAGGAAAACAAATTCCTTTATGGCTTTGGCAATACCATCGACGATTCAAATGCGAGCAACAAGCATCGTCTGGTGAAATTCAAGTTGCCAACTATCTCAGTCAAGGCTAAAGGTAAAAACATCCCAATCATCAATCTGAGTGAAAAAGATTTGCTCGAAAACTATTTGATAGAAGATTATTGCCCTATGTTCAAGAGCATGGCAAGTCATGGATTGATGGTGAAGTACGGACTGCTATATATGCCAGTAGGTAAGGGCACAAGTTCACAGCCATCTACCATGTATGTATGGAATTTGGCTAAAAGAAAATTGCAAAATGCAATTGACATGAGCACTTCCACAACTGGCGAATTGACCGACTGTGCTGAATGTATGGGCGAACTTCTTATCCAATCACAAGACAGTATCTACAAACTAAGATTTGAATAATTAAAAATGAAGGAGCAAGAGATTTTATCATTAATCAATGGGCGTTTGGGAATTAGCGACCTTAATGATTTGCAAAAGTCTGTTTTGAAGAATCTAAAGATTTCTTCAAGCGCAATTATATATTCTCCAACGGGCAGTGGTAAAACTCTTGCTTTTTCTGTTACTTTGCTTAAGGCTCTAAAATACTTTGACACAGAGAAACTACAAGCTGTAATCATTGCGCCTTCGCGCGAATTGGTGATTCAGATTTCGGAAGTGATTCGTCCGATTGCTCCCGACTATAAAGTGACTTCGCTTTATGGTGGCCATAATGTGGCTGATGAGAAAAATTCACTGCAAAATGTGCCAAGCATTATTGTTGGCACTCCAGGCCGACTGCTTGACCACGCCAACAGAGGAAACATTGACTTGACGAATGTTCGCCAACTGATTCTCGATGAGTTTGACAAATGCTTGGAATTGGGTTTTGAGGAAGAAATGCGCAAACTGCTGAAGAAAATGCCAAATCTTTCGAGAAAAATCCTCACTTCGGCTACCATTCTCAACGAAATACCCGAATTTGTCAATCTGAGAGAATATGTTACTCTTGATTTTCTTGAGAGTGCAGAAAATCCAAGCGAAAGAACCACGGTTTGGCAAGTGAAGAGCGAGGAAAAAGACAAATTGGCAGCACTCCGCACTTTGCTTTACAGCATTCCGCAAGGCAAAACCATCATATTTGCCAACTATCGTGATGCCGTATCAAGAATCTATCAGAATCTGAAAGACAATCAAATTTCTGCCGGCATTTACCACGGTGCGTTGGAGCAGATGGATAGGGAAAAGGCGATTGCGATGTTTAATAATGAATCTTATCCGATTCTTGTATCTACCGATTTGGGATCGCGTGGTTTGGACATCAAAGAAGTGAAAAATATCATTCATTATCATCTGCCAATATCGCAAGAATCGTACACCCACCGTAATGGGCGCACCGCTCGTGTTGACAAAACTGGCGATGTGTATATTCTTACTCACCAAGATGAACAACTGCCCGATTTTGTGACGATTGACGACACATTCAACTTGCCTGAAAAATGCGAGCAAAAATCTATTGTAAATAGGAACAACACACTGTACTTCAAAGCAGGCAAAAAGGAGAAAATCTCAAAAGCCGACATCGTGGGCTTTATCGCCAACAATAGCCAAATCGCGCCCAATGAAATTGGTGTGATTAATGTATATGACCATTATTCTTTGGTGGCTGTGCCAAAACAGAAAGCGAAAACTGCTGTTTCGCAACTGCTGAAAGCGAAAATCAAAGGAAAGAAAATTAGAATTGAAATCGCATCGGCTGAAGTAAGAATAAGCCGCCCAAACAATAAAAAGTAGGGTAGGGGACTACAATTCAAATTCCCCTTTTCCTTCTCTTAACACTTCAAAGTCGCCTGATGTGCAATCTATTACTGTTGAAGGAATTGTTCCACCTCTGCCTGAGTCGATTACAATATCTACATCGTTTTTGTGGCGTTCGGCCATCAACTCCGGTTCGCACATATAATCGTCAGACGGCGCATCAACCGATGTTGAAAGAATTGGCCTTCCCAAAGCCTCTACTATCCTACACGTCACAGAATTTGAGGGGATTCTGACACCCACAGTTCTTCTGCCTTTAAACGCTTTGGGGAGTTTTGACAAGGCTGGTAAAATGAATGTGAAAGGACCTGGTAAATATTGCTTCATCACCTTAAATTCCTTGTTTCCAAACTTGGCATACTCCGTAACCTGTGAAATATCGTGGCAAATGATAGTCAAGTTGGTTTTTGCCGACTTCATCGCCTTGATGGCACACACTTTCTCAATAGCCGAATTATTCAGTGCGTCGCACCCGATGGCATAAAGCGTGTCGGTGGGGTAGATGATGATACCGCCTTTTTCAAGCGTATCAACCACCATGTCGATGTAGCGATCGTTGATATTATCTTCTAAGATATTAAGGATTTTCATTTTGTTATATGTGAAGGTTGTTGTTTAATCAAAATTAGAAACGATAGATGTTTGAATATTTGTGGCTTGAGCATACCTTTTCAGCAAATCAACCATCAGATTTATGGTTTCCTCCATGTCCATTTCTGGACCATAGCCGTTAATGTTGATTTGCACGGTAGTGGTTTCAGGGGTGAATTTCGTTCGTTCTTCGTCGCTTGTTGGTGTAGCCACACCTCCAATCGCATCACGATAAACGGGCATGTTTTCAATATTTAAAGCGCCTCTGCCTATGCCGTTATACACTTCGCCTGCTTCGCCAACGCCTAACGTGAGCGTGTCGCCCTCGATTTTGTCAAAATCTAAGCCGCTGATTGCATATCCGCTCTTTATCGACACCAAGTTCACCACATCAATCAGCGTGGTTAGGCGATATAAGCCGAGCCCTCTGATAATGCGTCGGCACAGTGCCTCGCTCGCCACCCTATAGCGGCCGGGGTCTTTCCCAAGTGCCTTATACACCTTTCGTGTGGCAGCCACAGCGGGGCGCTTGTTGATTGCGAGTAGTTCGTAAGAGTTTTTAATGTTGTCGGCCTCCTTCAACAACTCGTTCCAAAGTTCGTCGCAAGTGTCTCCATTCACCACATCGGCTTGTATCAAGCCAATTTTCATTTGAGGACAAATATCAAGTATTCTTTTATCTACGTTTACTTTAAGCATAATGGCAAAATTACAAATATAATCTTAAGAAAACAACTCTCTGCCCAGCAAATGCACAAAATGAAGCGGTCACTAATTTGTTATTGCAACAACTTTGCAGTAACTTTGCATGAAATTTAAAATTTAAAGGCAAAATGGCACAGAAACCATCAATCCCCAAGGGTACACGCGACTTTTCGCCCATTGAAATGGCGAAACGAAATTATATTTTCAACACTATTAAAGAAGTGTTTTTGCTCTACGGATTCCAGCAAATCGAAACTCCAGCAATGGAGAACCTGTCAACTTTGATGGGCAAGTATGGCGAAGAGGGCGATAAACTTCTTTTCAAAATGCTCAACAGCGGTGATTATTTGAAAAATGCTCCCGCAGAAATGCTTGAGCAGCACGATTATATACATTTGATTCCAAAAATCAGTGAAAAAGGACTTCGTTACGACTTGACCGTGCCTTTTGCTCGCTATGTGGTGATGCATCGTAACGATATCCAATTCCCATTCAAGCGCTATCAAATTCAGCCAGTATGGCGTGCCGACCGTCCACAGAAGGGCCGTTATCGCGAATTTTACCAGTGCGATGCCGATGTGGTGGGCAGCGATTCGCTGATGAACGAGATTGAACTTGTAGGGATGATTGACGAGGTGTTTAAACGCTTCGGAATTAATGTGATTATAAAAATCAACAACCGTAAAGTGCTTAGCGGTATAGCAGAAGTGATTGGTGCTCCTGATAAAATCGTCGACATTACCGTGGCTATCGATAAAATCGACAAGATTGGTCTTGAAAATGTGAATGCGGAATTGCTTGAGAAAGGTCTTTCACAAGATGCAGTTGATGCACTTCAGCCTCTCTTGACACTCAGCGGAAGCAACGAGGAAAAACTCGCAACACTTTCCACCCTTTTGGCTTCAAGCGAAGTGGGCATGAAGGGTGTGGAGGAATTGCGATATGTTCTCTCCAATTCAGAAGCACAACAGCCTAAGGGCGTAGTCGAACTTGATGTGTCGCTCGCCCGTGGTTTGAACTATTACACAGGCACCATTATCGAGGTGAAGGCAAAAGATGTGGCGATTGGCAGTATCACTGGTGGTGGCCGTTACGACAACCTTACAGGAGTGTTTGGTATGCCTGGCACCTCAGGTGTGGGTATTAGTTTTGGTGCTGACCGTATTTACGATGTGCTCAACACTTTGGAACTCTATCCAAAAGACACGCTCGCATCAACTAAAGTGCTGTTCGTGAACTTCGGTGAAAAGGAAGGCGCACAGTCGCTCCAATATGTGATGAAATTAAGAGCAAACGGTATTCCTGCCGAAATCTATCCCGATTCCACTAAAATGAAAAAGCAAATGAGCTATGCCAACGATAAAAATGTGGCTTATGTTGCCATGGTTGGTGAAACCGAAATGGCTAATGGCACCATCGCGCTCAAATGTATGGAAACTGGCGAACAAGAAAACCTCACAATTAACGAAGTGATTTCAAAACTGAAATAATTCAACACATATACATCATATTTAGTCCTGTTCTATTTAGAATGGGACTATTTTTTGTTAAAACCAATTCATTTTTAACATTTCGGTGAAAGAAATTTTATAACTTTGCAAAATAAATCACCATTCTTATAAAAAGTATGTTTGATAAATTATTGACTCTTCCTCTATTCCAAGGCATCAGTAAGCAGTCACTGTCGCAATTGGTTGAAAAATATCCTTTTCATTTTTTGAAATATAAGAAAGGGGACACGATTATAGAACAAGGCGATGTTTGCACACACATGAGATTTGTAGTTTCTGGTAGTGTGAACGTCGTAATAGAAAGTTCTAAAACCAAAGTGGAACTTAGCCAAACATTAGATGCTCCAGAAGTAATCGCCCCTGATTATCTGTTTGGAAGAACCACAGAATATCCTTGCAATGTAATTGCCAATGAGGATTGCGGTGTGCTTCAAATTCAAAAAACCGACTATATTGAAATGCTTCAATCCGAAAAAATCCTGCTTTTCAATATTCTTAATTACCTTTCAAGAAATTCGCAAAACAGAATATGGTCGTTTACTACCAACGCGGGCGGCAATTTCAATACTCGATTCGCGCTTTTGGTATATGAGTTGACCACAAGAAATTCAAAAAACATCAAAATCACCTATAAGCAAAAAGACCTATGCTTGTTGTTGGGTGTGCGGCGCACAACATTGGTGATGGCACTGGAAGAACTACAACTACACAAAATAATCACATTTACTCAAAACGAAATTCAAATTCTTAATCGTAGAGCATTAGTAGAATTAATACACGCATAAATTATGGCAAATCTCACATACTACACTCAAGGCACTTGTTCGACTCAGATCGACATTGTGACAAACGGCGACATTATCGAAAACGTAGCCTTTTACGGTGGCTGTAACGGTAACTTACAAGGAATTTCCATCCTCGTTAAAGGAATGAAAATCGACGACGCAATTAAAAAACTGGAAGGAATCAGATGCGGTTTCAAATCCACATCATGCCCCGACCAATTGGCAAAAGCTCTCAAGCAATTGCGCTAACACATTATATATATCGCATAGATGCTTTTGTGTAGAGCCACATCTCTTACCATGTAGGATAATGGTGGTAAGTGACAATTTAATAATAAAGTAAACTAAATAAATGATTTGATTATGAACACACTTAAACAACGGCTGAAACGCGAGTGTTCCTACACACCTGCCGACGACACTCTCGACAGATTTCTTGCCCTTGCACACACTATTCACCTCGCGCAAGACGAAGTGCTCATACACCCCGGGCAAAACGATTCCAATGTGTATGTGGTGAAAGATGGTATCGTGAGATTTGCAGATATGAATGGCGAGAAAGAAAGAACTTTTGCTTTTGCCACTCCCGGCACTGTGTTTATGTCGAAACATTCATTCGTGAAACATCTACCGTCGTACTACCTTGTGGATGCCTGTTGTGATTCTACCTTGATGGCAGTGAAATGCGACGATTTCAATGCCTTAGTGAGGGAGTGCACAGATTTTGCCGTTTGGAGTTTACATTTGGCATGGGAAGAACTATTCTTTCAAGAATATAAAAATGTGAACGTGAATAATGGCACAGCGAAAGAGCGATACCTCGCTCTACAAAAGAATCGACCGGAAATTATTGGGAGAGTATATCAAAAAACCATCGCTTCCTATCTGGGAATATCGCCCGAATACTTGTGTAGACTCCGAAAAATGCATAGCCAACATAAATAAAATTCATTTTTTTTCATCTTTTTTTTAAGCGATTGATTTATGTCAACCGCTATTTTGCTTTTTCACATTACATTTGCCAAAAATTAAACAAAATTAAAGGGAAACAAATGATTTTGATAGAAAATAACAGCATCTTTTAGCATTTTTCTTAAAATCTATTATTTCTAAAAATTTTGTGATAACCATACTATTTTTATCTTTTTAATAAACTATAAAAATTCAAAGCTTATGAAATGTAGAACTTTACTCTTTATGGCTACAGTGGCGCTTTCGAGCCTAAGCCTTTCGGCATTCAACTACAATGGTATTGAGTATGAAGCTGTCAGTGGTTCAACGGCTAAAGTATCGTCGGGAGTCAATGCCACCGGCGATGTCGTAATCCCCGAAACTGTCTACGACGGCGAAACTCCCTACACCGTAACGGAGCTTGCCAAGAGCTGCTTCCGCAGTGCACAAGTCAAATCGGTCACTTTGCCCTCTACCGTCACTAAGATTGGTAGCAGCGCATTCAATAGCAGCACAGTAGAAACAGTGGTGCTCAACGAAGGTGTAACGAGCATCCCTCTCAACACGTTCTATGCTTGTGCCAATCTGAAAGAAATTACGCTCCCTACCTCTCTCAAGAGCATTGGCACGCTCGCTTTCTATCAATGCGTTGCGCTCAAATCTGTAAATATTCCTGAAGGTGTTACGCTCATCGATGATTGCGCTTTCAAGGAATGTACATCGCTCGAGTCGGTAAAATTACCTTCTACTTGCACCAAATATTATGAACAAACGTTCTCTAACTGCACTTCTCTCAAATCTATTACTATTCCTGAAGGCGTAACTGCAATTCCGGAAAGTTTTTGCTATATGTGTCTTTCCCTTGAGGAAATCAACTTCCCAAGCACGCTCACCATTATCAAAAACGGTGCTTTCACCAATTGTGAATCGCTCAAGGAACTCAACTTGCCGGCCTCTTGCGCCACCATCAAAAAACGTGCCTTTGCCAATTGTAATTCGCTAACCAACGTTGTACTTCCTGAAGGTGTCGTTACGCTTGAAAGCGATGTATTCTATGAATGCATCAATATGCGTTCCATTACACTTAGCTCCACTGTAGATGTGCTTGGTTTTGGCTCGCTCGGATGCTGGGAACTCCTGCCCGACAACACATATCGATGGGTATTTTCCGACATTTACTGCAATGGCGATGTACCTCCACACTTTGAATACGACGATTATGCACGCCCCGAGCCCGATTTCTTCAGCCTTGAAAACTTCTCTGATGCACAAAAGTCGGCTTTCTACAATAGCATCACAATCCACGTACCCGACGAGGCTATCGATGCTTACAAGAATGCTGATATCTGGAAAAATTTCCCAAATATCGTTGGTTCTTTGACGGGTGTGAACACCACTTTTGCTTCACCTGCACCCTCTGTGAAATGTATGGCAGGCAATGTGGAGATTGATGGCCTCGCACAAGGCGACGTAGTAAGTATCTACACCACCGATGGCAAACAAGTGTACAGCACTATGGCTTCTGCACCTTCTGCCACTATCAATAATCTTCCTTCCGGTATCTTGATTGTGAAAGCAGGCTCCACTGCTTCCAAAGTGCTGGTGAAATAAGCATCACAATTATTACAAAATAGGAGGATGTATCCACATCATTTTTAAGGATACATCCTCTTTCTTTTTCCCATCAGCATAGAGCGAATGTGTTTGTTAGCAACGCTTCATTTCGCTTTATCTCCTACGATTGGTTACATCTATTAATCCAAAAAGAGGGCGTACCGCAGTGGCACGCCCTCTCCATTTTCTATGTTTGCTAATCATTATTTAGCTTCAGGCTCAACACCCCATTGTTGTTGAGCTAAGCGGCGATAATTGTTGTAGCGCCATTGTGCATTTTCTTTGGCTGCTTTGAAGAGCTCTTCAGCTTCGTCGGGATATTGTTTCATCACGGAAGCGTAGCGCACTTCGCCCTTCAAGAAGTCGATGAAGTTGTCCCAATTCGGCTCTTTGCTGTCGAGTGTGAATGGATTCTTGCCTTCTGCTTCGAGAGCAGGGTTGTAGCGCCAGAGGTGCCAGTAACCGCATGCCACGGCCTTCGCTTCTTCTGCTTGGCTCTTACCCATACCAGCCTTCAAACCGTGGTTGATACATGGAGCGTAAGCGATGATGAGTGATGGTCCATCGTATGCTTCTGCTTCACGAATTGCCTTGAGTGCTTGGGCATTGTCGGCACCCATAGCGATTTGAGCCACATATACATAACCGTAAGTAGAGGCAATCAAACCGATGTCTTTCTTGCGAACACGCTTACCAGCAGCAGCAAACTTAGCGATAGCACCAATAGGAGTAGCCTTAGATGCTTGACCACCAGTGTTGGA
>SFTJ01000052.1 GCA_004563195.1 bacterium
GAGAAGTTAAGCCTCACCACGCCGATGGTACTGCGAAAGTGGGAGAGTAGGTAACCGCCCCCTGAGCCCCGGACTGAAAAGTTCGGGGCTTTTTTCATTTATGCCCACCCGCCACAGAAAAAGAACCGCCGCCCAAGAGCCCCAAAAACCGCCCGGTTGGCGAGGCGAGAAAATGAAGTTAGGGAATTGGAGAAATAATAGATGAATTTTTAGGAATAATTAAGAGTGTTTTGGCGTGTGGTGTATTAAACGAATTGGCGGTTGTGATGTCTTATTTATGTATTTGCCTATAAACTATTTGGCGTGTGTATTTGTTATATGTGTAGAAATGATGTATTTACATTTGGCGGATGGTGTAATGGGTAAGTAAATGAAGAAAAATTAACTAAATGATAAATTATGAAAAAGTATTTATTAATGATTGCAATTTTCTTGGGCGTGGGTTATGCGCATGGTCAGGAATTGATGGAAACGAGCAATTTTGGAGACAATTGGTCGCTTACGCTAAAGGGAGGCGGTGTGGCACCGTTTCAGAATTATAGCGTGATACGCAATACTCGTGGATTGGTGGGCTTAGAGTTGCGCAAGCAGATTACTCCTGCTTTTGGTTTGACGCTCGACTACTCGGGTGCTGTGAACAGTTCGAGTTGGAACTTGAAACAGGGTGGAGTGAAGAGCCCTAATGTGATAGATGCCACCAATTTGGCACTCTTGGGCGTGGCAAATCTCAATAATTTGTTTGCCGGATATGCCGGAAAGCCTCGAGTGTTTGAGATAGAGACAGCAGTAGGTATGGGTTGGGGCCATTATTTTCTTCCCAAGAAAGTGGGTGAGGATGGCAATGGCTTGACTGCCAAGGCAGGTCTTAATCTTAACTTTAATTTGGGGCTAGCCAAGGCTTGGACATTGGGTTTGAAGCCTGCAGTGGTGTGGAATCTCTCAGAGCCGTCGTCACAGAGTACCAATTCGTTTAATGCAGATAGGGCAACTCTGGAATTGACTGCAGGCATTACATATCACTTCCGCAACTCTAATGGAACACATTCATTTAAGTTCGGTGAGCGACTCGACGAAGCAGAAATAGATGCATTGAACTCAAAAATCAATGATTTGCGCTATCAGTTGGCGCAAGCACGACGCGACCTTGATGACTGCAAGAGCCGTCCTGCCGAAGTGAAAGAGGTGGTGAAGGAAGTGGTGAAAGAAGTGCAAGTGCAGAAGAAGAGCGATGTGCCGGAGACAATTATCACCTTCAATCAAGGAAGCTCGGTGGTTTCGAAGGCTCAGTATCCAAATGTGCAGCGTGTGGCTACTTACTTGAAGAACAATGCCAATGCACGCGTGAGAATATTGGGATATGCATCGCCCGAAGGCAGCAAAGAGATAAATGAGCGCATAGCCACTGCTCGAGCCAATGCTGTGAAGGATATGCTTGTGAGAATATATCATATCTCAGCCGACCGCATAGATGCGTGCGGTCAGGGCGTGGGTGATGTGTTTGAAGAGCCCGATTGGAATCGTGTATCGATATGCGAAATCGAGAAGAAATAAAGCGGGGAAAAATAAAGACTATAGGAAAAATTGATTTTTAAGTGAAGAGTCTCGGCGGAAGGCAGAAATGTTGCAACGCCGGGATTTTTTTTCGTAAAAAACGGTGCAACAAGAGAGGCGGCTCTATTGCTGCTTGGAATAGCGGGCGTAGGCGTTAGCCATGCGGGAGGCATAGGATTTGGCGCGTTTTGAGCCGTTGTAGATGCGCGCGAAGGCATACCAGTTGCGATTCCTTAGATGTTTGAGCATGGCGCCATGTCGCGAGATGAACTGAGCGAAGAGTTCGAGTTGCATAGATTCGGACTGCGACATCAGTCGGGCAAATTCTTGCGGAGAAGAGCAGCCGCAGTGTTTCCAATTGAAGCCTCCAATCTGAAACATACCCCAGTAGCACGATGTGATGGCAGCAACAGAGTCGATAGCCATAGCACTATTGAGACGGGCATGCTGCGCAGCGCCGTAAGAGCCGTATTTTTTGCGATTGAGCGGCAGAAAAGCAGCTTCGCGTTTTCGTTGAGAAGCCGAAACGGTTATTCCACGGCGTTTAAGGTTGCGATTGAACATATTAACCGAGAAATTGAGCGTAGGGCATCCTACAGCAATGAAACCGTGGTGATGTTTGCCGGCTTCGATTTCGCTAACGGCCTTGATGGCGGCAATTTCCACGCCGAGTTCGCCGGCAACGCGAGCATAATCGTCGTCGGTGAGCCGATTGATAGCTTCGAGCGTAGCAGGAATGGAGTTGGGAGCAGTAGTAATCGAGTCGTCGACAACAATCGACGGCGCAAATGAGCCCGCAATGACAGCAGCAACGGCAAGAGCAAAGTATTTATGGTATGCCATGGTAAAAACTATCGGTTAGAAAAAAGATAAAAGAGAGGCAAGGCTAAGAAATGAAGATTAGCCTTGCCTCTATGCATGGCTAAAAAGCGCACAAGCTACTTTTTAGCAACAGTTTCGATTATAGCCACGAGCAGTTTCCAGAACTTTTCGACAGCGGGGATGTGCATTTTCTCTTTAGGTGAGTGCACGCCGCGCAGCGTAGGTCCGAAGGAAATCATGTCGAGATTTGGATAGTTGATAAGGAACAATCCGGTTTCGAGGCCGGCATGAAGCGCCGAAGTTACGGGACGAGAACCGAAAAGGCGTTGGTAGGTGTCGGCGGCGATGTTAAGGATAGGCGAATCCATGTTAGGAGCCCAGCCGGGATATGGGTCGCTGTGAGAAACTTGAGCGCCTGCGAGAGCGAAGTGAGCTTCCACGATTTGAGCCATTTCGTCCTTACGGCTTTCAACAGAGCTGCGTTGCAGAGTTTCGACATGCACCTCATTGCCCTTAATCTTCACCGAAGCAAGGTTGGTGGAAGTTTCCACGAGGCCGTCAATCTCCTTGCTCATGTGATAAACGCCGTGAGGAGCGGCATAAACGGCAGCCACCACGCGATGAGCGGTGCAGTCGTCGATAACCGAAGCCGGAGCATCTACTACGGTGCCAATCACCTTCATATCTTTCTCGGTGTGCTTATATTCGTTGCGAATAACGGCATAGAAATCGTCGAGTTCGGCAAGAGTGGCATCTACGTCGTCGGCCTTGACGCCGATGAGAATTTCGGCCTTAACGGCTATGGCATTGTGTTTGTCGCCGAAGTCGATGTTAGCCACCTTTACGTCGCGTTTCTTCATAATGCTATCCACGAAACGCATTACGAGTTTGTTGGCGCAAGCGCGTTCGAGATGAATGTCGGTACCCGAGTGGCCGCCTTGGAAGTCCTTGAAAAGGATGTTGATGAACTTATATCCGTCGGGCACAGGCGAAGGAGTGAAGGCAAACACAGCGTGAGTGCCCACGCCGCCGGCGCAACCCATACAAATTTCGCCGTCTTCCTCGCTATCGAGGTTGAGCAGAATGTCGCCGTCGATCATGCCCTCGCCAAGGTTGTTGGCGCCGGTCATAGCCACTTCTTCGTCGACGGTGAACAAGGCTTGGATAGGACCGGCAACGATGCTGTCGTCGATCATAGCAGCGAGGCCGGCAGCCACGCCGATACCATTGTCGGCGCCGAGAGTTGTGCCATTAGCGCGTACCCATTCTCCATCGATAACGGTTTCGATAGGGTCGTTGAAGAAGTCGTGGTTTACGCCATCGTTAGCCACGCACACCATGTCCATGTGACCCTGAAGAATGATGCGAGGAGCGTTTTCGCAACCCGGAGCAGCCGGGCGGAACATAGCGATGTTGCCCGCAGCATCCTTTTTATATTTAATATTGTGTTTCTCGGCAAAGTTCACCAAGAATTCTATTACCTTAGCTTCGTGCTGAGATGGGCGAGGGACCTTGGTCAGTTGGTCGAAAATCTCCCATACGAGTGTAGGTTTTAAATCTTTGATAGTCATTAGGGTAAATATATTTAAGTTAATGAGTAGATAATATTAATCAACGAGAAAGCTTAGCCACTTCTTCGATGATAGCCACTGTGAGACGCCAGAACTTTTCTACAGCAGGGATGTGCATTTTCTCGGTAGGAGAGTGCACGCCGCGCAAAGTAGGACCGTAAGAAATCATATCGAGGTGCGGATAGTTGGTCAGGAACAAACCGCACTCGAGTCCGGCGTGAATGGCAGTAGCCTTAGGACGGCAACCGAAGAGGCGTTCGTGAGTGTCCATAGCGATGTTAAGGATGCGCGAATTCATGTTCGGTTCCCAACCCGGATAAGCCGAAGAGTGAGTAACGGTGGCGCCTGCGAGGGTGAAAATGGTTTCAATCTGGTTGGCGGCATCGAATTTGCGGCTTTCAACCGAGCTTCGCTGCGAAGTAACCACGAGGATAGAGTTGTCGGGCTGCATCTTAGCCGAGGCAAGGTTGGTGGAAGTTTCCACGAGGCCTTCGATATCCTTGCTCATCGACAGCACGCCGTGAGGAGCGCAGTAGAGCGCATAGATAAAGTTGTGAGCGGTAGCGTTGTCGATAACAAATTCGGGCTTTTCGACCGATTCGATAGTGAACTTCACGCCCGGTTCGGTGCGTTTGTATTCGTTTTTCACATCGGCATCATATTGGTTGAGCAGTACGCTGAGCGGTTCTTTGTCCTTAGCATCGATGCCAATAACCACTTCGGCATCGCGAGCGATGGCGTTGCGCAAGTTTCCGCCATTGAACGAAGCGAGAGCAAAATCCATCTTTTTACCGAGGTTGAAGAGGAAACGAGCCATCACCTTGTTGGCGCAAGCGCGTTCGAGGTGAATGTCGGCACCGGAGTGACCGCCGTTCAAGCCACCGAGCACCACCTTGAAGAAAAGATAGTCGGGGGCAGGAGTAGGAGTGTATTTAAACGAAGCTGCAGTGCCGAGGCCACCACAGCAGCCAATGCAAATTTCGCCGTCTTCCTCGCTGTCGAGGTTAAGCAGGATGTCGCCTTCGATCATACCCTCACCGAGAGCATTAGCGCCGGTAAGACCGGTTTCCTCGTCGACAGTGAAAAGAGCTTGAATAGGCCCTGCAACGATGCTGTCGTCGATAAGTGCAGCAAGGCCTGCAGCCATACCGATGCCGTTGTCGGCGCCGAGAGTAGTGCCGTTAGCGCGCACCCATTCGCCATCGATGATGGTTTCGATAGGGTCGTTGTCGAAGTCGTGTTGCACATTAGCATCTTTTTCGCACACCATGTCCATGTGACCTTGCATCACAATGCGAGGGGCGTTTTCGCAACCCGGAGCGGCGGGGCGGAACATAGCCACATTGCCGGCATCGTCGACTTTGTAAGCGATGTTGTGATTTTTAGCGAAGTCGATGAGAAACTCTCTGATTTTACCTTCTTTTTTAGAAGGGCGAGGCACTCGTGTGATGTCGTAAAAGATGTTCCACACAAGCGATGGTGTTAAATCTTTAATAGTCATAACTGATAATATGTTTAGGATAAATGTTATTGAGTCTTGCTTGCTTTAAAAATATGTTAAAAACATTGTTTTCGTTGACTAAGTTACGAAAATAATTTGAGAAAACTCAAAATAAAACATTTACCTTTCCTATATTTGCATAAACTTTTTGAAAAACGGTGAAATTAGTAATTCTCTGCATAATATTGGTGGGTATTGCGATTCTTCTCTTAGGAGTAAGAATTTTTTTCGTGAAAGGGGGCAAGTTCCCCAACACGCACATACACGGCAATAAGCAGATGGAGAAAAAAGGCATTTCATGCGTAACAGGAGAATTGAAAAAACAAACAAAAAAATCGAAATAGAGTAACATGAAACTAAGAAGACTTACAAAGTGTGCATTTATAGCAGCATTGATGATGATTGCTACTTCATGTGCACAAACCGAGAAAGCTGACGCAACAACCGAAAAGGCACAAGTAGCAGTATCGCCGGAAGGTGATGCCATGAAGATTCGTTACATTGATGAAGATTCATTGTTGGCAAACTATAACTTAGCCAAGGATTTGAGCGAATCGAACTTGAAGTTGTCGAATAAGTTTGATGCAGCCCAACAGCAGCGCGCAACCGAAATCAATAAGTTTGCAAGCGAAGTACAGCGCAAATATCAAAACAACGGCTACTTGACCGAAGAAAGCTTCAATGTAGACCAGCAGAAGTTGAACAAGATGCAGGCCGATGCACAAAACTATTTGGGCCGTTTGCAACGCGATATAGAGAATCAAGTGATTCAAAACAACATACAATTGAACGACTCGGTGAACAATTATCTCAAGGTGTATGCAAAGGAAAAAGGCTACGATATCATACTTCGTAAGTCGGCTGCATTCTTCATCAACGACAAATATGAAGTAACCAAGGAAGTTCTTGAGAACCTCAACAAGCGTTATACCAAGGTAGAAAAGAAGTAATATCACACAATTTAATTAAGATAAAGTGGCCTCCTTATGCAAATAGGGGGGCTTACTAATTTATAAAATCGATAAACAACTAACAACTACACTTACGAAGAAGATTATGAAAAAAGCATTATTTGCATTGATTAGTGTGCTGGCTGTGACATTTTCGGCGCAAGCACAGTTTGGCTTTGGAGCCAAGGGCGGTTTGAGTCTGACCAATTTGATAGGCGGTGGAGCGCCGCATGATGTGATGTTTAATTATCATGTGGGAGCCTTTGTGGAATATCGCTTCAGCAACCATCTTGCCATATCGCCCGAAGTGCTGTTTTCGGCACAAGGAGGCAGTCACAAGTTGAGTGATATTCAGATAGGCGACATTATCACAGAGTCGACCAAGCAAAAGTGGACAACCAATTATGTCACAGTGCCCGTGATGTTGAAATTGTATGCCACCGATCGTCTGTCGATAGATTTAGGTCCGCAATTCGGCTTCAATGTTACCTCAAAGGGAAAGACCGAAAGCGATAATTTTGAAGCTAATTCGGTAGATATAAAAGATTTTACCGAAACGTTTGAATTGTCGGCAGGTTTGGGCATAACATATTACATTACCCATTCGATATTTGTTCAGGGACGCTATACCATAGGTTTGACCAAGACCTACGATTCCGGCGTATTGAAAGACACCGAGTTATTGAAAGATGCGTTCCTGAAAAATGCGCGCAACGGCGTGGGGCAAATATCGATAGGCATTAAGCTCTAAACAGGGAGCTTAAAAGGAAGAAAAACTATTAACACCTATATAAAAACCATATGCGACATCCCAAAAACAAAGCCGTGGGCGGCGTGAAACGCGTCGACACCAAATATACCCAATTCGTGGCGCGCGAAGAGATGGGTTTGCTCGACTTTGTGATGAAAAAACTCGATGGCATAAGCCGGTCGAAAGCGAAATCGATACTCAGTGGTGGCGGAGTGCTTGTGGAGCACGAAGTGGTGACCCAATTCGACTTCAAAGTTCAGCCCGAGATGATAGTGGAGATAAGCAAGCATCCCGGAGGGTCGCGAGCACGATTCGATTACACCCCGTTTTTCGATGTGGTGTATGAGGACGACGATGTGATAGTGGTGAATAAAGCCGACGAAGTGCTCTCGATGGGCGTGGGACGCAATAGCCTGAATATGAAAGACCTGCTCGACCGCTACTTTGTGGAAACTCGCCAGCACTGTACTGCGCATGTGGTGCACAGGCTCGATGCCCGCACCACCGGGCTGATGATGTATGCCAAGAGCGTGGAAGTGCAGCAGATGCTCACCGCCGATTGGAAAAAGACCATCATCGACCGCCGCTATGTGGCAGTGGTGGAAGGCGAGATGGAGCAAGACGAAGGCCATGTGAAGAGTTGGCTCAAGGACACCGACAGCATGAAGATAATAAGCAGCCGCACCAATAACGGCGGCAAATGGGCATGGACCGACTGGCGACTGCTCAAGAAGCACAATGGACTCTCGCAAGTGGAGCTGCATCTGCACACCGGACGCAAAAACCAGATAAGGGTGCACATGTCGGTGATACATCACCCCATAGTGGGTGACTATAAATACGGGGCACGCATGGAGGGCGCCAAGCGCATGTGTCTGCATGCATTTCGCTTGGCATTCCATCAGCCGCGCACCGGCGAGGAACTTTACTTCGAGACCCCATTCCCGGCTTATTTTAATTCGTTTTTCAGCGAGAAATAATCAAATATCATAAAAACACATACATAAACTGAGAAATATGAGAAAATCTTCGATTTTGATTCTTGCCGTGACTATGAGCATGGCAATGATAGGAATCGGCAGTTGTAACAACGCAGCCGAGAACACCGAAGCACAGGTGATAGAGATAAGCGCCTACGGTGCTAAAAGCGACACTGTGACCAACAATGCCGAAGCCATAAATAAAGCGATAGCCGAGGCACCCGACGGAGCAGTGGTGAAGATACCCGCCGGACGCTATATGACCGGCACCATACACCTAAAGAGCAATGTGACTCTGATGCTCGACGAGGGAGCAGAACTGATAGGCAGCAACAACCTCGACGACTATGATAACTACCAGCCAACCCGCGACATGTCGCGCTACGACACCGGCGAAGGCACTCGAAATGCCAATTTGGCATCGGACGAACGTTGGACCAAGGCGCTGATTCTCGGCGTGGGAGTGGAGAACGCCGTAGTGTGCGGCAAAGGCACCATCAACGGCCGCCATGTGGTGGATTCGCTCGGCGAAGAGTCGATGCGTGGCCCGCACACCATAATTATTGCCGAAAGCAAGAATGTGAAATTAGAGGGATTGCACATCAAGTGTTCGTCGAACTATGCTGTGCTTGGCTACGAGTTGGTTGACTCGGAAATAAGCGGTTTGAGCATCGAAGAAGGCTGGGATGGAGTGCACATAAGAGGTTGCGAAAATGTAGTGATAAAGGATTGCGACATCCGCACCGGCGACGATGCCATAGCCGGAGGCTATTGGAAAGGTATGAAGATAGATAATTGCCGCCTCAACTCGTCGTGCAACGGCATAAGAATGATAGAGCCGAGCGAGAATCTTGAGATAGGAAATTGCCACATCTACGGCCCCGGCGTGTATCCGCATCGCACCAGCGGAGCAGAAAAGCGAACCGGCACCATCTATGGCATAGTGCTCGAGCCCGGCGCATGGGGCGATGCACCCGGACACACCGAAAATGTGTATATCCACGATGTGACTATCGATAATTTGCTGAGTCCGGTGGTCTATAGCATGGGCGAGAACAATACCTGCTCGGGATTGACCATCGAAAACCTTGTGGCAACTCATATCAGCTACAATACCACGCCGCTCAACCGCCAAGACTGCGTGCGCATGTGGGACAATATCACTATCAAGAATATGAGAATCTCGCAAGGCGAGTGATATTTGTTTGCGGCGCGGGTGGTGTTTTTTTGACCGCGGATTTTTTTGTGGTGATTATAACCACGGATTTTCACAGAATTTAGGCACGGATTTTCACAATAATTGTGATGATTCGTGCTTTGTTTTTGTTTTATTGGATGATTTCGGTGTGGTCGGACGGGTCGGACCAGTCGGACATGTTAGACGAATTGCGGCGGTATCCAACCTTTCGGGTCGTGCTGCGGTGTGGTTAGGCGGGTTATTTTGCTTGTGGTGCGAATTTTATGCAGACGGGTCTTGGCACTTTTATGGTGTTGCCGGTGGGTGAGAGGGTGCCGGTTTTGCTGTCGCGTTGCAACACTTCGATGTTATTGTCGTCGCGGCAGGCTACGAGCAGATATTTGCCGTTGGGCGTGATGATAAAGTTGCGTGGATGAATGCCGGTTTTATAATAGCCCACTTTCGATAGTTTGCCGTTGTTGGCATCTATTGCGAAGATAGAGATACCATCGTTGACAATGCGATGAGTGGCGTAGAGAAAACGTCCATCGGGGCTAATAGTGATGTCGGCGCTGCCGCGACCGTTGGCTTCATCGGCTGCAACATCTTCGCATAGCGAGAGCGAGCCCGAATCGTATCGGAAGCTGCAGATGTGACCGCTGAGTTCGTTAAGCAGGTAAAGCATCTTGCCATCGGGCGAAAATGCGCTGTGGCGCGGGCCATAGCCCGGTGCTACCGAAACGTCGTCTAACACTCGCACACTGTCGCCGCTGATGTCGAGGCGATGAATACGGTCGGTGCCGAGGTCGTTGGCGAGCAGCATCTTGCCGTCGGGCGAAAGAATGGTGAAGTGCATGTGAGCGCTCTTTTGGCGAATAGTGTCAGGACCAACCGGCGCAGAAAATGCTATGTTGCGATAGTCGTCGGCGAGCGAACCATCGTCGGCAATATTATATATTCCCACAGTGCCGCCCGAGTAATTGGCTATGCAAAGGCGATTGCCCGGAATCAATGCGATGTGACAAGGGTCGGCATCGGCAGGCACGGTGTTGATGAGACTTAGGCTTCCGGTGGCAGCATCGAAGTAGAATGCGCTCACCGAGCTGTTCTCGCCCGACTCGGTAATACTATATACGTGCTGCGCATCGGGAGAGATGCACAGATACGAAGGGTTGGCTATCTCTGCAGAGTCGAGAGCTTGAAAGGAGCCGTTCTGCTGGTTGAAAGCAAAAGAATAGATGCCGTGGCTTGTGTCGTAGGTGTAGGTGCCCACGAGCATGGTGATAACATCGCTATCGGTGCTGCTTGCGCACGAAGCAAGTGCGGCAAGTGCAGCTATTGGTGCGTATTTGATATATTTTTTCATAATTCAAAAATAGTTAGATTTGCGAATTTACGCAAAAAAGATGGGTTGATGCAAAAAAATAAGGCAAAATCGAGATGATTCTGCCTTATGATAGGGGATATAACAAAAAATATTAGATTGTTAATCGTTTTTGATGTCGCGAGCGCGGAGTGCCGGGCGTTTAATCAAATACCATACTGCAATCAACGCCACGGTGGCAATGCCAATAGTATTGGCTACCACAGGCGCAAGGCCGAAACCTTCGTTTGCCAACAAGATGTAAGTGACGCACACCCAAGTCATCCACAGAGCGGGGATGAATGCAATAATGTCGTTCTTGCGACGCTTGGCGAGCCAAACCGACACGGCGAACAATGTGAAGACAGCCAAATCCTGGTTGAACCAGAAGAAGTATCTCCAAAGAATATCGAATTTTACGCACATAAGCACAGCACTGATGGCAAAGAGCGGAAGGCTGACAACGATGCGACGCCAAATCTTGTTCTGCTTGAAGTTAGCCATATCGGCCGAAATGAGTCGAGCGCTTCGGAAAGCGGTGTCGCCGGTGGTAATAGGAGCCGCTACAACGCCGAGAATAACCAAAACAGCACCAAACGATCCGAGCCATGAATTGCAAATGGCGTTGACGATAATAGCCGGGTTGGGACCGGAGTTACCGCCATTGGTCATAACAGCCCAGAGGCGACCATAAGGAGTGGTAACATCGGCTGTAAAGTTGGGCGCAAATGCAATCTTAGATACATCTAACGAATCGGCGAACTTAATGGCTGCGGCAGCCCAAATGAGAGCAATAAGGCCTTCGGTGATCATAGCACCGAAGAACACCGGTCGGCCGTGGCGTTCGTTCTTGATGCAACGAGCCATCATAGGACTTTGTGTGGCGTGGAAGCCGCTGACAGCACCGCAAGCTATGGTGATGCATATACCAGGAAGGATAGGCAGCGAACTGCCGGGATGGTGATTGGTAAATGCCTCGGTGATTTCAGGCATATTGCCGGGTTGGGTGAAAATGCCCCAGAATAGAGCAACAGCCATAATCATCAATGCGAGTCCGAAGATGGGGTACGCCTTGCCTATGAGTTTGTTGATAGGCAGCAAAGTGGCGAAAATGTAGTAAGTAAGTATGATTACAATCCATGTGGTGGTGCTGCTGAGCAATTCGCTGCCGCCGGTAAGGTTGGCAAGCAATCCCGCAGGTGCCAATGTGAAGGTGGTTCCCACAAGAATTAAAAGTACGATGGTGATAAAGCGCATCACAAATCGGGCTGTAGTACCCAACTCGTTGCCGATAATCTCAGGCAGGCTTGCGCCGTTGTTGCGCAGACTTATCATGCCCGACAGGTAGTCGTGCACAGCACCGCCGAAAATGCAGCCCATAATAATCCAGATATAAGCCGAAGGACCGAACAAGATGCCTTGAATGGCGCCGAAAATAGGACCGGTGCCGGCAATGTTAAGAAACTGAATGAGATAGATGCGCCAAGTGGGCATTTCGATGTAGTCTACGCCGTCGGCTTGCGTGTGGCAAGGTGTGGGGCGATTAGGGTCGGCGCCGAATACTTTCTCAATAAAAGCGCCGTAAATCAAATATCCCACTACCAAGAGTAGTGCGGACGTTAAAAAAGTTATCATATTAGTTATAAGATTGTTGGTTCTTGTAAAAATTGTTGCAAAGATAAGCATTAATGTGCGAAAATGAACACTTTTTGTGCAGATTTGTGAGAGATTGTAATGATTTTTTGGTGTGGGGTTTTTGGCGGTGGGTGGGGTCAGCGGATTATTCCGGTGGGTAGGACTGGTCGGACATATCTGACGGTTTTTGAAATGCTTTGCTGCGGGGTGGGGTACCAAGATTCACTTCGTTTTTTTTTGAAATGCTTTGCTGCGGGGTGGGGTACCAAGATTCGCTTCGCGCATCTTGTGCCGCTGCCCGCGGGTTGACTGAAAACAAAGAATCATAAAGCCAGAACCGGCCATTTTTTTCTTTTTCTACACCTATGCTCACTCAAGCAAGCTTGGCTCACATAGGTATATAAAAAGAAAAAGGTCGCTGATGCGACCTTTATGATTCTTCTATTTCGTCGGGGTACCAAGATTCGAACTTGGGACCTCCTGCTCCCAAAGCAGGCGCACTAACCGGGCTGTGCTACACCCCGAGGGTTGCTTCCTTTCGGATTTGCGACTGCAAAGTTAGTGATTTTTTGTGATTTTGCAAAAATATTTCTGCAAAATATGTATTTAATTTGCGATTTTGTTGTCTAACCGGTCTAATTGATGTTAAATAAAATTTGAATTATGTTAATTGTTTGCTGAATATAATAGCAGCACATATATTTGTTACAAAAAGTCTAATATTATGCTTATGAAAAGGATTAGAACGATATGCGTGGCACTATGTGCTTTGTTTGGATTTGGAGTGATGAATGCTCAGGTGATGGATGCGTCGAAAATAGCGGTGGCTGAGCCTGAGTTTGATATGGATGCATTGTTGCTGTTGAATGAGACCGAGGCTGTGCCGTTGCAGATTGAAAATTCTACTGTGCGTTCGACCTACGATATGGCTGTGGCACTGGTTGGGGTGGATCAGATGAATACTTATCATCAATTTTCAGGTGGACAGTCGCCGATTACTTTGGCAAAAGAAGCGTTCAACCACGATTTGTATCTCATTATTCGTTGGTCGGATAATAGATTGAATCCCAATAGATTGATTCAAATAATGTCGGTGGAAATCAAGAAAAATCGACGTATTTATAATGTGATGAAGACCAGTGACCTTGAAGGTGTGAAATTGTCGAACCAAAATTTGGTGAATTTCACTGCCGCTAAGTACGGCGAGAGTTCGTATTTGATAAAAATTTCTTCCGATGAACTCAAACGCTATCGCGAGAATAACAAAAAGGAAATGAATAAGTTCGGCAAGCAGTTTATCATTCGTTTTAACGATACTCGAGAGGGTAGAGTGACCGATACTGAGGCATTTTTGACTTTCGGTATTAGTTCGAAGTGATGCTTGTTTGCTAAGCTGCGAAATGGTGATATTGTGGGGCGCTAAGTTTTTTTTGGTGCCCCTTTTTTGTGGATGTTTTTTTTGAAGTGCTTTGCGGATGTTTTTTTTGAAATTCTTTGCGGCTGGGCGGGGTACCAAGATTGGCTTCGCTTTTTTTTGAAATGTTTTGCTGCGGCGGGGTACCAAGATTGGCTTCGCCCATCTTGTTCGCGCCTGCGGGGGTTGACTGAAAATAAAGAATCATAAAGCCTGAACCGGCCATTTTTTTCTTTTTCTACACCTATGCTCACTCAAGCAAGCTTGGCTCACATAGTCGGGGTACCAAGATTGGCTTTGCCCATCTTGAGCCGCGCCTGCGGGGGGACTGAAAATAAAAAATCCGTATTCCATTAAGACAGCTTTGCTGCCAGTTTTATTTTTGTGCCTATAACCGTCATTCAAGCAAGCTTGATGCCGCCTATATGCAAAAAAATAAGACCGAATAAATTCGGTCTTAATGAAATACAAATTCTTTTATTTCGTCGGGGTACCAAGATTCGCTTCGCGCATCTTGTGCCGCTGCCCGCGGGGGTGACTGAAAACAAAGAATCATAAAGCCAGAACCGGCCATTTTTTCTTTTTCTACACCTATGCTCACTCAAGCAAGCTTGGCTCACATAGGTATATAAAAAGAAAAAGGTCGCTGATGCGACCTTTATAATTCTTTTATTTCGTCGGGGTACCAAGATTCGAACTTGGGACCTCCTGCTCCCAAAGCAGGCGCACTAACCGGGCTGTGCTACACCCCGAGGATTGCTTCCTTTCGGATTTGCGACTGCAAAGTTAGTACTTTATTTGATAATTTGCAAGTGATTTGCGAAAAATTGATGTTTTTCTGTTTTGATTTGGGTGTTTTGGGTGGATATAGGCGCTGTTAGTGGTATTTCGCTGCGCTAAAAATAATGTGTTTGTAATCATGCTGATGGAAAAATAGCCTTGATTCTTTACTGCACTCAAGGTGGATTATCGCTCGGTGATAACAAAATTTCGCATTGAGTAGAAAAAGTTGGCGATTGCTTGCTTCTATGTGGTGCAAAAGTGTTAACTTTGTATGTTAAACTCGTGGTGGCTGCTATATGGCTGAAAATGCGAGTGATGAACTGAAAATTATATAAAAATAATATAGAAACAACAATGTACAGAAGTAAAACATGTGGAGAACTTCGCTTGGAGAATGTGGGCGAAGTGGTAACTCTGGCAGGCTGGGTGCAGAAGGCTCGCAAAATGGGCGGAATGACCTTTGTGGACCTACGCGACCGATATGGCATCACACAGATAGTGTTTAATGTGGAAAACGACGCCGCATTGTGCGAGTCGGCCAACCGTCTGGGCAGAGAGTATGTGATACAAGTGAAAGGAAAGGTGGAAGAGCGTTCGAGCAAGAACAAAAACCTTGCCACCGGCGATATCGAAATCATCGCACAAGAGCTCAATATCCTCAATAAGAGCGAAGTACCGCCGTTTACCATCGAAGACAACACCGATGGCGGCGACGACATAAGAATGCAATATCGTTACCTCGACTTGCGCCGCGAGGCAGTGCGCAAGAATTTGGAATTGCGCCACAAGATGGGCTTCGAATTGCGCCGTTATCTCAACGAGCGCGGATTCCTGGAAGTGGAAACACCTATCTTGATAGGTTCTACACCCGAAGGAGCACGCGACTTCGTGGTGCCTTCGCGCATGAATCCCGGTCAGTTCTATGCATTGCCACAGTCGCCGCAGCTCTTCAAGCAGTTGCTTATGGTGGCAGGCTTCGACCGCTATTTCCAGATAGCCAAGTGCTTCCGCGACGAAGACCTTCGTGCCGACCGTCAGCCCGAATTTACTCAAATCGACTGCGAAATGTCGTTTGTAGAGCAAGAAGACGTGTTGCAACTCTTTGAGGGTATGGTGAAGCACATCTTCAAATATGCTCGCAATGTGGAATTCGACTACGACTTCCCGCGCATGACATGGCACGATGCCATGAAATATTATGGTAGCGACAAGCCCGATATTCGCTTCGGAATGAAGTTTGTGGAACTCAAAGACTTGACCGAAGGCAAGAACTTCGTGGTGTTTGACAGCGCCGAATTTGTGGCAGGTATCTGCGCCGAAGGTTGCGCATCATATACACGCAAGCAGCTCGATGAACTCACCGACTATGTAAAGCGTCCGCAAGTGGGCGCCAAGGGATTGGTTTGGGTGAAATACGAAGCCGACGGCACCTTCAAGAGCAGCGTGGGCAAGTTCTATGGCGAAGCCGACCTCAAGGCATGGGCAGAACGCTTCGGAGCAAAGCCCGGCGACTTGATGCTCATACTTTGCGGCAAGACCATGGATACCCGCAAGCAACTTTGCGAATTGCGTCTCGAACTCGGCAATCGCCTTGGCCTTCGCGACAAGAACGTGTTTAAGCCATTGTGGGTAATCGACTTCCCGATGTTTGAGTGGGACGAAGAGACACAACGCTTCTATGCAATGCACCACCCGTTCACCCGTCCTAAGGACGAAGACATAGCGCTGCTCGACACCGACACAGGCGCTGTGCGTGCTTATGCCTACGATATGGTGGTAAATGGCGTGGAACTCGGAGGCGGCAGCTTGCGTATATTCCAGCCCGAATTGCAGGACAAGATGTTTGCACTGCTCGGCTTTACCGAAGAGAAGGCTCAAGAACAATTCGGCTTCTTGATGAATGCCTTCAAGTACGGAGCACCACCTCACGCAGGTCTTGCATTCGGATTCGACCGTTTCGTGTCGCTCTTGGCAGGTCTCGACAGCATCAGAGACACCATAGCATTCCCCAAGAACAATTCGGGTCGCGATGTGATGAACGACTGCCCGGGCCGCATCGACGAAGCACAACTCGAAGAATTGTACTTGAAGATAGATACCGAACGACTCGAAGCCGATAAAAAGAAATAACAATCAACACATTGGCAACGATAAAAGACATAATATCGGCAATCGAAGCCGAGGCGCCGCGCTACTTGCAAGAAGGCTACGACAATGCCTGCTTGCAAGTGGGTGATGCGCAAGCTACAGCCACCGGAGCACTGCTGTGTGTGGATGTGACTGAGGCTGTGCTCGACGAAGCCATAGCTCGAGGCTTGAACTTGGTGATATCGCATCACCCGCTCATCTTCAGAGGATTGAAGTCGCTTACGGGCGCCAATCCCACGCAGCGAATAGTGGCAAAAGCCATAAAACACGATGTGGCAATTTACTCGGCGCACACCAATCTCGACAGCGCCCGTGGAGGCGTGTCGTATGGCATGGCCGAAAAATTGCACCTTAGCGATGTGAGAGTGCTTAGCGCACATCAAGGCAAGCAAGTGAAGGTGGTGGTGTATGTGCCCACAGCCTATGCCGATAAGGTAGAGCAAGCCATGTTCACACAGGGAGCCGGAAGCATAGGCGACTACGACTGTTGCAGCTATCGCATCAGCGGCGAAGGTCGATATCGCGCCGGCAGCGAAGCACATCCTTTCAGCGGCGAAGTAGGCGAGCATCATGTGGAGCCGGAAACACGCGTGGAGGTGATAGCCGATGCAGCCCGCAAGGACGCCGTGGTGAGCGCAATGCTTGCCGCACATCCCTACGAAGAACCCGCCTACGACGTGATAGCGCTGCTCAACCAATCGCCATACAACGGATTTGGCGTGGTGGGCAACATCGAGCCAATGCCGTTGCGCGATTTTTTGGCGTTGCTCAAGCGCACTTTCGATGTCGAAGCCATTAGATATAGCGGTAACGACGATGCCGAGATAACCCGCGTGGCACTATGCGGCGGCAGCGGAGCCGAACTGGTGGGCGATGCCATAGCCGCAGGAGCCGATATCTACGTGACAGGCGACATAAAATATCACGATTACACAAGCAACAATCATCGTATAGTGCTTGCCGATATCGGACATTATGAGAGTGAACAGTTTACAAAAGACATTTTTTATGAGATAATTAGAAAAAAAATGCCTAACTTTGCACTCTATTTCGCAGAAAAAGAGATTAAACAGGTTAAATATTATATATAAAAAAGATTGTATGGCATCTGCTAAACAAGAAAAAGAACTTTCAGTAGAAGAACGCCTCAAGGCACTTTATCAACTACAAGAGACGTTAACAGAGGTAGACCGCATCAAGACACTCCGCGGCGAGTTGCCACTCGAAGTGCAAGACCTCGAAGACGAAATCGTGGGTCTCGAAACACGTATTCAAAACTTCGAAGAGGAAATCAAGGGCTTGGGCGAAGGCGTGAAGGAGCAAAATGCTGCTATCGACCACTCAAACGGACTTGTAGAGCGCTACAACGACCAAATCAACAATGTGCGCAACAATCGTGAATACGACTTCCTCCAGAAGGAAATCGAATACGAAAAGTTGAACGTGGAACTTGCACAGAAGAAGATTCGTCAATTTGGAGCAAAAGAAGAAGAAATCAATGCCCAAATAGAAGAAGCAAAGGCAAAGCTCGACGACAAGAAGCACATTCTTGAGGAAAAGAAGGGTGAACTTGAAGAAATCGTTTCGGAAACCAAGCAAGACGAAGAAAAACTTCGCGAGCAAGCCAAGAAGTACGAAGCAAAGATAGATGCACGCCTTCTCACCGCGTTCAAGCGCATCCGCAAGAATGCCCGCAACGGACTCGGCGTGGTGTATGTGCAGCGTAATGCATGTGGTGGCTGCTTCAACCGTATCCCGGCACAGCGCCAGATGGAGATAAAGATGCACAAGAAGATTATCGTGTGTGAATATTGCGGTCGTATTCTCATCGATCCCGAATTGGCAGGACACACCGAAATCGAAGCAGGTAACGTGCGCTAAAAGTTCTTCTCCGGCGGCGCGATTAAGTCGCTGAGATGGAGTGAATTACATATCCCGATGTTGTGGCGTATTCAGCCACCTTGCGGCACTTGCCGCGATGTGAATGATAGTAGTAAAAAGCCCCGATTAGGTGCCTTTTGCGAATGCGGATACACCACAACATATATAAGTGCAAATGTTAAGCGACATTTGAACGAGATAACCTATTATCGCTACATTGGCACTCTGCGAAAGCATAATTCCCTGAGAGAAACCATCACCTCTCGGGGATTTTTTGTTATTGCTGTCCGATAAAAGTTGACTAACGAAAGAAAATATGACTCGGCTATCGTATTCAAGGTGGTCGAGTCTGTTTTTTTGATTTCCAAGCCCCCATC
>SFTJ01000053.1 GCA_004563195.1 bacterium
TGTGCTCAACACCGGCACGGCATTCTCGCTGCTGGTGTTCTGCTTGCTCTACACTCCGTGTGTGGCAGCCATCACTTGCGTGCGCCGTGAACTTAATGCCCACGCAGCTGTTATGATTATGGTGTGCCAGTGCGTGATAGCATGGATATGTGCTTGGGTGGCATACCTGATGTGGAATATGATAGCAGGTGTGTGACTATGAATGTGGCGAGTGTGACAATAATAGCTATAGTGGCGCTTTTGGCATTGTGGGTGGTGCACCGACTGCGTCGCAGAGGTGGCGGAGCATGCCGTTGCCAAGGGTGCGACTGCGCTGCTTCATGCCATGCCTCACGCCGCGAGTGCGGCATCGACCGTGGCCACAAGGATTGCCCCAAGAAGAATTAAATACCATTTGTTTACAATATACCTATAACGATATGCCCGTATTCGACCCCTTTTCGCGCCCGCTCTATGTGATGGCAAAGCCTGCCGGTGCACTCTGTAACCTGCGTTGCGACTATTGCTATTATCTCGAGAAAGCGCACATGTATGCCGATAATTCGCGCCACATAATGACCGATGAACTGCTCGAACGCTTCATAGAGCAATACCTCTCGTCGCAGACCATGAACGAAGTGCTCTTCTGCTGGCACGGCGGCGAGACGCTCATGCGCCCGCTTTCGTTCTATAAGCGTGTAATCGAACTGCAGCGGCAGTATGCTCGCGGCCGCGTGGTGGATAACTGCATACAGACCAACGGCACGATGCTCACCGATGAGTGGTGCCGATTTTTTGCCGAGCAACATTGGTTGGTGGGAATTTCGATCGATGGTCCACAGGAATTTCACGACGAGTATCGCCGCACCAAGAGCGGAGGCCCGTCGTGGCGCAAAGTGATGAATGGCATCAATCTGCTCAATAAGCACGGCGTGGAGTGGAACGCTATGGCTGTGGTCAACGACTATAATGCCGACTATCCTGTGGAGTTTTATCGGTTTTTCAAAGATATGGGATGCCGCTACCTGCAGTTTGCACCCATAGTGGAGCGCATACTCAAGCACGACGACGGACGCCATCTGGCAGCACCCGATGAGGTCGACGGACGCCTTGCCGATTTCTCGGTGACTGCCGAGCAGTGGGGCAATTTCCTCTGCGGCCTGTTCGACGAGTGGGTGAAGGAAGATGTGGGCAAGATATTTGTGCAGATTTTTGACTCCACGCTTGCCAACTGGGTGGGTGTGCAACCCGGAGTGTGCAGTCTTGCCAAGCAATGCGGCCATGCCGGCGTGATGGAGTATAACGGCGACGTATATAGCTGCGACCACTTTGTGTTTCCCGAGTATCGATTGGGCAATATCTACACCTCCACGCTTACCGAGATGATGTATAGCGAGCGCCAGCGCCAATTCGGCGAGCAGAAGCAAAGCACGCTGCCCCGGCAGTGCCGCGAGTGCGAATTTCTCTTTGCCTGCAACGGCGAATGTCCCAAAAATCGCATCATCAGCACTGCAGATGGCGAACCCGGGCTCAACTATCTGTGCCGTGGCTATTACCGATTTTTCAAGCATGTGGCGCCCTATATGGACTATATGAAGCGCGAACTGCAAAACGAGCGCCCGCCAGCCAATATCATGCAAGCCATCCGCCGCGGCGAACTATAAATCGAATTCCGAAAAAGCCGGGCATGCTGATAATCGCCCGCTGATGGTTTTATCTCTCACAGATTTCACAGATTACACAGATATTATTTGGGTAACTGCCGCCCAGACTCGGCTGATAATCACCGGCTTAACCAGCCGCTGCGAAATTCTGTGAAATCTGTGAAATCTGTGAGAAAACCCCATATCGCTGCCACCAAATAATCTGCGGGAAAAGGCTGATAAAACTTGCTGTGCATTTTGCCAAAAATAGAGCATTGTGGCTTTGGCAAATTCGCTGATTGGTGCTAAATTTGTAGAATTGTAGAACCGGACGACAAATCACGATTTTTTTGGAGATGAAACGATTGATAAATTATATTATAATAGCCGTTGTGGCGATGGTGGTAGCGAGTTCGTGCGAGCAGAGCAAGAAGAATGAGGCAGCGCGCGAGCGAGCGCTTCAAGCTGTGGAAATGGTGCTTGCGGTTGACACGGTGCAACCTGTGGATTCGTTTGCACTCGAGCACGCCATACTCATGGCAAAGGCTGTGGAGAGCGAATATCAGATAGCCGGCGATGAAGAAACCGCCGAGGCGTTTCGTGAGGCCTTTGAGGAAGCCCTCAGTGAGCGCAATCCCGAACTTGCGGCGCAACTGCTCGATACTGCCGAGCGCTGATGCCACTCACAGCCAATCGAAATAAATAAGAAAATAACAAACGATAAAAATCATAACGATATGCTTACATTCAACCAATATCTTGAGCGCGTGAACGCAGCCATAGAGAGTCTGCCTTATCCGGCGCAACCGGCGCACCTCTACGAACCGATATCCTACACAATGGCGTTGGGCGGCAAGCGCATACGCCCTGTGCTTGTGCTTATGGCATGCGAGGCAGTGGGTGGCGACATCGAGAAAGCCATTATGCCCGCAGTGGGTCTTGAGATGTATCACAACTTCACTCTTCTGCACGACGATGTGATGGACAAAGCCGACATCCGTCGTGGCAAGCCCACCGTACACGTAAAGTGGGACGATAACACAGCCATCCTTTCGGGCGATGCCATGCTCACTATGGCCACTCAACTCATAGCCCGAGCCGATGCTGCAGTGATGCCTCAGGTGATGGAACTCTTCAATCGCACCGCTATGGAGATATACGAAGGTCAGCAGTATGATATGGACTTCGAGAGCCGCGGCGATGTGACCGTGGAAGAATATATAGCTATGATTCGCCTGAAAACATCGGTTCTGCTGGGTTGTGCCTGCAAGATGGGCGCCCTCATAGGCGGTGCCGACGAAGCCACTGCGCAGCGTTTTTATGAAATAGGCGAGAACCTGGGTCTTGCATTCCAGCTGCAGGACGATATGCTCGACGTGTGGGGCGATGAAGCCACCTTCGGCAAGGCTATAGGCGGCGATATTATGAACAACAAAAAGACATTCCTTCTCATCAACGCTTGCCAACGTGCCACCGACGACAATCGTATAGAACTTGCCCTATGGCTCAACACTGAGAATGCCAGTCGTGCCGTAAAAGTGCCCGCAGTGACCGCCATCTACGAGCGATTGGGCTTGAAAGAACTCTCAGAAGCCGAAATTGCAAAATATAACGATAAAGCCATGGCTGCAGTGTTTGAAACCGCAGTAGATGAACCCGCCAAGAAGGCATTTATCGACCTTATTAGCCGACTTGTGAAGCGCGACCGATGATTGATACCCACACCCATCTCTATCTCGAGGAATTTGATGCCGACCGCAGCGAGGCGGTGCAGCGCGCATTGGATGCCGGTGTGAGCCATCTCATACTGCCCAATGTAGACCTCACCACCATCGAACCCATGCATCGACTCCACGACGAGTTTGCCGATGTCACATCGATGGCTATGGGATTTCATCCCACCGAGGTGAATGCCGATTACAAGCAGAGTCTGGCTGAAGTGGAGCGACACTTCGGCGAGCGCAGCTATGTGGCGGTGGGCGAGATAGGCATCGACCTCTACTGGGACGCCACCTATCGCCGCGAACAGATGCAAGCGCTCGACACACAGATGCACTGGGCGTCGGAGCTGCATCTGCCAGTGATAATACATTGCCGCGAGGGCTTGAGTACCATCCTGGAGGTAATAGATGCCTTCGAGGGCGAGTTGCCGCAAGGCGTGTTTCACAGTTTTACAGGCACGGTCGACGATGTGGCAGAAATACGCCGCCGAGGCGACTTCTACTTCGGCATCAACGGCATAGTCACCTTCAAGAAATCGACCATACCGGCGCTTTTGCCCGCTGTGGGCTTGGAGCGACTGCTGCTCGAGACCGATTCGCCATATTTGGCACCCGTGCCCAACCGCGGACGTCGCAACGAGAGCGCCAACATACCCTACATCAACGCCTGCATAGCTCAATGGCTGGGCGTGAGCGAGCAAGAAGTGTCGGACACCACCGATGCCAATGCCCGCCGACTTTTCGGATTGAAATAGACTCAAAAAAATTGACAGCTCCACTATGATAAGCAAACCCGACTTGAAAGAACTCGAGGCAGTGAGCGAATATCTGCAAGAAGTGCCTTACGACGTGAGCCGACAGCAGCTCTACACTGCCGACGACCTCTACGATGCATTCGATGCCGCCGACGCACAATCGATGCCGCGCTGCTACGATGCGCAAGTGTATAATCACTATATCGCCACCGGCAAGTTCACCTCCAATGCCAAGGAGAAACTCGCACGCACGCTACACGATCACTACATAGAGGTGGCGCTCGACCGCTTTGTGGCAGAGCACGACGTGATGCGCATAGTGGGCGTGATGGGCGGCCACGGCGCGCTGCGTAGCGATGAGATGTATGCCAAGGTAGCATTGCTGAGCAAACGCCTCACCGAGAAAGGCTACACCATGGTGAGCGGAGGCGGTCCGGGCGCTATGGAAGCCACACACCTGGGCGCGTGGATGGCAGGACGCACCGATGCCCAACTTGCCGATGCCATAGCCATGCTGCAATGTGCGCCGCGATTTACCGACGAGCAGTGGCTCTCGAGCGCCATGGCAGTGCGCGAGCGATATCCGCAGACCACCTATCACAGCCTCGGCATACCCACATGGCTCTACGGCCACGAACCCGCCACACCGTTTGCCACACATATAGCCAAACTCTTTCAGAACAGCATACGCGAGGACGGAATCCTCACCATAGCCATGGGAGGCGTGGTGTATTCGCCCGGCAGTGCCGGCACCGTGCAGGAGATATTTCAAGACGCCGTACAAAATCACTACTTGTCGCTCAATGTGTCGAGTCCGATGATATTCCTCGGACGCCGATTCTGGACCCAAGAGATGCCGTTCTACTCCATGCTCGAGTATCTCACAGCCACATCGAAGTATCGCAACCTCAACCTATCGCTCACCGACGAAGTGGCCGAGGTGGTGGAGCATCTCGAGGCATTTCAGCGCAGCCGCGACTGATGCCATTCACTCCACCGATGAGGTGCATAAAGCAAGTGCCCTCGGTATGGTGTGAAATTCAATAATTCTGTGTAATTTTGCAAGAGAAATAACATAATCGATTCCAGCAATGACAAAACGACTGATAACAATAGCCATCGACGGGTTTTCGTCGTCGGGAAAGAGCACAATGGCAAAGGTGCTTGCCAAGAACATAGGATATGCCTACATCGACAGCGGCGCAATGTATCGTGCCGTGACACTATATTGCCTCGATAACGGGCTTATCAACGAAGCCGGAGAGGTGGATTTGGCGGCACTCGAGGCAGCTTTGGGTAATATCAACATCAGTTTCGGCGTAAATGCCGAAACCGGCGCCACTGAGACCTATCTCAACGGCGAATGTGTGGAAGGCAAGATACGCGACATGCGCGTGTCGGGCAAGGTAAGCACTGTGGCAGCCATCCCCTTTGTGCGCCGCGAACTGGTGAAGCAGCAGCAAGCCATGGGTCGCAATAAGGGCATAGTGATGGATGGTCGCGACATAGGCACCACCGTGTTTCCCGATGCCGAGATGAAGGTGTTTGTTAATGCTTCGGCCGAAACCCGTGCTCAGCGCCGCTACGAAGAACTCCGTTCGAAGGGCGACACCACAGTCACCTACGAAAGCGTGCTCGAGAACGTAAAGCAGCGCGACTATCTCGACACCACACGCAGTGAGAGCCCGCTGCGCCGTGCCGACGATGCCGTAGAACTCGACAACAGCCACATGACCCGCGAAGAGCAGAACGAGTGGATGCTCAAGCTCTACGAAAAGATAGCCTCAGAGCAAGCCTAACTTAGGCAGCAGAGAGCTGAAACGATATCATATTCACCAATACATTAAGGGCGATGGCAGTAATAGAGATTGACAACGGTTCGGGATTTTGCTTCGGCGTGGTGACCGCCATACAGAAAGCAGAAGAAGAAATAGATAAGTCGGGGCATCTGTATTGCCTTGGCGACATAGTGCATAACAGCAACGAGGTGGAGCGATTGCGCAAAATAGGGCTTGAGACCATCACCCACGACCAGCTGCGACAACTCCACAATGTGAAAGTGCTGCTACGCGCCCACGGCGAGCCGCCCGAAACCTACGAAGTGGCTCGAACCAATGGGATAGAGATAATAGATGCCACCTGCCCCGTGGTGCTGCAGTTGCAGCGCCGCATCAGCAACACCTATCATAGCGAAGCCCATGAAAAAGAACCACAAGTGGTGATTTACGGCAAAAAAGGCCATGCCGAGGTCAACGGCCTCGTGGGGCAAACTGAAGGCCATGCGCTGGTGATAGAAGGCACCGATGAGGTGGACAAAATCGATTTCAACCGCAATATCTATCTCTACTCGCAGACCACCAAATCGCTCGACGGATTTAAGAAAGTGGTTCGCGAAATAGAGAGCCGCATCGATGGCCGCAAGGTGGAATTCAAGAGCTACGACACTATATGCCGCCGAGTGGCAAACCGCATTCCGCAGATTCGCGAATTTGCTCAAAATCACGATGTTATACTCTTTGTGTGCGGAAGCAAGAGCAGCAATGGTCGCATACTTTTCGAGGAGTGCCACAAGGTGAATCCACTGAGTTATCTCATAAGCAACGAGAGCGAAATTGACCTCAGTTGGTTCTGTGGCAGAGACCACATAGGTATCTGCGGAGCCACATCCACACCCATGTGGCTTATGAATCAAGTAAAGGACTTCCTCGACCACGCACTCAATGGAGAGTGATGCCCGAAAAACAAGTTGTATCAATTTATTTGAAATTTAGATAAAAAGCGATATAAGCATCTGAAATGAAGTTGCTTATATCGCTTTTTTGCTTTGAGGCTTTCCCAGGCAGGATTTTGCCCCATGTGTGGTTAAGATTAGTCTAAAAATTCCTCTACTACATTTGAGATGTTTTGGAAAAAGATAAGTAAATTTGTGAAAAAGATATTGATTACTATCCTAATATACTTGTGCCACTATGGATAATAAAAGAAAGTTTGTCACTCCCAAAGACATGATTGTAGTGTATAAACAACTTGAGCAAAAATTGCCCAAACGTCCGTTTAGCTGTTATAAGCCAACAGAGTTTTCGCCTGTTAATGGTTCTTTCACAGAATCGCAGTTGTCGCAAGAAGCCGTGTGTATGATGAATTTTCTTGGTCTCACTGGCTATAGCGCTGAGGTGAAATATGAAGAGATGGAAAAACATGCCGGTTACATTCTCTTCCCCGAACGAATTTCAGAAAAGATGGTACATATTAGAGTGTCATCAAAATTCAAAACTTCAAGGACATCATTGATAGCCATTCTGGCACACGAAATTTGTCACAAACTGCTTCCCGTGTATGGATTAGATACCTCCGACGAAGTAATGGTGGATTTGTGCACTATTTATGTAGGATTTGGAGATGTGGTGCTTCAGGGCTATTTCGATAACTCTTCCGGCAAAGAGATTCTGCAAATGGGCTATCTCGAGCGATGGAATTATAAAGTGGCTGCCCAATTAGTGAATGTGGTTAGAGGCAGAATGAGTTTGGAGAAAGCGGGCTTTGAAGATGTGGATGTGCTGATGACCGACACTCTTAAAATGTGGCTATCTTGTGGCGGTGAAAGAGAAGCTGTGAAACACTTGTTGCGCAGTTATGAGCAGCAAAAGGCCGAGTTGCTTCGCAATATAAATTTGCTGGAACAGTGCTTGGATGAAATCAAGATGTTGCAAAAGTTGGACTTTCAACAATACAGTCGCAGATTTGGAACATTTCTACGTGGAAATGAAGGCGATAATGCTATGCATGTAGTGGATTTGCTCTATCAAAAGCAATTACAAATGCCTGATATAGAGTCTGCTATGGAGCCTGTCGTTGATCCGGGGTTGCTCACCATCAACCATGCCATCAACACCTTGCTCTTCGAACTCCATAAGAATAAAAATTTTGCTCTTAACTACAAGGTGGTTTGCCCTGCATGTGGAAAAACTTCGCCGGCTGTGAATCACGACAAAATTTTGAAATGTTCCAACACCGAATGTGGGTGCTATTTCTTCCATAAAGGAGAGCCATGGAATGCTACAGTGTATCGGCGTATTGATAATCAAAAGCGACTGGAAGAGGCTGCCGAGCGTAACAAACTGATTGAACAACGCATATCAGTAGCACAAGCCGAGGCTGCCAAGAAAGTAGCCGATGCAAAAATGAACGCACGAAAAGAAGTGGAAGAAATCAGGCAAAACGAAATCAAGCGTTACCGCGAAACGGTGACGCGCCGCACACCGGCACTCCTTCGTTGGTTTCTAAGGAAATATCTGTGATATAAATATTATACCATCCACTTTTATGCTTACCAAATAGAAACGCATTCTATGCGTTTTGTGATTTTGCGGTATAACATATTTCTGCCTTTTTGTTAGTGCAAATATAATAGTTTTTTTGCGTTTAGGTGCGTTTTCCTATAAATTTTGGTGTCAAAAAGGTGCGTTTTCCTATAAATTATGGCATCAAAAAGGTGCGTTTTCCTATAAAATTCACTGCTAAAAAGGTGCGTTTTCCGATTGAGCATATCAAACTATAATTGCAGGTGTAAATCGTGGGGGTGTGATGGGTGATATGTGGGCGGAATTTTATAAATTTGCAGAACGAAGCGCGAGGCGCTCGGGCATAATATGGCACAGCTGCAGAAATGAGAGCGGCAGTGTAGTGCCCCGCGAGTGTGGCCTCAGCGCGCTACCATAAAATGATTATTTTTTACACCGAATATGAGTAACAACCTACCCACAAAGACCACCGACATCGACATACAGCGCCCCGAGTTGTGGACACTGCTGCTGGCGCTGAGCGCCGACCGCATAGGCTATGTGCTTTACAGCAAGGCGCAGGACGATTCGTTGGTATATGGCGAGATAGGCATCGACCTCTCTTACGGCAATTATCTCAAAGGCGTGGAGAATGCCGTGTATGATAATCCGCTCTTTCTCAAACCGTTTGGCGAAGTGAAGGTGGTGGTCGACAGCGCACGCTTTATGATGATACCTGCCGAAATCGACGAAGAACTGCACCTCGATGTGATGGAAACTGCATTTCCCGATGCCGAGGGCGAGTTTGCCTTCTGTGCCATGCCGCAGTGCGGCGCAGTGATGGGGTTTGAGTTGGAGCGCGGACTTGAGGCGTTTTTGCAACGCACCTTCTTCAATCCGCCCATCAGCCATGCGTTGGTGCCGCTGTGTGAGTATCATAAGAGCAAACAAGGTCAGACCTCGCTGCGACGCATGTATGTGCATCTGCAAGAGGGCAAGGTGAGCGTTTGCCTCTTCGATTGCGGTGCTCCGGTGATGACCAACAGCTATGAATATGAGGCAATCGACGATGCAGCCTACTATGTGCTGCATGCCTGGCAGAGTTTCGGCTTCGATGCCCTTGCCGATGAGATACTCCTCTCGGGCGAGAAGAGCCGACGCGACCAGATTACGCCCTTGCTGAGAAAATATGTTAATTACGTGATTCCCGCAATATTTCCCGCCGCTGCCATGCGCATAGGCCACGATGCAGTGCGGGCACCTTACCACTTAATACTGCTTGCATTATGCGAATAATTAGAGGAAAATATGGCCGTCGACGCTTCGATGTGCCGAGCAACATAAGTGCGCGACCTACCACCGACTTTGCGCGCGAAAACATATTTAATGTTATTGAAAACCTCATCGACCTTGAGGGCGCAGTGGCGCTCGACCTCTTTGCAGGCACCGGTGCGGTGAGTTTTGAGTTCTTGTCGCGCGAATGTGAGTCGGTGACATCGGTCGAAAAGAGCCATGTGCAATATAATTTCATACGCAAGGTGCGCGACCAGCTCAATGTGAAGAATATGACGCTCATCAAGGGCGATGTGTTTCGTTTTATCGAGACGGCGCGACAAAAATTTGATGTAATATTTGTGGATCCGCCCTACGATTTGCCCAATTTCGGCGAGATTCCCGGCAAAATACTTGCATCGGAGCTTGTGAAGCCCGGCACAGTGTTTGTGATGGAGCATAGCAAGAACTACGATTTCTCTACGTTGCCGCATTTTCATCAGCATCGTGCCTATGGCAGCGTGAATTTTTCGATTTTTATCATCGCCGAGTCGGCAAGCGAGGCTGCGACTGAAGAAACAGCCAATAGCAACGAAGATGAGCAGCAATGTGAAGAGTAAGGTTACGGGCATGAGCAATTATGCCAAGGGCGTGATAGCCGGCATAGTGAGCGCCATGGGGTTCGGCTTTATTCCCGTGTTCAGCAAACCGATGCTTGCCGATGGCATGGCCACCGAGTGCGTGCTCTTCTACCGATTTTTCCTCTCAGCCATAATGATGGCTATCTACCTGATGGCTACCCACAGACGCATAGCAGTGGGGTGGCGTTATGCACCATCGATGTTTGTAGAAGCCATTTTCTATAGTTTTTCGGGCGGATTGCTGATGTTTGGCTACAACTATATGACCGGCGGCGTCACCACGGTGATTCACTTCACCTATCCGGTGTTTGTGATGGCTATATCGCTTATTTTCTTCCGCGAGCGCATCAAGGGAGCATCGGTGCTGTCGATAGTGATAGCCTTGGCTGGCATCTACTGCCTGAGTGTGCTCGGAGGCGATGCCTCGTTTGTGCCCGGAGCCAATAAGGTGATAGGCGTGATAATAGTGGTGCTTTCGGGCTTGGCTTGCGGCTGCTACATAGTGGGCGTAAACCGCACTCGAGCGCACGAATTACCCTCGTTGGTGTTCACTTTTTGGCTGTTGCTCATCAGTTCGATGTTCTTTTTCGGCATCTCGGCATATAATGGCACGTTAGAATTTATCACCACGCCCAAGCAATGCTTTTGCTTTATAGGGCTCACCCTCATAGCCACCATATTGAGCAATATCACACTTGTATTCTCGGCACGATATGTGGGCAGCACGCTTGCCGCCATACTTGGAGCGGTGGAACCCACCACAGCGGTGCTGATGTGCATTTTGCTCTTCGGCGAGACCCTCAATGCGTGGATTGTGACAGGCATTGTGCTGGTGTTTACTGCTGTGATAATAGTGGTGAAGCGCAGCCGATGACGGTGATTTCTGTAATAAGGCATTATTTTTAAAACTAATATAACCAACCCATAAACAACTCGTTACCCCAGATGATTAATCGATTGTCCTTAATTGTTATCGGTGCTTTAATAGCACTATCGGCATCGGCTCAGGAAAAGCCTAAAGCCTATATTGTATCGGATGCGCATTTCGATTCGCAGTGGAATTGGGATGTGCAGACCTCGATAAGGGAGTATATTCCCAAGACTCTCAACACCAACTTGATGCTGCTTGCCAAGTATCCCAACTATGTGTTTAACTTCGAGGGCGGTGTGAAATATGCTTGGATGAAGGAGTATTATCCTCATGAATATGAGATGATTAAGCAATATATAAAGCAAGGTCGCTGGCACATAGCCGGCGCCTCGTGGGATGCCAACGACCCAAATATTCCTTCGCCGGAGTCGTTTATTAGAAATGTAATGTATGGTCAGCACTTCTATCGCCGCGAGTTTGGCGTGCTGTCGACCGACATTTTCTTGCCCGACTGCTTCGGATTTGGTTGGACTCTGCCCACTATTGCCAATCACTGCGGCTTGATAGGTTTTTCCACTCAAAAATTGCAGTGGCGCAATCATCCATTCTATGCCACAGGCAAGAAAATTCCGTTTGAGATAGGTTTGTGGCAAGGCGTCGACGGCGCTCGCATTATGTGCATAGCCGATGCGCACAACTACACATCGAAGTGGAACGATGGCGAAGACCTCACTCGCAACAAACAATTAAAGAAATACATCGAAGACAATAGAGTCGACGGCGTGAATGCCGTGTATCACTACTACGGCACCGGCGACACCGGCGGCAGTCCTACCATCGGTTCGGTGCGTGCTGTGGAGCGCTCGGTGGGCGAAGATGGCGACATCGAAGTGATAAGCGCTACAAGCGACCAAATATTTAAGGACTATTTGCCCTACGATAAGCATAGCGAACTTCCGGTGTTCGATGGCGAATTGCTTATGGATGTTCACGGCACCGGCTGCTACACATCGCAGGCGGCAATGAAGTGGTACAATCGTCGCAATGAGCAACTTGCCGTGGCTGCCGAAGGCGCAGCAGTGGTTGCCGACTGGTTTGGCGCTGTCGACTATCCCACCGAATTACTTGCCGAGGCATGGAAACGATTTGTTTGGCACCAATTTCACGACGACCTCACCGGCACCAGCCTTCCGCGTGCCTATGAATTTTCGTGGAACGATGAATTGCTGAGCCTCAAGCAATTTGCAGGCGTTCTCACCACCTCGGTGGGCGCTGTAGCTCGCAATCTCAACACCCAAGTGGGCGGCACTCCGCTGGTGCTCTATAATCCCACCGGATTCGACTCTGCCGATATGATAGAGGTGACTCTCAACACCTCGCGAGCCATCAGTGGCGTGCGCGTCACCAACGAAAACGGCCGTCGCGTAAAGGCTCAAGTGGTGAGCAATGCGCCGGGTAGCGCCAAGATTCTCATAGCTGCTTCGGTGCCGGCATTAGGATATGCCGTCTACGACATTCGCCCATCCTATGGCAAGCAGAAAACCCTTGCCGATGAGGCTAACACCATCGAAAACAGCATCTATCGCCTCACTCTCGACGATAACGGCGACATAGCTTCTCTCATAGATAAGCGAAACGGCAAGCAGATGGTGGCCGACGGTAAGGCTTTCCGTCTGGCGCTCTTCACTTCGAATATTTCGAAGCAGTGGCCTGCATGGGAAATCATCAGAAGCGAAATGGAAAAGGAACCACAATCGATAGGCAATGCCCGCATTACACTTGTGGAAAACGGCGAACTGCGCACTACGCTTCGCGTGGAACGCTCATTCGGTGCCGGTGGCTCGAGCATAGTGCAATACATCAGCCTCAACGAGGGCGGACAAGCCGACCGCATCGATATATATAACGAAATCGACTGGAAGGAAACCAATTCGCTGCTGAAAGTGGAATTTCCTATGGCTTTTGCCAACAGCGAAGCTACTTACGACTTGGGCATAGGTGCAGTGAATCGCGGCAATAACACCGACACAGCCTACGAGGTGATATCGCAACAATGGACCGACCTCTCGGCTGCCGATGGCTCTTGCGGTTTGACTGTGCTCAACGATGGGAAATATGGTTGGGACAAACCTAACGACAACACCATACGCCTCACTTTGCTCCACACTCCGGGAACAGGCAACAACTACTATCAAACTCGTCAAGACCAAGGCAAGCATCATTTCACTTATTCGCTCGTGGCCCACAATGGCGCTCTCGACCGCTCGCTGATGGCTCAGAAAGCCGAATTGCTCAATCAGGGCATCAAGGGCTTTATCGCCGACAAGCATCGCGGTTCACTGGGCAAGAGCTACGCATTTGCCCGCGGCAACAATGCCAATGTGGCACTGCGTGCACTCAAAAAGGCTGAAGACGGCAGCGGCGACTATGTGGTGCGATTCTTCGAAACTTCGGGCGAAGGTTCTCAGAATGCAAGCTTCACATTCCCTGCCGAGATAGTTGGCGCTCAAGAGGTAAATGGCATTGAGGACAATATAGGTGCTGCTCGCTACTCGGGCAATACTCTCGATTTTGAGATAGGTCGCTATGGCATCAAGACTTTCCGCGTGCGCCTTGCCCGCGCCACGAATGTTATTGCCAAGATCGACCAAAAGCCACTCGAATTGCCGTTCAATGCTATGGTGTCGAGCTACAATGCATTTCGCAATACCGTCAACCTCGACGGCCGCGGCAACTCTTATGCCGCCGAACTCATGCCCGAATCGCTCACTTATCGCGGCATAACATTCAATCTCGGCAATCCCGATACGCGCAACGGCGTGAAGTGCGAAGGTCAAGAGATAGCTATCCCTGCTGGCTATAGCACTCTCTATCTGCTCGCAGCTGCCACGGCGCGCGACACTAACACCGAAGTGACTTTCGCCGGAGGCCAAAAAGGCGAGGTGAAACAGGTGGTTTCGGTACCCGTATTCAACGGATTTATTGGTCAATGGGGTCACTACAATCACACCGAGGCATATATCAAACCTGTTGAGGTGGCTTATGTGGGTACTCACCACCACAATATGATGAAGGGCGATTTGTACTACGAATTTGCATATATGTTTATGATTCCGGTGGCTGTTCCGCAAGGCACCACAACGCTGAAATTGCCTGAAAACAGCCGCATAGTAATCTTTGCAGCTACTTTGGCTAACGATGCTAACAACACTCTCACGCCGGCTACCGACTTGATGGAGGTGAATCTGCCCGTTCGCGAGATTAAAGGTGATGCCACCACTCGCAAAAATCTTCTTGTAGGCAAGCCCTGCATAGAGCGTTCGGGTGAAGTCAATCGCCGCGAAAGCGCCGCTATGGCTGTAGATGCCAAAGAGATGACTAAATGGTGCGACAACCGCAGCGATTCGCGCACCAAGTTCGTGGCATTCGACCTCGGTGAGGTGCACACCTTGCGCGGCTGGGATGTGCTGAATGCTACCCTCGAAAATCTCAACTACACATCGAAGGAATATAGCCTGCAAGTGAAAGAAAACGAGACCGACGAGTGGACCACTGTCGACACCGTTACCGACAATACCGATATGGAAACCGACCGACTGTTGCCCGAACCGGTGAAAGCACGCTATGTGCGCCTCTACATCACCAAGCCCGACCAAAGCGAAGGCTTCACGGCACGAATCTACGAATTTCAGGTGTATTGATTTCGAAGGACTATGAATATAACTCTTAAAGGAGTCATCGTGATAGGCATCTCGGTGTGGAGCACTATGTGGCTTTTCGGCAAAAATAATGAAGCAAAAGAGCAGCCACGAGAATTCACGGCGTTTCAGACCTCTCAACCGTGGAAGCCTACCACCGACTGCCGCGCCGATGTGGCTATAGTGTATGGTGTGGGCGGCAACCCCGGCGAGCGCCGCAGTGGCAAGACTTTTGAAGAACGAGTGCAGTCGTGGCGCGATCATGGCTACATCACCCATTTTATGACCGGCATTGCCTGGGGTGAATATAAGGACTATTTCACAGGCGAGTGGGATGGTCGTTGGCACCTCGATGAGGGGCAGAAGACCATCGACGGCGACACCATTTGGCACGGCACGCTCATTCCCTACATTGTGCCTACGCGCCATTTTCTGGAGTATTTCAAGGAACGCCACATAAAACGCGTGATAGATGCCGGTATCGAATCGATTTATCTCGAAGAACCCGAATTTTGGGCTCGGGCAGGCTATAGCGATGCTTTCAAGCGAGAGTGGCAAGAATATTACGGCTTCGAATGGCGCCCTCAGCACTTGAGCGCTGCCAACACATATCTCTCCAACAAGCTGAAGTATCATCTCTATTATAGAGCACTCAATGAGGCTTTTGCCTACGCCAAGGAGTATGGCAAAAGCCTTGGCAAGGACATACGATGCTATGTGCCCACGCATTCGCTCGTCAACTACTCGCAGTGGGAGATAGTGAGCCCTGAGGCGAGTCTTGCTTCGCTGCCTGTGGTTGATGGCTATATTGCTCAAGTGTGGACCGGCACTTCGCGCACGCCCAACTACTATGACGGGCGTCGCCGCGAACGCGTGTTTGAGACCGCATTTCTCGAATATGGGTGCATGGAGAGTATGACAGCGCCCACCAAGCGCCGCGTCTACTTCCTTACCGACCCCATAGAGGACCGCGCCGTGGACTGGGCGGACTATAAGCGCAATTATCAAGCCACTTTTGTGGCAAAACTTCTGTACCCCGATAATAACTACTATGAGGTGATGCCTTGGCCCGACCGTATCTACGAAGGCCTTTATCGCGAGAGCGCCACAAGCGACAATCGCATACGCATTCCGCGATTCTACTCAACCCAGATGCAGGTGATGATCAATTCTCTCAACTCTATGCCTGTGAGCCCAAATCGCGTGAGCGGCAGTCAAGGTATAGCCGTGCTGATGGCCAATTCGCTGATGTTTCAGCGCACCCCGACGCCTGTCGAGGGTTACAACGACCCACAGTTGAGCAATTTCTTCGGTCTTACATTGCCACTGCTCAAGCGTGGCGTGCCGGTGAAAATTATGCACATCGAGAACACCCGATATGCCGAAAATTGGCACGATGTGAAGCTATTGCTGATGACCTACAGCAATATGAAACCCCTTGATGCCGAGGCGCATAAGCATATAGCGCAGTGGGTGAAGCAAGGCGGTGTGCTGGTGTATTGCGGCACCGATACCGACCCCTTTCAAAGTGTGCCCGAATGGTGGAATAGTGGCAACAACAACTATGCAGCACCCGGCGAACACCTCTTTGAGACTATGAAGATGCCACGCCATGCCCAAGAAGGCGTCTATTCTTACGGCAAAGGTGCGGTGATGGTGATTCGTCACGACCCCAAGGAGTTTGTGATGCATGATGATGGCGATGCCAAGTTGATTGACGGCGTGACTTATCTCTATGAGAATAAGGCAAAGGCAGGCAAACCGGAGTTTAAAAACAATTTTCGCCTTACTCGAGGTTGCTACGAACTTGTGGCTGTGCTCGATGAGGGTGTTAGCGACCGTCCGGTGGAACTTAAAGGCCGATTTATCGACCTTTTCGACCCCGAATTGCCATGCAAGAGCCACGTGACAGTGAAGCCCGGCGAACAAGCATTTCTCTATAATGTCGACTCGGTAGAGAGCAAGCACCAAGCACAAGTGTTGGCGGCAGCTGCACGAGTATACGATGAGAATCGCTCGGACAGCAGTTATCGCTTTGTGGTAAAGAGCCCCCAAAGCACCACCAATGCCATGCGCGTGTTCGTGCCCGAGAAACCTCGAAGTGTGCTTGTAGATGGCGTCGAAGCCCCTCCATTGTGGGACAGCCTGACAAGCACCTTGCTCATCAAGCACGATAATTCGCCCCAAGGCGTGAAGATAGAAATTACATGGTGACAACAAAAATACTCGTCAGGAAAAACCATTCGCATTGTTTTGATTCATTGCCATAGATTGCGAATTTATTGACATTTTATTGCCATAAATTACAAATTTTTTGTGTTTTGATTGCCATAGATTGCAAGTTTTATAGAATTTCATTGCCGTAAATTGCAACATTTGGAGAATTATATCGCTTAGAGGTGTTATGTCCCGAAAGGCGTATTTTATAGTTAATAATGGTTGCAAATGTGGCGATTTAGGTATATTTCGGACTAATAGCGATAAAAAATTGAAGATTACTAATTGTAAAGTGAGAAAAAAACAATATCTTTGTTAAACTGAAATAACCTATTGAAAATGTTTAAAATAAAATAATGAAATTATGAATAATGTTCATGTTGTAGTGATGGCCGGTGGCTTAGGAAAGCGACTGTGGCCGTTGAGTAACCAAAATATGCCAAAACAATTCATGGATGTATTTGGTTGTGGACGTACGTTGATACAACTAACCCTCGACCGCCTGAAGACAGTGTGCAATGAGCGCAATATCTGGGTTGTTACAGCCGAGGAATATGAACCTTTGATACACGAGCAATTGCCTCAAGTGCGCAAGGACCACATTTTGCTTGAGCCGATGCAGAAAAACACTACTCCTGCTATCGCTTATTTCACTTGGAAAATCAAGTCGGTGGCTCCTAATGCTACGGTGGTGATTACCAACTGCGATCAGATGGTGACTAACTACGACTACTTTGCTAATGCTGTGAAGGAATCGGTGGAATTTGCCGCTAAGAACGATGCAATAGTTACGCTTGGCGTTAAGCCCGACCGCGAGGAGGTTCACGGCTGCTTCGAAACTCTTCCGGTGCCTACTGAAGGAAGCATTTTTAAGGCAAGCAAATATCTTGGTCGCCCGGCTCCTGCCGACGCTATGGCTATGCCTAATGTTTATTGGAACACCAGCCTCAAGGTGGCTACCGTGAAGACCATTGAGGAATCGTATCGCAAATATGCTCCACAAATAGCTGAGGCTTTCGACGCTATCGAATCTAGCTTCTTCTCACCGCGTGAGAGTTATATGATTAACGAACTTCTCGACTCCATTGAGGAATCGATTTCTTATGAGCGCAGCGTGCTGCTCAATGCCGACAATGTGTATGTCTACGCAGCCGAAATGGGTTGGAGCGACCTTAGTGCATGGAGCGACTTGATTCCGTTCGTGTCGATGGCTCGTTATGGCAACCTTAAGGTGGGTAATGTTAAGGCATATAACTGCAGCAATTGCATTATCGAAGTGCCCGACTTGAAGGTGGCTGTGGTTGACGGCCTCGAGGACTTTATCGTAGCCGAAAAGGATGGTCAATTGCTTATCTGCCGTCTCAGTAACGAAAAGCGAATCAAAGAATGGTCGGCTGAAATCGAAGACAGTGACCAAGTGACAGATAATCATATTTGATTTTTTAGTTGCAATAATATATACAATTCAGCAGCGGTTGCATTTGCAATCGCTGCTGTGTTGTATACTCTCTTTGCTGCTGTCGGTGGGTAAGCAAGTGACTATCAGCCTCTCCGAGGCTGTCCTGCGGGTGGGTCAGGGACACCACACCGGTCGCTGCGCGTACAACCGTCCGCGATGACGTATTGACGCCGGTCGGTAATTGTCTTAACTTTGCCATAAAATTTGAATTATGGATAATGTTGAGCTTTGCAGACG
>SFTJ01000010.1 GCA_004563195.1 bacterium
GCTCCGAACCAGCTTGCGGCGGTCTTGGAGGTGTCGGGGTCGCCCGACGAGAACTTGCCATAGACCTTCACGCCGCCGATGAGTCCGACCACTGCGCCGATGGCGTAGATGAGTTTCGTGCCTGGGTCGAAATACGAGGTGACCATGGAGGTGGCTTCGTTGATGCCTGCCAGTCCGTTGCCCTGTGCGAATGCGGTTGCGCTTGCAGCGATGAGGAGTGCTGCCGAGAGGATTGTTCTGATACTGTTGTTCTTGTTCATATTGATGTTCTGTTTTGTGCCCTCGAAGGGTGGATAGTCCTTGTCGGGCGGGTTGATAATGATTTACTTTATTCGGATATAGTGGTGTCGCCCTTTTGTTTCTACGGACTTAGGCTGTCCGTTTGCGGGCTTGCTGTACCTTGTACTGCCGTGCCGCTTTGCTATCATATTACTATCTGCTCATTCCTTCTCATTTATATTGTTATACATAGTCCCGGATGTTGAAATCCTCCAGTTTGTCGGGGATGACGAACGGTTTCCTTGCCTGTTTCACGGCATTGCCGATACTATCCACGTAAGCCGTGATGGCACTTGCCAGCCGTTCCGCTAAAACCTCATCCGTCATGATGCTCGTAATCTTCTCGAACAACTCCGTACCGTCCAGTTCAGTCATGACCTCTCCGGCCTTTGTCAGTTCCTGTTGGGTCGGCTCGTCTTTCTTGATGGTCTGTACGGCATCGGCTATCTCGTCGAAACTGCATCCCGAAGCATGGGGCTTGTATTCCTCCTCCAGTTCTTCCTCAGAATATCCAAGTTCATCCGGTGTCAGGCTGCTGAACGTTTCATCCAGTTTTTCTGCCGGAACTTGGGCGGACTGATTGCCTTTTTCCTGATTTCCGACATCAAAGGTAGTGTCGTTTTCTGATATGGCATCGCCTTTTTCAGAAGTGGAATCCTTTGGCACAGGGGTGGCAGCGGTTGACTTCGCGACACTCATCTTGAACTTGCTTTTGCCGATAACATCGGGGATTTCCTTACTGATTTCCGTCTCTTCTTTTTGTGGGGAAGGCGGATTGCCTGCCATCGACTTCCACAGCTCGGAGATACCGCACAAGAATCGGACAAGTTTGGTTTCCTTGATCTGCTCTTGCAGCAACAGGAGTATGAACCATACGTTGCAGAGAAGCGACACGGTCAGAATGATTCCTTTCAGTTCCATCTTCAAAACAGTTTGGCATTCTGGATACTCTGGTAGTAAGCCTCCTGCAGTTCATTCTGGTATTGGCGCAGGTGCTCATTCAGCACGTTGTCGATGTAACGTCCAAGGGTGATTCCGTTACCCATGTATCTGATAATGTTGGCATACTTGTCGTGTGTCTCCTTGTCGATATAGACACATTGGCGCACTTTAATTTCCGATGCCTCCATAAAGGCGGACAAGGGTTTGCGCATTGTTCTTTGTTTTCCTGCTTGCAGGTTGTCAGCATTGCCGTTGTTCTTCTGATTCTTCTTCATGATTTCTTGTTTTTGAAATGTTGATAAAATGTGATTGCTGTCTCAATTATAATTTCTCGATTTCTGGACAAACGATGCCTCGGCTCTTGAACTCGTTTCCGATAGTCTCCTTGTATTGAGCAAGATGTTCGCGGAGGATGCCATCCACGCAGAAACAATCCGTCCCATCGTTTGATGACTGGGGAGCGTGTTCTGCAAGCATATCGTAGGCTTCCGAACTGACATATACCAGTTTCACACCGCTCTCCTCAATCTTTCGGTCTATCTCCTTGCCGTAAAGGGCACAGTGGTTGGCAAGCACATTGTCAATGTACTGCTGCACTGTCATGCCGTTGCCCACGTGTTCCACGAGTGCCGATATTCTATCGTGGAAATCCTTGTCAATGAGGACGGGCATACCGCGACCTTCGCTGCCTTTCGGCTTGTTCAGGAAACCTTCCTTGCGGAGTTTGTTCACTGCTTTCTGGAACTTACTCATACCGTTGTTCTTCTGATTTTTCTTCATAATGTCTTGTTTTTGAAATGTTGATAAAATGTGATTGTTGCCTCATTTATAATTTCTCGATTTCCGGGCAAGCGATGCCTCGGTTCTTGAACTCGTTTCCGATAGTCTCCTTGTATTGGGCAAGATGTTCGCAGAGGATGCTATCTACACAGAAACGATCCGACCCTCCGTTTGATGACTGAGAAGCAAGTTCAGCAAGCATGTCGTAGGCTTCCGAGCTGACATATACCAGTTTCACACCGCTCTCCTCAATTTTTCGGTCTATCTCCTTGCCGTAACGGGCACAGTGGTTGGCAAGCACATTGTCAATATACTGCTGTACTGTCATGCCGTTGCCCACGCACTCCACGAGTGCCGATATTCTATCGTGGAAATCCTTGTCAATGAGGACGGGCATACCGCGACCTTCGCTGCTTTTCGGCTTGTTCAGGAAACCTTCCTTGCGGAGTTTGTTCACTGCTTTCTGAAACTTACTCATACCGTTGTTTTTCTGATTCTTCTTCATAATGTCTTGTTTTTGAAATGTTGATAAATGTGATTGTTATGATATTAAAGATTGTATGATTTGAGATGACGGTTGAACGCTTCCACAATATCATCCTGAAACTGCTCGAAATGATATGTAAGGACATTGTTCAGATAGCTTGCTATGGTCACCTCGTTGCCTCCGACTACATGGAGTATCTTCTGTATGCGGTCATGAAACTCCTTCTTGATATATACCTGCTTGCCAAGTCTGGCGGTAACATTGGACTCGCATACGAAGGTACTCTCATAGTCAGGCTTGCCATTGCCGTCCATACCTTTCTTCGTTGAGGTGGCGGACGTGGCAGTCTGCTGACCGGACTCTTTTGCCTTCGGCTGGCGGCTGCTCTCTGTGCTTCTCGCCTCCAAGGGAAGACTGGTATCGTCCAGACGGAATGAGTTGATGACCGCCGCACTGTCAATATCGTCGATTCGTGTCTTTTTTGCCATACCATTCAGTTTTTGATTATTTCAAGTATCTCGTCCGCAAGTTTGTCGAGGTTGCTGCCTCTCACCAGTGTCTTGTCTGCGGGGAACGCCGTAGATCGGAATACGGTCTTTCGCTCTGTGCCTGTCTCCTTGCGGAAGCGTTTGCTGTCGGGGAGGAACGTGCCCAGTATAGGAAGGGCGAACTCCGCACATACCTTGTCGTAAGCCTTGTACAACTCCGACTTCTCACGTCCGTCCACCATGTTCCACACAAGGTACAGTCCCTTGATGCAGGACTTGCCCGTGCTTATCATCTGCTCGTTGATGACGGTAGCAAACTTGATGGAGCTTTCCATCACTACACGGTCTGCGATGATTGGAGTGAAGATGTAGTCCATCTTGGCTATGGTTGTCACCACATCCACATTGTTGATGGTTCCCGGCAGGTCGAAGAACACGAAGTCAAGGTTCGGATGGCTCTCGCAGAGCTGCTCCGCCGTCTTGATGGCATCCTCGGCACGGCTGCACTTGATGGGATAAGGATTCTTCTCCAACCGTTTCAGCTGTTCGTAGGCCATGGACTTGTAATACTCATCCTCCATGATGGCTTTCAGGTCACGCTTGCGCATGTCGTGGACGCTGTACTGCGGAAAGTCACAGTCCACCACCGCTACATTGTAGCCTTTCACGTAATGCAGGTAACTTGCCACCAGCACCGTGAGGGTTGTCTTCCCGGCTCCTCCTTTTTGTGTGGAGATAGCCACATACTTGGTTTCATTCATACTTTTGATAATTATTATTGTTATACATAAGTCGGATTACGGAAGCGTATTGTTAATCACACGTACGTATATCCGTTTTCATTCTCATTCGTGACTTCATCCGTTGGTCTTGCTTCAAGTGCGTCCGCTGTTTCAAGTGTTCAAGCGGATAACCAGCTCTGCCTGCCAATGACTGTGAAGACGTATCTGGGCAACCTTGAATGGTCCTTCATTCCTATGTAAAACCAGTCCCGTTTACAGTCTTTCAAGAGCACCTGTTTTCAGTCCTTCATCTGAATCACGATGCAAAAGTATAGGCATTTTTTCATATCCGTATCACTTTCAGAATGAGTGGCAGCGAGTGGCACAAGGTGGTAGCGGTTGGCACCGCAAAAACGCTGATTCAGAGGCGGAAATAGCCGTAATTTTGCACCCAAGCGACAGGGCTTGCCCTTGGAACACTACCACTGGGTTATCAGGCAACACACCAATCCGTCCAGAGGCGGATTTTTATTGGCATTAGCCAATAGCAAGATGTCTTTTCAGTTACTCAAAAGGATTTGAGTTACCCGAAAAGCTCTTGCCCCACTGACGGGGGATGGCTCTTCCTCCGAAGTCGGGAAGCCTGATGAAAACCGATGGTTGGAGCCCAGAAAGGGGACCTTGGCGCAAAACCACTAAATCCAATCAATAATGCAGAAAGAGAAAAGAAGAACGGGGCGATGCCCCAAGTTGGACACGAAGACGCACTGCGTGATGGTGCGCTTCGACGATGGCGAGTGGAACAGATTTCTCGCCATGCACGAGAAATCGGGTGTATATGCCAAGGCGGTGTTCCTAAAGGAGCAGTTCTTCGGGCGAACGTTCAGGGTCGTTACAGTGGACAAGGGCTTGGTGGACTACTACACCAAGCTGTCGGATTTCCATGCGCAGTTCCGTGCCATCGGCACGAACTACAACCAAGTGGTGAAGGAACTGCGGTCGCATTTCTCCGAGAAAAAGGCGATGGCGTTGCTCTATCGGCTGGAGAAATGCACGGAGGAACTGGCGGCATTGAGCCGCAGGATTGTGGAACTCTCAAAAAGCATGGAGGAGAAATGGTCACCAAAATCAGTTTAGGGAAGTCGCTCTACGGCGCACTCGCCTACAATGGGGAGAAGATCAACAAGGAACAGGGACGGCTGTTGGCCACCAACCGCATCTTCAACGACGGGAGTGGCACGGTGGATATTGCCAAGGCGATGGAGGGCTTCCTGGCCTTCATGCCCGCCACGGTGCGCACGGAGAAGCCTGTGCTGCACATCTCCATCAATCCGCATCCCGACGATGTGCTGACGGACACGGAACTGCAGGAGATAGCACGGGAATACCTCGACCGTCTGGGCTACGGCAACCAGCCCTATATGGTATATAAGCACGAGGACATCGACCGCCACCATCTGCATATCGTCACCATCAATGTAGATGAGAGCGGCAGACGGCTCAACCAGGACTTCCTCTTCCGCAGGAGCGAGCGCATACGCAAGGATTTGGAGCGGAAGTATGGGCTGCACCCGGCAGAGCGGCGAGGGGAGCGCATAGAGCGTCCGCTGCGCAAGGTGGACGTTGCGGCAGGTGATGTCAAGAAGCAGGTAGCCAACATTGTGAAGGCGGTGAACAGGCAGTACCGCTTCCAGTCGCTGGGCGAATACCGTGCGCTGCTGTCGCTGTACAACGTGACGGTGGAGGAGACGCGGGGCATCGTGCGTGGACGGGAATACCACGGGCTGGTGTTCTCCGCCACTGATGATGCAGGCAACAAGACGGGCAATCCGTTCAAGTCCTCGCTCTTCGGCAAGTCAGCCGGATATGAGGCACTGCAAAACAAGTTTGCACGCTCCAAGAAAGAGATAAAGGACAGGAAACTGGCGGAGACCACGAAGCTCACCGTATTGGCGGCTCTGGAGGCGACTCACCACCACGACCGCTTCATCGCCCTGCTCAGGGAAAGAGGCATCGACACGGTGCTGCGCCATACGGAGGACAGGCGCATCTACGGCGCTACCTTCATCGACCACCGCACGGGCTGCGTGCTCAACGGCTCACGCATGGGCAGGGGATTTTCGGCCAATGCCCTGCAGGAACACTTCACGCTGCCATACGCCAACGAGGAGCCGATAACGATGACTGTACCTGCGGAAGAGAGCGTACCTGCGGAAGAGAGAAACGCTGTCATGCCGAAAGCAGAGGAGTACACCGCTGACGATTTCCACATCTCAGGCGCAGGGCTTTTCTCACCCGACGGTTCAGGTATCGACCCCGAAGAGGAGGCGTTTATCCGTGCCATGCAGCGGAAGAAGAAAAAGAAAAAGCGCAAAGGACTGGGAATGTAATCAAAGTATCAATAATCAAAAAAGAATCAAGGTATGTCACAAGAAGACGATTTGAGGGCACTGGCGAAAATCATGGATTTTCTACGTGCCGTGAGTATTATACTGGTAGTGATGAACGTGTACTGGTACTGCTACGGTGCCATACGGCTGTGGAGCGTGGACATCGGCGTGGTGGACAGGATTCTGATGAACTTCAACCGCACGGCGGGACTGTTCCACTCCATCCTCTACACGAAGCTGTTCGCCGTACTCCTGCTTGCCCTTTCATGCCTCGGCACGAAGGGCGTGAAGGGAGAGAAAATCACCTGGAGCAGGATTTGGGCGGCACTGGCAGCAGGCAGCGTGCTGTTCTTCCTCAACTGGTGGATACTGGTGTTGCCACTGCCCACGGAGGCGGTGGCGGGTCTGTACATCGCCACCATCGGCACGGGCTACGTCTGCCTGCTGATGGGCGGGTTGTGGATGAGCCGCCTGCTGAAGCACAACCTGATGGAGGATGTGTTCAACACGGAGAACGAGAGTTTCATGCAGGAGACAAGGCTGCTGGAGAACGACTATTCCGTGAACCTGCCCACACGCTTCTACTACCGCAAGCGGTGGAACAGGGGCTGGATCAACGTGGTCAATCCCTTCCGTGCCTCCATCGTACTGGGCACGCCGGGCAGCGGTAAGTCGTATGCCGTGGTGAACAATTTCATCAAGCAGCAGATAGAGAAAGGATATTCGATGTATGTGTATGACTTCAAGTTTCCCGACCTCTCCATGATTGCCTACAACCATCTGCTCAATCACCCGGAGGGGTACAAGGTGAAGCCGCAGTTCTACGTCATCAACTTCGACGACCCTCGCCGCAGCCACCGCTGCAACCCCATCCACCCGGACTTCATGACCGACATTTCGGATGCCTACGAGAGTGCCTACACCATCATGCTCAACCTCAACCGCACGTGGGTGCAGAAGCAGGGTGACTTCTTCGTGGAATCGCCCATCATCCTCTTCGCTGCCATCATCTGGTTCCTGCGCATCTATCAGGGCGGCAGGTATTGCACCTTTCCCCATGCCATCGAACTGCTCAACCGCCGCTACGAGGATGTGTTTCCCATCCTGACGAGCTATCCCGAACTGGAGAACTACCTTTCGCCCTTCATGGACGCTTGGCAAGGGGGAGCGATGGAACAGCTGCAGGGACAGATTGCCAGCGCGAAGATTCCGCTCTCACGCATGATTTCGCCACAACTCTACTGGGTGATGTCGGACAGCGAGTTCACGCTCGACATCAACAACCCCGAAGAACCGAAGATTCTCTGCGTGGGCAACAATCCCGACCGCCAGAACATTTATGGCGCGGCACTCGGATTGTATAACTCCCGCATCGTGAAACTCATCAACAAGAAGGGAATGCTGAAATCGTCGGTCATCATCGACGAGCTGCCCACCATCTATTTCAAGGGACTGGACAACCTCATCGCCACGGCACGCAGCAACAAGGTGGCGGTGTGTCTGGGCTTTCAGGATTTCTCGCAGCTGGTGCGTGACTATGGCGACAAGGAGGCAAAGGTGGTGATGAACACCGTCGGCAACATCTTCTCCGGGCAGGTGGTGGGCGAGACCGCCAAGACGCTTTCGGAGCGTTTCGGCAAGGTGTTGCAGAAACGGCAGTCCATCTCCATCAACCGTCAGGACGTCTCCACCTCCATCAACACACAGATGGACTCGCTCATTCCGCCGAGCAAGATTTCCGGCCTCACGCAGGGCATGTTCGTGGGTGCAGTCTCCGATAACTTCGATGAGCGCATCGAGCAGAAGATATTCCATGCGGAGATTGTGGTGGACAACGCAAAGGTCGCCGCCGAAACGAAGGCCTACAAGCCCATTCCCGTCATCACGGACTTCACGGACGAGCAGGGCAACGACTGCATGAAGGAGAAGGTGCAGGAGAACTACAACCGCATCAAGGACGAGGTGAAGCAGATTGTCAAGGACGAGCTGGAGCGTATCGCCAGCGATGAAAGCCTGAAGCATCTGCTGCAGAACAAGTAAGAAAAAGGCGGTAGTGGACAAAGATTCCGCTACCGCCTAAAATGAAGAACGCCCTCCAAGTATGCTGCCTTGCGGCTCGCCTGGAGGGCTTATTATCTTTTAGTTTTTGAAACTTTCTATGTTTTGACGGTGCAAAGGTACTGCTTTTTCCTGAAACCGCCATACTTTTTCTCCGTTATTTTTTCAATCTTTCCACATTTTTTCCTCTTCCCAGCCTTTTGGAAAGCCCATTGAGTCAAGTGAAATGACGTTTTTATACTCTTCGAGCAGTTCCTTCAACTTGGTTTTGAACTGGGAGGTCGGATTGGCCACCTGCAACATATAATTGATCATGCAGAAGAAGTAGTAGTTCTTGCTCCTCTTTGCCGTGTCCGGGTTGCTTATCCATACCAGATGTTTTGAAAACGATAGTTTCTCTGGGACGATATTCAGGTCACGGTTCCACAGGCGTGAATGGTGGGCGCAGATATTACGCACATAGTTCATCGTGTGCAACCACGAGCAGAAGGTCTTGGGAGGCAGGGCAAAATAGGAGGCGATGCCGTTGATGTCGGCACGGTTCTTCAAGCCTGTGCATATCTTCGACAGGTGGTTGAAGTACATGATCTCCACACTCATCCATGAAGGAGGATTCTCCGGCGTGTCGTATTTGTTGTGGTAATGCTGGATAAACACCTCTGCCCTGTTGCTGTGCAACTGCTCCTTGATATGGCTTTGAATTTCCCGATATACGTCAATGGTGATTTTCCTGCCGTCCCTCAACGTAACTTCTCTCGGAGGATTGAAGATATGGGCATTGTCTTGCCAATGCGAACCATACTTATGGCTAAACTGATAGATAATCTGCGTGCGGATGGCCACCTCTAGCCGTTCGATGGCATCAAATACCAACAGGCGCAGTTTGCGGTCGAACACATACAGGTCGTAAATGTCATCCCACGTCGTACCTTCCTTGAAGGCATCAATAATAATACCGTTCTCCTTTTTCTTGTATGGCAGCATGTACGCACTGAGACGATAGTAACTGATATTGGCGAGATGCCTTTCGGCACGCTTCCTGTCAGTTACTATCAGACCTCGCGAAAGCAGCAGTTCCACCTGCTTTTCATAGGTCAGTGGCGGTTTGTTGAATACTTCCATACTGTGATGAATGCAAAAATTTCTGCAAAGGTACTACATTTTCTTGTATTTCAGGACTTTTTGCTATTCATATTTTACAATATGGACAATATTTCCGCAACTTTCTGCATTTTTATCCCATGAGCAGTCCCATTTACCGCCTCATCCGCTCCAATTCCTCATCCCGTCGAATCTTCTCATTGAGTTTCTTCTGCATCTTGTCGATGAAATAGGTACGGCTGGGATTCTTGCGCAGTTTGATGGCAGAGTAGTAGCGGTAGCACTCCTTGGTGTCGAGCCCAAAGAACTCGTAGAGGGCAGGGGCGAGCACCTTCAGGGGTGTCTCTCCGTTGTCAATGCAGCCCATCTCGCTCAGCCCGTAAATCAGTTCCACGAGGTCGAGGGTGTTGCCCGTCCATTGCAGGGACTTTGGCGTTTCGCTTTTGGCGGCAGTAATATGGGTTGGATGGATGTTGGATATCAGTGGTGGCACTTCGGAGTGGTGTTGGCTGGAGAGCTGCATCATCTTGCGGATGAAGGCAATCGCCTTCTTGGCATGGATGCGCATCTCTTCCTCAACGATGTCTATCAGGAAGCGCAGTTCTATCTCGGCGAATGCCAGGGCGACATGTACGTTGTCCACCGCACGCCTGCCCATGCAGCACTCGATGATGTGTTCCACGAAATCATGGTATGCCTGGTGGATACATGCGCTTGCCAGCTCCGTTTCCCCGTTGAGTATTCCGAAGAAATCTGTCCTTGTCAGTATGGAGTATTCTTTCATGCTGTTTGTTGTTATGAGTTTGACACTTGATTGTTTACGTGATCACACTCTATATTGTGTCAAATCAAGTGCCAATGGATGCCAAACGCTGACATAGCGAGCATAACCAACTGATTATCATTAATAAATAAAAATCATCATTTCCGATGTGAACAAAAAGAGGTGTAAGGTTTCCTTACATTCCGTAAGTTGGCCTTACACCTCCCGTATTACATTTCTCACCATTTTAGGGTTTCCCCAAGTCGTACTTTTCTATCTTCTCATAGAGCGTCGGACGGCTGATGCCCAGCAGTTCCGCCGCTTTGCTCTTGTTCCATCTTGCCCGGTCCAAAGCCGCCAAGATGCGCTGACGTTCCTCCCAACCGTTCTTCAACGTCAAGGGATTGTTCTGGTTCTTCAAGGACACGTCCAGTTCCAGCAAATCGGGAGTGATTTCTCCACCATCCGCCATCAGCACGGCTTTCCTGATACAGTTGCGCAACTCACGCACATTGCCCGGCCAACTATAGGATAGCAACAGCCTTTTGGCCTCTTCCGTAAAACCGCCTGCCTCGCATTCCGTCTCCTCGTGGAAGGATTCCTTGAAGAACTCCGCCAGAGGCAGAATGTCATCGGGACAATCACGCAAGGGCGGCAGGTGTATGTCAAACTCATTCAGACGATAATACAAATCCTGACGGAAACGACCTTCCTCTATCGCCTTCTTCAAGTCCTCATTGGTGGCAGCAATGACACGCACGTTGCAGTGCTCATCACGCTCGCTACCCACGGGACGGTAGGTCTGCTCCTGCAAGGCACGCAGCAGCATCACCTGCGCCTCCATGGACAGATTGCCTATCTCGTCCAGAAAGAGCGTACCGCCATTGGCCTGACCGAAGAAGCCGACCTTGTCCTCTGTGGCTCCCGTAAACGCTCCCTTCTTGTGTCCGAACAGGGCAGATGCCGACAACTCCTTGGGGAGGGTTCCACAATCCACAGCGATGAATGGCTTGGAAGAACGGTTGCCGTGCTCATGGATGGCCTGCGCCACATGCTCCTTTCCACTGCCATTCTCACCCGTTATCAGCACGGAAATTGAAATAGACGACACCATTCTTACCTTCTTCATCATGACCGTATAGGCATGGCTGTTGCGTTTGTAGATGACCGTTTTCCTGCGTTTCGTCTCGCCAATGGCATCTTCTATGGTTTTGAGCAGGCTATGCTCGTCTATCATTTTCTTGGGCAGATAGTCTTTCGCTCCCAGCTTCATCGCCTTCACCGCCGATGTCACGTCCTCATTCTGTGTCATCACGATATAGGGAATGGCGATTCCACGCTTACGCATCCATGCCAGAATCTCCACGCCGTCACCGTCAGGCAGACGGATATCGGCCAGCACGCATACATATGTGTTCTCGCCGCCCAGCATCTTCTTGGCAGAGGCACTATGGCAAGCAATCTCTACCTCATATCCGTGGGAACGCAGCCAATTGCCCAGATAGCGGGCATATGGGGCATTGTCCTCAATAATCAGTATTTTACCCTTGGCTTCTGCCTTCCTCCATTGGTGTCGGTTGGCTTTGTCTTCCTCCTTCTCCATACGTTTCGATTTTTTTCTCTGCCTGAATCACCAGTTGCTCACCCGTCGCTATCACCTTGTCTATACATCGGGTTACATCCGTCCAGTCCGCATGGTCTTTGCGATAGGCTTTTCTCAGTGCTTGCAGACAAGTATCTATCCTGAGCATCGTCCATACGGGCAATAGATGATGGGTGAGGTCTGCCAATGCTTCCCTGTCATGATTATCATGCACACGCCGCAGGCTCTCCATGTCTTTCCTCGTCTGTTCCGCCAACAACGACAGCATATCCTGGCCATTCTCCTCATTGGCAAGGAGCTGAGCGAAGTCTATGGTTTCCATGTCTTCCATGTCGCTCTTCACTGGTTTCCTTTTTCCACGCAGGGCATGGTGTACGGCGGCGTACAGCTCGTCGCACGAGAACGGTTTGTAAAGGCATCCGGCAAAGCCAGCCTTCACCAGTTCCTCTTCTTTCCGGGATATATGGGCGGTCACTGCCAATACAGGAATCTCCTTCGAGTTGCCGATGTTGGAGCAACGCAGCAGGTCGAGCAGCTCATAGCCGTTCATGCCAGGCATCTTGATGTCGGTGAGCAGCAGGTCATAATCCCTTTTACGCAGTCTTTCCATCAGTTCCTCCACGTTCTGGCAGGTGTCGCACTCAAGTCCCACACGCTCCAGTTGCCGCTGGGTCAGTTTCAGCACCACGGCATCATCATCCACGGCTATCAGCCGTACATCTTTGGCAAAACAGAATGGTTCGTGGTGGCTGTCATTGTCGGTCTCCGTTGTCAGGGAGAGGGGAAGGGTAACACGGAAGGTTGTTCCCTTGCCGACCTCACTTTCCAACGAGATGTCGCCCTTCAGCAGTACCACCAGCTTGCGGGTAATGCTCAGCCCAAGTCCGAAACCGTCCTTTACGTCTGCGTTGCCCAGTCGGCTGAACGGCTCATAAATCGCATTCTGCTCTTCTTTGCTGATACCCGTTCCCGTATCGCTCACTTCCAACAGCAATGTTCCTTCTGTATATCTGACCAAAAGCGATACACCGCCTTCCTCCGTAAACTTGACAGCGTTGCTCATCAGGTTCTGACCGATTTGCAATATCCGTTCCTTGTCGCCCGATACGAGTACGTTCTCTCCCTCGAAGTCGGCGTGCAGGTCTATTCCCTTTTCCTCCGCTGCCAGCAGGAACATGCTTTCCAACTCGTCGGCAATCCCCTTGGGCAGGAACAACGTCTCATTGACCCTGTCCTTCCCCGAAGAGAGACGGTAGTAATAAAGCAGGGAATTGAGCAGTCCCTGCATCATCCTTGCAGCACGCAGGATGTTCCGTCTGGCTGTCGAGATGGTCGTTTCATTGGTATCTTGCATCAGTTCCGCATAACCCATGACTGCGGAAAGCGGTGAGCGCAGTTCATGGCTCAGAGCCATCATCATGCGTTCCTTCTGCTCAATCAGGTTGTTCTTCTCCTTGTTCAGCGCCATGAGTTTCAGCCTCTCCTTATATCTGCGGTTGATGTCCTTGCGGATGAAGACGAAGAAGGTGATGCTTGTTGCCAAGGCTACCAACGCTATCAGGATAATGAACAGCATGGATTGCCTGCGCATGTCTGCCAACAGCGTCAGCCTGTCCTCCCTTTGCTGGGATGCCGTCTGCTGGAAATCGTGCATCAGCTTGATAAACTCCCTGTTCAACCGTTCGTTTCTCATCTGCAGACTGTCTGCCTGCTCCTCCATCTGCTGACGCAGGGAGTCGTTGCGTTCCCTGATGTCGCTTTGCAGGTGTTGCAACCTTTTGAGGACATTGTTGGCCGTCGCAACCTGCTGGTTTTGTTGTGCCACCTCCTCCTGCTTGTCCTTCTTCCCGAAAATTCGCTTGAAGATATTCTTCTTTTTCGGTTTCTCCGTGTTTGCCGTGGTGGCGGTTCGCCGCATTGCGGCTTTCTCCTTTTGGGCGATTTCCTCTATCTGCTCTTCCAGCAGGCTGTCTGTCCGCGTCAGGTCACCCAGCACACTGCCCAGACTCAACGCCTGCAGGTTTTTCTCTGCCAAGATGGTTTTGGCGGCTTCTATACGCCGTACTTGCGTAGAGTCCTCACACAGTTCACGCATCTTGTCCAGTTCCTTCTGTGCGGCAAGGCATTTCTGCTCATACAGCAGGCAATCCTCCTTGTCTGAGGTATATACGCAGTGTTCCGACAGGGCAAGGTCCAACACAGCCTCAAAGGTGTGGTTGGTCTGCCGCCACATCATGCTCATCTTCTTCTCGTTCATCCCTGCCTGCTGAAAATTCCGCCATTCTACAAAGACGAGGAAGGCAGAGCCGAGAATGAGCAGCGACAGGAGGATATATCCCATAATCACCTTGATGTACAGGTGCGCAGGACTCTTGTGCTCTTTCTTCTTTTGTTTTCTCATTGTTGATTTATTGGGAAGTACTTTTGAAAACCGTGACATCACAATGTCTTTATCTCCAATTTCTTTCCGGCCTCGTTGATGATGATAAACTCGTCAAACTCTATCGTGTTGGGATTGTGGTTGGGGTAACGTTCTTCCACGACGAACATGCGGAAGTCATCGCTGCGTTTCTTTATCCGATAACTGCTTGCATCCCTTTGTTCGCTGAAATACAGTTTGTTGCCTATGGTGCAGATGCGCTCGTCGGCACGTATCTCCCAGTTGCGGTAGGGCATAAAACGTTCCTCGCGGATGTTCAGGATATAGACCACATCGCCGTCATACAGCAACTCCACAAATCCTCGCTTGCGCAGTATGGGACGGTGGCGGTAGGTAAAGCCGGAACCCCTGTCCACCCAAAACTCCTTGCTCTGCCCGTTCTCCTTATATATAATATGGTATAGGTTGGGACTTCGCTTCTCGTCATACAGCTCTTTAATGCTACCTTCCGGTAGTTTCCACCATTTCTTTATGTAATCGTACTTCAGTGTACTCTTACGGGTGCTCTTCTTCGTCTCTTCCCATGCCTTCTGCTCTTTGTCGCACAGGGTCATGAATGTCTTTCTACCGCCAGCTTCTTCCTCGCAGACGGGAGCGTGGTCAGGGTCCTGTTGCAGGAACACTTTCCCTTGTTCGTCCTTGTATGTCCTTGAAAGGTTTGGCTTTACGGCTTGCAGTTGCAGAACCTTTTCGGGTAGGGCGAATGAGATGTATAGCTTCATCCAGCCGATACCGTCTCCCACCTGTGTCTCCAATGCCTTGCGGCTGATGCCATGCTTTGCGTCAATCCACTTCGAGCAGATTCGTGGAAAGAAGGTGTCGCCGTCAGCGGTACTCATTTCCATTCCTCTATAGTTGATAACCTTCGGATGTCGGTCAAACTCCACGCCGTTCGTCATGTCTTTCCATACCCACACCTTCCCCTTCTTTCTGCGCTCAAAGCCTGTCCTGCTCAGTTTCGTGAACTGCGACTGCATTCCCTCATGCGACACAATCTTGACGATGTCGGCATCATTTTCCTCTTGCAAATCACCACTCCCCAACCAAAGGAACTGCTCGTTTCCATTGGTCAATTCCTCATTCCTAATTTCAAATTCCTCATTACCCACGAAGTACGCTCCCCAGTCCCTATCCACAGAGGGCAGTCCGAATGTGCGGTACAGTCCCACATTGTCGATAATCGTGCAGCACTGTTTCCCCTTGCATGGACGCAGTCCGCGTCCCACCATTTGCAGGTATTTCGCCAATGACAGCGTAGGCCGTGCCATTTGGATAAACTCCACGTCAGGACAGTCAAAGCCTTCTGAAAAGAGGTCAACGCTCACGAGAATTTGTATGCTATTCTCGTCCTTGAATGTCCTGATCACCTCAGCCCGCTCCTTGGCGGGAGTCTTGGAACTAATCGCCACAGCGTTCACTCCTTGCAGCCTGTAATACTCTGCAATATGCTCCGCATGAGCAATATCAATCGCATAAATGATTCCCTTCTTGTCAAAGGCAAACCGCTCGAACGACTCAAACAGCCGTTCAATGCTTGGCCGCACGTCCAGTTTCTCCCGCAGTTCCTTCATCTGGAAATCCCCGTCCGCACCACGTTTCTTCAGGGAGTCTATCTCCTGCTGTTCCTCGCTGTCAGGACGGATAGAATAATAGTCGTAAGGCGAGAGCCATCCGTCAGCAATAAACTGCTTGACGCTCCATGAATCCACCAGCACCTCAAACAGGTCGGTAAATCCATCGCCACTCATTCGATACGGTGTAGCCGTCAGTCCCAAAAACTTCGCTTCCGGCCATGCCGTCCACAGCATCTGATAGGTCTTGGCCAGCGTATGGTGTGCCTCGTCAATGACCACCAACGACGGGGCAAGATCAATATCAAGGTTCTTAGACAACGTCTGTACAGATGCCACCATCACCCGTTTGAACACCGCAGGCCATTTGCCTCCAGCTATCACCCCGTAGTCAATTCCGAAGTGGCTCAGAAAAGCCCCTGTCTGTTCTATCAGTTCTATACGGTGCGCCACAATCAGCACCGCACAATCGGCATCCCTATTCAGATACTGCTTCACCAGCGAAGCCAGTACAACGGTCTTCCCCGTACCGGTAGGCATCTGCATCATTACGCTGCGATGCTTCCCGAATGCCTCATTGACCTTTTCACAAATCTCTATCTGATAGTCTCTCAGCATATTGTAAAAAAGGAACTTTTTAAGCCAAGTCCTCTAAGCCATGTTCTCTAAGCTAAACTACGGCAATTTCTTTGTTATCACCTTCCCCGGCCTTACCGTCAAGTCAACTGTTCCGTCCGTATGGATAACCACATCCTCATATCTGGGCTCTACCTCAATCTTTCCATCCACGGCAATCACACCCCATATTCCGGGGTACGACTCCATGGCACAGTAACGTCCCACAGGAGTTTTCACGCTGCGATAGACAGGAGGCACCACAATGCGCCCCTTGCTGCGCAATCCCCATTTGTTGCCAATGTTAAACGGCTCCGCCGAAACGAGCGTCGCTATCTGCTGTTCACGCTCCTTCTCCGCTTCCCGTTTCGCCTTCGCAGACTCCATCTTCAGATAGTCAGCCACCTGCTCCTCTATCTCACGCACAGTATGGACAATCATCATCCTGTCTGCCTCGTTCTTCGCCTGACCCAAATGCTCCTTTATGGCTTTTCTCGACCTCGCGCTCCTTTTCACATGGTAGTAGTTCCCTTGGTCGTCCATCACCAAGAGCGTGTAGTCCTCAAACATCCGCATCTTCCAATAGACACCGCTCTCGTCGCCATTCAGCAGGCACACCACATAGCGGGAGGGAGGCCATATCATCATTTTCTTGATTTTTTCCTCCGGCTCCCCGCTATAAGGCAGAGACAGATACAGCCCATACTTCCCATGCCAAGCCTCGGCAGGAATAGCCTTGACCTCATACAGTTTCTTGGTTCTTGTACACAAGTACCCGCAGATATTCGCAATCTCAAAATCCCCGAAATGCACGAACTCCGGCATATGGGCATAAATTTCTCCATTCTTCATGTCGATGAAGAACTCCCTACCATTAAACACCCTGAGAAATCCGTTCTCCGCAAAACTCAACTGTTGGAACGGTCCCACCACCAGTTTCGTTTTTCCTTGGGTGGTCACCACGCCCACATTGCCCGATTCAAAACGCACGCACCTCAGTGCGCCCCTCGTATCGAGCACCTTCTGAATACTCCCTTCCATAGTATATTAGTTTATTTGTCTATTGTTTATATAGATAGAAATCTTTGTTCTCCTTATTTGGTATAGTAAAGGATAAAGTCAAGGTTCAAAAATCCCTTTCCTCGGCAGACCATAATCCTGATAACACGCTGTTTCCTTTATCTCCAGCCAGGCCTTATCAAGATATTCCTTTGTATCTATCGGCAGTTTGCCATCCTTATCAAGTCCAACGAACAGATTAATCAAATCGTCAATGGCATATTCAGGGCTGTACATGTCGTCAAAGTAGTTGTAATGCTCATCCTCCACAAAGTGGCGGCACATCGACTTGGTCATCTGCATGAACCGCAACGCTGCCTCCTGATAGTCACCCTGCTCCGCAAGCCGTTCAATCCGTTTGTTCTCCTCTAACATCAGATGCCAAATCTGGTCGCAGTCCCAACTGATATTCCTTCTGTTGAAAATCCGCGCCTCATAGTCAAGATTCAGCGGAATGATTGACCGTGCCTCCTTCTCCGCTTCCATGCGCCGTTTCTCCTCCTGCTTGCGCAAACGCTCCTGATACACCTCCGTCTCACTCATCTCACGAATCACAGTCTTGGGTTCACCTTCAAAAGCGGCAGAAGGCACCAACGCCACCAAAGTCTGCGTCATACCCCTCCACTCCTTATAGCGTTTAGCCTCCGTATGCAGAAAGTCGCAAACCTTTCTCCGCTCCGTCTCGTTGTTCCATGCCTTCACCGATTCCACCAGTCCCTCGAAAGCCCCGACAACCAACTTCCGTAGTTGTGGCTTTTGCGTATCAAGCATCGTCTTGATGTCCTCACGGAAGACAAACTGCGGTATCGCCTTGCACAGAGCCATACTCACCCCATACGCAGCGTCTGGTCGTCCCATGGCTATCAGTTGCGGCACCGATTTCTTGTACCACCGCTCAATCAATCTCCGTTGATACAGGAAATCCTCTTGGTAGGTCGGCGTAAACTCCACCTCCTGCTTCAACAGCCGTCCATATTCCTCCGTGTAGTCAACAGTCAATCCCCTGGGAATGTACGTAATCTTCGGTCGCTCCATACTGCTCCTCCGTCGTCTTTCGTCCGCATGCTTTATCCTCAATTCCTTTTCCCGCCTGTCGTATTCCTCACGCCGCCTTTTCTCTTCCTTCACCTGCTCCAAAATCTGCTGGAACTCCGGTTCCTGCATTGTCTCATCTGTCATCAGTTCACTGATTTTGGAGCTGACATAACACCTCCAAGCCTCCACGTTGTCTTCATTCACACAGTCCGGGCAAGTCCATCCGTAACTATCACTCCAAGTCTGCTCATAAATACGGAAGTCAATAAGATATTTCTTCATACAGTGCCTTTAGCCCAATATTTCACTGCCATCTTCACCATACTTGCCATCTTTCGCCTCAAATATTACCGAAGGTTCCAGTACATCAACCGAATGCCAGACACCCGCAGGAATAACACAGCCGAAGTTTCCCAAGGTTGGGTCAAGATGAAACCGTTCCGTTTCATTCCCTGTATCATCATATAGGATTTCATTGATTTTTCCGCAGAGAAGAATCACTGTTTCATTGCTTTGCGTATGACGATGTATAGGAACATCTGTTCCCGGCATCAGCGCATTCAACATACGTTGCCCATTATCATCAGGGTTCCTCAAATCATAGTTCTGTCTGAATCTTGGATTTAGCAAAGCCTTGTCAAACAGTTCTGATATCAGTTTCCTGTTAATCTCAATCATATCTCTTTTTATCTGTTTTTCGTGGCCAGAAAAGGAATACGCAGAATTTGCGTATTCCCGATAATAATCTCTTTATCATACGATTGCTTCCTTTATGCAATCCACAATATAGCGCACATCATCGTCGCTGACGTAAGGGCCTGCTGGGAGACAGAAACCCACCTTGAAGATAGACTCCGACACACCATTCAAATATGCAGGAGCATCTTTATACACAGGTTGCTTGTGCATCGGCTTCCATACCGGACGACACTCCACCTTCTTTTGCAACATGAACACACGCAAAGCCTCCACATTCTCATTGGGCTGACAATCCGTAATCGCACTATCCACGGCCTTGATGACACCAGCAGCACCACCCACGGCAGTCTTGATTACCTCCTTGTAGGCATTCTCCTGTCCCTGGATGCGCACCTCTGGATCAATCGTAGCGGCACAGAGCCAGAAATTTGAATCGTAACGAGGGTCGGCAGGCTGCTCATGCAGCGTAATGCCCTCAACATCCTTTAGCAGTTCTTTGTACAACTCCTGCACATGCTTATGATGGGCGATATGCGCATCGAGAACAGTCATCTGACCACGACCGATACCTGCACACACATTACTCATACGGTAGTTATATCCGATGGCCGTATGTTCATAGTATGGATAAGCATTACGTGCCTGGGTAGCATACCACATGATGGTGTTGGCATCCTCTGGATTGCGGCAGATAAGCGCACCACCACCCGAAGTAGTGATCATCTTGTTGCCATTAAAGCTAAGCACGCCAAACTTTCCGAACGTTCCGAGCACCTGTCCGTTAAAGCGCGAGCCCATTCCCTCGGCAGCATCCTCCACCACTGGAATGCCATATTTGTCGGCAATCGCCATAATCTTATCAATTTGATAAGGCATACCATATAGAGCCACAGGCACAATCGCCTTCGGATAGCGTCCCGTCTTCGCCTTACGGTCAACGATAGCTTTCTCCAACAGTTCAGGTTCCATGTTCCATGTCTCAGGCTCAGAATCTACGAACACAGGAGTTGCCCCAAGGTAGGTAATAGGATGTGAAGATGCGCAGAATGTGAAACTCTGCACAATCACCTCATCCCCTTGCCCAACGCCACAAGCCAACAGTGCCAGATGCACCGCCGCCGTCCCTGCCGACAAGCAAACCACCTTTCGGTCGAGCTTGCTTCCGTCAGCATTGCCATTGGCAAAGTCCGACAAGTCCTGCTCAAACGCATTCACGTTTGGTCCCATCGGTACCACCCAGTTCGTGTCAAATGCCTCTTTGACATATTTCTGTTCCATTCCGTCCTCGCTCATGTGCGCAAGGCAGAGATAAATTGTCTTTCTTTCTTCCATTGTTGCTATTATTAATTATTATTTTCTGTATTCTTACTATCAATTTCCATCCATTTGTTAGCGACACCTTGATAGTCCACCTTTTCTTCTTTCAGCCAATTCTGAATAAACTCAGGATTATTACTGTTTGGCTTTGGACTTGCTGTATTCATCTTTGCGACAACAGGAGTCCGCACGCAATCTCCCATTACAATCACATGCTGCTGTGGAAGTGTGGGCAACTGGTTTAGTATTTCACTGTTCGCAGACGACACGAGTTTCCGAATGTAAACTTGGTCATCAGGATTCTGTATTCTATGAACGATGAAGCTGTTGCATTGCGACAATACTGTTTTTGAGAGTTCCGAAGGTCTTTGGCTTGACACAAGCAAAGACAAACCGTATTTTCTTCCCTCTCGCGCAATTCGCTCAAATACTTTACGTGATATTGATTCCCTGTCTTTCTTGTTGATTTCAGGAATATAGTTCTGTGCTTCCTCCAAGGCAATCACTACAGGCATTGAGCCACGTTTGCTTTTCTCAAACCGTGAAAGAAATTCAAGTATGATACGACCTATCAAGCCCGTGATAGTCTCCAATACTTGAAAGGGCAGAAGGGACATGTCAATGATAGTAATCTGAGAGTGGGTATCGTCACCTTCCGAATCACCATAATAATGATGATAGACATTGTCGTCTTCAGCTTCCTTATTGTAGATGTCACAATAGTCCCCCAATACATAAGCAAGGAACTGAACTAAACTGTTAGCTATGTTTTCTTGTTTGTCAAGCATCAGTGGACTTGCTAAGCGTATATCATCAGCAAAAGACTGCATCCTTAATTTCAATGTCGAAACATATTCATTCATTTTGTCTTGTCCTACTGCTGATTCTTTTATTGCGAAATCAAAGCAAGATGATATCAAATGCTTGAAATCATAAAATACTGGTGAATCTATGTTCCTATTCTCAGAAGAAGTCTGTTCAACAAGAGACTCTCGGTATATTTCCAATTCTGATACTATCACATCGATTGCATCGTTTACAATGATGCTGTCGAAATTTCCGTTTACATAATTTCCGTTTCTATAAACATGATTGGGAGAATTTTGAGAAGAGATGCTATCCAATGCGTCACATATTTTTGATAGATTGAAATCTGTCTTCTTCTCATTCAATAGTTTCTTAAATGCATCACATATATTCCTTGCGTCATCTACAATGGCTACCTTGGCTTTATAACCGCCACTGTTTATTGTATCAATCAATGCCGAAAGACTATTGATATATAATTTGGGGATTAGTTTTCTTGCTTCAGCCGCAATCTGACTCTTCGCCAATGCCAGTGCCCTTTTCAATATCGGTCCCTGTGTACCTGTGGTAGGCTCGAACAGATAGTCCATATCGTCATAGTTCATAAACCAGTAAGGCACTTTCAGTCCTTCGTCATTTATCCAGAAAGGATTCACCTTATGCTTCGCATCTAATTTGAAAGCATCCTTATATTCTCCATTTGTGTCAAATATGACCACATGGGCACTTCTCAGTTTTTCCCCATTATACTGGAACTGAAATAGGCTTTGAAGCAGAGCGGTTAATGTACAAGATTTTCCAGACCCCGTATTTCCTAATATCGCCGTATGTTTCCCAAACAACCTGTCCGGGTTTATCTTCACCTGAAAGTCTGGAAATGCAGGAGAAGTGCCAATCGGCAGATAATAGTCGTCCTTATAATCTATTCTCTCCTGTCCTTCCTTTTGGTCGAATATGATGTTCAAATCCTCACGGGTTACATACCACACGGGGTTATCCAAAATCGGATAATTGTAAACTCCCTGGATGTAATTCCTTCCTTCAATGGTTCCGACCATTGTTGCAGAAAGATACCTCGTGGATTCCGTTAGGAATATTGTCCCGGACGATTTTGACAAATCGGTTTCTTCACGTGTCATCACACGATTTACCATTGCGACAATCCTTTCCGCCCCCACTGGTATGATGATGTACGAGTTTATCCGTGCCACAGGATATATCTCCTCGTAACCGCTTTTGTACAGACTCTTCAAGTCATCATCCAACCGTACATACACAGAAAGACTATCTACTGATACTATCCTGCCAATGTTTCTTTCGTTTGCCATACTGTCAATCTACCTTAGAGATGAGTGTGTTAAGCGTCTGTGCCACCTTGTCGCTTGAAGATGTGTCCAGGAAGTCGGGCATCAGCGTATCAGCCAAAGTCAGGAAGTCGCCAAGATAGTCACCCTCCAAAATAATGATTCTTGGGTCATTGAGATTTTTCAGTCTCATGATTTCCGCATTCTTCGTCCCGTTATAATCCACTATTATTAACGTGAACGAAGGATTGGACAAGGCTTGGTAAATGATGTCGTTGAAATGCTCATCACAGAATGAGTAACCGATGGTAAACAGTACAGACTGCGGTTGTGCGGTACAATAAGCGAAGTGTCTGAACAACTCGGAATAAGGCAAATCCAAAGTGTAGCTCTTCTTCACCGCAGTGGGATAAACCATCAAGTTTCCATATCCGAAATCTCCATCATGCTTGGCCTTATGCTTTATCAGCTCTATCGGCATTTCTTCTATGCCGTAGATGTTGTTATGGGTATGGCCTTTCGAACTTACCCAGCTGATAGAACCGTGCAGCTTGAAATACCTGACTACCTTCTCAATACGTTGCACTTTACCAGCTGTAGTACTGCCTGGATAGAAAATGTCATAGTTGAACGTTTCCGGCTTGAAGTACCGATGATGGAAACCCGAGAAGCCATCTATATATTTTATACCTAAATTGTCAAAGGCATATTCAAACGCCAAATCGTAGTTGCTTGTGAATATGTTGGCTCGTTGCAGGTTCAGAGGCCTCTGCATCAATGATTTCAGGAATTTTTCATGGAAAATGTATTTGTTCTTCTTGAAAACATCCTCCATACCTTTTTCCCCTATTCTTTTAAGGTCGCGCTCGCTTGTCTGTCGTTCATGAATGTCACAAATCTTGAACAGCGACTCTTTCAATGCGTCAATCAGAGCATGCACTCTCTCAAAGCCTGCCACATCATTCTCTGCATCTTTCTGATAAGAAATGGCTGTCAGATAGTTAAGCAACAGTTCATACATCACGCAAATCTCACCATAATGCTTTTCTGGTGTGTCCTCCTCACCATCAGCTAAGCTAATCTTAGCCTTATAGTCTCTAATGTATGTACCGTCAAAAATCACATCCCAGCCTCGATCATTCTTGAAAACCTTATCCTTTTCGGGATTCTTTTCTTCCTTTATAACTTTCTGAAGCCGTAGCACATATTCCTTGAAATCTTCCTTCAGGTTGTCATTGTCAGACTCCAAGATGTCCTTCTCTGCCTGTTCGGGAATGTTTTGGATGCTGGCAGCACCAAGATGTATCGATGCCCCCGTTCCAAACAGGAAGTTCACATTGTCCAACTGCAAATAGTTCTTAATGAGTTCCTTGATTTTGGCAACAAGTTTAGATATGTGCTCTTCAGCCAATTCTTTTGGCTCATAAACTTTTTCGGCGATTCCAGCCCATTGGGTGAGTCTGTCTTCTCTGCCAATGTAGATATGATTAGTTTCTGCCTTCATTGTCTTCTTTGCTTTGCTTTACATTATCTGTGCGACTACTATTTTATCAGCAACGTTTTGTTTATGTGTGCCACCATCTTATAAAATACGTCCATCACAAACTTGTTGTTGACATGATGACAGTATTCATTTGGATTGTTTGACACTTCCAACCTTTCTCTTATCAGTGACGAGAAACTGAGGTTTATTCCCATGTCTGCATATTTTGCCACTTGTGAGTCAATGTATGTTTGACAGCAAAAGTCTCTCACAAGACTTTCTATCTTACAAATCTTTTCTCGGTAGTATGTGCCACTGTATATCTTTTTTAATTTCAAAATGTCGAAATTATATTTCAACATAACATTGGGAGCGAATATGTATCTGATATGGTATCTTCTATAGGAATCCTCGTAATTGATGACAGACACCCCCGTCGGTTTGAAGCCGAAAGTCATTCCATCGTTATCCTGCAATAAATATGGATTCTCAAACATCGTTCCACAAAGGTCTTTTTCTCCCTTCCTGCTTTTGCCGTTACAGATTCCACAACTTGGTACAAGGTTGTATAACGAAACAGCAAGATACGGATATTTACTCTTACAATAGAAATGATCTAATTCTCCCACTACGGTTTTCTTATCAGCCCCATCATTAATAGGCTCTATCAGACACCTATTGCAATAGGGACACACCTTGACATCTAATGCCGCATAAAATTCAGCCTTGCGCTTTAATTTCTCATATCCGTTCGTAACAAATATGGTATATGCCACCTCTCTCACTTGGCTAAAAGTCTGATTTCGTTTGCCCACCTTACCTTTGTCCGTCACAAAGTCAGGAAAGAGTTTCTCAATATCCTTAATATATGTAGCAGACAGAATGTCAGGTGTCTTGGTTAGAATATCATTTAGCGCAGCCTGCCCATTATCATTCAGGTAGTCTATGAATGACGTGCTTGTAGGGTCAAGATTAACACTGTTTCTCCCGATTTTTATCGTCTTTGTAGCAGCAGCTGCCGAAATAAGTTTTCTAACATCATCATGCACAGTCAATATCTCGTGCAATTTCTTTGGATGCGAATAACCAATCTTAATCATAGCTGCACAGATGGTCCAATAACATGTTCCTTATCAAGTCATCACCGATTATCGATAGTTCGCTTTTCAGCCTTTCCTTGTCTTCCACCTCGGCTTTTTTTGCTTCGATGACTTTTTTCGAAAGTCTTTCTATTCTTTCTGTAGCGAATGTCCCAATATACTGTTTCAGGAAGAATCCGTTGCAGAGAATATCATACACATTGGCCCCAAACACCTCCCTTGGATTATCCTCTTCCGCCGGTTTCCCCTCTTGGAGTTTCAGGATATTAGCAGAAGGTATATCACTCAGGATAAAAGGCGAATGGGTTGCAATCATTATGTTGACATTCAGCACGCCCATGAGATTTAATGAATTTATGCTACTCAACAACATATCCACGAGCATAAGCTGATACTTCGGATGAGCGTACAGTTCAATCTCATCAAATACAAGGTTTACGTTGCGGTACTTTATTGCGTCCGCATCCCCGTTGTCCCATACCGAACTGACATTCGATAGATGGTACATCACCGTACACATACTATATATCATTTGCTTCTCGCCTGAACTAAGCGAACTGAATCTTACGGGCTGATGGTTTTCATCTTCAAGCAAGATGTCTGCTCTAAATGACGGAGCAGGAAGCAGGTCGTCCAACAGCCAGTAATGAGGTCTTGCCTCATCGCTCTTGTCCAATGTGGTGTACTGATTCCTTATCAGTTCTCCAAAAACTACATCGGTACGCGCTATGCAAGTATCAATAATGCCTGCAAAGTCCTGAAACCCTATTTTATTGCCGACAATGCGACCATTGTCTAAATGTCCACTTCCGTAATGCCTGAAATTGAGGTATGCCAAGCACTTGCGTATTTTTAATGTGATGTGTGAATTGTCCTCGTTCAGTTCATTTACATATTGCTGCACGCTCTTTTTATCACCAAAACACTCCTTATGTCTGCTATATTTTGAGTATATCGTGGTTATCTTCAGTGTTTTATAGACAATATAGTTGATCGTTCGCACAACATCCATATCCCTCCAATAATCATCACTCTGCTTTGGCTCTATGTAATACCCAAGGGCATGACCCCATGCCGCAGTAATTCGTTTGCCAACGTCATTTACGGTTTTTGAACCGATAGATTTGCGCATTGATTCTATGATATTCATCTGCGCCATCATTCTGATTACTCTCCTCGAACTATATCTGTGCCCAGGAACAGGATTTAAATCTTCCTCTACATCAAAAACAAAACATCTCGCTCTTTTGTTTCTCAGCACCCTATTCAACATGTCCGGATTGGTCATCACAAGCTGGAACAGACGTTTGTGAGTCAAATCCTTCTCCTTGTTTATGTTGATATTCCCCTCTTCCCTGAATGGATTCAGCACTATCGGTGTCTGGTAAGCATCATTCTTGTGAAACAGATTGCTTATCCAGCACTGGTTGTCATTGCTTTCAACTCCATCTTGATTGTGGTCGTCCCACTCGGAAATATAGTCATTTGTATTGTAGGAATATTGCGAGTAGTTGACAACTATAGAATAGAAAAATTTCTTCAGTCGCTCTTTGGCTACATGCTCTTCCAGCTCCTGCTCATTATAGTTGTCATAGTCATATTGCCAGTTGTTTTCTGCCTCCGTTTGGTCATAGAAGGTTATTATGCCGTCCCTTTGTTCGACAATATAAAATTTGTTGTCAACCTCATAGACTACTTTTGCATATATGTCACGCACAAAGCATAAATGTGCCTTCTGTACAGGCAGACCGTCTCTCAGTGCAAACGACACATTGTTGATGATTCGGAAATACAATTCTAAAAGAGAACTCTTTCCCATTCCATTCTCTGCAACGATTGAGCAGATACTTACATTCGTATGACCGTATGAAAAGAAGTCGTCTTCCGTACATGCTATTCTTTCATACTCCCCGTCCTCCTTTATCCCATATCCCTTATAGAACCAGAAAACATGATTGGGTTTGATCACTTTCATGACACTGTCATAACGTGCCCGTCGTAAATCCACAGCACGTCTCTGGTAGTCTGTCATTCCTTCTGTAATGTGATACAGATTTTCATGACGTTGTATTGTCTCGATTGCGATTAACTTAAACATACTCCCCCGCGAACTTTACTTTGAATTTCAATACAGTGGCAAGAATCATCTCAATATCTTTCCAGAAACTGTAATGACGGTAATAATAGCAATTCAGCCGCACCTTGTCGGGATAGATCACATTGTCGTTATACCACACCGCCACCTCCTGGTCAGTCATAGTATTGATGTTTTCTGGCATTCGTAGCCCTTCTCTAAGCTCTATGCTCCCTTCTCTAAGCTTGCGGACAAACTCCGCAATCATTTCGTCCTCCAACCGATATTTCAGCGTTGCAGGTCCCGTAATCCCCGGTCTCAGTTTCAGCACATCCCTGTCATCACCTACGAGTTTATCCGCATACCCAGGTACATCAGGCCGAGGACCCACGAACGACATATTGCCAATCAGTACATCCCAAAGTCCCGGCAGCTCATCCAGCTTATAATGTCTCAGCTTCGCCCCAAAAGGAGTGATGCGCGAGTCACCTGCCACCGACACGGTACTCCAATTGGAACCTTTGGAACCATTTAAAGCCTCTGAAGCTTTAGGAGCCATCGTCATCGTCCTGAACTTATGGCAAGTAAACAACTTTCCCCCTTTGCCCACACGTTTCTGCGTAAAAAATGCAGGCCCACCAGGCATTTTTACCTTTATCATTATTGCCGCAATCAAAAGAACTGGCCAAAGAATCAGCAAGCCCAAAATACTTGCTATTATATCAAAAATTCTCTTTATGAACATATTGAATAATTTTTATGTTTTCTGTTATTATATCCATCCATTCCACTTTCTCCACACCCAAATCTTGATACGTGTGAATGGAGCCCAAAGCGTTTCGATTGGGTAATAGCCTATGAGACGCATATTATGCTTCGTTATTTTGTAGAAACGGAGCAAGCGAGTTCTCCCATGTAAATCTTTCAGACGCTCATCGTGGTGCCCCATGTTGCCAGCAATCATAATCTCATTCAACAAGAACTTTCCATGTCTCTCGTTAGGATTGCACAACATCCGCTCTCGTTGCAAGCCAAAAATTTCACGCATCACATACATCAGAGCTCCTGCAAAATTCGTCAGCCCTAATTGCTTAATGGTTTGAAAAGCCTTTTCTTTGCTATTTGTACCTTCAATACCTCCTGGTTGAAGCACAAAATAGTAGTCCATCACCTGCCTCAACCCAACGCCTTCACCAAACAGATGGCGATAGATGTGTATCAGCAAATACACCAGATTAAAACTCGTTGTAGGAACACATAGCCTCACCTCGTTCCAATGTTTAAATTGTATCGGTTTTTGCTCCTCAAACCAACGCTGTAACCTTCTATTTGCAAAGGGGTGTCGTAACATAGAAGGAATGAAATGCGCCTCTACTTCAGTTTCCGGGAAATAATCTAAGTGCACATGTTGCTCCGTCACCTCAACCTTCTGACCTAAACGCTCAGCCAATTTCACCGCAGCCTCAACGCCACCTTCAATCCAGATGTCAATGTCGCCGCTCTGACGCAGTCCGCGGAGATGCTCAGCATACTGCATACCAACACCTTGTCCTTTTAGGATACACGAACAGATACCGTCGGCGGAGAGTCTCGCTTGTAGCTCAACACACTGCCGATTAACAATTTCATTACGTTGCTGTATTTTCGCAGCCATCCCCATCCACGTAAGGTATAGTGCCTCAGGTGGCTTTTGTTGCTGAGCAACCAGCTTATGCACTCCTGCAAAACATACACCTATGAGGCTCTGCTTCTTAGCAATGCTATATAATTTATCCCACTCATCCGCACTGGGCGTATGAGAAAGACAAATCCGTATGCCTAACGACACATGTAGCAACTCGAAGAACAATTGTTCTATGATAAATGTATCCCTACGTACCTCATTGGTCATACCCGCTGTAATTATAGGATCATATCTTCTCTCAGAGAACCTCTTTTGATAGCTTGATTAACTTGCACGATGAACAAGAAATCATCTGAAAGGATATACTGAGGCACTTTATTTGGTATATTAAAGATGCTCTCTATGGAGATACGGTCGCCTTCACGTGCTATCAATTGCGCTATTTCTTCAAAATTCTGCTTATAGTGTTGTCTCAACTCGGCATATTCTGCTTCTGTGAGAAATTTGTTGATTACTTGCGCATCGTTACGCTTTAACTGCTCCTCCATCTGGCGAGCCCTATCTTCTTGTGATAATCTTCCGTTCATAATGTTGATATTTTTGTTGTTTCTTCTTTTTTTATAAAATTTATCTTCATTGAGACTCGAAAAGCCCCTCCTCCAAATAGACAGGCATTATATTGAATGAAACGACTCGTTGATTAGGTGTAATTACTGGAAATCGAGTAATAACAAAACTCTCAATTCTATCCATGCCAAGCTCCTGCTTTAACATATCCTCGCGGTTGTGTTCCTTTTCGAGTGCTTTGTCATAAGCATGTGCCAGAGTGCGATGTTTCTGAGCTGCTGTCTTTATCCAGTTCGTGTCTATCTTCTGCACATTGATGTAGTTGTTCTTGCACTGGAAGTTATAGATGCAACCATCCTTTACGCAAACCACGTCAAACTCCTTGTGTTCAATACGCTTGCAGGTTTTACGGTATTCGAATCCATAACCCTTCACAAGATCGACAACCCTCTTCTCAAAAACAAATCCAGAATCAATCTGAAACTTCTTTTTGCGTTCCAATGATCTGTTTATCGCATTCACGATATACCTTTGGAAGAAGAGAATTGTTGAGTAATATATCCTCCCAATACGGAAGAAAGGATAACGGGATGCGGTTACTTCGAAAAATCCGCTCATATCCTTGTAGAGCACCAATGAGGGGTATTTATGGCAGATTTTTCTGAAATCTCTTTCTGGTATGGCAATCTCGAAGTCGTCATGGAGATAGTGAAATACATCATCAGCAAGATTCTTAATCTCCAGATATAAAGGATTGTCCAATATACCATAATCAGCAAAATAAACCGACATGTTATGCAGGTTCGCATCAAATTCATCGCGCGAAAAGAGTTTGCTTGATGATGACCTGCGCAACAGCTCCTTTCTTGTGTTTTTGTCAAACTCCAGCAAATCACATTCTGTCATTCTGACAGGTTCCAGAAAGCCATCTTCCAGTTGCGTATAAGCATCGCTAAACTCAAGAATGCCATCTTGATGTATGGTCGCTTCAAAGTCAGGTAAGCATCGGCACTGCAGCATTGCATTGAATGCGGTTGTTACAGGAATAGCTACTTTATCTATACACCAAGACAACTCTTTGAGCAAGTCATCGCCATCTATCCGCTTGTTACCTTTGGCATAAATAGGTATCAGATATAGCATCGATGCGAAGTGAAGCCTTCGGGATTTACAATAGTTGTATAAATCCCATACCGTTCTTATTGTTGTATCGTGGAATAGTGTAGCGAAAGAGAACATTCGCTTGGCAGTATCTACGCCATGCCGTTCTCTGATGCGAAGTAGGGATTTACATAAGGATTCGGGGCTGGAATAGAAGTCACCAACGAGAGCTTCGGAAAAGAGTTCTTCTTCACTATCCAAATCCTCGAATAGATTGATGAACTCCTCTACCTTCAAGTAAAAGTCTTTCCATTGCAAGCCAAGTGCAACTCCATCGTATAATGCTAGCCCTTCCTTTAATTCGATAAGAAGTGCATCCGAGCTATCTTTTAGGTATCTTTCCAAAGCCTTCCCCCGTATTTTCCAGACAAGTTTAAGTTTAACAATTGGTCCTGCCATAGATATATTATCATCACAGAAGGCCATGAAGTTAGGACCGTTCTTAGATTCTGCCATCTACTTACTAATCTTTTCCCTCAATATGCTTGAACTGATGCCATCGGTATGATCCAGATACACAACAGTACAACCTACTTCGGCAAACTGCTTTTCATAGTTGTTCCATGCCTCAGTTCCCTTCCAGTCAGAACCAACGAAGACAGCATCCGCACCGAGTTCTTTCACAGGACGAATCTTCTCCATGTCTGCCTGGGGCACTACCTTATCTACATAGCGTATAGCCTCAACAATAGCCATACGCTCCTGCTCGTTGATGATGGGATACTTCTGCTTTCGCTTATAGCAAAGCTCGTCAGTTGTAACTCCTACAATGAGCATTTCACACTGTTCCTTAGCGCGTCTAAGGATGTTGAGATGCCCGATATGAAACATATCGTACACTCCTGTTGTATAACCAATTTTGTATTTCTTTTTCATTTCACTATTAGTTTTTACAATTGAGATTTGATGAATTCTACCATCATAGCCATTTGTCTCTCGCAGTTTTTATTGTTTCTCACAAACTCAGAAGCACGTTTCCCTTTTTCTTTCAGTTCTTCTTCTGGCAACGAAAGGACCTTCTTTAAATCTCTGATTAATCCTTCCTGGGTATATTCTTCATTATAATACAGATACTCGTTATAATCGGCAGGGAAACCAGGTAACTTTGTTGTAAAGACAGGCGTGCCACTCAGCATATACTCAATCATCTTTGATGGGAAAGAATACTTTGTATATTCATCCTTGGGATTGCGAATATTGAGGAGAAGGGATGCCTCCTGTTCTCTTTTCATAACCTCTTCTCGCGATACCACTCCAAAGAATTTGATTCGTGGATTTATTTCAGCTTTCTTTTTGATTTCCTCCTCATAATCGCCAGCTCCCATGATCCAGAGTTCATAATCAGTTTCCAACTGCTCGTAAACGTCAATCAAGGTATCAATGCCGTATTTCTTATATAGCGTACCAGCATACATCAATGCCCTTTGCTTGTTACCACATTTAGTATTGTTGACAATAGAAGTATCTACAAGCACCTCCATCACATGAAAAGGTTTACCCGGAGCAACAACATCCGCCATTTGTTTGGTGATAAACACATAGCCATCTGCCAACCCCTGCACCTTTACTGCATGTTCACGAGCCTTTGCCTTAAAATATCCTTTGAGGCCTTTGTGCTCTGTCAATGCCACAGACGGCATATCTGTAATCATCGTGAAACACTTGCATCCGTATTTCTTACAGATTTCAAAGGTCTTTTCGGCAACCGCAGTATAGAAGCCATACAAGAATACGCATTTGTCAATTGTACTTTGATTATCACGCAGCCATTTCTCAACCATCCTACCAATTGCATTAGCATGCATTTTTGGCTTGATAAATGGCAGATTAATGGCAGGCGCAATCTTTGTTGTCAAGTCATTATCTAAATCATCTGTTCTCTCTGAAAGATAGAACTTGCTACCGTTGGGATATGTAGCAATGCATTCTGCAGAAATACACGTAAGTTCCACATCGCAAACAGACGAGAGTCCTTTTAGTATTGCCGCTTCAAAGTGCTGAGGTGCAGAAGATACTTTTATCTTGCTTCTGCTGTTTGTCGCCTCAAACTCTGATTCGTTACATATACTACCTATATATAAAATCTTCATTGCTTTATGTCGTTGTATTGTTTCAAATGTCTATAAGGTTGTTGTTCTGTAACCACCTTCTTAGCATATCTTTTCCGTATTCTTGATAAATAATGAATCCTCAGGTTGTTTAATATCTGGAATATATTGAGAGAAGTGTGCTTATACAAGTACCGTAAAAACTCGGGATTAGTTTTGAAATAATGACGCACAACATCCTTACTATCAGATGCTATGCGCACAAAAATACCCCCCCCCCAATTAAAGCACTTGTTATCTCATATTTGATACCCTGAGGTACAATAAATACTATATTATTATCACGATTGTACTGTTTTACTTGTGAAACAATTGATGTCAGATTATTTTCTATCCACTCAACTTCTTTTTCATTCAAGCAATACCTAATAAATAGTGAGGGTTCCTTTACGTCATCATACAAGCGTTTAATTCTCCGATCGTATTTTTTGCGTACTGAATATATCTGATTCCTCAATGGTGTGTATGCATCGAAATCATGATAAAAATGAATACCTGTACGATAATTGTAATAGTGGTTGGGAATCTCTTCTTGATATAAAGATTCTTCATCAAGAAAATCTTCGAAATTATTATCGAGCAGTTTAAGGATATTTTCGAAACTATCGCTAATTATCCAGTCAAAAGGATATGAAGCTGTTCTCAGGCCTTTGCGCTCAAGTTCCATAGCCACACTACAGAAGTATCCTAATGGAATGATATGTTTATACTTTGTTGCTTTCACAATATTCCTTGAATTGGTTTAAGAATTTATTTCTTCTTTCACGCAAAATCTCGAAATCATACTCTTTGGCTTTATCAAAATTGCGCTTTGCATTAGCCTTCATCAATTCTTTATCTGTATTGTATTTAAGAATGAGTTCGGCCAATCTATCTCCATCTCCAAGAGGATGTAAACACTCCTTTCCCAACAGCTCCGGCATAGTGCAAATATTAGTAGCAAAGCATACACAACCACGAGACATCGCTTCTGCCACACAACGTCCAAACCCTTCGCTACGAGTTGGAAGAACAAAGAAATCTTGTGTATCAAGCCATTCTAATACCGCTGTTGCATTGGGTAAAGGTGCAGGGAAGGTGATGCGATTCTTTGGGTTCTTGATCCCTAAAGATGAAGCATAACCATACCAATTATCTCTGCTCTTCTGTGTTCCATTGCCTAAAATATTCAGACGATAATTATCTGGCAGTTTGGAGAGGGCTCTAATAGCTGTATCTACTCCCTTCATCTTTCCTTGATAGAAGCCTATGAGAGAAATTTCGACAATGTCAGATTCTTGTTTAGCATCTATTTTTTTATACCTTCTTTCAAGGATTTGCTCGTCAGCAGCCTCAAGTATTACATCCGCACAACCACACATGATGCCATTGATTGGAAATTGCTGTTGCAGATAATCCTTACTAACATATATGCCGAACTTACAGTTCTTGATAGCATTTTTAATCTGCCAATAGAAGAATGGCGCATACATACGTTTAAGTAATGAGGGGTGCTGCTTTAATGCATTATGAATGTCCCCCGTCATCTCTATCATGTAGGGTTTGTGAAGTTCTTCCGCAATCCTGATTGCCATCATACCTCTGCGAGAGGCAGGTTTCATCAAAATAGCCTCAGCCTTTTCAATTTCCTCACGAAGTACGCGTTTAACTTCTTTATCATTCTTAAAGTCAGCAGGTGCAGTATTCGGTTTCGCTATTCGCACGCTTATGCGAGGATCTGTCATTTTTACCAAAGCACTTGTGTCAAGATAATCCCTAACAGGAATGCCCAAAACCCTCACTTTATCAAAAACATCAAGATATTTTTGAAAAAAAGGATCTGCACATGACGGGAGCGCATAAGTTTGACCTCCTTCCTCGCGGAACATAAATGCGCTACAATATAGTAATTTCATACGCTTATATTCTTTTACCCATTTCTTTCATCTTTGCTTGTGCTTCAACCTCAAACATTGAAGCATTGCGGCTATACAATACACAAATGGCAAGGAACGATACTACATAATACAAAGTATAGAACACCACCATAATGTCGAAAGTATTTGTGAACAATCCCACAAACAACCAAGGCATAAACAAACCTGATACGCCAAGGTTCTTGTCAATCTGCTCACGGATGTAGGCAAAGCTCTTCTTATCCTCTGTATCCTTCAACGTTATTTCTTCGTTTTCGCCCAATATTTGTTTTGCAGCAAAGAAGCAGTTGAGATACTTCTGATGCACAAGTCGCATATAGAGGTTACACATGGCACCAAAGCCGCCAATGATAATCAGCCAATACTTATATTCCTCTGGAACAAGGAAGGTGGTATTATAAGCTGCGATACCAAGTGCTAGCGTTGTAAATGAGAATGGTCCATAACCTGCAACTGCATCAAAGTAGTCGCCCATAAAGGATTTAACCTTCTTTACTCGGGCAATATTTCCATCCACACAATCCAATACTAACCAAAAATTAGTAAGGATTACGCCTGCCAGCATCCACCAGAAATTGTTGATGCAAAGACATACGGCAGCTACAAAGATCAAAATCCAAGAGAGTATAGACACTTGATTTGCAGACCATCCCGCATTGATAAAACAATAAGTCACAGGGAACGAAGCCTTACGTACCCACAATTGAACCCAAAGGGAACTACGACTATTCTTCTTCTTTGTAAGTGAAGAAGTAATATCTTTCATTGAATACTTCATATTGTTTTTTTATTTTATTATTAATCTTGCTTTCGGACTAACTGCAGTTGCTCCAGCTGGCACATCATCTATTACGATTGCACCAGCTCCAATTTTAGCATTATCACCAATCGTAACTTTTCCGATAATTTTAGCACCTGCTCCAATTATCACATTATCTCCAATTATCGGGGCATTGTGATAATCTTTACCATCATCAGCAATGGATACTTGATGATAGATGTAAGCATTAGCTCCTACTTTAGCATAAGGCGAGACGATAATCCCATTTGGCCCATGAGGCAATCTGGGTGGCGTTTTGAATAGAGCACCAGCATTTAAGTCCGTTCCGAAGGATGCATTATTATACGCATCACATCGCTTGATATACATTAACTTTAAATACTTGAAAATCAGTCCTAATTTACCCCCCCCCGCTGCCGGGTTGGTAACGAATGCACGATACCTCCAATACTTTTGGTGGTCATAGTGCTGTATGATACATCTGACATAATTTATCAAAGGATGCTTGTGATTAATATTTAAAGGCATATTGATGTCTATTTAAGTATTTCATCGTAAATACCCCACATTACACGGAGTGCGTTGTCTATCTCAAATGGAGCTACTGCATTCCAGCAGTTAGATGCCATATTATTTCGTAGGTTCTCATCATCAGCAAGCTTTGAGATTGCCTTTGCGAAGCCATGGACATCATCAGGATCGAGTGCGTAACCTGTTTTGCCATCTATCACATAGTCGAGGATGCCGTGAACATTGCTTGACACCAAAGGAACGCCAGCCGCCATGGCTTCGATACCGGCAAGGCCAAGTCCCTCAATATGTGAAGGGAATGCACTGATATCGGCTGTATTGCAAAGCTCTGAAATGTCCTTGCGGAAGCCAAGGAACTTCACACGATCACCAACACCAAGTTCATTAGCCAACTGCTCCAGATGCTCACGAAGAGGACCCTTACCACAAATGGCATAATAGACGTTAGGATTCTGCACCTTGGCAAGCGCACGCACAATCACCTCATGATTCTTGCGCTCTATCATCTCGCCTATAGAGAGGACAAGCACGCAATCCTCTGGCACGCCAATCTCGCGTTTGTAAGCCTTCTTATCAATCTTGCAGTCGTGAATGCGATTGATGTTCACTCCCACACCAGGGATGTAACGGACATTAGGAGCATGAAAGGTCTTAGCAAGATTGAAATCCTCCTTGTTGATGGTGACGATATAGTCACAGAAACGTGACATCATTCGCTCCATCGGATAGAACATCATCCAGTTCTTCTTGGGTGCTGCATTGTGGAAGTGGAATCCATGGCAAGTGTACATCACGGTAGTTCCTTCCTTACGAGCCTTCCGTGCTGCCAAACGTGTGAGGATACTAACGGTAGGAGTATGCACATGGATGAGGTCGAAGTGATTCTCATCAATAATAGCCTTCAACTGTTTGTAGCAATCGATGTTCTGACTGCTGAAAGGAGAACGAGCAAAATGAATGTTATGCAGGATTACACCTTCACTCTTTATCTTATCTATGTATGCACGCGTGCGATCTTCGTCTGTATCCTCCATATAGTCGAAATTACAGGCTATATGCAGTTCGCACTGGCGCGTCTTGTTCAGATAGTCAACGTTCTCCTTATTGAACCACTCGATAAATGATACAACAGAAGCAACAATTAATACTCTCTTATTCATTTGTTGTATAAATCTTTGTAGATATTTAGAAATTCTGATGCCATTCTTTCTTTAGAGTAAACACTTTGTGCCTCTTGAGACATTATTTCATGGTCATACTTTGTCTTTAGAACCTCTGACAATACTTTTTCAAGAGAAGCTATATCTCCATACTCAACAAATCTTGAATACTTATCTAATGCTATTGTCTCAGGTCCTCCGGCTTTAAATCCTACGATAGGGGTTCCACAGCAAAGGGATTCAGCCGTCACCATTGAAAATGTTTCTCTTTTGGAGGTCAGCAAGGTGGTATCACATACTGAATACAATTCTGCAAGCTTGTCCTGGTCAGATACACTACCATAAACCAAAATATTATCAGGTAGTTGTGTATCAACCTTGACGTACGATGCTGCAATAATAAATTTAACATTGGGCATTCTTTTGGCAATTTCAACCACATAATATCCGCCCTTGATATTATCCTTGTCTTGAGGAATAAATGCAGCAGTCACATGTAAAACAGAAAATTGGTAACCTTCCTTTATCGCAGTAAAAGTGCTGGTTTGTCTTCGATGGAATACAGACGTCTCCAATCCGTTATTCACTACATGACAATCAAACTTGTTCACAATGGGTGATTGGCTTGATCTTAATTTCACCCATGGCGAAACTGCTGTAAAAACAAGATTGTTTTTATCAAAGGATCTGAAAGCATTGTACATACGTTTCCATGAATAGTGGGATGGACAGATAAATGTTTTAGTGTTCGTTGCTTGCTTTGGAGTAGGGCATTTTCTGCACTTCTGGTGAGAATAACCGTTACAGTCATAAGCATGTCCACAATTACCCGTGTAGTAAAATTCGGCATGATGAGTGACTACGGTTTTTATTTTCTTCGCGACTAAATATTCAAGTAAACTAAACAGATTTACACAATATCCGTTCATACAGTGAAGATGTACAATATCAGGACAAACCTCATCAATATAGTGCAATAATCTATACGTTGCTACAGGGCTGCTTGCATATTGTGCATACCCCAATTTCGATAAAATAGAAAATAATTTTGTTTCCCATTTTGTACCGAACTTGAATACTTTCTCAGTTTTTTCTGATAAAAAATTGCCATAGCCAACAAATGTATCAATGCCGTTCCTAATTAAGTACTCACGAGTGTCAGCAACAATCTTCCCCGTACTACCATGGATATAAACACAATTAAGCAATAAAACTCTCATAATTAAATAATTTATTTTATAATACACTGAATATGGTTTTGAAATCGTTATATGGAACTCCGTATGTATCGCTTGTAAAGAAATCGTAGTAGGAGTATAACTGTGATACAATAAATAGAGATACTAATCCTGCACGTAATCCATGGTCGGAAATTTTGCTATACATAACAGGAAATGCAGCAATTGAGAATACACTGAAGTATATGGCTAATCTGGAGATCATCAGTGCGATTGTGGAAAAGGGAACAATCATAACCCCGATTGAAGCGAGTAATAGCAAATGCTTTTCATCAATGGAAAGAGTAGCTTCTTTGTAATACAATGAGGCAGCCACAAATAGGGGAATACTATTTACCAAAAATAACAGACCTAATCCCGAGACTTGTCCTCTTTCACTGTATTTCTCCAAGAAACCATCAAAAGTGTCAAATACTAAAAATGGTTCAATGAAACTGGCCATAAAATCCCTTGACAGGATAAACACGACAAAAAGAACAGATAATATGATTGACAACGATTTCGTATTTTTATATTGGAAAAAACACAGAAGATATGCAAGCGAACATATTAACGAAGATGAATGGATAGAAAAGGCGACAAATAACAATAATATAGGCAGAATGTATTTATGGGTAGTCTTCTTTAATAATATAACAGCCATCACTCCTAATGCAATTGCCAAACCCTGTCTAAGCATGGAAAAATTCAAGAGATAATAGGTATAGTTAAATAGATATATAAACAGAGCGAACGCCCAATGTCTTTGGGGAACAAACTTTTTAATCAGAAAATAATAAGTGAAGTTTTCAAATATGCTAATTGCAGCAATGAGTACAAAGAACCCCCCAAAATGACTAAATAACAAACATAAAACAGTCCAACCAACATCTTTATAGACATCTCCGCTTAATATATCTGTAACAGAACCTTTATAATCAATAATGCTGTTATAAATATTGTAATAAGCCATATAGTCATTTCCATAATCATAATGAATGACTCCGAGGAAAGCTAATAATACAAAACTAAACGCCATGCCGTTGCGCAACCGTTCTTTACTATCAAGATAGGTCAGCAACATGGATATAATACTACAAAAGACTACAACTATCATTTGTTTATTAAATGTTATTTGTTATAAACTCATAACCATAATTTTGTAATTTCTTCATCGCAAAATCTACGTCCTTCCAATTATACGTTTCGTTCATTAGAGGATAGATTGCATCAAGATTATTTTTATGGACTACACATTTCTTCATTCCTATTTCACCCAATAAAGTATATAACCTATCATTCATGCCTACATTACCTTCTTGTTCGGTGATAACAACAAATGGAGTATGAAGTTTCAAGCACATAACCATACAGTGAAATGAATCAGTAATAATAAATTCTGCATGTTTTATTTTACTTAACCATTCTTGTAGGCTATATCTTCTATCATCATTGTTCCAAAGTGCTGGTCTATCCTTCAAAATATGTTTAATTGCACGCTTACGTTCTGTGATATGGCGAATAAAAAAACAATATGTGTATGAAAGTTTTGTATATGTACATTCGTCGGCCAAAGAATGATAGAACTCCGCTGGCATCAGCAATGTGGGATCAGGTACAACCACAACATCATCTCTTCCCATAGATCTGACGATTTCTATCCCTGAAGACTCTCTGACGCTCAGTATGTCGAAAGTGCCTATATGTTTTCTTGCCTCCTTCAACGCAATCTTGGGATATTTGACACACCCAAAGCTTAAAGCATACCCTATACGTTTTCCATCAAAAGGAAAGTCAAGAAAATATGTTGGAGTTATCTTGTGAGCTCCTTCTCCTCCCATCAGAAAGCAAGGATTTAGAACTTGGTCGCTTCCAGATATAATTATGTCAAACACCGAGGCTATTTTTTCTATACTGTTTATTGTTAGCACCCTATCTGTTTGTTTGAGATACTTGCTGCGAAAGTCCACTAACATCTTCTCCATTTTTATTGTTTTGAAATAAGAAGATAAATGCAGGAACTTTCGGTAACGTAAGAATTTATATACCGATTCATCAAAAAAACTCGGTTTGTAATTTATGACGTTAACCTTATGCCCCAACGATTCCAAATATGTCTGCAAGGCATAGCATTGCAAGACAGCACCATAGTTGGTTGCCCAATGAAAAGTAAGTATTCCTATCTTCATATATTTGTCTTTTACTTTATCTTGATTTCCATACGATATGACTTCCAGCCTTGCTGCTTGTTGCGGAATGTGATGGCAGTAACGGAAGCATTTTCTGGTATTTGAGGGATAGAAACTATCTCAGCGTGATTGGCTACTTCGTTTTCCCCCCCCCCCATAGCAAATCTTAGCATTATCTTTATCAAGTGCTTGCACGAAGAAAGAGACATGCTAAAGCGTTGTTTGAGAGTAGGACGGAGGCAGTCAACAATAAGGGCGTTTACACTCTCTGTTTCGTCTATGCGAGCAAAGAACTCGGCTCGTTTGGTGTGGGGAGCTACAGAACGGAAGTAAGCGGGATTGTGTCCGATTGCAATATCTGCTGTTGTCTCTTTGTGGTTTGTCTTGCTCCAATCGAGTGCAGTTTGTCCCTTGTCGGTATTGATCAATACCAATCCAGTACCTTTGTCATCGTCCATGTCGGGCATTTCTGTGTTGATGCCCCAGAAGTCGGCTATGGTGATGTCGCTATGGCTTCTACCGCTCTTTGCCTGACACTGGTAACAAGAGGGACGGAGAATCATATCGCGAAGGAAGGCTCGCATGAAATGGTTCTGCTGATGATGGCTGGAAAGGGAGACTGATTGCTCGTCCTTGTTGTATTCCATCGTGAAGTTGAAGGCTTTCCAACCGTTGCGCTTGTTGCGAAACTGCACTTCGTTGATAGCATTTCGTCCTGCTGTCACTACTTCATCGATATACATGCCCCACACCTTTGGACTTGGAGTGCCATGGCAGATGATATCTACAGAGAGGAGATTGTCATAGGGCTTGCGGAGGAAATGGTGCAGTCCTGCTATCTGACAAGGAGTGCCCGAGAAAAGCACCTTGCGTCCTTCGGTGAGGAATCGCTTTGCATCTGCGTAGGCTGTTGCCATACGAGCCTGCACATATTTGCTGCCCATAAAAGCCTTTATGCCTTCCATCGTTTCTGCATAGTCTATCACGACTTGCCACTGCTCATCAAAGCGTGCTCCAAAGACAACGCCTCCTTCGGCTATTGTCTTCTCTGCAAGGAGATAGAAGATGCCACCGGAAGAAGACTTCAAACGTACTTCCTCATTCTTATTGATGGCAGCATATACTTTCTGTGGCTTGCGCTCCTCAAAAGGATGCAGCTCATGGCACACCTTCTCACAAAGTCCACAGTCGATGCAATCTGCTTCATTGACCTTGGGGTAGAGAAAGCCTTCGCTGTCGGCTTGCATTGAGATGCAATGCTTGGGGCAAATATTTGCACAGGCTGAGCAGCCGCAACAGTTATGTTTGTCGGTAACAGTTATCATATACCTAAGTATTTATGGTACTTTGTTGGAAGCAATTTTCTAATTATCAAAATGAAAACTACAGTCAAGAACAAAGCTAATGACCATTGCAGTAGCCAACTATCAATAGGTAAACGCCTCACACAGAAACTAATGAAATAGCAATGAATAAGGTAGATGCCGAAAGAAAGACTACCTATCCAAATAATAAATCTATAAATAGCACCTGTTCGTCTGATTAGATTTTCCAATTTGCTTGAGAACATCAGGAATATCATTCCTGCTGAATAAATGAAAGAGGATGGCTTGATGCCTACACCTTTGCCATAATGGTCGAGCAAGTATTCTGACTCAATAACGGATAGCACAAATCCTAAGATGGTAATAGCTATAGGAAGAATGATTGAATAATTTCTTTCAGGCTTATGACCTATCATAACTCCCAATACAAAGAACATCAGCCAACAAGGGAGTGGACCTGCGTAAAGAATTAGGGGAATCCCTTTACCTTGAATGGTATTCATGTACTCGACTCCTGCTGTCCACGCAAATGAAATAAGGCAACTTACAATTACCCCCCCCCTACGCTTATTTCCTGATATACAATTATTTATAACAGGAAGAACTACATAGCACTGCATTATGAAAGCTACAAAATAGTAGATGGAAAGTCCACAGATCAAAAGCAATATTGTTTGCTTTATAATACTACTGCCAGAATATAGTGTTAACGCATATAGCGGCAGTGACCACACCAATACCGGCAGATAGACTTTGGGGAGTTGCTTTTTAAGAAAGGATCTGTAATCATCCTTATTCTCCATTTTCTTCTGAGACAAGAAATATCCAGAAATGGCTATGAATAAAGGAACAGCTGTATTGAGCATCTGTCTCACTACTGTGCTGTCCTCTCCCAATGTGTAGGTATGGATGCCCACCACCATCATGATGGCAAACCCTCGGAGGAAATCAAAATATGTATTTCTTTTCATCTTCTGATTCTTAATAGTCTGAGCCCTTTGTCCAAAAAGAATACTCTTTCGTGTTTGGTAAATCCAATGAAGAATGTACTGATTCCTACAGACAGGACACATGTGAAGCCTACTGCAATGAATCTGAGCCAACCGTCCTCACCTTGCATACGAACGATGATAGGCAGAATGATGGCAACAACCACGGTTGTGACTATCGGAATATAGATATTCTTCATATATTGCCACATGGGTAGGTTGATGAGTTTTCTCAGCATGTACATTCTTGAGAATTGAGCTACTGATTCTACACAGAAATGGACAATGAAAACGGAATAGGCAGGAGCGCCCAGTTTCAAGACTATGTATGAAATGGGGAGTATCATGAGAAGGATTCCGCCTACTACCATCTGATAAATTTTTACTTTTCCTGTGGCTTGGTTGGCCACTACACACGGATTTGCAGTAGTATATATCAAGGATATGCAAATCATGATTTGAGTGAAAATGACCGCATCATCGGGTACTGTCTTAAGCCACAAGGTTAGTAGGAAGTCTGTTTCCAGCAGCACGGGAAGAGAGAGGAAGAACAACAGAAGGAAGGAGAATCGAGCACTGCGGAACATCAGGCTGTGCATTTGGGCTAAATCTCCAGATGCGTAATTTTTAGTAATCTGAGGATTAAGAGCGGTCTGGAATCCGCTCACAAACTGCTGGACTGTTGCCTGTACCTGCACTGCAATACCTCGAGCAGCATTGACAACAGGACCAAAGAATATGTTGAGCATCATGTTAAGTCCTTGGGTATATAGAATACCTGCGAGATTTCCCCAAAAGCTCCAGCCTGCAAAGCTCAGCATTTCCTTGAACAATAGCTTGTTGAGTTTCCATTCGACAAAGGATTCCTGAAAATGCTTGTTGCAGTAACGGGTATATACATAACGAATGAGCAGTTGAACGAGTAGAGTTAGGATAGCATAAGCAATTAGTTTGTCTATAGGGGAAATTACCAGCAGATAGACTATTACGAGCTTTAGTGTGACATCTAATATGGAAATGAATGCAAAAGCCGACATTTTCTCATGTGCGATGATATCTGCATTGTAAGGCACTGATAAGATGTTGACGGCACAGGCAATGATAGAACATTGGTAAACCCACATTGCAGCTGTCATACGCTCTTCGGGTATAACGAGCTTCTCAAGCAAGAACCACAAACCGACAGTCTCACCAAGGATGATGATGATCAACGCTATGAGAGCATGAATCTGCAAAGCTGTATTGAATACACTTCTCAGTCTTTCTGCATTTCCTTTAGCTATTTCAAAATTCAGATATCTTTGGGTTGAAGACACCATTCCTCCATTAATGAATGCAAACATGGTGATGACCCCTCCCACAACGCTGAATACGCCATAGTCTTCCACTCCAAGGGTTTGCAAGACTACTCTGGAGGTGAAGAGTGATACTGCCATGGTGAAGAGCATCCTGACATAGAGCATCAGGGTATTCTTCGCTATGCGTTTATTGTTTGCTGATGTATCTGACATATTTTCAAATTATTGCATCTGTATTCACTTTGTATCCCACAGCCTTCAAACGTTTAGCAAGTTTTATCTTCCACATTCCTTCGGAATCAATAGGTGTATAAACGATGCCGTCTAAATCTCCGGGCTTCTCAACCCCATCTTCAAGCAAGAGGAACACGTGTGCACGGTCAAGTTTACCCATAAAATACCCCATCTCGAAGACTACATTCTGACGAGCTCTTTTTGAAGCTTTGGGTTCTCTATTCTCTGTATTTGATTTTTCAATATCCTTTCTTGAGATGCCCATATCGTCAGCGGTAAGTAATACTATCGCAAATCCTATATCTGTGGCATTCGACTCAAATTTCTCGATGATAGTGTTTCCGTAATCTTCTTGTTCATGAAGGATAATTGGCTTGAGTCCAAGTTGCTCTAAGGTGCGTGCAACTGTTACCTTGACTAATTCTCCATGTCCATGAACTATGAAGACCTTGTCAGTACTCGCCTCAACCTTGGATTTTTCTGTTATAGCAGATGTTGCATTGCAAGGTATTAGGTCAATCCGATCTATGAATCCTTGCATATAAGCTACCAGTTTAGTGATGGATTCCTTCTGTTCTACGACAACATCTGAATAAAATATAGATCTACCAATTTGACGATAGCCATCCAAGTCCGTATTGTTGGCATCAACAAAAGCACGAGTAAAGATTTCCTCATTACGAGCATCCCACTTGTGAAACTCGTTGAAGAAGGCATTCTGTGCTTCTTTATCATACTCTTTTGCTGCATGACCACCGCCACCAAACATATCATAACCCCTCATGACTTGGTGCGATGGGACTTGATATTGTAATAATACAACTGACTGCTCTATCTGCTTCCTGAGCAAATCTACCACCTTCTGCTTGGGCATATTCAAAGTACTTGCGATAGGCAGGTTGATTTCTTCTTTTTTCTTTGCCATAATTGATTATTAATAATTATCACCTCTAAAATCATCAATCACACTTCTACTATCAGCTACCCTTACGACCTCATGCAGGTAGGAGTCGCCAAGTGTTATCGGATTTACCGCATTAGGGTTGAGATAAGTATGGCATGAATAAGTGTCGGTGAATATGCTATGGTCATCTATAAAAATGATGCCCGAGAGGTGTTGAGAAACTTCGTGAGGTGATTCTGTACCTGTGTATTTTGGATTAATATCTACCATCGCATCCGATGAATGCTTGTAACCACAGAAGGTTCTGCGAGAGAGAGCACGATAGTAGAGTTCATCGGCATTGATGAATGAGTTGATACGGTTGTTGTACCATGGGAAGTTGACCAGGACAATTAGCGATGGGCTGTCCTTCATAAACTTCTTGGTATAACGCTTTAGCATCAGATGCTTTGTATTCTCGGCATGTTCGTATGGCCCATATTCGCCAGTAGTGGAATTAATGCCACCACCCCAAAGAATGCGATAGGTCAAATGAGGGAGATTTTGACTCCTGAGTGTGTCTTTTCCCTTTCCATCGGTTGGTTCGTTTGCTTTCAGATAATCACGGAGTTCTTCCATCAAGACTCTGCGATTGTCTGCATAATCGGCTTCGTCATCGTCCAACGGATATTCGGGGAGTACATCGCACTCATGAGCGAGACCTGCTTTGTTGATAGCTTCTTGGATAAGTTCTTTAAGGATATTGCCGGTAGTATCAGCAAGGCTCTTGACATCGAAATAAATGCCATAATCTGGAAGATAGCCGTCTTCGTTAGTCTGCTTGCCTCCAAGATCTGAAGCGTAAGATTTATCACCACCAAGTGTAACATTGAGCTGGAAGTCGGAGCCGTGATAGCCATTGTGTAGAACATCGTATGCAACGAGTTCTGCGTATGCACCTTCCCAGTTGCTTGGATCAGCCACCTGCTTGACTGTTTCGAGAAGTTCCGAATAATAAGATGAGGCTTTGAACTTATCTCTGAGGCGTTCAAGGCGAGTTTGGAAATTCTTGCGAAAGTCTGCAAACTCTCGTGTATATTTAAGCGTGCCAATTATATTGTTGTCTCTTCTGGTGGGTTTGATTGTTACTGCACCAGAACCAAAAACGGTGTCGCAAAGTTGCTGATAGAGTTGCCATGAAGGTGTGGTTAGCACCTTTGGAGTACCTAACAAGGACACATTCAAAAATTCGGATGGTTGCAATGGTGCATAGGCACCGTCTTTGCATTCGAAGATGACGCTTCCTTCTTCGAGGGATTCCAAGGCATGCCACTGACCTACAGGGACGCTCATGCCTACTTGGGCAGAATTAGGCGCAAGCTCGTAAGAGGCTGTCTTCTCGCCTGCATCGTTATAATAATGTTGCACTACTTTTCCGCGAAGGACGATAATCGTTTCGGTAGAGCCTCTATGGCGATGGATGGGGAGGATAGTGCCCGGTTCTACGGCATTGAGGATGCGCTGAGATGAGTCGTTCGGTGTGGTGCGCAAGTCAAACGCTTGCCTCATTCGAGGACTCTCCTTCGCTTGTTGCGAAAGGGAGTCCATGAGTTTCTGATCAATAATCATTTGTTTTTATTTTCTCCACACCATCTTGTTGATGATGCCTACATAGCTCTGGATGAGCTTAACAACCTTGGTTGACACATTCTCATCGGTATATGCGGGAACAGGATATGAATCATCACCATTCTCGTGCATTGAGGTTGCGAGGGCTACTGCCTGACATACGGCCTCGGATGTTATAGAGCCAATAGTAAAGACACCCTTATCCATTGCCTCTGGACGCTCGGTAGAGGTGCGGACAGAAACAGCGGGGAAGTGGAAGAAAGCACCTTCCTCGGGTACTGTACCTGAGTCTGATACCACACAGAATGCGTTCTGCTGGAGCTTGTTGTAGTCAAAGAATCCGAGCGGTTTGTGCTGGATGACGCGCTCATCAAACTTGAATCCTCTCTTCTCGATCATCTTTTCCGAGCGAGGATGGCAGCTATAGAGCACAGGCATATCGTAGGTGCGTGCCATTTCATTTACTGCATTCATCAGCGAGAAGAAATTCTGCTCGATGTCAATGTTCTCTTCTCGATGAGCAGAGAGGAGGATGTATTTCCCCTTCTCCAAACCAAGCTCTTGAAGGATGTTGGATGCCTCTATCTGCGGAAGTACAGATGAAAGCACCTCTGCCATTGGTGAACCTACAACATAAGTATATTCTGGTTTTACACCACTCTGAAGAATATATCTACGAGCATGCTCAGAATAGCAAAGATTTACATCTGAAGTCACATCCACAATTCTGCGGATTACTTCTTCTGGCAGATTCTCGTCCTTGCAGCGGTTGCCTGCCTCCATGTGGAAGATAGGAATTTTCAGGCGCTTTGCGGCAATGATAGAGAGGCATGAGTTGGTATCTCCAAGTACGATAACTGCATCGGGCTTCACTTCCACCATCAGGTCGTATGCCTTAGAGATGACATTACCCATCGTTTCGCCAATGTTCTTGCCTACAACACCCAAGTAATAATCAGGCTCTCGAAGTCCAAGGTCTTTGAAGAAGACTTCATTGAGCGTGTAATCGTAGTTCTGACCTGTATGAACAAGTACTTGGTCGAAATACACGTCTGCCTTCTTGATGATGGCCGACATCTTTATTATCTCCGGGCGAGTGCCCACGATAGTCATTAGTTTGAGTTTCTTCATAACTTACAGATTATAATGAGGATACATTTCTTTATGGGCATACACCCATTCAGCCAATTCTCTTACCATAGTCTCATAGTCGGGAATGAGATATGGGAAATCGAAGTTAGTGCGCTTCAGCGACTTATCAGCATTCACGCCTTCGATTGGGTTAATCTTAATAGAACCATTGCGGAAATACTTGTTGAACAATCCACAAAGTTCATATTTACTGATGGAATGATCAGGAACAGTATTCACAAGACCATGAGCACGGGTAAGTGCCGCCTGCTCCATCGTTTTTGCCAGTTGAAGGGTAGTCTGACCTGTCCACATTGCCTTGGTGTAGCCGTTAATCTCGCCTTCCTGATGAAGGAACCAGTTGAGAAGGCCAATTCCCTTAGGATTGATGTCAGGACCTACGATTGAGTTTCTTAGGGTGATGTTTTTCTCGTCATTCAGTTCGCCAAGAGCCTTTGAGCGGTCGTAGAAGGTCTCACCATCCTGAAAATCTGATTCTGTATATGAACCTCTTTTGCCCGAGAAAACACAGTCGGTTGACATGTGGATTACTTGCGTATTGCTGTCTTTGGTAACGTCGGCAAGGAAATGAGGGAAATAACTGTTCAGGAAAGAAGCCAAAGCATGATTCTGTTCGGCAAACTGATTGAGCACACCGATACAGTTAATCACTGTATCATAGTTACCCTCTGTGATCACTTTTCGCAGTGTATCTGTATCAAAGGCATTGCAGGCAAAAGAGTCGATATATTGAGACTCACGCAGATCAAAGCCATAAATATCATGGCCTTGCTCTTTGAGATAAAGGGAAATGGTATGACCAGCCATGCCATTGCACCCACATATAAAGATTTTCATACCAAAATATTTTCTAATTAATTATTCAGAACGATAGTCGCGTGCTTTTGCGCGAGGCTGGAGACCAAGATCCTCACGAATGAAGTTAAGCTTGAGAAGGAGGTTCTTCATACCCTCAACATCAAGGCGTGCGGTATTGTGTGAGTGGTACTCCTCAACCTGCTCTACCTTGTGGTCGCCAACACTGAAATACTTGTCGTAATTCAAATCGCGATTGTCGCAAGGAATACGGTAGTAGCCACCCATATCCTCCGCCTTTGCCATTTCCTCGCGGGTTACAAGTGTCTCATAGAGCTTCTCACCATGGCGAGTGCCAATCACCTTAACCTCCGTTTCTCCATATTTCGGATCAATCTTTGTGTATGTTTGCTTGAGAGCTTCTGCCAGCACATCGAGAGTAGCTGCCGGAGCTTTCTGTACGAAGAGATCTCCATTCTCACCGTGGGTGAATGCATAGATTACAAGGTCAACGGCATCATCGAGTGTCATCATGAAGCGAGTCATGTTAGGGTCGGTGATGGTGATAGGCTTGCCTTCCATCATCTGCTCTACCCAAAGAGGGATAACTGAGCCACGACTTGCCATCACATTGCCATAGCGAGTGCAGCAGATAGTTGTCTTGGCATTCGCTCCAAGGGCACGACCCTGAGCAATTGCCACCTTCTCCATCATCGCCTTGGAGATACCCATGGCATTGATGGGATAGGCAGCCTTGTCGGTGGAGAGTACCACCACATTCTTCACCTCATGCGCAATGGCTGAGAGCAGCACGTTGTTGGTTCCTTCCACATTGGTGCGGACTGCCTCCATGGGGAAGAACTCGCAAGAAGGCACCTGCTTCAAGGCTGCGGCAGAGAAGACGTAATCAACACCTGCCATCGCAAAATCCACAGCCTGACGGTCGCGGACATTACCGATATAAAACTTCACCTTGTGGGCTACATCAGTTCGGTTGGCCTGCAGGAAGTGACGCATGTCATCCTGCTTCTTTTCATCTCTGCTAAGGATTCTGATTTCCTTGATGTCGCTGTCCAAAAAGCGACGAAGCACGGCATTACCAAAACTGCCCGTACCGCCTGTAATCAACAGGACTTTGTCTTTGAATACGCTCATATATTAACTTTATTTTTTTCGATTGATTTCATTGTTTGCTTACAATCTCATTGTAAATTATGCGTGCATTATTCCAAAATGCAGTACGAACCTCAAGATTCTTTTTGACAGAAAGAGAAGACTGTTCTTTCTTTGCTTCAAGGCCCTCGTTTTCAAATATATTCACTATTGAAACCTCGAAAATTTTCGGACTTCCCTTGAACTCGGCTCTTATGTGAATCGTTTCAGGTGTAGATGCATTCTGATATTCCAATGTCATAGCTGAAAAAATACAGCCATTCTCTTCAAACTTGTGCACGAACTCGTTATCTCTGAGATTGCCTCCCTCTAATATTGCCTGACGTATCCCAGTCAATGGAGTTGTTTTGGATTTTTCTTCATCCTCATTTTCTATATTCTCTTCAACTTCGTCTCTTCCACGTCTAAATGTAAGAGCAACAACATCCTGAAATTTCCACTCGTCAGGTAATCCCCTTTTTATTATTTCATCAAAGAACTCAATAGTCTGTTTGTCTTTTAGGCAATCTATATCCAATACATGAATACGAGTAATGCTCTTGTCCACAAGTTGAGTGAATAACTTTTGAACTTCCTTTCCGTCCGATGAACGAGTGCCGTCAACCTCTACCTGCCATTCATTATTCTTCGTTTCAAACATGTAGAACTCGCAACTCCCTGTCTCTTTATCCATGAACTGGATACGCCCGGGACGGCGTATCTCATAATCTAACTTTCCTTTAAAGTAGTCCTTACCGTCCCTGGTTTCTTTGACCAACATTCCAAGCCTGTACTGTCTTGACAGCTTGAGATTACTATTGTCTCTCGCTTTTTCATAGATGTCCTTTACAGATAAATCTTTTGCGGAGGATGTTATGAGAAAGCCTGACAGATTATTGCGATTTGAACACTGGATTGCATTTTTACGAAAATCATCAATTGTTACAGCGTCAAAAATACAATTGGACATTATTTGACTGAGTTCCTCTGTGGAAGCACTTATACCGAAAATGCCTTTTTCCTGCATCATCTGGTTTAAATGCCGTCTTTTAATGAAATTCTCACAAACCTCTTGAATCTCATATCTTTCAGGATATACAAACTTGTCTTGACTCATTGTGCTATTAATCATTGATGATGTAGTTCGGAATAGTATTGATGCACTGCATTTTCCTAATCGAAATGTTGAACCCGGAAAAAATCCTTTCTTTTATATCGGGCTCAATTTTTCTAAACTCCTCGTCCGTATTATAGACATATAGAATTAAGTAGATGTTGAAAATTAGTTTATATCAATATCTTTGCATAAGTAGATGTTGAAAATTAGTTTATATCAATATCTTTGCATACCTTTGCGCAATCATATAAATATATACAGCTATCGCAAAAATAAAAGTTATACACCTGACAGAGCAGCAACGTCAGCAACTGGAAGAGGGCTTTCGCCAAGGCAAGAGCCATGCATACCGTATGCGTTGTCGTGCGGTACTTCTGAAATCCACAGGGCTAACCTCGGAACAGGTTGGTCTACAGACCGAAATGACCCATATATCCGTCAATTCCTGGGTGAAACGCTTCGAATCAGAAGGCATCAGAGGCCTGGAGACACGTCCTGGCCGTGGTCGCAAACCGATCATGGATTGCTCGGACGAAGAAGTTGTACGCAAAGCCATAGAGAACGACAGACAGAGCGTGAAGAAAGCGAAAGAGGCATGGCAACGGGCATCGGGGAAAGAAGCAAGCGACAGTACCTTCCGGGCTTTTTTATCCGCCTTGGCGCGAGATATAGACGTATAAGAAAACGTCCGAAGGGGAAACCCTCGCCGCAGCTCTATGTGTATAAGACCGAGAAGCTGCAAGAACTCGTACAACAGGAAAAAGAAGGTCTCATCGATCTTTATTATGGAGATGAAAGCCACATCTGCACTGAGGGATACGTGCCATACGGATGGCAATTCCGGGGTGAGGATGTCTATATTCCTTCCGAAAGGAGATTGAGACTCAATATTTTCGGCATGATAGATCGAAATAACAGATATGAGGGATTTTCTACCACTGAGAATATGACAGCCGACAAAATTGCCGATTTTATGGACCGGCTTTCGTTCCGCATCCGCAAGAACACATTTGTTGTACTTGACAATGCGAGTGTGCACAGATGTAAACTTATGAGGGAACTTCGGCCGGTATGGGAGAAGCGCGGTCTGTTTCTCTTCTTTCTTCCGCCATACAGTCCACATTTGAATATAGCAGAGACACTGTGGCGAATCCTCAAGGGCAAATGGCTCAGGCCTGTGGATTATTGCTCCACAGACGCCTTGCTCTATGCGACCAATCGAGCTTTGGCTGCACTCGGCACTAAACTCAATATCAACTTTGCCCATGCGGCTTAGTATAAATTAATTTTTACGACTTACTTATTTCTTTTCTCTTATCCCAATTCACAGTCTTGGAATATGCAGCCTTTACCATTTTGAAACTGTTGTAATTGAGATCCCCAAAATAGAATATATAGGATAACTCTTTTCGCTTTCCTTCTTCCTCTATTTCTTGTTCTGCAAATACAATATCAGAGAACATGTACTCAATCGTTAGTGTGCTTTGTCTTTCAGTTGGCCTGTCTTCACAAAAACGAGGTGAATACAGAAACCTAAAGTTATCTCTATGTGAGAGTTCCCTTATTGCTGTTTGAAGTGCAAACAACTTCATTAGGCGCAAATTGTCCAAAACCCATATTTTGTTGAAACCCGCCTTCCGGGTCCTCGTTGGTATGGTAATTTGGCTTAATATGTCCTTAAATGTTGGTATGAATCTCTTATATTCATCTGTATCGTGGAACCAAATGGCAATTATGCCAGTATCAGTTAAGGTACACTCTTGAGCTGTAGGAAATGTATCATAAAAAGGACTGGAGTTGCGAAGATTTAACAGCTTCTTGTCTAATCTCATAATCCATTCCTGTAACAACGTCTTATTAAAACTTGTCGTTGCATATCGTTTAGACTCAACTACCGCAAGTTGTGGCATACTTTTTAATGGCGTGTCGAATTGCATAATCGCATCAATCCCCATTTTCTCACCGTCACTGCCTTTTACATCCATATCGTAATCTCCATTATGAGTCCAGCCAAATAATGTGAGAAGTTTCACTATTTGCTTATTCCATTCATCCCCGTTATAATGTTGATCTTCCATTACAAGTAAGATTTTAAGTCATTGATAATCGGCCAAAGATTTTCTTCTCTGCATTTGATTGTGAGGGAATTCTGAGATGCTATTGAGAGTATGAAATCTGGATACTTGTTGGATTGAACCTGAACAGTCATTCGATTTATGCTATCAGAATACGAGTCCAACAATTCATACCCCAAATCCTTATCGTCAAGATGTACGGAATATCTGCCCATAGCCCCCTCTTTATACTTAAACTGCTTTATGGTCAAATCAGTAATGAATGGCATAAAACCCATCTTCTGCACCTTCTCAAACATCGTTTTGGCAGAAAACTCAATATTGCTAAAGGTTATACGACTTTTGATACTCTCTCGCAACAGTGTCTTTGCCTTTGCAAATTTTGTTTGAGAAGATGTTGTATATATCATATTGTTATCAATATCATACAACAGTTCCAATTCTCCGTAAATGTTTATCACTTGTTTTTCAAACAGTCCATTTGCCGCATTGTAATGCTGTATATAGGATGGCGAACGAAACAATATTTGAGCAAAGATGAGTCCATCTTCATTTGTTATGGATGTAAACCCTAATCCATAATCTTCTTTATACATTTTATTCTGGAACCATGATATTAACTGTTCGATAGAAGGCTTACCCTCAATTTCGATTCTGTTAAATACGAATGTTTCTTTCGTTTCCATGGATTTTACCATTTAATTCGTTAGTCAAAGTATGTTATTATCAAAGCGAATAGGTACATTCATTCAACACTCTTTTCTTCACAATGCTCTCGCCGATAAATTATGATTGCCTCATGCTATCCGATTGCCATATCGGAAGTTATTGGATATTATTTTTATATCGCTTATTGTATTCATTTCACTATCTGAATAAACTCCGATTCCACTTGGATAGCGGCAGCGAGATTGCACTCCCGGAGGTCAACAAGGAGACGTTTAAACTTGCTGCCTTTCTTGCTCATCAGACGACCCTCGAAGCCGTTGAGACGACCACCGACAATGCGTATCTGCTTGCCATATATCCGGGGAGAAACCTCCTCATAGCTATAGTATTCCACATTGTCGGTTTGCTCGACGGCATCCTTGAACTTCTTAAAATCCTCGGCTCGAACGCTCATCGCCTCAAACTGCTTGCCACCACGCACATAGCGGTACTGCAACAGTTCCATCTTGCGGACGATGGGGTCAAGTTCTTCCTTGGACTTATGGACAAAGACAAGGTCGGGCATGTAGGGGATAAAGCGCACCACACGCTTCCCAAACTCCATGAACACATGTTGCTTGAGCGGCACAAACACGCAATCCTTCATCTCCGGCATCGCTTGCAGTTGTTTGTAGGCGGGATTCTTGGCGTTCGGACGTGCTAAATCGCGCAACACGTACCAACGGTCTTCTGACGTTTTTTCAGCTCCCATGAATAAGAAAAAAAACAGCCTTTGAGGGGTAAAAATGGAGGGTAAGAGTACTTCTTTTATTCCCGCTTGCTTCTCTTTTTAACTGAGAAACAGGCAGTTACGCATATTGTATGTAAAAGCTGGCTCCTGGAGTCAAGCTTCCTGTCAACTTGCGATTTCATCTTAACCTTACATTCCTTTTTTGTTAAATTCTACACTTTTTGTTGTTTCTAATTATCTTCATCTCTTGGTAAGAGATGTATCTAATCGCTGGCAAAGGTATGAAAAAGTTTTCAAACTGCCTAAGAATTATGGAATTATCTTTGAAAAACAGACAAAATTGTTGATTTGAGTCAATTTAAGCTGTTTTCCAAAATGTGATACAAATGTTGAGCGAAAAATCTGACCCCCACTTCCCATTTCATTGATAACATGCACGTTATGTTGCCCGATACATCTCTTACCAAGAGATGAAGCATTTTGCACAACACCATTTTTCCTCCATTCTTTATGCTATCGCACTGAGTACCTTTTGGTTGGCACTGTCAACGAGGGTGTTATCGAACCATTTCAGATAGATGCGTGTTGTGCGTTCGGAGGTGTGTCCCATCGCTTCGCTGATGGCTGCTACAGGTACATTCTGGCTCTTGGCGATACTTGCCCAAGAGTGACGCGCCACATAAGATGTGAGTTTGGAGGACAGGCCCAACTCCTCGCCCAATTTCTTCAGGTGATGGTTGATGAGGTGTATCCTGTTCTGATATTGACGCTCCTCGTCAATGCCGGGAAAAGCGATGAGGGAAAAGAGATAAGGGGAGTCGTCTTTATGATATTTATTCACCAATTCCTGCATACAAGGTTCCCAATGGATTCGTATCTGTTGTCCCGTCTTCTGACGGCAATAGACAAGATAGTCGCCTTGCAGGTCGGTCTTCTTCAGATTGGCGATGTCTATCAGCGACATGCCACAGGTGTAGAAACTGAAGAGGAAGATGTCGCGCGATAGGGCAGCGAAGGAATTAGGGGGCAGTGTGACAGACTTTATTTGCTGAAACTCCTTGGCATTGACAGCACGCTTCACGGTTTTGGCTATGCCGGTATAGACAGTGGAGAATGGATGGTTCTGTGGCGTAAGCCCTTGCTTCACCGCTTGATTGTAGATGGCACGCAGATTACGCATATAGAAAGAGGTGATGTTGGAGCACAGCCCTTGTTTTTTCAGATAGGTCTCATAACCGAGCATCTGTGAGGAGTTCATGTCGTCAAAGGTAAGCAGGCGACCATCGAGGAACCGGTTGAGGCTGTTGAGCGAAGAGCGATATTTGGCGGCAATGGAGAGATGCCCCTCCTCTTTCTTTTGATCGATGATTCTTTCGGCAAATTGTTGGAAGGCATCGGAGGGCTCTTTCTTCAAGAACCGCTCGACGACATCCCTTGCCTGATACGCCTTGCGGCTATGGTCGAGCGAGAGGATGATGAGTTGCAGGCGTGCTGCATCATGTTGCAACGCCTCCTGCACCTCTTGGAGATACTGACTGCGGGGAGGAAACGTATCTTTTGGGAAAACGACCGACTGCTTGGCGGCATCCCACTCCTTCGGATAGAGTTTATACTTCGTGCTGACCTGACGCACCACACGCTGATGAATCACTTGAATGAACAACGTGCCCTGTTTTCCCGAAACAGAAGAGGCACGGAACTTGAATCTTGTAGTAGCCATAGATATATGCTGTATGTGATAAATGAAGGAGGGGGAACACCCTGTCTCGATTCAGTTCAACAACACGTGTTCCCTCCTTATATAATATATACAGCTTTCAGCCCAGTCTTATTCTACGAACAGGCTCTACAATCTCTCTGCGTCCATAAATCTGCTCATTCTGCTCCGGTCGGATGTCTATGTTTTTGTTGGGGAGATTATGAGTTTCCCCATCAGGCTTTTCTTCCTGCTGTTTCACCTCTGGAACAGGTGGTGCAAGCTCCAACTGGATCTTTCGGTCCAATGCGGCCAGTTCGGACTTCAACTGTTTCAGTTCGTCCTCCTTCTTCCATACCTTGCCCACAATCTCCTGCAACTGCGGTATGTCACGTTCCAGTGCCTTATTCTTCTCTTTGTACTGTTCTACCATGGAAGGTATTCTCTCCAAGGCGTTCAGGAAATTGCGTGCTGCCGCTATCGGGTCGGCCATCGCCAAGTGTCCATTGTTGTAGGTGTATTTGTAGTTCCCCTCCACCACAAAGCGGTTATCGGTAAACTCCAGACCCTCCTTGAACACACGCTCGCTGACCACCTTGACGGGGAAACCGTACAGTTCACCGACAGGCTGGTAAATTCCTCCTGTGACAGCGTTCTTGGCTATCTCCTGCAAATGCTTGCCGAGGACTTTCTCGTCGGTGGAATCCACGCCCTCTATGCGTAGCGCATTCAGGCGGTTGCCCTCCTTGTCGGTCTTGGCTGTAGCAGTAAACTTCTCCCAGTCCTCCATCATGGCGGCGATGACCGCCTGGTTGTTCCGCAGCTCGCTTGTCTTGGACTCCAGTTTGAACTCCGACTCACGCCTGCCCTTGTTGAACGACTTGCGTTCCCCTTCGAGCGAGGTGATACGCTTCTCTAATTTCGCCTTTTCAAGCAGGTCGGTATTGCCGGACAGGATGGCCATGTATTCCGAGAAGTTCATGCCCGACTTCTCGTCCATCGCTCCCTCGTCAATGGTACGCGCGCCCATCGCTCCGCTTTTCAGCTGCGAGATGAAGGTCTGCTTGCAGTGAAGGAGGTTGAACTTATAGCTGTCCAACGATTTCTCCACGGCATAGATGATGACATCCACGTTGTTCCCTGCAAAGTGCTTGGCAATCTCGTTGCCGGCACGCACGCCACGTCCGTTCCGCTGTTGCAGGTCGGACGGTCGCCAAGGAGTGTCCAAATGATGGATGGCGACACACCGCTTCTGCGCATTGACGCCCGTGCCGAGCATGGAGGTGGAGCCGAAGAGCACACGCACCGTTCCCTCATTCATGGCGGCTATCACCGCCTTGCGTGCCTTGTCCGTCTTGCACTCCTGTATGAAGCGTACCTCATGGCCAGGGATGCCGTAGTCCTCCATCAGCTTGCGTAGGTGCCAAGGTCTGAGAAGACAAACTGCGTACCTTTCTGCGCATCATACCTGCGGTAATACTCCGCTATGGTCTTGGCACAGTGGCTCGCCTTGTTGTCGGGGTGGTCCTCATAGGCAGGGTCTATCATGCGCATGTCGAGAGCCATCTTTCGGGCATAGTCGGTGGCGATGAGCATCTTCGCCTTCTCCTCCGTCTCAGAGAGTGCCGCCCTGCCCAGCAGCGTGGCGTCGCCCGTCTTGGCGAACTGCATCAGCTTCTGTATGAAGTCCTCCTGTTCGGGTGTGGGCGGTATGTGGTGAAGCACCTCGTTCTTGTGCGGACGATCCACACCCACATCCTCCGCCGTGCGGTAGTCGGTAATCTCGTTGTAGAAGGCGGCCAGCTCCGGCACCTTGATGAAGTAACGGAAACGCTCCTTCTGCACCACGTTGTTCGTCACGTTGAACTCGAAATCGGTGGTCTTCTTGGCGAAGATGGCCGCCCAGGCATCGAAGCAGCGGATGTCCTGCCGCTCCAGCTCCTTCGGGCGGAGATACTTGAAGAGCAGGTACAGCTCCGTGAGCGAGTTGCTGATGGTGGTGCCGGAGAGGAACGTCGCCCCGAGATCCTTGCCCGTGCGCTCCTGTATGGTGCGGATGGCAAAGAGCATGTTCAGGGCCTTCTGGCTTCCCTCCGAGTTGCCCAAGCCCGCCACCCGGTCGTGACGGGTGTTGAAGGTGAGGTTCTTGAACTGGTGGCTCTCATCGACAAACAGGTGGTCGATGCCCATCTGGCGGAAATCCACCACGTCATCGGTGCGTGAGCTGATGGCGTGCTCCACCTTCTGCAGCTTCGCTTCCAGGTTGAACTTGCGCTTCTCCAGTCCTTTGAGCATGGCCCGCGAGATGTCCTTGCCCTGCGCCCGGAGCACTTCGAGGCTCTCCTCCACAGAGTCAAGCTCCGCCTGCAGGATGCGCTGCTGCAACTCCGGCGACTGGGGTATCTTACCGAACTGGTCGTGCGACATGATGACGCAGTCGTAGTCGTTGTTCTTGATGTTGTTGAAGAAACGGACGCGGTTGGCGGTGGAGAAGTCCTTCTCGGAGGCATAGAGGATGCGGGCGTTGGGATAGGCCGCCTGATAGGTGGCGGCCATCTCCGCCACATTAGCTTTCAGTCCGATAATCATCGGCTTGTGGGCGAGGCCCAACCGTTTCATCTCGTGCGCCGCCATGCACATTATCAGCGTCTTGCCCGTTCCCACCTCGTGGTCGCATATCCCGCCGCCATTCTGCTTGAGCATCCACACGCAGTCCTTCTGCGAGGGATAGATGTCCTTTACACCACGGCTTGCCAGCCCCTTGAGGTCAAGGTCGGGAAAGGTCTGGTGCGAGCCGTCGTACTTCGGACGCATGAAACAGTTGAACTTTCGGTTGTACATCGTCACTAGCCGTTCCTTGAACTCCGGTGACTGCTCTTCGAGCCATTCGGAGAAGCCGTTACGTATCTCGTCAATCTTGGCATTGGCGAGCTGTATGCCCTCGGCATCGCGCACCTTGATGTCGTTG